>CP061209.1 GCA_026016205.1 Methanosarcinales archaeon | reverse complement strand
TTGTGTATCATGGCAAGAAGAGCAGTCATAGGTATAAAAATCCGACAGGCGTGTATCACTGTGGGGATTGTGACAGGGTGCACAACTCTCTACCCCAGTATGCGGATTAAGGAGGTCTACGGTCTGCTGTTGATAATCTGGGTGGCATTTTAGGCATCGGTTAGGGGGCATATCGCAAGTGATTGGCGTTCTGTACTCTTCGAACAGATACAGTAAGACCATGTTGGCTTCGTGTTTTCTCGCCTCTGCCCTGCCAAGAATGCCAGACTCAAAGTGACAATCATAGCACTTAACGCCAGCTTGATTATGCACATGTGGCATCGGGTTGCTGGAAGTGGAATACTCAAGATAATATGACTCCATGATGTGGCACGAGCCGCAAAATGCGTTCTCCTTTGTAAAATGAACGACTTGGGTAGCAGCCGCACCGCCGATGGCCAAAAAAACGAGGAATGAGACTATTATGAGCTTTTTTTGGTTCATGCTCTCCCACCGTCGGTAGTCATGGGATGATGTGATGTCTTGGTGGTAAGCCTGATTATCAACAAACTGAGTTCATAGAACAAAATCATCGGAAGCCCTATCATCAACTGGGATACCACATCCGGTGGCGTAATCATCGCCGCAGAGAGGAATATGAGAACTACGGCATGTTTCCTGTGTCCTGCCAGCGTCTGATATTCCACTAGCCCAGACCTGACCAATAGGGGCAACACTATCGGCATTTCAAAAACTAGTCCAAATGCCATGGACATCATCACCACGAAATATATGTACGACTCCAGTGACCAATTGCTCAACGCTCCTGTGCCAGCCGCGAGCATGTTCAGAAATCCAAGTACAATCGGTAGCATGATGAAGTATGAGTAAGAGATGCCAAGGAAGAACATGATTACAGCCAAGATGCTGACAAGAAGTGCGAACGATTTTTTCGCGCCGCCTACTACTCCCCTCTCTTTTAATGCCCCGTGCGCGTAGTATGCTATGAACGGCAGTGCAAGCAGGATGCCAATAATCAGGGCCATTTTTAACTCCAGCAATATTGCCTCAGTAGGCGTAAGGACCACGATTTGCACGTCAGGTGGCGTTAAGTCTACCTTGATCCTGTTTAGCACATGACTCATAAAAGGAAAGGATCCAAGCGTTCCTATCCCTACCACCATTGCTATGTACATCAACTTTCTTCGTAGTTTTACCAAAATGAAGTTGAAGTCATTAAGTGCCAACTTTCATCCTCCGCATTCCCTTAGATGATACTTTCAACCTTATTATCCCTACTCATTAGTATTAAGTTTGAAGTAAGATAACATGCTATTTCTGATAAGATGAACACGGCCAGACGATATAGTGCCCCCCCAGGCGACAAGGAGCTGCCATTAGTGGTGCATGTCGTTGAGCTGCGACAGAGGCTGCTCATCATTATGGGCATAGTGGCGGCTATAACCGTAGTTGTAATTCCTTTTTCAGATATCTTACTCCGCGTAATATGGAGTGGCCTAATCCCGCCGAATGTTGACATGGTATTCTATGGACCGTGGGAGATTGTCAAGGTAAGGATTACACTCTCGCTTATATGCGCCTCAAGCGTCGGGATACCACTGCTCATATATGAGATGACAGCGTTCATGAATCCTGGATTGTATCCAAGCGAGAGGCGTTTTCTTTTAATTGTCATACCTTTTTCGCTGACTTTGTTCGTTGCAGGCGCCCTTCTTGGTTATTTCGTACTGCTTCCACTTCTACTTAAACTCTTGATATTTCACTCCAGTGATGTAGCCGTAGCACAACTCTCGGTAGGAAAAACATTCTCGATGGTTACGACGATGCTTGCTGGTTTGGGCATCATATTTCAATTTCCATTGCTGGTGGTGCTTGCAGTGAAGATGGAAATGGTAAAATATGAAACGCTGAGGGAGAAGCGATGGTGCGTCTATGCTGCCCTGTTAGCGTTTGCGGTATTCGTATCGCCAGATCCCACGATGATTTCGCAATTAGTGGTAGCTATCGTATTAGTAGTACTATTTGAGGTCAGTTTATTAATAGCTCGATTTCTATAAGAGGCATAGTTAAGATGATTTCGATTAACGGATTGTCAAAGGTCTTCGGCAATAACGTTGCCTTAAGGGAGATTAATCTCGAAGTGAAAAAAGGTGAGTTTATAGCGCTCTTCGGTCCCAACGGTGCTGGCAAGACAACGCTCATCAAAATTATGTCGACGTTAATTGCCCCAACATCTGGCGCAGTCGTGATAGATGGATATAATATAAGGGATGATGCTATCGAGGTGCGCGAAAGGATTGGCGTCATCTCGCATGAAACATACCTGTACGAGGATTTGTCCGCGCGAGAGAATCTCCAGTTTTACGGCAAGATGTATGAGGTAGATAATTTAGAAGAGCGCATATCCAATGTGATATCAGAGGTCGGGCTATCGCCCAGAGCGGAGGACTTAGTAAGGACGTTTTCCAGAGGCATGAAGCAGCGACTCTCGATAGCAAGGGCGATACTCCACGACCCGCCCATATTGCTCTTGGATGAGCCCTACACAGGGCTGGACCCGCATGCAGTTGCAACCTTTGACAGGATCCTCAAGGTGTTGGACATCTCCAATAAGACAGTGGTGATGACTACCCATATGATAAGCAGGGGGATTAAAATGAGTGACAGGATGGCGATATTGCGCAGCGGTGAGATCGCCTACGATGTGCCAAGAGTGCAAATTCAAGATGAAGAATATTTCAAATCGATTTATGAGTCCTATGTGGGAGAAGAATTATGAGGCGTTGTTTAGAAATAGCCTGGAAGGACCTCAGAGCAGAGTTCAGAACGAAACAGATGCTGAACTCAATGCTATTATTTGCTCTCCTCATAGTTACCATCTTCAGCTTTGCATTTGGGCCATACCCAGAGCGTATCGAGAAACTTGCACCAGGCGTGCTGTGGGTTGCATTTACCTTTGCAGGAATGCTCGGTCTATCGCGGTCCTTTACGAGTGAGAAGGAGCAAGGATGCCTAGATGGATTGAAACTCTGCCCGGTGGACAGGAGTGCTATCTACATAGGAAAGGTAGTCTCGAACCTAATCCTGGTATCTATAATGGAAGTCGTTACGATTCCAGTGTTTGTAGTGCTTTTTGATTACAGCATCCCAAATTTGGGGGAAATCTGTCTCATAATAATGCCCGGAACCCTAGGATTCGTGTTCGTTGGGACGCTATTATCCGCGCTAACCGTAAACACGCGGACAAGGGAGATACTCCTGCCAGTCATTCTCTTTCCGGTTCTGGTTCCAGTTATTGTATCTGCTGTATCCGCCACCACCAAGGTGCTGAGCGGCAGGCTAAACATCTTAGCAGAGCTACGGATTCTGGGAACCTATGATGCCATCTTTTTTATAGTGGCCTTGCTCATATTCGAATACGCAATTGAGGATTGACATGAATATCAAGAAAATTTTACCCTGGATTACTGCACTCACAATGATAATTGCCATATGTTTCGTGTTCCATCCTGCGTCTGCTGTGTACGGACCTGGGAGCGAGCCACTTGGTAACTACTACAAGATATTTTATTTCCATGTGCCCCTGGCATGGGTTGCGTACCTGGCATTCTTCGTTGTGTTCATTTCAAGTATCAGATACCTGCAAAAAGGGGGGCAAAAATGGGATATCTTTGCACTCTCTTCGGCAGAGATTGGAGTCATATTTTGTGGGCTGGTTTTGGTAACCGGCATGATCTGGGCAAAAGCCACATGGGGCGTTTACTGGATATGGGACCCACGGCTGACAACGTCATTGGTGCTGTGGTTGTTGTATGCCGCATATTTGATGTTGAGGTCCGCTATACCTGAGCCCGAACGAAAAGCGCGGCTTGCGTCTGTATTTGGTATCATTGCCTTTGTGGGCGCGCCGCTCAGCTATTTCTCGATACACCTCTGGAGCACGATTCACCCAGAGGTGGTTACGAGTGGCGGCATCAAGGGGCACTTTATAATCTCAGCACTTTTGATTAACCTAATCGCATTCACGTTATTGTATGTCTACCTATTCCTGCTACGCGTAGAGATAGAGATGATGCACATAGATGCGTAGGGATAAAAAAGAGAGAAGACTTTTGTGCCTTAGTAAAGTGGGTAGTCCTCAAACCCTCGTATTGTGCGCGCTCTCATGACACGATGCACAATCCGTGAACGTAGTTCCGTGCGGCGTTCCATGGCATGATTCGCATGTTGGTATCATGGCATGCTGCGGATGGCAGTATGCACATGCCAGGCTTGCGTGCTTGGTGCCGCTCTGACTCATTGCTGTTGCCGGGTCAACATGGCATGAACTGCAGTATTCACTTGGCACATCAGCTGCGTATGTAACCGGGGATGGTGTGTGTCCTGTTGAATGGCATTTCTCACATTCGCGTGTAGTCATGCCTGGATAGTGTCCTGGAATAGATGCATGGCAAATCTCGCAACCCAGGGTTGCTGCCAGTTCATGTTCTGGATGGCATGCCGAGCATTCTACATTGGTGTGCTTGGATGGGTTGGTGGTTAATGCAGATTGTACATCAGCATGACACTTTCCACAAGCCTCAGATGTTATGGCTTCCAGGTTGATGGCCTCTATGGCATGGGCATCTACATGGCACATCGAACAGTCAGTAAGTTCAGAGCCATGATAGTCGCCATGGCACTCCTGGCAGGGTGGCAAGTATGGGTGCTTGTAGTGACAGTAACTGCAATTCAATTTGTTGTGCTCCCCGACCGAAGCACTGAGCGTTGCATATGCCCCAGCATGACAGAACCCGCACTGTTCGCTTGTGAATGGTGTGCCAATTGCAGGAGTTGCCTCCGGCGCAGAAGTGGGGGCTTTCTCACCCAGCTCAACACATCCACAGGCACATGCAATAACGATGATTGCCATCACAACAAGTATAGCAGATTTTCTTGGTGCCATCTTAGACCCCTATGTACTGTAGGTACTATAATTGATGCCGATATAGGTCTTTTTCGATATTGTTGTTCTACCAAGAGGTTTTTCGAAATGTTCTGAGTTAGATGACCTTCATGCTATCAAAAAGTATTTTATAATGTTGCCGTTTATTGATGCGCATAGAGGTTGAAAAATGAACGATAAGCACAGTCTAAAGACAGGAGTTTAAAATGGTAACAGAACAAGAAGTTAAAGAAGCGCTGAAAGATGTCATCGACCCACACGTTGGCGTAAGCCTAGTAGATATGGGCTTGATTAAGGATATAGCAATTGAAAATGAGGTCGTAAAGGTCAAGATGACGCTGACAACGCCATTCTGCCCCCTGGCAAACCAGTTGGTGGGCGCAGTTAAGAGTAAAATCGAGCAGATAGATGGCGTGAAAATAGCAGACGTCGAATTGGTGTTCTGAAGCGGTTTCAAAATTATCCACTGCACCCAGCAAGTATTTTTGAGCACTGCCATAGCAAGATGATGTGCCGTGGGAGATCGCAAAGAAATATGATATAATCGTCGTAGGACATTGCAAATTCAACAAGGTATATTGCTATTTAGGGAAGTTATAAGAGTTATTAAATCTTGGGTTCATTCGTGATAGTGCACATCGTTAGGCATATAACTTAGCCCGGTATATAAATCATAAATTCCATGTGGAGCTTGATAGATGAGGCAGATTGAACCCATCACGAAAATACCTGAAAAAGTGATAATCCCGTTGCAGCAACACGTTGGTGCGGAGAATAAGCCCCTGGTAAGTGTTGGCGATGTGGTGAAAATTGGCCAGAAGATTGGCGAGTCTGGCATTTCACCTGTCCATTCCAGCGCCTCTGGGAAGGTCACTGCAATTTCCGAGTACCCCCACCCTTTTTATGAAAATGTTTTGAGTATAATTATCGAGCCGGATGGAAAGGATGCATCTATCGAATTCAAAGCAGAGGATTATTCTCAGCTAGAGAGAGAACAAATTATAGGAATCATAAAAGAGGCGGGAGTAGTCGAGTCGGGCATCCCGGTTCATACCAAGTTGAGCCCATCCGATGTGGTCATCTTGAATGGTATGGATGAAGCCCCATACATGACGTTAAATCGTGCACTCATGCTGGATTTCCCTAGCGAAATAATAGACGGATTGAAAATATTGATGAAGGCTACTGGCGCATCACGTGGTTTTATCGGGATTGATGCCAGCAATTCAGAGGCGACCAATACGATGAACAAGGCAGCAGTCGATGATCTGAACATAGAAACGGTTCCGTTAAAAACCACGTATGTGCGGGGCATGGAGGAGTTTTTTGCCAAAGCTGTCGTCAAAAGGGAAATATCACGTGGGCACCGGATATCTAATGCCAGTACGATGACAAGCACTGTTGGAACAGCGAGGGCGGCATATGATGCAGTGTGCATGGGCAAGCCATTAACTGAAACAGTTGTTAGTGTTTGGGGAGTGAAAAAATCACAGAATGTACAGGCAAAAATAGGCACCCCCTTGAGGAGTGTAATTGAGCATTGTGGTGGCTATAAGGGCAAGCCGAAAAAAATCGTCGTCAATGGGCCCATGACAGGAGTGGCCCAGTATACGGACGAGGTGCCGGTTACCAAAGACGTACATGGAATACTAGTCCAATACAAAGAAGATGTTACAACACCGGAAATTCAACCGTGTATTAATTGCGCCAAATGTGTCGATGTATGTCCAGCGAATTTATTACCAAACATGTTGGCAGCGTTCGCGAATGAGGATAGATTTGATATGTGCAAGAGATACAATATATCTGCCTGTGTGGAGTGCGGCAAGTGTGCCTATGTATGCCCCTCAAAGATACCAATAGTGCAACTGATAAAATGCGCAAAGGAGTGGATTAAGTGAGCATAATCGTATCTGCACCACCACATATTAAAAAAGACACGTGCACCAAAAAGATGGTGTGTGGCATGATTATTGCACTACTTCCCGCAGTAGCTGTGTCTTTGTATCTTTTCGGGCCCCCTGCAATGGCAATCATTTTAACATGCGTATTGGCAGCAGTTGGGACAGAGGGCGCCATCCAAAAATTCATTCTGAAAAAGGCAATTCCTACAGACGGCAGCGCAATAGTTACTGGTTTGCTGTTAGCGCTGCTCCTTCATGTGAATGTGCCGCTATGGATTCCCTTCATAGGCGCAGTTGTGGCAATTGCAATTGGGAAGCAAGCCTTTGGAGGTTATGGTTCCAACATATTCAATCCCGCATTGGTAGGATGGGCAGTTTTGACTATGGCATGGCCCTCACACATGGCTTCGGCAGGCGTTGCAAGACTGGTTGATATACCGCCATTTGTGTTATTGGTAGGTGCAGCATTTTTGCTGTACATGGGCTATATCAAATGGCAAATCCCTGCGAGCTACCTGATTAGCGTTGTATTCCTGAGCGCACTACTTGCTCGAGACGCTTCCTACATCTTCATTGGAGGCTTTATACTTGGGGTATTTTTCATGGCCACTGACCCGGTAACTACTCCTCTAACCAAAAAAGGCCGGTTTATCTTTGGTATTGGATGCGGAATATTGACCGTGATATATGGGCTCTATGGCAATTACGCTGAGGACGTATGCTACTCAATACTGCTGATGAATTCTATTACTCCATTGATTGACAGATTTGTGAGGGCAAAACCATTTGTGGAGGGCTAAATGGGCGCCAATTCTGAGGACATTAGAAAGGCTGTAGGAACGATAGCTAAGTTGACGCTGATAGTGGTGATAGCCGCCAGCGTACTGACCGTGACATATGAGGTAACAGAGAGGCGCATCTCAGCCAATAATGAGCTCGCACCAGTATTCTCACAGGTTATGCCTGGAGCCGCCCAGTTTAAGCCTGTAGTTGGAGAGGGCAATGAAATAGTCTATTACGAGGCATACAACGAAGAGGGGAGACTAATCGGATATACCTTTGTTGCAGAGAAAGAGGGGTTCAAGGGCCCTATAGAAATTGTTGGCGGGGTTGATTTAAACTATAAGGTAACCGCTATAATGGTCATAAAGCAGACTGAGACCCCTGGGCTGGGCGCAAAAATAGCAACGCCAGGGTTCCAAGGTCAGTTTTCAGGTGTTTCGGTGGAGGAGTTGAACCTATCCCCTGAAGGTAAAATCGATGCCGTCACCGGTGCCACCATATCCTCTCAGGCAGTTGTGGATGCTATAAGAGAGAAGGTTACAGAGATTGAAACGGGATGAGGGATACGATGAGCGATAGGCCAAGTTATATACGCGAATTCATGAGAGGAATATTAAGAGATAACCCCATCTTCTGCCTGATCCTAGGGTTGTGCCCAACACTGGCGGTAACAACCTCCTTAGAGAACGGGCTTGGCATGGGGATAGCGGTTATTTTTGTGTTGACAGGGTCTAATTTAATTATCTCAATACTGCGGTGGCAAATTCCGGCAATTGTGCGGATTCCGTCCTTTATTGTTGTCATCGCTACTTTTGTCACTGTTGTAGATATGACAATGGCGGCATTTCTGCCGCCACTGCACAGAGCGCTTGGCATATATATCCCACTGATTACGGTAAACTGCATAGTCCTCGGCAGGGCAGAAGCATATGCATCAAGGAATCCACCGGCACTATCCGTAGTTGATGGGTTGGGAATAGGCATGGGCTTCACACTGGCGTTGGTGCTAATTGGGAGCATCAGGGAGTTGCTTGGAACTGGCATGATATCCTTTATGGGATCAACACTACTGCAAATTAACATTGAGCCGGCTATGCTTATGATACTCCCGCCAGGGGCATTCTTCATAATTGGATTGCTCATGGGCCTGAGTAACCTAATCAGGAATAGGAAAGGTGGGTGAAGATAGTGGAGAGCCTAACAGCCATAGTATTAAGTGGAATATTCATTAACAACTTCATATTAGTTCGATTCCTCGGGCTGTGTCCCTTCTTTGGTGTATCCAAGGAGACCAAGAGCGCGCTCGGTATGTCGGCCGCCGTGATTTTTGTTATGGTGCTTTCTACAGTAGCTACGTGGATTGTATACACGTACGTGCTGACTCCTCTTGGCATCACGTTCTTAGTGACGATTTCATTCATCCTGATAATCGCGACGCTGGTTCAATTTGTGGAGTTCGTCATCCGAAAATATAGCCCGCCGCTATACAGAGCATTGGGCATATATCTGCCTTTAATAACGACCAACTGTGCAGTATTTGGGTCCACACTGCTGAACGTCAAGGAATCGTACTCGTTTGCGCAAAGTATCGTGTTCAGCTGCAGTTCAGGCATTGGTTTTGGCATGATGCTGCTAATCATGTCCGGGATACGTGAGAAATTGGAACTGTCTGACGTCCCGGAATCCATGAAGGGCGTGCCCATCGCCTTTATTATAGCTGGAATATTGTCGATTGTGTTTATGAAGTATTTCGGGAGAATTGCATTATGATGGAGCGAATAATAAACTCGGTAATCGCATTAGGCGCACTGGGATTTGTATGTGGCGCCGTTTTGGTGTGGGCATCAAGGAGGTTTGCGATTATAACAGACCCAAAAGTGGAGAAAATACTTGATGTATTGCCAGGCGCAAACTGTGGCGCCTGTGGATTCGCCTCATGTTCTGATTATGCAGAGCGTGCAGCCAGTGGGGAGGCAGCGGTTGGCCTCTGTGTAATGGGCGGGGAAGAAGTGGCTGAGAAGATGGCCAAGATCCTGGGAGCGTCGGTTGTAAAAAAAGATAGAAACGTTGCATTTCTTCGATGCAAAGGGGGCACAAGGTGCATTGATAAATTTCAGTATGATGGTGTGAAGCGCTGCATGGCCGCTACGTTAGTGAGAGGGGGCGGAAAGGCATGTACATACGGTTGTTTGGGGTATGGCGATTGCGTAAAAGCGTGCCCTCTTGGTGCGATTACAATCGGCAAAGATGGCTTGCCCGTGATAGATGAAAGCATATGCGTCGGATGTGGTTTGTGTGCCAGCGCGTGTCCAAAAGGCATTTTGGCGATAGTTGGTAGGGATAAAAAAGCCCACGTCCTATGTTCGTCGCACGACAGGGGCAAGTATGTGAGAGAGGTTTGTGAGGTTGGTTGCATTGGGTGTGGCATTTGCGCAAAAGCGTGCCCATCCAAGGCGATAACAATTAAGGATTTTCTTGCAACTGTTGACCCAGAATTATGCATCGGCTGCGGCATATGTGTCGAGAAGTGCCCAAGAGATGCGATTAAGCTCAAACCTCGTAGTGGTGAAAACCATTAGACCGTACTATCTCTTTTTCGCCCGTTACTATTAAGGCTTCTACTCCATCCAGTTTTTCAATCAGGCGCATGCCCTTTTCAGCGCCCAACACAAACGCAGTGGTAGATAGCGCGTCTGCATCCATTGCACTTTCAGCTATGACGGTCACACTCAGCAGGTCTTGAACAGGATGCCCAGACCTTGGGTCCAGAATGTGAGTGGCCTTTGCTTCCTCATTGAAGCACCGCTCATAATTTCCGCTGGTCGCGACCGCCCCATCATAGAGGCTGAGCACAGTGAGGGAATCTTCCTTGTTTTCCGGGTTACGCAGGGCAACTTTCCATGGCACCCCTTCGGCTTTGCCACCAAGTGCCCTGATATCTCCTCCTGCGTTTATAAGAGCGTGTTTTATATTTCTCTGCCCTAATGTTTCAATGGCTCTGTCTACGGCATACCCCTTCGCGATTCCGCCAAGCGTGATGCCCATTCCTGGTTTTTTGAATCGTATAGCTCCGCTATCAAGAGCGATATACTCGGGTCTGACCAATTCCAGGGCACCATTAAGTTCGTCTTCTGTTGGATGTCGCCCTGCCCCAGTTTTCTCTCTCCACATCTCGATAATGGGCAGAATTGTAATGGCAAAGGCGCCACCACTTAAGTTGGAATAATGAATCGCCCTTTTGATGACGGCAATCGTGTCGGTAGTTGGATTTTCACAAAAACAATTTCGGTTGAGGGTTGCTATTTCGCTGTCATTTCTGTAAATGCTCATCAAGCTATCGATTTTATGCATGTCGCCAAATGCCTGCGTCATCGCCTCTCGCGCGCTATCTACGTCATCGTGCACCACCATTGCCGCTACAGATGTGCCCATCATGGTGCGCGTGCTCTCCAAAAGGTGCGGTGATTGGTTCCACAGCCTGATTCTGCTGCCAGTCAAAAATGCTAAAACCAGAGCAATTCCGCCTTTTATAAAATGCCTTCTGTTAATCATGCCACTGCCCCTGTAGACGTCGATATTTCTCCTCTTCGGCCATATAGGTTGTCATCAATCATGTTGCAAAAATGCTGACCTCACCCTAAACCCAACGCCTCTTTGAGTGATCCAGTTTCTTCATATTCCAAATAGATACCCCACAGCAGTGAGATTGTACCCAATAACATCAAAACGAGGCCTGCGCCAGCCATCATCACAGTATTAAGCGATTTATGTATCAAGAATCCCAAAATACACAGCGCCCCCAGCGCAGCCAGCAGTAAACCGACTGCGTAATATTTGATTTCCTCGTCTGCCCCAATAAAATATGTCTCCATCCTATCCGCCTGTAATAAAATAACTATCGTTCGTTCGTATTATCTTTTCCTCTTTTGAAGCGTTTGATGGTTGACTTAAATAGAAAAGTTTAATCGTTATGTTCACTCTAGCATATCCACATGCACGATAAATTCGGCAGGGAAATTAACAGCCTGCGCATCTCAGTTACACAGCGATGTAACCTATGCTGCTTTTACTGCCACAGAGAGGGGCAAAACTCTTTTGAGGGAGAGATGAGCCCAGCTGAGATTGAGAAAATCGTTGAAATTGGGGGCAAACTCGGAATTAAAAAGCTTAAACTGACCGGCGGCGAGCCGCTTATGAGGGAGGATATTTGCGAGATTGTCCAGTGTACATCGGATTATATGAAGGAGACATCGATGACTACCAATGGTGTGTTGTTGGACAGGTATGCGGGCGACCTCAGGGATGCAGGTCTGCGCAGGGTCAACATCAGCCTTGATGTGTTGGATGCTGAGAGATATAAGACGATTACGGGCAGAGATTGCTCACAGCAAGTTATCAGAGGGGTGGAGGCAGCGATTGCCAACGATTTAACGCCGGTCAAGCTGAACGTGGTCGTCATGAAGGGCGTCAATGACCACGAAATAGAAGAGATGATTCACTTTGCCGGTGAAAGTGGCACGATACTTCAGCTGATTGAACTTGAAACAGACGGGGATTGTAAAACCAGGGCATTATATGAGAAATATCACTGTGACTTTGCTCCTATTGAGGGGAGATTAGAAAGAGATGCAATCAAGGTTGTGGAGAGGGAATTGCACAGGCGCCGCAAATACTTCATTGAAAACGGCAGCGGCGTCACCGAGGTGGAGGTCGTTAGGCCCATGCACAATACTACCTTCTGTGAAAATTGTACCAGGATACGCGTTACGTCCGATGGTAAATTGAAGCCGTGCCTACTCAGGAATGACAATCATGTCGACATAATTGGGTCCATCAGGGGTGGCGCATCTGATGAAGAGCTAACAGAAATATTCAAGAAAGCGATATTGTTACGAGAGCCGTTCTGGAGGTGAACAGATGTCAACCATTCATGAACTCATAGAGGAAGTGAAATCCAACCCGCAAATAAATAATGCCGGGATGATTCTGTGTCATAACGGCATAGTGCGCGGATTTTCTAGAAGTGGGAAAGAAGTTTCAAAACTGAGGATTGAGGCAGACACAGAGAAGTTGAAAGAAATAGTAGACAGTGCAAGAAAAAAACCGGGCATCGTTGATGTCAGGGCACATGTGAACGAGGGTGAACTTAACGTGGGAGATGATATTATGCTGGTGGTCGTGGCAGGCGACGTTCGCGAGAATACGTTTCCTGTGCTACAAGAGGTAGTAAATGAGATTAAGAAATCGGTGTTAGAAAAAGAGGAGTTTTAGATGTCGTCAGAAAAAAGCGGAATTAAAATGATCGACGTGGGGCAGAAACTAGATGTGCAGAGAACCGCGACCGCGAAGGGGGAGATAAAACTCAAGCCCAGCACGATAGAGCTGATTAAAAAGGGCAAGACCAAAAAGGGAGATGTGTTGTCTGCAGCTCAACTTGCAGCGATTATGGCTGTTAAGAAGACGCCTGAATTTATACCCCTGTGCCACCCCATTCCGATAACACGAGTGGATGTCGACTTTGAAATTGAAGAGGGCAGGGTTACATGCCATTGTAGCGTCTGCGCCCACTATAAGACCGGCGTTGAGATGGAGGCGCTGTGTGGCGTTACCGCAGCCCTGCTGACGATATGGGACATGACCAAATATCTGGAGAAGGATGAGAATGGGCAGTATCCCACCACGAGGATTGAGGGCATAGAAGTAGTGGAGAAGGTGAAAGGCAGTGAGTGAAGGGCACAAGTGTCATGCTCTGAAGAGTGTGAGATGCGCTGTACTGACGATTAGCGATTCAAGAACCGAGGAAACAGATGATTCGGGGAAGTTAATTAAGGAATCGTTGCAAGAAAACGGCCATTCTGTAGCGGGCTACCGCATCCTGAAGGATGAATTGAAAGATATTAAAAGTACAGTGGCGGAGTTGCTCGATTCGGATGTGCAGGCAATCATCGTGAATGGCGGCACCGGGATCAGCAAGAGAGATGTCACTGTCGAAGCGGTTTCTGGGTTACTCGAGAAAACGCTGGATGGATTTGGTGACCTCTTCAGAATGCTCAGTTATGAAGAGATTGGTAGCAGTGCAATGATGAGCCGTGCGCTTGCCGGCGTAGCAAAAGGCAAAATTATAATCTGTATGCCCGGGTCTGTGGGCGCCGTCACACTTGGCATGAAAAAGTTGGTCATTCCAGAGTTAGGACACATGATCTGGGAGGCCAACCGATGATGAGGCCTTTCAAGTCGCTGATACCCCTGGAGAGCGCATTGGAAATTATAATGGATACAATTAAACCAATCACCAGGACAGAAGAAGTTTCCATCAGCGATGCAAATGGGCGGGTGCTGGCAGAGGACATAACAGCCAACATAGACGTCCCGCCATTTGACAGGGCTGCAATGGATGGGTACGCCGTCAGGGCAGAGGACACGTATGGAGCAGGCCAGTTTAATCCGGTGGCGCTAACATTAATCGATGTTGTGCACGCAGGCGAGGTCAGTAAGAAAAAGGTTGGCGCCAAGGAATGTATCCAAGTTGCGACTGGGTGCGAGATGCCCACTGGCGCTGATGCAGTGGTGATGGTCGAGCACGCCGAGCAATGTGATGATAAAGTAAAGATCTTCAAGCCCGTGCATCCGAGGGAGAATGTTTCAGGAAAAGGGGATGACATATCCGTAGGCAGTAAGGTTCTCAGTACTGGAGAATATCTGAATCCAAGCAAAGTTGGCGTGCTGGCTGCACTCGGAATTCAAAAGGTTCGCGTATATGAAAAATCAAAAGTGGCAATCATTCCAACCGGGCGTGAAATCGTGAATATAGGTTGCGAGCTGAAGGATGCACAGGTGTATGACATCAATTCATACACCCTGTCAGCAATTATGAGAGAGAACGGCTGCACCCCTGTCAAGTTTGACATAGTTCTGGATACATATGAGGCTGTGCGCGTTGCCATGATTAATGCCTTGAAATATGATGTGGTCGTCTTTTCTGGCGGAAGCTCGGTGGGAGAGAGCGATATATTGTGCGATGTTGTTCGAGAGTTGGGAGATGTGCTGTTTCACGGCGTTCAAATAAAGCCAGGAAAGCCAACCCTATTTGGGGTTGTCAGAGGCAAGCCAGTGTTCGGAATACCAGGATATCCAACATCATGCCTGAGCAATGGTTACCGCTTCCTGCTCCCGGCAGCCAGGCAATTAGCAAGATTGCCGAAGAAGAATGACATAGTTGTGCGCGCAAGACTCGCACAGCGCGTCGTCTCCACGCTCGGACGGAGTCAATTCTTGACCGTCAGGTTAGAAGATGGGGTTGCACATCCCGTTTTCAAAGAGTCGGGAGCGATAACGAGCATGGCTGATGCTGATGGCTATGTGGACATTCCCGTAAATGTGGATTTGCTTGAGAAAGACGAAGAAGTGGACGTGATATTACTGTAGGTGATTATATGATTATTGGCGTATATGGCTACTCGAAATCTGGAAAAACCACCCTTATCACAGAGATGGTTAAAAAATTGGTTGTAGAGGGATATAACATCGCCACGATAAAACACATTCCCCACGAGGGGTTTACAATAGACATAGAGAAAAAGGATACGTGGCAGCATGCAAACGCGGGTGCACACCTCGTTGTTGCCAGTGCACCCAATGAAGTGTCATTTATAGTAAAACATGGGATGCCGCTTGACCAAATCACCCACATCGTCGAGAAGATGGCGCAACCAGACCTGATTCTGGTAGAGGGTTATAAGGAAGAGGGCATAGAGAAAATTGCAGTCGGCGACATAGAGGAGCACCCCAACACGGTTTTCAAATATGATGGCAGTTTGGATAAAATCCTAGACTATGTGAAACGCGGCATTGGCATCGAAAGAATATATAAACAGTTGCCGCGCGTCAACTGTGGCAAATGCGGCGTTGACTGCGCAAAGATGGCAACGCTTGTTTACGACGGCGAGAGGGACCTCGCAGACTGTGCATCTTTTTCACTGCTCAATGTAGTACTCGAGGCGGATGATGAAGAGGTTCCTCTGGGGCACTTCACCAGGGGCCTCATTGCAAATGTGATTAACGGCATAGCATCGTCGTTAAAGGGTATGGACGAGGCGAAAGAGCTTAGAATTACATTGAGAAGATGAACTAATTTAATTTCGAAAGGCTTTTATATCCGTTATGCTTTGTAAAGCATAACGTTGGGGGTACACCATTTCTTCCCTCGTACCCCTTTAACGTAATCGACAACATGTGGCGATAAGATGAGTACTGAGAAAAAGAGATGTATCGCGTTATTGATGATGTTTTGTCTACTTGGAACCGTGCTTGCGGGTTGTATAGGTGTCGGCACACCCCAGAAAGTTGAACTAAAGGTATTTCATGCTGGAAGCCTTGCTGTACCATTTGGGGGCCAGGGCAACGTAACGATGGAAAAGGCATTTGAAGAAAAATACCCAAATGTTGATGTTCGACTCGAGTCGGCTGGCAGTGTAGCAACGATAAGAAAGGTGACAGATGTTGGAAAGACCGCAGATGTAGTCGCAGTTGCGGACTACTCCTTAATTCCAAAACTGATGTACCCTGAATATGCTGATTGGCATGTTATGTTTGCGAAGAACAAAATGGTTTTAGCATATACGAATCAAAGCAGGCATGCTAATGAAATCAACCAGGATAACTGGTATGAGATTTTAAGGCAGCCAGATGTCAAATTCGGGTTTTCAAATCCAAATACAGACCCATGTGGTTATCGGTCTCAAATGGTATGCCAGTTGGTTGAGTTACATTACAACGATTCTAAAATATTTGATGATTTAATCGCCAACAATACCGCTATAACAGGGCGTTTGGAGAACGATACGTATATCATAACCGTACCGGATGACATCTCTCCCTCCCAGAGGGTGTCTGTCAGGGACAAATCCGTAACGCTGGTGACGGGTCTTGAGGCGGGCGGGCTGGATTATGCCTTTGAATATCAAAGCGTGGCAAAACAGCATGGCCTGATGTTCGTAGAATTGCCCTCACAAATCGACTTAAGCAGTGTGGACTATGCAGATACATACAAGAAAGTACAGGTAGTGCGAGCCTCCGGAGAGGCCGCTACTGGATCGCCAATTGTTTACGGGATGACCGTACCGAAGAATGCAGACCATCCTGAGCTGGGACTCAAATTCGTGGAATTCGTGATAAGCAGTGAAGGGCAGGATATCATGGAGAGTTATGGCCAGCCCCCAATTGTGCCAGCAGTGGGGGGGTAATGTGCCAGAAGAGTTGGCGAACGCGGTCGCAAGTTAGCTAATAGAGGGTTAGCGCATGATAGAGAAGATAAAAAGAGAGGGAATGCTTGTAGCATTTACACTGCTAGGCTTCCTTATCATAGCTTTTATCGTAGTTACACTGGGCAACATGCTCGCTACTCAGGTCGTTCAGGATTTGGGCGGCTTGATTAAAGCGGCTCAGGACCCCGTAGTTTTGGATTCTATATGGCTTAGCATGTATACTGCCTTTTTAGCTACGCTGGTCGCATTCATATTTGGTGTTCCGCTTGCGTATATCCTAGCAAGAAAGGAGTTCCTTGGAAAGAGCCTTATTGAAAGTATTGTGGATGTCCCCGTGGTAGTTCCACATACGGCAGCAGGAATCGCTTTATACACAGTATTCATGCACCATGGTGGATTGATTGGCGCGCCATTATCGTCATTGAATATAGTATGCGAGGATGCAGTACTAGGGATAGTTTTTGCGATGTTGTTTGTATCTGCGCCTTTTCTGATAAATTCCGCCAGAGATGGATTCAAAAGTGTGGACCCGCGATTGGAGAATGTCGCGCGGTCGCTTGGGGCATCTCAATGGCATACTTTTTGTAAAATATCTTTCCCCCTTGCATTTCGGCACATATTGACTGGTTCAATACTCAGTTGGGCAAGGGCAATAAGTGAGTTCGGAGCGGTGATATTCCTTGTATCCTGGCCACGAATAGCCCCACTTTTGATGTACGAAAGGTTTGAGAGTTATGGATTGTCTACCTCTAGGCCGATTGCCGTTCTATTGATTTTCATTTGCCTAACGATCTTCATTTTCTTGAGGTTAGCATCTATGAGGTGGCAGCGACATGATAGCGATTAAAGGTGTATCTAAAAATTGGAGGGATTTTTCCTTAAAAAATATAGATTTAGAGGTTAGGAAGGGGGAATATTTTGTCATTTTGGGCCCTACCGCTGCTGGAAAGACTCTTTTGCTCGAATTGATGGCAGGTTTTTACAAGCCAGATCATGGGGAAATCTGGGTAAATGATAAAAATGTCACTAGGATGCCGCCTGAGAAGATGGGGATTGGATTTGTTTACCAAGATTATTCACTTTTTCCCCACCTAACAGTCAAAGAAAACATAGAATTTGGGTTGAAACTCAAAAAGATGCCAAAAGAGGACGTGGAAAAGAAGTTGAAAGAAGTTATGAAAATGCTTGACATATCACATCTGTCCCACAGATACCCAAGAACATTAAGCGGGGGGGAGCAACAGAGGGTTGCAATAGCAAGAGGAATTGTGATTGAGCCAAGTATAATGTTGTTGGACGAGCCATTAAGCGCATTGGATGCCAGAACCCAGATTCGATTGAGGGAAGAGCTAAGAAGAGTTCATAGAGGGGCAAAGTTGACAACTATTCATGTCACGCATGACCAAACAGAAGCGATGGCGCTTGCTGATAGGATTGGAGTGATGATGGATGGAGAAATTGTCCAAACGGGAACGCCTGAGGAGGTTTTTCATTCACCCATTGATAAGGTGGTTGCAGAATTTGTGGGAGTGGAAAATATTATAGAGGGGATAGTAGAGTCGAGTGAAGAGGGGGTTACAACAATCAGGATTAATGACCATATCATAGAGGCGATTTCCAGTGCGGAGGCAGGCAGCAGGGTGCGCATCTGCCTAAGACCTGAGAGCGTCACAATTGCGCCATCAAAAACTACGAGCAGTGCGAGAAACACGTTTTCAGGAGCAATTACCCAATTAGTGCCACTTGGAGCTACATACAGGGTGGAAATTGATTGCGGATTTCCACTCGTGGCATTAATCACGAAAACATCCGTGGAAGATTTGGGTTTGCGTGTGGGAAAAAAGGTTTGTGCCTCGTTCAAAGCATCTTCTGTACATGTATTTTGAGGAGGAGAGAATGACCAAGTTAAGAGCAAAGGTGTGGCTGGAAAAAGACGGCGTGCCAGTGTTAGGAGGGGGTCGAGCCAGACTGCTGGAAACGATAGAGGAAGAGAGTTCAATCCACAGGGCGGCAGGAAAGTTGGGCATGTCTTACAGGCACGCCTGGGGAATTATTCAGAAGATAAATAGGGCATGGGGCGAGGAGGTTGCGCACTCCACTCGAGGAGGACGAAGCGGCGGCAAAACAGAGCTCACCGCGAGCGGTCGTGCTTTGTTAAAGGAATACTATAGAAGGGCTGCTGCGCTAGACCGGCTTTTGAAATAGGGACCGTACTACTTCGAGGTCGTTGGCAGTATTTATGTTAATAAATGTTCTCAGCTCTGGGTCTATCTTTTTGATTTCCTCGATTGAGATGTAATAGGTTCGCAAGGTACTCAGCGGCGCCACAATGTTTCCCTTCCCGCCTTCGATGGCTTTTTCACATGCCCTCGCCATTTTCTCTGTATCGTAGACAGCATGTAACGGCTCAATCCTGCTGTCAGGCCACCTTGGAACGACGGCATCATATCCCTCCACTAGAGAGAATAGGTGGGACACGACGTTTGAATTAATAAACGGCATGTCGCAAGCGAGCGCTATCACGTGTTCGTATCTCGCCTTCTTCAGTCCAGCAAGCATCCCCGCAACAGGACCATATCCGGGGATGGAATCGTAGGCAATGTCTACCGCACCTATCTTGGAAATTATCGCCTTTCCTTGCTCTTCATCCCTGGCGACAACTATGGCCTCGTCTATAACATCCGAAATATTTTCCATCACGTGCTCGAGCATGGTCCTTTTTCCGATTTGAAGTAGGGATTTATCCACACCGAGCCTGGAACTTCGACCTCCTGCCAGTATTACGCCTGATCTCACCGTCAACCACCAACCAAAATTCTGTCTGGATGAGAGTAGATGGACAAATTATCTTTTTTAGCAAAGCAAACCAAGGTAACACCCATCTTCTTGGCAGATTCTATCCCAGAACTTATTGGCGCCGCCTTTGAGACAATTACTGGAATGCCCGCCCTGGCTACCTTCATTACTATCCCGGCAGACTGCCTGGCAGTTGATAACAGGAATAGGTTGTGCAAATCTATGCCATCTAAAATGGCGCTTCCTACCACCTTGTCGACGGTGTTGTGCCTGCCAACATCTATCGCCTTTTTGACCAAATTTCCATCTTGGTCCACCAAACTTGCGCTATGGGTGCCCCTGGTTTTCTCATAAACCTCAGAACCAAGGTGATGTAGGCTATTCTTGATACAATCCATGGTGAATTTTGCGTTTGAATTGACCAAAACGTTTGATTCGCGCTTGACCTGTGGATCCCCCCTTATTTGAACACGAACTTCAAGGCCCCTATCCTGCACATCCATGATATCGTGTGAATCGTCAATCATGCCTTCACAGATGAGATGGCCCACCGCCAGCTCGCGCAGCATATTGGGCGTCGCTGTTAGCGATGCGATCTTGGTGTCGTTGACAAACAGGGCAATCGCATCCTCTGCAGCTATTAAACTCGTCTCTTTGACCTTCGAGTTGTTCTTGATGCTGATGGCATTAAATTCCTTAAGGTACATCGCTAATCCTCGAACGTATTGATGTTCACGTCTCTTAAATATAGTGGTACATGTCACATGAAGTCGACAAGGCCCATCTGCTTTGATTTGTCGCCCTCAAACAACGAGCGGGTTTCAAGTGTAATCAATTTCAATCGCTGCTTCGTATAATTCGAAACATCATATTCCTCTGCAATCCTCAGCGATACATCCAGGTACTTTTTCACAGCCCCCTCGTGCACCGTTAAGATGATTCTGCCACCGCATTTAGGGCATGTGCCCTTTAGTGGGGGACGCCTGAACTTTGCATTGCACTTAACGCACCTCATCTTTTGCCGCGAGAATGCACGTAGATTGCCTATCAAATCTGGCAGAAAGTGTGAGGTTATTACTCTCTCTGCAACATCCTTTGCGTCTACTGCCCTGACTTTCTTTGCCAGTTTTAGCTGCGCCTCCATCTTTTCAACCATGGCGCCCAATGTTTTGTATGCACTGTGGGCTGGGCCTGCAGCGATGTCTGACGTGTCATGTGTGTATCCAAAACCCTCATACTGCGCAGGTGTGCTCAGCCGCGCTCCCATCAAATCCATTTTTGCGCCTACCTCCTTTGGATTTGTATAATGCAGGGTCGCCTCGTAAAACTCCAGAGGGTATCTCCGTACAAGGTCGATGTTGTGCGCCTCGCTGTCAATCTCGCTTGGATCTATCCTCATCGTAAGCACGAGCGGCGCGTCCATTTTCCCTCCCCTGCGCTCTGGTAAGTACGAGCGGGAGAAGTTGAGCAAGCCGTCCATGAGGAGCATCACACAATCCTCGTCGCCATCACATTGATGGGAAACAATTCCATTTGCAATGATAGTATGATGAAGTGGAACTGTTAAAGAATATACTGTTTCTTCTTTTGGTTTTATTTGTTTATTTACAATTTTGTCTATGAAAACTTCTCCAAATCTATCTGTTCTTTCTGATTTTTTTTTCTTTTTCCACAAGGACACAAGTTTTTCTGCATTTTCCTGTTTATATCCTTTAAATCCAACATCCTCAACAAACAATTCTGCATATTTTGAATAAATTCTTATTTTGTGCAAAATTGCATGCTTTTTGTTGCCGTCGTCTTTTACCGAAAAAGAATGCTTTATCCCGAATTGCAACAAAAGGAAAGAAATCTCGTCAATCATTCTTTTACTCACAGAACTATAATTTACTTCTAAAGTTGAGCTAAGAGAGACTGATCCATCTCCTAAAAACAAACCTGCAAGAAGGGGCCTTATTTTCTTTTTTGGCAAAGAGAAGACAAAAGAAGGTATGCCTTTTTCTCTTGCATTTTTACCTATGCCTAGGTTCAAGAAAAAATAATATATTATGCGTGAACATAGGGTAACAGTTTCTTTTCCAACATAGGGCTTGGTGCCAAATACTTTTTCTATTTTTTTTGCGATCAATTTTTTTATTACCGAATCTGAAGCAGCAAAACCAATCTGATAATTTGCTTTTCCTTTAGTTTTCCCCTTTCTGATGTGTCCTTCTGCCAAATATATGCCAAGCAAAAACATGAAATCTTCATCACACTTTATTACTAAGGGCAATCTAACAGTATCGCGTTTTGCGGATATTTTATATTTTTCCAATTCCTGCTTTTTAATAAAATCTTTGGCTATAGACAAAGGATAAGATCGCCTGTAAATGTAATTTGTAAAGGTCTTATACTTTAAATTATATTTCTCTGCAATTTTCTTTTTATTCATTCCTTCAAAAATATCGCGCGGTATTTTAACCATTAAATTTTCCGTAAAATTTGACAATAAAAATTCAGAGATATCTCTTCGCGGAACTTTGATGTTGTGAGGAGTGAAAACATCTTCTAATTCTAACGCAACTTTTTCCCCATTTTTTGTTGGGAAGGGGTGGCCTAATGTTGTAGTAACTTCTCTTCCCGACTTTGTCCTTAGTGTAATGGTTTTTTGTGGAGCATGTTTAGAGACATGACTTATCTCAGCCAATTCAAATTTCTTTGTTTTTTCGTTGAAGGCGAGTGTTTTTATGTTTTTTACTTCTGAATAAAGGGTTCCAAAATCATCGGTTTTTGGGTTATTCAAGTTCTTTTCAACAAGTTCTTTTATAGTTGCTATTTTCCATATTCCTTTTTCAAGAATGGGTATTTTTGTATCTGGACCAAAACAATTTCTTCGTTTCGCTGCATGGAAAAAAGGGTGCGCATATCCTACGGAGGCGTTGGTAAAGCCAAGCATTCGCCCTAAAACGCCCGCAGACGTGTGTGGAGCGAGTCCGATGACGAGTTGCCCAATCAAATCATCTCTCGATTGCGCCTGGTAATAGGGTTCAAGCCCATAGTATTTCGTCAGCAAATCGTCTATGAAATGCGTAGTACGGAGTAGATAATCGCCACCGTCCTTTGACAGAACTACATCCTGCGGCTTGAGTTCGACTACCTGATTCTCATCGACAAGGGGGCTTCCATTATAGTCGACACTATAACCGAGTGTTTTGAGTTTTTCTATGGGTGTGCCAATCTCCTTGGGTGTGAAGTGGGCGAGGGGCAGGTCTGTGAGATCATATCGAACCGTTCCATCTTTGAAGACGCATACATCATGCTTCGCCCTGAGAATTCCTTTTTCCAATGGTTCTGGCGTTTTGTCCTTGGAAATCATGCCGATTACGCCTTTTACGCCAAAATCATTGCGCTCGCCCAGATTACTTAGTGCCTGGGAATATATCGACCTAAAATCGATGATTTGTTTTTTGGTGGATGTGGTCCCTGTATTACAGCGCGGACAAAGCTCTTTGTCTCCAGTAGGTATGTTGCACTTGGGACAGAATTTTGTTGGCTGGGTGCGCCCACCGCAGTCGCATCTTGGCTCAAAAGATGTTTTTCCACAGCTGGTGCATTTCCTGACGCCCAGCTCAACTTCAATTACCCCCTTTTTATCATTCTGTGACGTGTGATTGTGTGCATCCTGGAGGAAGCGTCTTCTGCCACCTGCTTTGCCTATAGGAAATAGCACATGCACAGGTGGACGCATCTCTCGTTTCTTGGATTTTTCTGGTCTGCCCATCCTGCCACCAATCCGTACGGGGGCGCGTTCTCTGACCAAGATGCCGCTTAGGGCAGATACGGCGTCGATTGTTTTCATACTCAATGGCTGCTGGGTGCGCAACCTGCTCAAATCTTGATTTAGTCCAAGGCACCTGATGAGCGGACAAGCATGCTCATGCTCAATGATGATGTTATCCTCTTGCACCTTATGTTGTACCAGCAGCGTTTCCAAGAGGTTTTTGACCTCCTGGTCATTCGGAAGCGTCAAAACCTCGTCATACTCCCCTTTTTCAGAAAGGTAGTTTGCTAAAAATTCCAGTTCTTGAACGCTAATATCATGCCAGAGGTATGTGTACTTGGGATGAAGCGGCACGCCAAATTTTTCTGACAACTCAATTGCCCTTTCGGGCGTAATGTTTCTCAAATCCTCTTGGATAGTTGTTTTTGCCTCTAATTCTTGTATCCACCATTCATAACAGTACGAGGCGGGGACGAGAGGATGGGCGTTCTCAAGGAAGTCGCCATAACTGATCAAAATCTCACCTATATCGAGCACTTCAACTACACTACGGCGTAGCTCACGCGCCTGTTCCATAGAGTCAACGCGCAGAACGTCTCCATTAATAAGGCGGACGGTTGGCCCTTCTATTGTATCTACAGGCACTGCACCAGCGGCTTTGCCAGGGCGCTCGATTTTGAGTTGTGTGCCAGGTGCGATAAAATCGTCCAAGAGCACCATCGTAGCAGGACTTATTCCAGCGGTGGCAAAGCCAGAATTGCGAGCGCGCCCGTACCTAAGGCGGAAACCGCCTCTTGCAGAGGGATGTGAAAAAACAGGCCGCCCTGCTATGATGTCTTCCAAAAACTGTTTTTTTGGTTTCAGCGTCGCGACATCATCTTCGCGCTTTGTATCCACAACGAGACGATCCAGCCATTCCCACCCACCTATACTCAATAAAGACACGTACTTCTTGATTTTTGGTGCTTTCTGTGCAACGCCTTCTGCAATTACCAGCGCCATCCCACCCCTAAGGCGGTTGGTTTCAACCCTCTCCAAATTCCTGTAACCCGAAACTTCTTCTACCTCTGTTGGCTCGCCATCTATGCAGATGGGGCAATTCTCAACTATCAGCTTGATTTCATCTGGCGAAGGCATGTATTGAAGGTTTGCAACCCTCCCATAAAGCGATATTTCTTCAACGTAGCGTTCGACTTCTTCCCTTCGCGGCTTGTATCTATCGACGCCGAGCTTTTGTCTCACGTAATCAGCTACCAAAACAGACAATGTTTGTGCTGTCCCGCCTGCACTTCGGATAGGGCCGGCGTAGTATATCTTTAGGTAACTCGTACCATCATCATTTTTTCCGAGACCTACACGAGCAATGCCTTCTATGGGTGCAGCCACAACCCCTTCTGTCAATATAGCGACCGCGGTTCTAATCGCGCCCTCTATCAACTCAATCTTGGGTTTCATTCCGAACATGCCTTCGGCAAAATCCAAGCCAATGTGTAGCGCCGCCTCCTCCCTAGAGGAATTGCTTTCCAATTCGCGGATGCGCTTTGCAACCCCCTCGATACACACTAAATTCTCAACCCTGTCAGCAAGGTCCTTTGCAGGTGGGATCTCGGGATACGTCTCAGGGTCAGCGCCCATGCTCCTAGCCTCCTTAGCGACCTGCATGGCTCGTTCCAGCCCTGCCTCTAGCGAATTAAAATATGCAATAATAGAGTCGCTCGCGCCCTGATTCATCTTATGTGATATGTACGGCTGATGTAAAATATGTTATGATTGAAATGGAATATGGTATCAATGATGTAAACTGATGGTTGGAATACGATTGCCTTGCATATTGATGTACAAGAGGTGTAGTTTCAAAAATCTCATGTATAAAACTTCAGAACAGAGGCGTCCATCGTGTTCAAGTCTAGCAGGGTGGCGCATCCTGGAACGGGTTCGAGGTTGACACTCTTCTGAAACTCAGTCTGGCTTTGCCATGTGCCAGAGTTCACAAGCGTAACGCCCCTGTACTTTGATATGCCCACCGTGTGTACGTGTCCACAGTGGAGTACATCTGGAACAGAATCGATGGCGAGGTGGTCTGTGCCTCCAGGAACAATGGTGGTCTTTCCACCATATATAGGGGCGAGATGCCTCCGCTTCAACATCTCGGCCATCACCTTATCAGGTTCCTCGTATGATGCGCCAGGTAGTGCAGCCACTAGATCGTCTAACGAGCGGCCATGATAAACAAGGATGCGTGCACCGTTTAGCTTGAATAACGAGGGATTGTTGACGAATGTGACGTTGGGGGGGAATGCAGTGGTTAGCTCATTGAAGAGCGGGGGTTGCGGCTCTGCTTGTCTGACCGCATCATGGTTTCCGGGTGAAATGATGATTTTAATGTGAGGTGGCACGCCTTTTAGAAGGTTGGCCGCCGCCTCGTATTGCCCGTAGATGTCGGGGATGGTAAGTTCTTTTTCCTGATTAGGGTAAATGCCTATGCCGTCCACCAGATCGCCCGCAATGACCATGTATCTAACGCGTTTTGCAAGCGCTTTCTGATTATCGTCGCCAACCTCTGCATTCAGCCATTTAACGAATCTGGACCATGTATGTTCCAAGAACGTATTGCTCCCGACGTGCGTGTCAGAGATTAACACAGCATAGCACGCCTCGCTGTTTTGCTTGGGCTCGCCCCGGTTGTTTTTCTTGGGTGGTATATCTGGCCATGTGATTCTGTTTGCAATTAGGAGTCCGTCCTTTGTGAGCGAGCCAGTGATGCCTATCACTTCATCCAGAAAAATACGAGTAGACGGGTCAAACACATCCTTGTTGTTTGGAAAAAGAACTGGAATCATGCCAGTTGGATCCTCCAGCTCTACCAGCCTATGCCCATTTGCGGTGTCCCGTATGGTGGATACCATCCCTATTACGGTAACCTCCTCCCGACTCTTTTTCGTTAGATTAATGCTCTCAATTGGCCTGGCGCCAATTCTTCTCCGGAGGATTTCACTCAGTTTGGCGTATCTGTCATGGAAATATCCAAGGAACTCCTCATAATTGCCAACACATGTCGTGGGGAGAGCGTCTAAGACTTCCACGCCGTATGTCGGTTGAGGCAACCTTGACTTGATGTGCTCTGGTTTTACGACCAACACAGATCCATCCAGCGACGCCAATATATTCTGGATGAGTTCGTCAGGGGCACCATACGCCTCTATCATCGTAACTGCATCTGGGTGTATTTGATACCCCCCTTCTGCAAATCGTTGGATGATTTTCGTCTCGCCCATAGAATCATCACTTAATATGTTATGGGCAGGCATAAATTATACGATGGTTGGAAATTATTGTAATGGGCCAAGGTGAAAAGGGTGGACAAATCTTTTTGGACTGGATTGGCTAAAGATGCTGCATTCGCGGCAATCGTAGTAGTGGTAATTGCGTCTCTTGCATATCTTTTGGCTGGAACGTGGCCGGTGATGGTTGCGGTTGAGTCCGGCAGCATGATGCCTCATATGTACAGGGGTGATGTCGTGTTCATCCAAGGCGCTAGCCGCACCGACATTATAACACACCAACTTGGCAAGGAGATTAACTACACCTCGTTTGGGGATTGTGGTGATGTAATTGTGTATAGGCCGGATGGAAATCCCAATGTGATGCCGATCATACACAGGGTTATGTACTGGGTTGATGTTGGAGAGGCGATGCCTGGTGGCGTGGTTGCCCCACATTCTGGTTACATCACAAAAGGGGACCACAACAGCGGTTATGACCAACCTGGGTTGAGCGGCCCTGTAAAGCCTGAGTGGGTAGTGGGCGTTGCCAAGGCTAGAATACCATACATAGGATACTTCAGACTGGCCTTTGGCTCAGATGTCACGCATATAATCGGGTCTGTGAGACGGGCGTCATACTAAGCGTTTTTAATCGATAGTCCTCAAGTAAAGTCGCCTTTGTCTGTTCTAGGGGGACACTCACTGATATCTCCTTTGTTCGCCCATAGCGGCCCTTGCTTACTACCACGGCGTTGACAATCCCCAGCATATCGAGCTCTGAAATAATGTCCGTGACCCTTCGCTGCGTCAGGATATCCATATCAATTTGGCGGCAGAGGCGCTTATAAAGGTTGTACACCTCGCCGGTAGTCAGGTCCTTGGCGCCCTTCTTGTAGAGGGAAACCATTGCATATAATATGAGTTTAGATTGTGTGGGCAGAGTTCGTACGACTTCGACAACCCGGTCCGACTCAATTTTATTTTGCGCTGCCCTGACGTGTTCCTCTTTAACTAGGTTGCTTTGTGCCCTCTCTGCCAGTTCACCAGAGACGCGCAACAAGTCCAGCGCCCTTCTTGCATCGCCATGTTCTTGAGCAGCAAATGCCGCGCACAATGGAATGACAGATGGTTCAAGCGCATCTGGCTTGAATGCGGTTCTTGCCCGCTGTTCAAGTATGTCCCCTAGTTGGTTGGCATCATATGGTGGAAAAATGACCTCCTCCTCTCCCAAAGAACTTCTCACCCTTGGGTCAAGGAACTCGGTGAACTTCAAATCATTCGATATGCCAACTACACTTACCCTTGTGTTGCGCAGGTCGGCGTTAATCCTGGAGAGGTTATATAACGTATCGTCACCGCCCTTCTTCACGAGCTTGTCAATCTCATCCAGTATGATTACAATGGTTTGCGCTCTGGCATCAATCGCGTTTTTAAACTCCGAGTAAACTTGGTCTGTTGGCCAACCTGTGTGCGGAACCTCTTTGTCAAAGTGCCTAGCCAGGTGTGCCAAGACCCGGTACTGTGTATCAATCACCTCACAGTTGATGTATAAAACCGAGCAGGGTGTTCCTTTTTTCTCGCCCGTTTCCTCGAGCTCCTTTCCAACATACTTCACCACTGCGGTCTTGCCGGTTCCCGTCTTTCCATATATCAAGATGTTAGAGGGCGTTTCGCCCCTGAGAGCAGATACAAGGATCGTTGCAAGGCTATTTATCTGCTCCTTCCTATGGGGTAAATAGTCTGGCGTATAAGATGGGCGCAGGACCTCTCTATTTATGAAGATGGGTTTGCTCTGCAGCAATTCCTCGAAAAGTCCTGATAGCACTTCATTCGCCAAATGATTTTCCTCCAACAGTTCCAATAGAAGAGTACCTTATAATAACTTATGGTATTGACCCCTTTATTTCCAATGGAGTTGATCGTGCCTGCAGTGCATATCCTTGAATAATCGGCTATATGCTCGATACTCATTCAACGGTTAAGATATAAAAATAAAAAAGATATGCGATGATGTTCAAAAAATTTACCCTTACTTCTTTTGGAGGTTTTTAGGTATTTATGATATGACCCCCGCCCCTTTATTTCCAATGGAGACACTAAAACATCTCGCTTTATTTTTTTTAGTAATACTAAAACAGATTGTTGTATTTTATCATCTTTTTAGTATATAACTTTTGTTATTTTATTCTATTTACACATTCTATTGTATCATCTAACATCATACAATGCCACAAAACACCATACACACTCATATTTACGTAAAATTGCTCACCATTTAATCTGCCAACTTACACCATTGCACCAAAAGTACGCCAAATCTACCAGTACACAACACATTGCAACATACAATCAATTAAGGACAAACAACCAAACCAAAACAAGCACTCCAACCGAAATAAGGGGGGGACCGGCATACTAATGAACCACACCACCAGCTCACCCTCCATCCACCAATAGACACTCACATATCAACAGATATCGTCTCTAATTGACTGACAACTCCCCATACCAGGGTCCGCGCATGAAGGGGTATATTGGGGTCGTTGCTTACTTCATCCAACACCGATGTGGCGGATGCCGCCCGGACGGCGAGTGAAACACTCTCATCAAATAATTTTTTCCTTACATCATCAGCCGCACGCCGTATGTTCCTAGGAACCGAATCATCATCTATAATTTGCTTTAGCGTGTCAGCGCATCGCTTGATTACTTCTTTAGAATCAACAGGCATTAAATCACCACCACATTATAAGATGTGTACTACCTTGTCATAAAATGGCGCATCTATCATAAAAACCTATCATAAAAAAGGGTGCATATTAGATATTAGAAAACGCTTCCAGTAATATGTGTGCTCCTTCACACACTCCAAACCACTCCATGCTTACTGCCCTTCATACTTGGAGCGAACAATCCCCTTAATCTTATCAGCAATCTTTGGGCCAACGCCATCAACTTCCACCAACCCGTCTTTGGTAGCAGCCACCACATCTTGAACTGAACCAAAATGATACAACAAGCTCTTGGCGATGACGGGTCCCACGCTTGGTATTGATGACACTATGTATTCCTGCTGCTCCTTGAGCGTCATCGACGACCTCTTTCCATGTAGAGATGGGCGCCGCTCGACATCCTCCTGCTCCCTTTTTGCAACGATATGTAAAAATGCGGCAGTATCTATTGCATCTTCTGTCATAACAATCGGAACGCTCAAATCCACGGCTATAGATGCTAACGCTCCGCGGATCGCATTGGGGTGTATCCTGCGTCTGTTGTAGAGTTCTGAACCTTCTATAACTAATATCGGTCTTTCAAAACCATCCCGCAGGTCGGACAACTGGTTGAAGACATTTCTCTTGCCATCAACAAGTGTTGATAGAAAGTCATTTGCGGTCTTGCGCTCAACTCCAACCCTGTCACTTAATATATAGTCTCCCACTTCCAAGGTTTTTACATCAACAGTGGTGCCGAGCCTCTCTAACTCCCCCACAACACGAGAACGGAGCTCGCGCTGGTCGACGAGCACCTGTATCGTCTTTGTGTTTTTTGTGTTATTCCTAGTTCTCTTGGTTTGTATCATCCCACGACCAACCAACTAAAAATCAACCAACTGCTTCTGCTCTTTCTCGCACTCTTTTTTTAATCCTTTTCCTGTCTCCGTCCACGATTCCTTCATCTTTTTCATTTTCTTATACATACTTTTTTCCTTTTTCATGCTTATCCAACGATACGACTCGTCTTTTGTCCCCCTGGTCACGAGAACGACCACCTTACCAACCCTGCCCCTGCCAGTCCGGCCTTTTCGTTGAATGCTCCTGATTTCGGATGGCACGGGCTCGTAGAATAGCACCAAATCTGTGGAAGGAATGTCCAACCCTTCTTCTGCGACAGACGTTCCGACCAGCACATTATGCTCGCCCGATTTAAACTTCTGGAGTATCTCCACCTGCGCCCGTTGCGAAAGCCCGCCATCCTTAAATCTATTGGCTTGGCCCACAAACCTAACCGGTCTGACGCCACTCAAGCACCCAAGCGACCCCGTAACCAACTCCGCCGTATCCCTGAAGTTCGTGAAGACGATAATCCTACTATCCGGGTTTTTGCATAGTTGTTCCCCCACTATTTGGCTGACCATTTCCAGTTTGGGGTGGCTCTCCTCGCGCCCCTCCACCAGGCGCATCGCCTCTTTGATGTTATCCTCCTCCACCAACCGTCTTGCTGCCTTGCTCCCCCCTTCTGACTCCGCCTCATTTCGCAGTCTATCAAAATATTTCTGTAATGCAGAGACGCCCTGTGTTTCAATCATGTCTATAGCATGCTTGATTTTAAAGAGCTCGGCAAGGAGCGACACAACCCTAAATAGTTGTGGGTGGGGGCTGCGCTTTAGCTGGAGCCGAAACTTATTTTGCAGCCACAACATCTCACGTCTTGAAATATCCTTGCGTTTAGGGCTAAGGACGCCAGCCCGCTTCAGTTCATTTATCCTCTTGTTTAATACTCCAGCAATCAATTCTTTTACCTTATGAATCTCATCTGGTACATCGACGCACCTCCACTCTACCTCTTTTTCATAGATGTATGGCACTACGTCAGGGTCGAATTCCGTCTTGATTTCCACACCTTCAATGTGCAAGTTCTGGCAAACCTCTTGGATCCTATTAGTAGACGCGCCGGGTGATGCTGTTATTCCGAGAATCAGTGGTGACTTTGCTTGATGCATGTACGTCTCAGCAATGTAGACATAGGAGTAATCTCCCACCGCTCTGTGGGCTTCATCGAACGTGATATGGGCGACATCATCCAGGCGCAATCTCCCTGCGATAAGGTCATTCTCAATCACCTGGGGTGTTGAAACGATTATCTTCCCAGTGGACCACAGCTCCCCCCTCTTTGACGGAGAGAGCTCTCCGGTAAACACCAGAATCTCATCCGGATTCATGTTAAGCGATGACCTAAAAAAGGCGGCATGCTGCTCTACAAGGGGTTTAGTCGGTGACAGCACAAGCACCCGTCCCCCACATTGCTCTAGCCTCTCTATGCCCACTAACAATGCGACAATCGTTTTACCCAACCCAGTTGGCAGTACAATCAGCGAGGACCGCTCCAACGCCGCCTTTGCAAGTGATGATTGATACAATCTCTTCTCAATTTTATTCGGTTTTATCAGTAGATGCACTGCGTACTTCATCGCTCCCTCATCGATAAAGGGTACTGTGAAGATAAATAGGTACTCAAAACAGGCTTATGGCCGACATTAAAACGCCCGCGAAAAGGGGAACCGTCAGGTTATCGTCCAGAATTCTCCCCCAAATCTGCCACGGAATCGCGTCTGCAAGCATTGCGCCTATCGCGCCCGCAAAGGCGATATGTGGCGGGACGAATAAGGTACCAATAAGGAAGCAAACCAACAACATTGATAACATCAGCTCGGCATCCTTGGCTGCTGCCACCGACGCCTTCATATCTTTAATTATCCCGCCCCTGCCAAATCTCCTGGCTTTAACGTCAACGCGCTCAATGCGCCGGGACACCAACATAAGAACCCCCAACAGGCCCACCAAGGAATCGCCAATACAGAGCATCAATAATGCAGCAATGGCAACCATTTTTGGGAATAAAAAAACTGTGATTAAGGATGCGACTGCAAAATAAACATATGCAGCCACCCTCTCCCCTTCCTCCTGGCGCGCCAACTCAACGAGCCCAACTCTCTTATTTAATCGCGCCCATTCTATCCCAATTGCGCCAATCACAACTACAGAAAGCCATGCTAGCATGAGTGGTCTACCAACAAACAGGTATGCAACTGGAATCACGATGCCAGAGGTGTGTATGGTCTTTCTCATCAATTCTTTCTTCAGAATCTCTATGGGTTTTGGCATCAGACCAGCGTCCCAACTCTCTCAAATTGAATCTTTCCATCCAATAATCCACGAATCGTATCCGAGATCCCATCAATGCTGACTCTAATCTGTTTCATGGAATCCCTCTCTCTAATCGTCACCGTGTTATCTTCTAAGCTCTGGTGGTCGATTGTTATCGCAAAAGGGGTGCCAATTTCATCATGGCGCCTGTATCTTCGCCCTATCGTGCCCGAGTCGTCATATTCTACTAGGGTGGCGTTTTTTCTCAACACTGACGCAACCTCCTCTGCCACTTCAACCAAATCCCCCTTCGTGAGCAAGGGCAGTACTGCAACCTGTATGGGTGCAACTCTGGGAGGCAACCGTAGCACAAGTCTTTTCTCCCCCTCTACTGCCTCCTCTGCCAAAGAGTGCTCCAATAGTGCATAGACAATCCTATCGATGCCATAAGACGGCTCGATGACATGTGGTGCTACTTTCTCTCCATGCACCTCCTCGCTAACCCTCTCACACTCGACCCAGCTGGGGTCAATGCGCATCGTCTTGCCATCTACCTCGATCATCTCTTTGCCCAATTCATCCAACCGCTCAGGGCGCAGCCCCATTAATGCATCTGCAACCTTGGCTGCCCCGTCTTTAAACTTGGGACCAAGAACATCCATTTTTGGCTTAATGCGCAGTCTTTCCACCACTTTGGGTTTGCCATATCGGACAAAAACGCCCATGTCTACACCGCTCTTCTTGGCATGCGATTTCAGGTCATAGTCAGTCCTATCAGCGATGCCCACTAACTCTACCCAACCCAAATCTAATAAAGTTTCAGCGTCCCAACAATCCGCCGCGTAATGCGCCATCTCCTCTTTTTTATGTTGCCTGAACCTGAGGTTTTCGGGCTTAATTCCCACGCCAGTCAGAAAGAGATGGACCAACGCAAGATGATACCCCATAAACTGGTTTAGAATGATACCCTTCTTGACCGCATTCTTTACACTAATCTCAATCTCATCTTTTCCGCGCAACTGCTCCTTTTCAGGATACAGCCGCAATACAGTGTCCGAGACCTCATCAAATCTGGGGTGGCTTTTGTCTCTCGGGTCCACGAAGATTTCCGCTTCAGCTAATGTGAACTCCCTTAATCGAATCACGCCCTGCCTGGGTGAAATCTCATTCCTGTATGCCTTTCCAATCTGCACCACACCAAACGGCAGTTTATCCCTGTAAAATCTGAGCAACCTCGGAAAATCGACGAACATGCCCTGCGCCGTCTCCGGGCGAAGATAGCCAACCCGCTCGGAGCTGGGACCTATTGTTGTCCTAAACATCAGGTTAAAAGTGCGCACCTCACCAAGCTCACCACCACACTCAGGACATCGAATGTTATGCGCTTTAATCAACTTGGCGACGCCATCCCTTGTCGACTCCTTTCCAACATCCTGGGCAAGGTGGTCTGCCCTGAACATCTCGCCGCACTTCTTGCAGTCCACGATTAAATCAACAAAGTTATCGATGTGTCCAGATGCGGCGAACATGTCTTCGACGCCAATGGTTGGCGACTCGATTTCAAAAAAACCCTCTCTGATAACGTAAAGCTCGCGCCAGAGATTCTCAACTCTCCTTTTCAAGATGGCGCCGAGAGGCCCAAAATCCCAGAACCCGGCAGTAGCGCCGTAAATCTCAAAGGACGGCCAAAGAAACCCTCTTCGCTTTGCTAGTTCGATGACGCGCTCATACTTCATCGCAATCTCCCAAGGTCATTCGATTAAAATCTTGAGCAAATCCACATCCCTAAGCAACCCGGTTACTTTTCTTTCACCAGTAATGACCGGGATTTGTTCAATCTTGTTTTTCCATATTTTTTTGGCACAATCGCTGACCTCTGAATGCCTGGTGGCGGTTATGGCATCTTTAATCATCACTTCCTTGACTGGAATGTCTGGTAGTTTAATCCTGGAAACCCCATAGTACAGGTTCATCGTGTCGCGTATGCTCTCCCACGTCCAGGCATCATCATCAGAGCCAGCGGACATGTTTGATATCTCTACACTGTCCTCGATTTCGCTTACAGCAATCAGGTCGACGTCGCTTACGATACCTACCAACTCGCACTTCGTGTTGAGTACGGGCGCTGCACTCGCTTTGCCCAGTTTCAGGACCTCGATGACAATCGGCAACGGCATCTCATCCCAAACCGCGACCAGACAGTCCTTCACGTAGTCGCCGACAGGCGTCTTGATATTCATATTGGCGATTGCCCTGATGATGTCGGCAACTGTTACGATACCGACAAGCGTGTGATCGGTTATGACTGGCAGCCGGCGTACATTGCTATCAAGAAGTAATCTTGCAGCATCAGCAATGGTGGCTTCCGGGGTGACCGTAATCGGATCTCGTGTCATCAGAAGAGCAATTTGCTCCTCTTCAGGGTGCCTAAATATGTCCTTCCTGGTTACGATTCCCGCCAACGTCTTGCCCTTGATAACTGGGACGCCTGAGATGTGCTTGTTTTTCAATATCTTTAAGACATCATCCCTTGACCCAGGTACAGTTGCACATACCACATCCTTGACCATTACATCTTCAACTTTCGTCTGAGTTTGCACTGGCATATTACACCCCCTTTACAATCATCACCGTAATTGGTGACGTTCTTGCGACCTTTTCTGCTACGCTGCCCAGCAGGAAGCGCTCGATACCTGATTTTCCAAGCGTTCCCAGCACAATTAAATCAATCTCATTATTCTTTGCGAAATCGACAATCTCCTCAGCGGGATTGCCCTCTAATATCACGGTCTCGGCATCTACGCCCTTCTCACCGGCAGCATCTGCAACGACTTTTGTTGCATCCAAGCCATCTTTCTTGAGTCCCTCATATATATTTTCAGACCTCATATCAAGCGGAATAGAGGCGAAGGCGACACTATCGACTACATACACTATGTATACTTTTGCGCTCATCAGTCGTGCAAGCTCTATGGCATGCCCCACGGCTTTTTTCGTCTGTGTTGATCCATCAGTCGCGATCAGTATCTTCCTATACAGCTCCACTTTTGCCCTCCAACACAACCTTTATATCATCCGGCCTTGCCCTTCGCACGATGCTCTTAATGACATCCTTCGTGCCACATAAATTATTTGATTTTTCATCGAGAATCATGATGTGTGAAATCTTTCCCTCTCTTATCGAGCCAATCTTTTCATCAAGATGCAACATTTTTGCACCATTAAGCGTAGCCATCTTAAATACTTGTCCGTCGTCTTGCAACAATATCTTTGCTGTGAACTCCATCTCGGCAAACATATTGGTTGAATTAAGCATCACGTTATCGGTTCCAAGCGCGACCGTTACGCCCGATTCAATCATCGTCTTAATCGGCGGCCTTTCGCTGGAGCGAGCAACACCAGTCATGAAATTCGACCTGGGGCATACAACTATTGGAATATTCTTATCTGCGGCCACTCTGATGCCCCCCTCATCAGCACATGTCATGTGCACCAGAAAATCCGGGGACAGTTCCAATGCGCCCTTGATATCTGACCTGTCGGCTTCGCCGGCATGAATGGCGAACAACTTGCCGCTTTTCCTTGACGCATCGGCTGCGCCCTTGAGCACGTCCCAGGGGTGGTCGTTAACGCTGCTCATGCCGATGCCATCCGCCACCATCAGCACATCTTTCACACCATCGCCGTCCGGGCGGCCCAAAATGAAGGGTTTTAACCCCCCTACACAAGCGCGTTTCAGGGCACGAACGCCAGATACACCTCCTTCTCGGAAGTCCACGAAAGCGCACGTTCCTGTACGTTTCATATCACAGAGGCATGACGTCATCGATGCGATTAATTTCTGCTCTGAAGCCTCTGATAACATCTTGTATTTGAGTCCATCAGGCTTTACCAATTCCTTCAATGAATCGAATGATATGTCCTTTGCAACAGAATCGCCCACATGCGTATGTGCGTTGATGAATGCAGGGGCAATTATGCCCTGTATACTGCTATCCACCTCTCCCGTGCCAACCTCGTGAATTATGCCATCTCTGATGACCACGTATCCTTCCATTGCCTCAAACTCGTCATCGTATATCACGGTGCCGGAGACGACATATTCATAAGTCATAAATGTTAAGTAAACATACACTCATAGATAATAACCTTGGTGAATGTATGGGTAAGAAAAAGGAGAGCAAAAGCGGCTTGACCTCTGCTGCTGGATTGATGAGATATTATGACGCGGACAAGTCAGCGATTGCCATCAATCCAAAGGCAGTTCTCATCGCCAGCCTCGTTGTAGCGGTTATGGTGCTTGCACTGAACGCCTATTATGGCGTGTGGCCGTAGCTATTTTTGAAGACTTTTGATGCAAATATAAACGTATATACGATATTACGACATATCGTAATATGTAGTTGAGAAAATGGAAAGAAAAGATTATGGTGTTGGAGCATGTGGAAAAGCGTGTTTTGGATGCATACATTATGGTGAGAAGTGCTTGGGCTGTTTTGCTGAGATGGCGGCGAATCCTGAGCTCGAGTGCGCGTTCTACCACTGCGTTGAGAAGAAAAAGGTGACACATTGTCTGCAGTGCCCCGAGTATCCATGCGACCTGCACAAATCCGTCACAGGACAATACTGCCCAATATACGTCAAGAAAATCAGGGAGACCAAATGAGATGGAAACGATTGCAGAGACATTGATCGTATCCGAGAGCGGAACTGGTGGGACCAAGCATAATCCAGGCAAAATGGAAACGACGGCAGAGTTGTTGGAGAAGGTGCTGGCTGACCTGAAGCGAACACGGGCGGTGCAATCATCTGCGATCGTGAGCAGGGAGGGGTTGCTCATGGCATCTAACATATCTGGCGGTGTTAGTGCTGAGACGTTTGCCGCGATGTCTGCCGCGATGTTAGGGGCGGCAGAATCCACCACGTCTGAGTTGAAGATGGGCGCTCCAGAAGAAGTCACCATTAGGCTTAAAGAGGCGGAGTTGATAACAATAAGTGCCGGTCCTGAGGCATTGTTAACAGTCGTGACCAATCCAGGGTCCAAATTGGGGCTGCTCCTCGTCGAGATGAAAAAAGCGTCCGGTAAGATAAGGAAGTTGCTGGAAGGAGATCATGATTAATGACATGACAGCTACCAGTTTATATCTGCTCTACTCAATCATCCATTGGCTGATCGTCATTCTTTTAGTAGCTTCCATATATCTTCTCTATAAAGTCTGTAGAATGGACAAGCCGTTTTTGAGGGCGACACTGTTCAACAGGCCACAGGCATTCCTCGACTTCATCAACAGGTTTCTAATAGTGATAATCCTGCTGCTGGTGGTGAATGTGGCTCATCTTTTCCTGTGCACCTGCGATCCTATATGTTTGACAAGGCTCGTCTGCGATCCCATATGGCTGCTCTTAACTATAGTGCTATTCATTCTCTTCTATCGGTTTTGGAATAGAATTAAGGCTTAGCATCTCGCGCATCGCCCACTAAAAATGATATGCCCCCACTCGCTTAGATGAACAAATCACACCAAATCCCTGAGCCAGATTTTGTGTTTCCCGAGTTTTCCGCCATAATTTCCAGTAGATATCTTGACAACACCCTCTACACCAGCGGCGCCCTGAATTGCCGCCCTCATTCCCTCTTTTACTGCACCTATTGTAATGCCGTTAATCACTATCTCGGGAATGGATGTCACGCCATCGGGAACTTTTGAGTCAAGAATCTTGCCCTTCAGTGTTGGGCAGTAAGGGTGGTTGGTTGTCGGGCCTATCTCTGGATACTTGGTCTCGACCTTTGAGCCAGCAGAGCAAACATCAAAAGGAGTTATGGCGCCATCAACTCTGCCCACAGCCTCCACTGCTCTGTCTCCTGCCTCTAGCGCAGCATCTTGGGTTTCGCAGAAGAACCAGACAGTGCCGCCCATCACGCCCTTTGCATAGCCCAACTGTCGCTCTATTATGAACTCCCCCATCATGATTGGGATGTTGATCACCTCGCGCCCAAACTCTTCTTCTACGCTCTCATATCCATCTCCACAGTGCCCAACCCTGTTCGTGATGTCAATTCTATCGTCTGACTCAAGGGCATTGAAAACCCTCGTGGTTGGCACAACCAAAATCCCCTGGCGAATGCGCTTTGCAAGTTCATACTCCAGTTTGCTTATGCCCCTGCCATAATTCGCCCATATTTGCACAATCGCGCCCTTGCGCCCATCAGGCGTCTCCCCCTCGCTCAACCATCTCTCGATGCCGCCTTCAGACTCACCGAGCACCGTTGAAGGAAGCGCTGTAGAGTCAAGGGCGGCTTTACGCAGCCTTTTATCATCATCTGCGGTGATCAAAATGCGCGAGAACAGGCCGTCAAATGCCTCGGAGTACGTGTCCTCGATTTCAATCTGTCCCACCTTGAGCCCAGCCATTCCATTCACCCCAACGTTGTTAAGTCCTTCTCATATGGCAATCCATCTCTTGCCCCGTATTTTCTTATGCACGAAGATGCAACAATATTACCAAGCTCGCCGCATCGCTTCATATTCTCGCCCCTTAATAGACCATACAAAAACCCTGCTGCAAAGGCATCTCCTGCGCCAGTTGTATCCACGACTTTTGCCTTGGGCGGCGCCATATAGATGCTCTCATTGGCGATGTAGCAGCCCTTTTTGCCAAGTGTCACCACCACTATTTCAGCACCAGCACTCAGCAAAATCTCGCTGCCCTTTTTGTGGCCGGCGCCGGTTAAGGAGCGAACTTCAGCCTCATTTAGAAATACCACATGACATCTCGCAATGATTGGCTTTAAGGCATCAAACTTGAACCTGAAACACAACATTCCTGGTGCAAAACTTACATTTGCTTTTGTCTTATTCATCAGTCTCTTCTGCATCTCCAGTTGCTCTGCGCTCACGAACGAACTCATGTGAATGAACTGAGCATTGTTGGTGTAATCCACATCACCCGCGTCAACGGACAGCGCATCATTAACCCCGGGATGGACGTAGAGTGCCCTCTCACCATGCTCATCAACCAATGCAAGCGCTATTCCAGTGCTACCTTTTACCCTCCTGACCCTGCTGACATCAACGCCCTCCGCCACGAAGTCATCCACGACCATTTTTCCTTCCACATCATCGCCCACGATGCCTATGAAGCCAGTGCTCAATCCCAGCCTGGCCAAACCGGCGATCGTGTTTGCGGCAGAACCGCCCGGGCACCCCTTCACGTCAATAACGCCAACCTCTTCACCCGGCTTTGCGATTTTTTCAACCGCATACAACCGGTCATAATTTAATGCACCCAAGCCAACGACATCCATTGTATTACCCCAACTTTGCTGCTGCGCCCCTGATGAGCGCCCTGAACCTTTTGTGTATCTTTATGACCTCTGACATCTTCTTTTCGTCTGCGCCATCTAAATAACTGAAGTAAGGCACTTCAACCCTTGATTCAAGCAGGAAACGTCTGAATTCTGGCGTTATGAGGTTCTCTGAGATCAATCCCGGGTCATTCTCAAACTCAGGGCGCTCAACCTCCCAGGACTTTGCCATTTCAAACATCAAATCCTTTCTACCCAATCTCGTTAGTAGGTATAAAAATCGTATGTCCAGCGATGCTAGGCCGATGCTTGCATATGGGATTGCATATTCATTCCCATTGAAGACGACCGCAACGCCGCCATTTTCCCTCACGTCTTTGAGCATCTTGTAATCCGTTATGCTGTCCCCAACTGCCATCACGTCTGATAGACTGGTGTTATTTGCCTCCACTATTTTGTGCACCGCTGCAACCTTTTTTGCACCGCCGATTACTTTCACTCTATCAAGTACATTGCCATATCCCGTCCTTGGCAGTTCCTCAAAGAAGAATTTGTCCAGGCGATGCACTATTTTCTCTGGTGCCTCTATGTGTTCATAAAGCTCCAAGATATTCTTCTCTACCCTCTCAATTACCGAGAAATCGCCCTTCATTTCATCTCGCAGGGCACTCAGCGATAGCCTGGTGCACACTATGTTCTCCTTGGGGACGCCGAGCTGTGCACCGATATTGTATGCGTGCTGCTCGTAACTGGTCGAGATGATGTATACCCCCCATCCATCAGATTTTAGTTTGGAAACCAGGTATTTTGCACCGTCAACGATTTTTGCCCGCTTTGAAACCCTTGTTATGTCCTCTTCTGAGATGTTGTGGCGCAGTAGAAACGGTACGATTAGCGCGAGCGTATCTCCCGGTTCGTATCCCTCCCTGTTCTCGAGCGCGAGCGTATCATCATACTTGCTGATAACCTCAAATATCTTGTCGCCGTTCTCTACGAGGGACATAACATCGTAGGCATTATCCTGCGGTGATAACGGCCCCTCAAGGTCAAAACAGATTGTGCGCGTCATCAAGTTAAGAATCGCATGAAAGATGAAAAACGCTTCGTTTCAATCTCAGCGTTTGTACGTTTTACAGAATAATTCAGCATTCAGTACAGATGCGCCTGCCGCGCCCCTAATCGTGTTATGCCCCATTGCAGTATATTTGATACCGTCCGCATATTCCATGATTCTCCCAACTGAAACGCTCATGCCTTTCCCGGCATTTCTGTCCAACCTCGGCTGTGGCCTGTCGTTCGCATCGTGTACGATAATCGCTTTTTCTGGGACGGTTGGCAGCCCCTTTACCTCGTCGCATTTGAACCCGGCGAATGCATCGCGCACTTCACTCAAACTTGGATTATCGCGCAATGATGCCCATATTGCCTCAGTATGCCCATCTATAACAGGAACCCTGTTGCAACTTGCGCTTACCGCGAAATCGGCATTTTTCACCTTGGAGCCATCGAATTCGCCCAGTATCTTCTGGGCCTCTATCTCCATCTTCTCCTCTTCCTGTGCGATGTATGGTATCACGTTGTCGAGGATTGCCATTGATGAAACGCCCTCGTAGCCTGCGCCCGATACTGCCTGCATGGTCGCCACGTGCACGCCCTTTATGCCAAACTTCATCAGCGGCTTCAATGAGAGTGCCATCGCGATGACCGAGCAGTTCGGATTGGTGATAATGCAGCCGTCCCAGTGGCGATTTTTCTTTTGCACCTCTACCAATCCCAGGTGGTCTGGATTGACTTCCGGAATCATCAGGGGAATATCACTTTCCATCCTGTATGCACTGGCATTGCTCGCCACCACAAATCCCGCTTTTGCAAACTTGGGCTCAACGTCTTTCGCGATGGAGGCTGGTAGCGCGGAGAACACGATGTCAGCATCTACCTTTTCCGGCGAGGTTGGCAAAACCTTCAGGTCTTTTACCTTATCAGGCAGCGGTACATCCAGCCGCCATCTTGCGATTTCTCCGTATTTCTTGCCGGCGCTCCGTTCGGATGCGGTCAGCGCTGCTAATTCGAACCACGGATGCACTGCTAACAGCTGGATGAACCTTTGTCCAACTGCGCCGGTTGCACCCAAAACGCCTACTTTCATTCTCATAATATAATCGCACCTGTTGGACAGACATCAACGCATGCACCGCATTCAGTGCACAGCGAATCATCAACTGAAGCAACTTCATCATTTAGCGAGATCGCACTTACAGGGCATTCATCCACGCACGCTCCACATCCTACACAAGTATCAGAATCTACTTTTGCTGCCATAATAATCCCGCATATGAGGATGAACGACTTCAATATAAATTTTTGGTCTCCCTATTGCCATCTCGCGCTTTCCTTGAACTTCGTCAGGCGCACATCCTGAGCAAGTTTCCTGAAGACATAGAGATGTTCGTGCGCGGAGATTGCTCTAAACTCAAAATTATGGACAAAACGTTTACGTGTTAGGCATTCTGTTAACTTATTCTTGGTATAGCCGATATATAAAGGGGTGGAGGTTTATAATTCTTTACTATTAGACCATTTCTGGAATTCTCGCATATTGAAGACTTTAAGAAGTTTTTTTTTCATCAGTCTGATTTCTCAACCATTTTTCAGCCCCCGATTTATATCCTCCACCGTCTAAAACGACTATTGAAGGGCAGGGGAATTTTTCTTTTATATTCGCTACAAGATATGGGAATTTTTCATCAACAGAACCAGTGGACTCCTGCCATTTTGATTCAATTATAAGGCAGTTCGGGTGTTTCTCTGGATGGTATATGATGAAGTCGCAATTTAGATCTGTTTCATAAATGCTTTTTCCTATATGGTATTGTGTAGAGAAAATAGGTTGTTCTAAGTAACGAGTTGGATCAAAATGTTTTTTATCTACCCAAGAATAGCCTTTGTCACTTAATCGGTTATAGATTACTTTTTCTAACTGAATGCCAGTGTACTTTGCACGGGTTCCATATTTCATGATATATTAATAGGGTAGTTGGTTATTAAAAGTTCCTCTACATGTTCTCTGGAATCAGGCTTACAACTGACCAATCTTGGGGCATAAACAATTTCCTTGTGGAATTTGTCTGAGTTATACAAATCTCGAATAAACTTTGTGTTAGAATTTGAGAGCATTATGTAGACGCCATTTTTAACAAGCTTCATAAGATAATCCCTAAGCCTAACGTGATCTGTCTCTGTAAAGTTCTGCTTCGTGTAACTTGTAAAAGAATTTTCGCTTGTTGGGTGATAAGGTGGATCGCAGTATATGAAATCATTTTTCTTGGGTTCTATTTCATCAAAATCTTTGTAGAGTAGCTTTGTATTTTTAAGGGCTTCATGGCAAGCTAGGATATTATCCTCCTGCATAATATTCGGGTTTTTATAGCTACCCATTGGGACATTGAATTTCCCTTGTTTGTTCACTCGATATAAGCCGTTGTAACAGGTTTTATTTAAGTAGATGAGGCGTGCTGCCATTTCAACTTGATCGCTTGGCTCCTGTGAACGAATCTTATTGTAGTAGTCTTTGGAATGGTTTTTTTGGTGTGTTTTTAAAAGCTTGATGAGAGGTTGCGGCTCTTTTTGAATTACCTTGTATGCGATTATTAATTCAAAGTTGTTGTCGGATATTGTTGTATTTTCTGGTTTGTTTGGTATTGAAAAGAATACAGCTCCTCCACCTATGAAGGACTCATAATAGTGGTTGTATTCATTTGGAAAATTAGGCAAGATGTAATCAAGGAGATTCCTCTTTCCACCTACCCATTTTACAAACGGCATTGACTTTACCTCTTTTATCTTAGCCTCGAATTTTCTTCTCAATTCGCCTCTCATACTCTTCGTTAGTAAGTATGCCTTTCTCCTCTAGAATCTCGACTGGGGGAGCAAGCATTTTATCAAAAGCGTTCATCTGTTCTTCTAGGCCTTCGCAGTCGGTCATTCTTTCCCCCCCAAGAATTTAAAGTATCCTCGTTCACTTAAATATATCAGAACGATATTTCTAACCACATCTGACTCATTGGTTCCAAGCTGGTTCATTAGGTCTTTTGTCACGATTTCGTATGCCCTAGGCGGCAAACCCACGTTAATACGCCTCATTTTATCCCCATTTTCCTTGGGCATGCTATATACTAATCCGTCTATGCCTTTAAATAGCTTTCGGTAGGGTGTTTTAGACAAATATAGGTATCGCTATCGGTTAGCTGTTTATTACTTTTGCCCCACTCTTAGATAAGCCATATACATTATATATACAGATATGTAAACATATGAAGTGTAAGTTTTATGGCTCGGAGAGGGTAATAAAGTATGGGAAGAAGCATTTTTTAAATCACCAAGAATAAGTTAACAGAATGCGTGTTAGGAACGAACTACACGAAAGGACAGGAACAAAATGCTACCCACACTAATAATCATCTTCGTATTGACGCCCATCATCGAGCTGTTTTTGTTAATCGAACTTGGCAAGATGATTGGGACGTGGAACACAATCTTCATCGTCGTTGTTACGGGTGTTGTTGGTGCCATGCTTGCAAAATCCCAGGGTTTGTCCGTTCTCAGGAACATACAGGCCCACATGGCAAATGGCATCATGCCTGCAGATCCATTGTTCGATGGCGCGCTCGTACTGGTAGGCGGAGTCCTGCTCATTACGCCGGGAATACTCACAGATTTCATGGGCTTTATCCTGCTCATCCCCCTGACCAGGGCAGGGGTGAAAAGAGTGCTGAAGAAATGGTTTAAACGAAAGCTCAGGTCTGGCGAGGTGCAAATGTACAGGCATGGCTGGTAAACTGTACAAAAAGTCACAATCCCAACACATCATTCATCGAGAATATGCCTTTTTGTGCGCTCACAATCCATCGTATCGCCTTTATCACGCCAGAGGCGAATGCCTGCCTGCAGTGCGCCTGATGTTTTATCTCCAGGCGCTCGCCGTCTCCTGCAAATAGGACGAGATGGTCGCCTACGATGTCTCCGCTTCTGATCGAGTGAACGCTTACCTCTCTACCAAGGGCGCTACGCACAATTTTGGCTGCCTTCTTTGCCGTTCCGCTCGGCGCGTCCTTCTTGTGCTTGTGATGTGCCTCGACGATCTCCACGTCGGCATCGCCGAGATACTTCGCTGCATCTCCTATGAGTTTCCAGAACACGTTCACGCCGACCGCAAAATTCGGAGAGATAACTGCAGTTACCTTTTTGTCTATCACATTGCGCACCTCCTCGTACTGCTCTGGCGTAAAGCCGGTCGTGCCGATGACTATATTGACATCATGCTCGGCGGCAGCCTTCGCGTTCTCCACCGCCCCGGATGCGACGGTGAAATCAACCAGCACGTCGGGCTTGGTTTCGGCAAGAACATCGTGAATTTGCTTAACATCGGAGATACGTACATCTCCTGCGCTCTTGCCGACATCCTTTACATCAAAGGCGGCGACAAGTGTCATATCATCCTCTGACAAAACGTTCTGCGCTATCAACGAACCCATTCGCCCGGCAGCGCCGCATATAGCAACTTTGATCATAGTAACCCAATCGATTCCATGGTGCGTCGTAACTTGGCTGAACTCTCCTGGCCCAATGGAACCAGAGGCAATCTCGGCTCGCCTGCAGCCCGCCCCATCCACTTCATCGCAGCCTTCAAGGGAATCGGATTCGTCTCCACGAACAGGTCGCGCAACAGTGGATACACGGTGTGGTGAATCTCCCTTGCCTTTTCTATGTCGCCCTTTAAGAACGCGCTTACAAGGTCGCTCATCTGTCTTGGGATGATGTTGGCAGCAACGGAAATGACGCCCTTGCCCCCAAGAGCCAGAATCGGCAGCGTCAGCGAGTCGTCACCTGAAACGACGACGAAGTTTTTATCCTTGGTCAAACGTACAATCTCGGAGACTTGGTTCAAATTCCCGCTGGCCTCCTTGATTCCTACGATGTTGTCCACGTCTGCCAGCTCAGCCGCGACCTTGGCGGGCATATTTCTTCCAGTCCTCGATGGAACGTTGTAGAGCAATATCGGAATATCACACGAACTGGCAACGGCTTTATAGTGTGCGATCATGCCCGCATCGGTCGGCTTGTTGTAGTATGGACTAATCAGCATCGCAATATCTGCGCCAGCATCGGCGGCATACTTCGTGAGCACTATGGCCTCTTTCGTATTATTTGATCCAGTGCCCGCTATCACCGGGACAGAAGATGCATCTACCGCGATATCGATAACTCTTTTCTGCTCCTCGAACGAGAGCGTGGCAGCCTCACCTGTGCAGCCAGCCGGCACGATACCAGAAACGCCATTCTCAATGGCAAATTCTATGTTTGACCTGAACCCCTCTTCATCTACTTCATTATCCTTGGTGAACGGTGTCACCAGCGCTGGAGCCACTCCCTGAAACACCCTCTTTCGCCCCCCTTCTCTTAATTTTTCCTTTAATTCTCAATTTTCTGCTGATATATCCTGCAACTCTATTTCTAATCGCCTTGCTCTCGATGTTCGTGCGCTCGGCAACTATCTTCTTATTTTCCTCAAAATCAGGACTGAATGCATCCGGATACTTTTCCATCAATTTGGTTCCAAGGTTTTTGATATACGTCGGTTTAATGCCCATTTTGCCACCTATGCATCATCGCTTATACCATCTTTTACACTTAATCTTTCCGCATCGCATTAGCGACATCGATTGCTTTTTTTGCGACTTCAATTGCACTTCTCCCAAATATCCTGACCATGGCCTCCTTGCCAATCCCACCAAGGTCATAGATGGCATCCGGGACAGCGCCAAAACTCTCAATTGCCTGCATGGTGCCCCACTCCATCGTGCTCACTCCCCTTGGCTCATCCTTTCTGTCAAACGATGCGATGGTGAAACCCAATTTTTTACAGGCAGATAGCACCTCTGGTGAATATCGGATGTTTATGGCACCCCTCATATTCTCGTCGAACTTCATTGCGGCGAGTATCACTCTTGCGACGTGCTTGCTTGCACCAAAGTCTATGTTTCCAACAACTCTTGCACCGTCGATGCGCACGATTCTTCCAACTACGGCGGCGACATCCTCTGTGTCCGTCGCATCAGGAAGCGCCATCCCTATGTTTGTTCCGACCTCTGGAATTAGCGCAGAAAAACCTTCGCATTTTTCCAACATCAAAACAGCGTCCTGCAAGTTCTTCATGACGCGGTACCGCTCTGCACCCCCCCTTATAGCAGCCACTCCATCCACGGGGTTTGTGCCCCTGCCGACATCTGCGCCACCAGCGATAGCAGCAGTCACAAACTCCTTTGCTTTTATCGCAGCATCCTTCAGTGCAAAACCCTTTGCCAGGTATGCAGTAAGCGCGGCAGAATGCGTGCATCCGGCGCCATGCGTGCCCTTGTCTATCAATTCACCAGGAATGAATATGAACTCGCCATCATACAGTATATCGACAGCATCAAGATGTCCGCCCGTGATAAGCACGCCATCCGCGCCCAGGTCGTGTATTTTTCTCGCAGCCAGTTTTGCGCTCTCCTTGTCTTTTACTCTCACGCCAGACAGTGCCTCTGCCTCGAAGATGTTGGGCGTTATGACTTTCGCAAGGGGGATTAACTCTTTTATGAGGACGGATACTGCACCCTCTCTGAGCAAAGATCCTCCCGCCTCTGCCACCATCACAGGGTCAACAACAACAGGAATCTTGTGCTTTTTGATTTCCTGTGCAACGGCTCGAATAATCTCTGATGAGGACAGCATACCGGTCTTTGCATATGCGACACCAAAATCCGATAATACCGCCTCTATCTGGGCAGTGATGACATCCGTCGGCAGGTCGTACGTTCTCTGCACACCAAGCGTATTCTGTGCAGTAATCGATGTGATGGCGCACGTTCCATACATGCCCAGCGCTGCAAACGCCTTTAGGTCTGCCTGGACGCCGGCCCCGCCTCCAGAGTCAGAACCGGCTATGGTCATTACTACTTTTTTCATATCTAGCCCTCTTAAAAAATAGGCTTACTATTTAAAGAAGTATCTGCATAAGGAAAAGGCTGGGTGTGAGGACATCTTGAATTACAAACTCATCATCTTTGATATGGACGGAACTCTTCTCGCCGACAGGACAATCTACGCGCTGGCAGGAGCGCTGGGTTTTGAGGGGCAATTGCACGAGATTATAGCATCAGATATACAGAAATATAAGAAGACAAAAGAGATTGCCAGGATTCTCAAAGGATTGTCAGTGGAACGCTTTCTGGACATATTTGATGGTATTCCGCTTCAAATAGGCGCCCAAAAAACGATTGCTGCTGTCAAAAAAGCTGGCATGACAACCGCGATAGCCACCGATTGTTACCAACTGGCAGCAGACCGATTGGCGAAAAGACTCGGCATCAACAGGGCATTTGCAAACGAATTGAATATCAAAGGCGGGAAGATTACCGGCGAGATCAAGCTGAACAACCAAAGACTGGAGCCGCGCATGCCCGGATGCAAAATTCACTCCATCTGCAAACGAGATATTTTGCGCAACCTTTGCGATGAGTTAGGAGTATCGCTTGCCGAAAGCGTGGTCGTTGGCGACGGTAACATCGACAGATGCATGATAGAGGATGCAGGCATGGGCATTGCCTTTGAAGCGCCGGCAGAACTAAACGAAGTCGCCGACGTCGTGGTGAAGGGAGATTTAAGTAAAATACTGGAGCACATCTTGTGAGGATAAAATATGCATGATTTCGACTACCTCGACTTCGACATCGATGACCTGCTCAGATATAAAGAGGAGAAAGGCATCAAGATTTCTATCATCACCCCATCTTTTCAAGAGGAGAAGACAATCGGAAAGGTGATTGCAGAAACGGCCAGACTTGCCAATCAAGACCTTGTTGACGAGATCCTGGTAGTGGATGGCTCAACGATAGGAGGACACGTTGATTACAGGACTATCAAAGTTGCTACAAAGGCCGCTTTGAACTCATTGGAAAAGTTTGACTCATTCAAGGTCATCCATCAAACCCAGCCCGAGATATGTGCGCTTCTGGAAACAGATATTACTATCGGGAAGGGAGACGCGCTCTATAAAGGAGTAGCATGTGCTATGGGGGATGTTCTCGTCTTCCTTGATTCAGACATCATAAACATCGATGAGCGCTTCGTCAGGGGGTTGGCAGGCCCCATATTGACCTTTGCTGAGATTAAGTTCTCCAAAGCGTACTATCATCGGCCGCGCTTCAAGATGAGGGGCAAGACTATTTTCGGCGGCAGGGTAACGCGGTTGTACATGCGCCCCCTCTTACGGATTCTGGACAGGGAATACGATGTATTGGAGGGATTGGAGGACATCATCTACCCATTAAGTGGCGAGGTGGCACTTACCAGGGAAGTTTTCGAGTCCTTGACGATGCCACACCATTTTGGCGTCGAGATAGCGATGTTGATAGAGTTGTATGAAAAAATCGGTTTGAGAGCATTCGCCCAGGTCGACTTACGCGAGCATCTTCACCACCATCGATCAGACAAGGCGCTGGCTGGGATGGTGGAGCAGATCACGCGGACATTGTTCTGGTTCGTGCGCGAGAATTTTGGCATTAATTTTGAGGAAGAAGACAAACGAAGGGCTATCCGCGAGTTATATGGGCGCTATGCCATTGATGGAGTAAAGACCATAGACGATTTCAGGCGCATCGATGCCTATACAAGGAGCCTCACTCGCGGTCTAAGAACATTGCACGATTTCGAGATGCGGTATCACCCCCCGCTCAAGGAACTTCCAGAGTATAAAAAACGCAGAAAAAAACTCCATGAACATGCGATTAGGCACACACACGAGATCGCCAACAGGCTCTAAAAGCAGAGAAAGAGCCGCAGGTCGTTGACATTGGTTCCAGTTTGCCCAGTTAGCAATAGGTCCTTATTTTTCTTAAAGAAATGGTATGCATCGTTATCCTCAAGAAACTTCGTCGGAGACAACCCCCGCTTTGTGGCACGCTGGAGCGAGTTACCATCAGCCATTGCTCCAGCCACATCCGTGAACCCATCAATTCCATCTGAATCTATGGCGGCAACGACAATGCGTTTTCCGGCGACTTTCTCCACACATGCCAGTACGAACTCTTGATTTGGGCCGCCCTTGCCAGAACCAGTCACTTTGACGGTGGTCTCACCTCCGCTGATCAAACACGAAGGAGTTTTCAGCCTTAGGGCATCTTCTAGTTGTTTTGGTGCCTCTACTCGAGACTCTCCAGTGACATCCTGAACAATATGTGGCGAATAACCGCACTCCAGAGCCCTTTCAGCAGCAGCTGATAGCATGACATCATTACTCAGAATTATCCTGTTATACGCCGACTCGAAGATTGTATCATCATCCTTCGGCGTCTCAGGCAAACCCCCTCTTTGCCCAGACTCCAATATCCTGCAGACAGAGGATGGCACGCGCCGCCACAGGCCATATTTTCGCAAGACTTTGACCGCATCTGCATATGTGGATTTATCCGGCGCAGTAGGCCCAGAGGCAATGACATCCAATCGGTCGCCTACAACATCAGATATGATTAAGCTCACCAGCCTAGCCGGATGTGCCCGAGCGACTAACTGCCCTCCTTTGACCTGAGACAAATGCTTGCGCACAGCATTAATCTCATCGATCGACGCACCTGACTTGATGAGAACTTCATTGGTCTTTGAGAGGTCTTCGATGGATATGCCCCGTTTTGGAAGTGTTAGCAACGCGGAGCCGCCACCGGAAATCAAACAGATGATGACATCTCCTGCATCAGCTTCATCGACCACCTCCAGCAGACGTTCAGTTGCCTTGACATTCTCCATTGTCGGAACAGGATGCTGGCCTGTTATGATTCTGATTTTTCTCGCTTTCTGCGCTGAATCCCGCTTTACGATAACGACCCCATCAGATATTCGGCCGTCCAACACCCTCTCGAGTTCGATTGCCGTTTGCCCCGATGCTTTTCCAAAACCAATGACGAAAATCCGCTTTACTTCACTCAGATTGATGGGCAATTCACCCAGCCACAGGATATCTCCCTTGACTCTAACGGTACGTTGGATTGCAAACTTGGGCTGCGCCCTCTCTAAGGCGTATTCTAAAATCTCGAGAACATCAGCCCGCACCTCTTTGAAGTCTCCACTTGAATTCGAGATGAGTTCTTCTTTATTCTGAATCATCATCTCTAGTAAACCTTTTCCAAATATGGTCTTAGTGCCTCGAACGTTTCTGCCTGGCGAATGATGACCTTTTCAGCCTCCCCGTTGTCTATATCCTGCGTCTCTAATACAAAAGACCCAAACCGCCCCATCCACAAACCACAGAAGGCATCAAGAATCTTAACCTTCTTTTCATCAGTCTTTGCTCGCTTGTACGCCGCAGCCATGTGATATGTTACCTTCGCCCATGTCTCCGGGTCAAAAGACACCTTCTGGCGCTTTTGCATGCGGATTGTACTCACTTTCTCAAAAATATCTTTGGGTAAAATCGACTTTAATAAATCCTTGTGGTTTTCAAACCCCTCCTGGAAGTGCCCCATCAGCTTTGTCACATCCACTTTAACTGGGAGCGGCTTCTGCCCGTAATACTGCCCGTTCTCTCTTCTTCGAACTTTCACTGTATGTTCTATGTCTCTCCAACAATCTTCGTAGCGTTCTATCAAATCAAACAGCGTGCCAACCACTTGCCGAAACATGGGGGCAAGATGCTCCGAAGGTTCGATGTATTTCGTGAGTGATGAGTGAATCTTCAAGCCCAATGGAGTCTCCCTGATATCCATCGACTCTGTTGCAGCGGTGGTCGTTATCGCTATATCTACCCCGAAATGAGGTGGAATTACCGTATCCTCTAGCAATTTCTCCATCAATTTACGGGAGATACCATATTCTCCCCCTATAGGCTGCCGAATATCTGCCTTAAACACCGAGCGAATAAGTGGATACACAATGTTATTCGTTATCACTCCATCGTATTTGTCCCTGATGTATTGCGGGACAACGAGATCAGCCCCAAAAAGGACAGGCTCTGCCAGATTCGCGACCCATCTTGGTGAAATGCTGAGCAGGTCGCCATCGACCAACGTCACGCACGTGGCATCGGCAGCTCTTGCAATCTCAAGTATTGTGCGGACGCCGCTCCCCTTCCCTCCTCCATTCATATCCTCTGTGACGATTTTTTTAATGGCCGGGGGAAGAGTAAACATTTCTGCCATCTCCTTTGTTCTGTCTTTTGAAAATCCATCGGAGACGACCACCAAGCTCTCAACTTGTGAAAAATACTGTTGAATACCCATGCCGACGACGTTCATGGTGTGAATGATGGTTGTTTCAACATCCTTTGCGCTAATGCCAACAACGAGGTCTACGGGTTTTATTTTGTCGACTTCTTTTTGTAAAATCGGCGTTAAACTCATATCGGCCCCCATCCCCACTTTAGATAATACAATCTTCTATATAAATAGTCATCCCAAATTCTCCAGTGGAAATAAAGGGGCGTTATGCCATTACTGCTTCTTGACGTGTGCCCTGCCTTGGTCAAACTCCAACGTCACACCTATTTCACGTAAATACATAGCTGCGGTGCCCTTTCCGTGAATCAAAAGTTCCACAAGGTCTTCAGGCTCATCCATATCGGTGCTGACGAAGAAGGAATCATAGATATAAACGGACATGCCAGCATCCCGGGCAATTCCAAGGTGATTCAAAAAGCTTGCTAGGCGAAAATCAACCCTGAATCTATGCGGCTCTTGCAGGAATAGTGCATTCGTGCCTCCGCCTTTTCCAGGCGCTATGACTACATCTGCATCTGCGCCGACAATCTCGTTTATGTGCCTTGGTTGAATAAGCGGCAAATCTGGCATTATGACAAGCGTTGGCTCTTGAATCCTGCGAATCGCGCTATTTATCGCCTCGTTAAGCGACCCCTCGGTGAGAACCTCGTATTTGTCTACGACTGAATCCTTGAGCGCGCGAACGACATCCTCTAACATGCGCTCCGCAAACATCACCCGCTCGGACTGGCTAAGCAGGGGAGACAGCCGCGACTTTGCATTCTTCTTTTTAAAGGGAATTATCGCCTTCATAATTGGAATAATACTTATCTCTGCTTTGTTATATGTGGAGATGATGAACCCAGATTACGTCACCTTCTCTAAAAACGTTTTCATCCCAGTCACCAACATCTGCAGAAATAAATGTCATTATTGTGGTTTTAGGCGCGACCCTGATAGCGCGGATGCGCATCTCATGACGCCGGATCAGGTCAGCGTCTTGCTGAGTAAGGGCGCATCAAACAATTGTGCTGAAGCATTGTTCACCTTTGGCGAGCCAGATGAATTGATTCACGAAGCATTAGGTAAAATTGGCTATTCAAACTTCATCGAGTATGTGGCAGACTTATGCAGGGTGGCAATTACACACGGATCACTCCCCCATACGAATGCGGGAACGCTGAGCTATGACGAACTGAGGATGCTTAAGCCCCTGAACGCGAGCATGGGTTTAATGCTCGAGACGATTGCCAGCGTGGCGGTGCACAAGGACAGCCCCAGTAAGGCGCCAGAGATAAGGCTGAGGGTTATAACAGATGCAGGTCGCCTGAGGATTCCATTCACTACCGGCATCTTGGTCGGCATAGGTGAAAGCAGAGAAGATAGGATCAACTCGCTGATGGCAATAAGGGAACTGCACCTCAGATATGAACACATCCAGGAGGTCATCATCCAGCCGTTTGTGCCAAAGCCGAACACACCGATGTCCAATCACAAGCCGCCAAGCACAGAAGAAATGCAGGAGACGATTGCGCTCGCGCGAAGAATCCTCCCGCTCGAGGTTGCGATTCAGGTGCCCCCAAATCTCATGCCACTACATCTGTCAATTCCGTATGGGGTATCTGATCTTGGTGGCATATCTCCAGTGACGATTGATTACATCAATCCTGACAATGAATGGCCAGCGCTGGAAGCGCTTGGTTCATGCGTGCGCTTGAGGGAACGCCTCCCAATCTACCCACGTTTTGTTCTGGGTAACTGGTATGGCGCTGAAACGGAGGAGTTGATAAGTAAATATGCAGATGAAGATGGATTTAGAAAGTGCTGACGTTGTAGAACGTGCCAGGACAGGCAAGGTCACAAAAGAAGGTGCACTACACATGGTGCATGATACATCCCTCTTGTTCAAAATCGCCGATGAGTTGCGCTCGGAGGCAGCCGGCGATGTCGTCACATATGTCATAAATCGCAATATCAACTTCACGAATACTTGCATAGGCAACTGCGCCTTCTGCGCATTCAAAAAGGAACGTGGGTACGTCCTCAGCATGGAGCAAATCCTGCAAAAGGTGGAAGAGGCAGTCGCCAGGGGCGCGACCGAAATTTGCATCCAAGGGGGCTTGCTGAAGGGGGCGACGCTTGACTTCTACTGCGAGATGCTGGCGTGCATAAAATCGCATTTTGACGTGCATTTGCATGCATTCTCGCCCATGGAGGTTTTTCATGCGGCGGAGAACTCCAATGTGGATGTGCAAGATGCGTTGAAGACGTTGAAGCGCAGCGGCTTGGATTCGATGCCAGGCACGGCTGCGGAAGTTCTCGACGATGATATCCGGAGAAAAATCTGCCCGAGCAAAGTCTCGGCAGCGCAGTGGATCGACACAATCACCACCGCACATCGGATGAAAATTCCTACGACTGCCACGATAATGTACGGTCACATCGAGACGTTGGAGCACTGGATTAATCACCTCCTGCTCATCAGGGACATCCAGAAAAAGACAAAGGGCTTTACGGAATTCATACCGCTTTCATTCATGCCAGAGAACAACGGGCTTGGCGAAATCGCTAGGGGACTGACGAGTATGGACAGCCTAAAAATGCACGCTCTTTCTAGGGTCTTGCTGTATCCGTACATCACAAATATTCAAGCCTCTTGGGTGAAACTGGGGCGCAAACTGGCAAGAGAAACGCTCTTCTGCGGAGTGAATGATCTCGGGGGAACGCTGATGGAAGAACACATAACCAGGTCTGCTGGCGGGACGGAAGGCGAATACATGTCGCCGGAAGAATTCGAGGAAATTATCGCCAGTGCAGGGCGCATCCCAAGGAGAAGGACTACTTTATATGAACTGATTTAACATCACACGTTTTTAAGATACTTCGTAGCCTGCCCTGGCGCAACTTAACCCCTTAACAATTTTGTCACTACATTATCGTGTATTAGGAGGTTGTATATTTGAACGTTTGAATAAACTTATTAGACTTATATTATTAAACCTGCTTAAATTTAATATTGAACCAAAGGGTGCAGACATGGTTGTTTTGACTGGATCTTAGTAAAACCCACAAATTTTGTGCACATAAATGTAACACGTTTGTGAATCTAAGCTTTTCGAATACCACTCAGATCGTAGCACTCGGTCGAAACTCGCATACCTTAAGAAGAATAAGAATAATTAGGTAATCCGACTATATTGGGGTGTTGTCTGATGAGTAAAATAGATTTCATCGTCTACCAAAAAGAGGGCATTGCAAAAATATACAAAGGTGCGAGGGCAGTGCACATCGGTGAGATCTTAAGAACGAGGAATAGCTGATAAAATGTTTGATTTGCTCAGCAATGAGAGAAAAACCAAAGAATTTGGGGTAAATGGTAAAAGGCTGGTTGAAAAGAGGTTTTCTATAGGGCACATAGTCAGCGAGCTTGAAGGGGGTTATCTTAATACATAATCTAATCGAGATACCCACCGATTGGTCAACGAGAGAGACGCCAACTCAGGAACTGTACGACCATCCGACGCCCATCACCGAAGAAGGAACACTGGAAAGGTTATTAGTGAGTCTCACGAAGATCGACATCGATGGCACTGAAATTTTGATATTTCCTACACCTCTCCACAAAGAAGTTGAAAAGAGGGTTAGCAACATCGTAAAGGGCTATGAAGGAGACTTGGACATCAAAGTGTTCTCCAGCTCTAGCCTAACAAGGATAAGAAAGGATATTGAGAACTGGGGCTTTCCTCAGGATTTCATCGAACAGTTTAAGATGACAGGGTATGGATGCGTTCGAAACGTGGGGTTGGTAACAGGTGCGATCATGGGCGCTGATAACATCATATTTTTGGATGATGATGAGATCGTCGAAGATAAAGATTACATCAAAAAGGCCACGGAGTTCATAGGAAAAAGACGCAACAGTAAGATCATTGGTGGTATCGCAGGTTATTACATCGATGAAAATAACGCTTACATGCTAGAGGAAAAAACGCCTTGGTGGAAACATCTATGGAACAAAGAACGAAAAATGAACGAGGCGTTTAGGATCATAGAATCACGAGAGAGACTAAACGATACGACTTTTGCATTTGGCGGAAACATGGTCGTAAGCAGCTCATTATTCAAAAAGGTCCCTTTCGATCCCTATATTGTTAGGGGTGAGGATATGGACTTCGTGCTGAACGCAAAGCACTTTGGCTACGAGTTCTTGCTGGACAATCAACTGAAAATTAAACATCTTCCTCCAGAGCTCGTTTCGAATGTAGCTAAGATGAGAAATGACATATATCGATTCATGTACCAAAGGGAAAAACTGAAGCTATATGGCATCCCCCCTAGCGAACTGGATCCGTATCCGGGAGCTTTCTTGAAATCCGATCTATGTGCCAGAGCATTTATCACAAGTACGCTCCTCGGACTTGACGCTCTTCTCGGGAGAGATCTCAGCGATTTTTTCGCATATATGGGCAACGCTAGGTCATCCTTAGGCGGGGCGAGAAAATATGCGAAACAAAATGCGGACAAATACCTTGAGTTTCAGGAAAACTGGGCAGAACTCATGTCACATTATTGATGTGTTCCTGAGGTTATTGTTGATTTGCCTCTCATTGATAGCTAACCTCTCAAATTCACGAATGGTCCGTCCCGTAAGCTCGTCTAAACTCTTGCCTAGTTGTTCAAGAGTAGCTTTTGGAAAAGGCAGCTCCACAAGGTTTTTGCTTTTTACACCTTTTTGAGTATGGATATTTCATATAACTCCTTATATGCAAACTTCTCCTAAAAAAAATTCTTACTAAATCTAAACTTATTCATGATGACGATTTATCATTTGGCAACAACCTCTTATTTGGTTAAATTAATCTACTTTCCGAACTACTGATACCAACGATTTTAATGTTATTTGGAAAGATGACGGTCTCACGATACAGGAGGAATTAGGGTGGAGGTAAGGATTGCCAAAGAGATAGTAGATGAACTGGGATTGAGTGAAGAAGAGTTTGAAAAGATTAAGGGGCTTCTGGGAAGGGAGCCAAATTATACAGAATTAGGGATGTTCTCGGCCATGTGGTCAGAGCATTGTAGCTATAAGAGCTCAAAACCAGTTTTAAAATTATTTCCCACCACCAGCAAGCACGTCCTCCAAGGTCCAGGGGAAAATGCCGGGGTGGTGGATATAGGCGATGGGTTGGCAGTAGTATTCAAGATTGAATCCCATAATCACCCATCCGCCATTGAACCGTATGAAGCATCAGCCACCGGGGGAGGGGGGTGCGTTAGAGACATTTTTACCATGGGCGCCAGGCCTGTGGCACTCCTCGGCTCTCTCCGATTTGGGAGATTGACCGAACCCAAGGTCAAGTATCTATTGGCGGAGGTGGCAAGGGGTTTTACTACCTATGCCAATGTTTCTGAGATTCCGGTAGTGGGTGGTGAGGTCTATTTCGACGAGTCCTATGAAGGCAATCCCTTGGTCAATGCCATGGCGGTAGGATTCATGCGGCACAAAGATATGGCTAAGGCCAGGGCGACAGGTGTAGGCAATTTGGTGTTGATAGTTGGAGGGGCTACGGGCAGAGATGGCGTTGCCGGGGCTGCCTTTGCATCCAAGGGGTTGGATGAAGAGCAGGGTGAGCAAAGTTCGGCTGTCGCCATTGGCGATCCAAAGATGGGCAAGATAGTTAGAGAGGCATGTCTGGAATTGATTCAGCGAGGCTATGTCGTAGGTATGCAGGATATGGGTGCCGCTGGACTGACCTGTTCGATGTGTGAAACCGCCTACAATGGTGGGACTGGTATAGAGATTGATATGTCCTTGGTTCCGCGCAAAGAGGAAAAAATGACTCCATATGAGGTCATGCTTTCAGAATCTCAAGAGAGGATGTTGGTGATAATCGAAAAGGATAGGCTGAATGAGGTTAAGGAGACATTCTCAAAGTGGGGTGTGCCGGCTACCGTCATAGGCAGGGTTACGGATGATGGAATGGCGAGGGTAAAAGAGGGTGACAAGGTGGTGGCTGAGGTGCCGGCTGCGGCACTGGTTGAAGCACCCGTGTACCATCTGGAGGAAAAATCACCAGAATACCTAAAGGTGACAAGGGAGCTTGATATCCGCGACATCCCAGAGCCAGATGATTTCACTCAGGTGCTTTTAACGATTCTCTCCTCTCCTACTATCGCCAGCAAAGAGTGGATCTACCGGAAGGGCGACCCGAAAATCGCACAAAACGTTAAAGTCGGTCCCGGCTCAGATGCAGCCGTTATTCGTCTTCCTGGGACTGAGAAACTCATTGCAGTAACAGTTGATTGTAATGCCCGCTACGTTTATCTCAACCCATATGTAGGTGGAGCGATTGCTGTGGCGGAGGCAGCGAGGAATCTGGTCTGCGCTGGTGCAAAGCCTTTAGCCATCACGGATTGCCTGAACTTTGGCAACCCTAGGAATCCTGAGGTATTCTGGCAGTTTAAACAATCTGTGTTAGGCATCAGCGAGGCGTGCAGGGCGCTTGAAACCCCGGTCGTCAGCGGAAATGTGAGTTTTAACAACGAAAGTCCAAAAGGCTCAGTCGATCCAACGCCGGTGATAGGAATGGTGGGTCTGATCGAAGATGGCTCAAGGGTAACGACTCAACACTTTAAAAACGAGGGCGACGTAATCTTCGTCTTGGGTGAAACCAAAGAAGAGCTGGGTGGAAGCGAATACCTAAAGATAATCCATGGTTTGAAGAAGGGCGATGCACCAGCTATCGACTTGGAAGTTGAAAAGAGGGTTCAGAAGACGCTACTTCAAATGATAAAGAAGGGTTTAATTAATTCTGCCCATGATTGCTCTGAAGGAGGTCTTGCGGTGGCGTTGGCAGAATGTTGTATCTCCCATCCAACTGCCAAGTTCGGGGCAGTCATCAATTTAGACGGCCCGCCATCGGTAAGGGTAGATGCACTATTATTTGGCGAATCTCAATCCCGAATTGTTGTAAGTTGCAACCCTGGAAAGAAAGACGAGTTAAAAAAGACGGCACAGGCAAATAATGTACCTGCTTGGGAGGTGGGTAAAGTAGGCGGCGATAAATTATCCATAGGAAAGTGGATAGACATCGACCTGGAAAAACTGGATAAATCTTGGGGAAAGACGATAGAGGAGTTTTTAGAGAGAAAATAATTGTTCATATAAAGGGCTAATGCCGCTCTTTTATCTTATCCAACTTCTTCATTACCCTGATGGCCTCTTTTTCATATTCTGACTTCAGGTCTTGGTACTCTGCTTTACTAATCTTCTTGGCTTTGTAATCCTTATCTAACTCATTTAACACGGTAAGCAAAGCCACCTTCTTCTTTTCCAGTGTCTTGGCATCCTCTTTCTTGAACAACTTAATTTCCCTGCCCTTTAAGAAAGGCACCGCTATGAGCGCGGCTACGATGCAGAGCACGCCTGCAAATAGGGTAGTTTCCAAGTCAATTGCCCCCTGTTCTGTAAGGGTGAGTGCAATCTTTTGTGGCATTAGATTGGATCCCATGAAGGACGAAATGTAGGCGTCAAACTCCTCATTATGGGTTCTTGGACCCATGGTAATCAGTGGTGGTGCAGTTACATCTGCCTCTGCAGTGGTGATGACGACAACAGAGAGCACCTGCGTGTAGTATCTCAACTCCTTCTCAATGGCAATCTGTTTTTGCAAAATGCCAGACGGTTGCATGTCTGATTGATATTCCACGTTAATTTGAATTGCCTCGTGAGGGCCTATCTTCGCATCCCAGTAGATATTATTCCCTTTTTGGAAATATGGAATTACGGTCAAATTGTCATCATTCGCTGGCATAGTAACCATGATATTGTATGCTCCAGATGGCAACGCTGCAACCAACTCGCCGACGAATACATCATCACCGACATTGCTAAACATCATACTTTCACGAAAAGTCGCCCTTTTGCCAATCTGATGCACCATGATGCTGTGCTCGCTGACGATTATATTTTCAGACTGGGCTGCGGCAATCGCCGGCAACAGCAACAAAAGCACAAAAAAAGAGAGTATGAGTTTTTTGGACATTATGTCTCCTCTCTCAGTCTCCTGAGCTCGTCTTGTAACTTCTCCTCATACTTCCTTTTGACATCCTTGATTTTGGGTTTCATCATATAGTCCGTACAGGTCACGATGGCAATGCCAGAAGCCATTACAATAAGTCCGCCCCATATGAAGTTAATCATCGGAACCACCCTCGCATAAAGGCTGACCGTTGGAGGAGAGACGCCTTTTAAGGCGACGTATAAGTCCTCAGTGACCCCCCTCTTGGTATAAACGATGGACTGCCACTGCCCCCAGTTCATGTCATAGACCATTTTCGCCTGCCCCTGGTCTATCAGTTTACTATCCTTGTAGACATCAAAGTAGATGATGCGCTCAAATGAAGCCCTCTTCTGTATTTCATCGAGTTCAGTCACCGCGATGGTATAATCCTGAAAATTCCAGCTGTCACCCTCCTGAAGTTCCCTTGTCCCATCCACATTACAGGTCGTGCTGACAACCGCACCGATCAGAATTAAGATGAGGCCCAGGTGGACGAGATGAGGCCCCACTCCTCTAAGGGTGGTCTTAATGGATTTCGGGTTGATTGCCCTGTAGATTTTATGTGCGGCGCCCACAAGACCGAAACCCAGGACCGGGAGAGATGCGTTTAGGTAGAAATTCTTGAACGGATTTACAATGATGCAAATCAGTGTAGCAGCGATAACGACAGCGATAGCAGCAATCAATCTTTCGCCATTAAAATATCTCAGCATGAGGCAGAGTCCCAGCAATATGAGGAGCAGCAGCGTTGGTATTGCGGTTCTCACATTGAAATAAGCAGCATCTAAGCGTACTTCTCCTCCTCCAGTTGCCGATATAACTAGCGGCGTGATGAGGCCTATGAATAGTATTGTGGCAATTATTGAGAGCACAATAATTGTAGCCAGCATGACGTTATGGTCATTGAGATAGTCATCGATGCTCATACTCAGGACGCCCCATATTGCTCAGCACAATCCATATATAAAACATGGTGCTAATGGTTTTACGTTCTGAATAGGGTGTTGTATATATATGGATATTGGCACTCTTCTAATCCAACTCTCTTTCATCTTGGGGGCGGCCGCAACGGTATGCTCGATTTTGGCGTACAAAAAAGACGACTCGGGTTTGCGCAACCTATCAGGGCGCCTTGGGGTTAGCTGTTTCATAACCACGACAGCAAGCATGCTCCTGTTGACATACTACTTGTTTACGGTCAATTTGAGATATTCGTATGTTGTCCAGCATTCAAGCGTTGAACTGGCATGGTACTATCGGATAGCAGCGCTGTGGGCAGGACAAGAGGGCTCATTTCTCTTATGGACGTGGATGATCCTGCTCGTCTTGGTGCTGATGCAATACACAAACATCTCCAAAGACGTGAAAGACACACCGGTCATGGACATCTCGCAGTCAATTACGCTGGCTGTTGCGACTTTCTTCTTGCTGATTCTGGTCATCAAAAATCCACTACACTCTATGGATGTGCCAGCAGCGTTTGGATACGGCATGAACCCCCTGCTCAGAAATCCCTGGATGGTGATCCATCCACCCGTATTGTTTGCTGGCTATGCGCTGTTGACGATTCCGTATGCGGCGGCGGTGGGCTACCTGCTTACAGACGACGTGAAATGGACGGACATATCGAGATTCTGGGGCAGGCTTGCATGGCTTTTCCTGACACTCGGCATTGGCATTGGAGGCTTCTGGGCATATGAGGTCTTGGGCTGGGGCGCATGGTACTGGAGCTGGGACCCAGTCGAAACATCATCATTGGTGCCATGGGTTACCGCGACCGCTTTTCTACATTGCCAGAGCCAACTCCGGAGAGGAGAATACAAAATTGCGACGCCCCTATTGGCAGTAGCATCCTTCATACTCGTAATATTTGCCACATTTGTGACGCGCAGCGGATTATGGGCATCTGTTCACAGCTGGCAGGAGTTTGCGTTAGAGGGTCAAATAGTCGCCATCTTCTTGTGTGCTCTCGTAATTTCCAGCGCGTATCTACTCTTAAAAAAATACGTTTCAGGTTAGCCGCCAGCGTATTTTGATGGGCAGCCTATCACGATTTTTCTGGCTTCTATTTTTTCATTCGAGACCAGTGTTCCTATGACCACGACATCCTTTCCGCCGGCAAGGGTTACAGGTTTTTCGCCGGTATATTCGACGTTTATCTCTGCACTTCTGTCTGTAAGCACAAATGAGGTCTCGCTCAGATTTACTTGAAGCGTACCCTCCTTCACGATGCCCTTCACCTGCACCTCTGTGCCTATGTACTGCGGGTCAGACGTGACCTCTGATACGGTCAGATATCCTGTTGTACCAACGCCCCACAACCCTATGATGCATATTATGATAACGGCAGCAACCCCAATGATTACCTTATCTCTTTTTTTCAATCGTCTCGCCCCTTGTCCTTAATGTTCTCGCTAATTTCATCCTTCTCCTGAGAAGCAGAAGTATGTAACAGATTAGCACGACCCATGTGATTGCGAATGCGCTTAGCAGGTATTTCATCATTTCACCTATAACCGGCTTCGTCCTTTAAACTTTTCCGACGACTCTTTATATCTTTTTGGAACAACTTTATACCTATGATTCTGGAAGATTGCATCAAGCTTTTAGAAGGGCACATAGACAAATCTCCCACAATTCAGCGTTACTGCGTTGGAGGGCGCTATTCTGGTGTGAAACTCGATGGAGGGGCAGGAATCGCATATACACCTGCTGATGTCATGGCATCGTTTGAGCTCGATTTGGATATATCTGGGTCTGATGCGATGCGCATTGCCCGATGGGCGCTGAATAATGACATTCTAAAGCGAACTATTGGCATCGCGACCATCAATGCCCTTTCATGGACAATTATTTCTGGGTCTTACCACTTTCATCAAGGCGACCCGTTGGACCAAATCAATATAGAAGACCGGGTCATAGCCATGGTCGGTTATTTCCCGCCCTTGGTCAGCAGATTTTCGCCGCTTGCAAAAGAGGTCAGGATCATCGAGCGAGGGGGCATTGGTGTGCATCAATCCAAAGATGCCAAAGATGTAATGGCCGATGCAGAAATCGTGATAATCACCGGCTCTGCTTTAATCTACGGTGGGATGGAAAAATATCTTGAATGCAGCAAGAACGCAGATGAAGTAATTGTACTTGGGCCTACTGCATCCATGCTTCCAGACCCTTTTTTCAAGAGAGGTGCCACCATCGTAGCAGGGATTCAGATTCTAAATGCAGACACCATCCTTGATATTATCTCTCATTCCGGCGGAGCGCGCGATTTAGGCAACAGTGCGCGCAAGATATATTTCATGAGGGCTTTACAAAAATGAATATGCCTTAGCAAGGTACTAAAGCACTAAAGGTAAAGACTATGAACGTCATAGACGCAATTCGGAATAGAAGGAGCATTCGGAAGTTCAGAGATGCTAACATCGAGGACGAGAAGGTAAACATCATACTTGATGCAGGCAGATGGGCACCATCTGGCATGAACAACCAGCCGTGGCAGTTTATCGTGGTGAGAAGCCGAGAAACGATAGACAAAATTGCGCAGTGCACGATTTACAGCGACATACTACGGTCTGCAAATCTCTTGATTGCCGTTTTCTTAGATAAAGATAAAATGTACGATCGGACGAAGGACGTCATGGCGATTGGCGCGTGCATCCAGAACATGCTTTTGGCTGCGCACTCATTGGGGTTGGGTGCAGTATGGCTTGGCGAGATACTCAAGGAGAAAGAGAAAGTCAATCAAATATTGGATGCGCCAGACTCCCTGGAGTTGATGGCCGTTCTTGCACTGGGGTACCCAGTAGAGAAGGCAACGTCGACGAGAAAAGCGCTGAATGAGATAGTACATAGGGAGCGCTATTCTCGTAAATCATCCTAAATACGTCTCCCAAACCTCCGCTCGCACATCTCCCTCTATAGCGTAGTGCTTCGATGATTTATTACAGGAGAGTATCCTTCGTTTGACATTGTACTCATTTTCTTTTATGATGCCGCCCAGCGGCATATTGGCCTCACGAATTCGCTCTAAGAATACAGGGGGATTTTCCACAGGGATAAAAACTTTTGAGATGACTAGCAGGTTGTCACCAGAAATGAACCTCGACTCTCTAACTATTACATCCTCTCTCTCGTGCTGCTCGACAATCTCAAATCTGGCGTTCTTGAATCTTTCTTTCATAAATTCGGTCGTGGACCGATTTGAGTTAACTAACTCTGAATACCAGGGCATTTTCACTTCATCATCCTTTAAAAACTATATATGTAGTTTCATGCACGCATAAGATTGTAGACCATGTGTAACGATGACATGGAGGATATGGACATAGGAGAGAAAGACCCGGAAAAGAACGCCCTGTATGCGGCGCCATATTCCACGAGTGGTGTGTGAGAGACGTCTGTACTAGGTGCGGGGCATCTTTCGAATCAGAAACACTCATCTAATTCTCGTCTCCGTGACATCTGGGACGCGTTCGAGCACCATTCCCTCAATGATCACTGGCTCTTTTCGCTGCGCTTCCTTGATGGCATTCTCAAGTTTCCACGCCTTTTCTGCATATATCGTAATCAGCGTCTCGCCCTTTTTAACTGCCTCACCCCTCTTTTTATGGATTACTATACCAGCTCCTTTGTCAGCGGGTGCCCCTGCCGCCCTCGCAATTTCAATCAGGCGCTTGTTGTCAAATTCGGTGGCATATCCCCCCCTCGGAGAAAGCCAGTCAGTTTTTTTGTCCCCGATTTTAATTGTCTTTGAGGATATCTCCGGGTTTCCGCCCTGCGCCTCTATGATTTCTTTCATCTTCCGAAGCGCCTTTCCTGAGCGCAGGATTTCTTCTGCCGCAGCCTTGCCAGCCCCCTGTGCTACGCCGCCCATTTCCAGCAATATTCCAGCCAACGATGTAGATTTTTCGATAAGACTGCTCGCCCCTTTCATATCTTCCAGAACGCGGAAGGCCTCTTGCACCTCAAGTGCAGGACCAATAGTTCTCCCAATCGGTCCCCCGCCGTACGTCATCACACATTCAACTGATATTCCCATGCGTTCGCCCAGCTCGATGAAATCCCTTGCCATTTTTCTACCATCTTCCACAGTGTGCACCTTCGTGCTGCTGCCAGTTGGTATGTCTATCACTACCGCTTCCGCGCCAACAGCGCACTTTTTAGCCATTACTGAGGCGAGAACCTGGCAATAAGGGTCAATTGAAAGTGGATACTCGACCTCGATAATCTCATCATCTGCAGGAGCAATATTCGTGGCGCCGCCCCATGCAATCACTCCTCCGACCTTTTCAGTGATGTCCTTGATTTCGCTTGCAGACAAACTCACGGGTGCGAGCACCTCCATCAGGTCAGCAGTTCCGGCTGCGCCGGTAATTGCCCTAGAACTCGTCTTTGGTATCAACAAACCCGCTGCTGCCACGATTGGAACGACCAGAAGCGAAACCTTGTTGCCCGGCACGCCCCCTATGCTGTGCTTGTCCACGACTGGGTGCTTGTCAAACTCAATTCTCTCTCCGGTATCGACCATCGCCCTGGTCATCCATTCTATCTCATCTAAATCCATTCCATGGATGTATGTAGAAGTTACGAAAGCCGTCAGTTCTGCATCGGTTAGGTTTCCATCAACGATGTCTTGAACAATAGTGTGAAGGTTGTCCTTGTTCAGTTTGTTGCCATCCATCTTCTTCTTGATTAGCGCTATCGATTCGGGTTGGGCTGCTGGCAGTATTTCAACTTCTTCGCCTTTTTTTATGCGCAGTTTCTTCCAGACTTCATCATAAATCCCAACCACTCCTTGGGGAAGCATCGTATCTGTCGTATCAACTACGGCAGTGATACTCTCCTTGTTTTTTACCTTGGCCCTGTCTCCTGCCACGAGCCCCATCTCATTGACATCGAGAACGTTCATCACGACCTTGTACTCCTTTACCTCGATGTCGAAGTTTTTCACCTTGAATTTCATGATGTCTACTTCTTCGTCGCTTGAATCTAAAACCTTTTTGCTGACGATGGGTTTAAATAAAAGCGAGATGATTAAAATACTGGTGATAGAATGAAGCGGTTGATAGGAGCAGCAGTCATCTTGATGATGCTCACTACACTTATGATGCCAGTGATGGCGCAGGAGGAGGACGTGAGCGTGACAATCCCGCCAGGTCATGCACTGTATAATCTAAAGTTGAGATGGGAGAAATGGGATGAAGACCACGATTTTCTCGTAATTCCAGCGGGCAACGAATCCCGCGTTAGGGCACGAATCATACATGCCGAGCGCAGGATGAATGAGTTAAGATGGTGCCATGAACACAATAGGACGGAGTGCATCGATGATGTGGCAGAGAAGTATGAGTACCAGATCCGAGAATGCAACAGACTGGTGAATGCATCCACAGATATCAGCCCAGAGCTTCTGCAGCATCTGGAAGAAGTACATCAGATACACATAACGAAATTGGAAACGGTCAAGGAAAGAATCGCTGCTAACCCACACATCCAAGAAGAGAAAAAGGAAATGATAATGGCGCACATCGACCATGCCATCAACGAAAGCCAGAAGTCAAGATGGTATATGTGCCAGTATAGGGAATGGAGGCAAGAGGCAACGCAATACGGCAACATAACCCCGCCAACATATCCGCCTATATCAATATGCCCAAGACATCCTGAGGCGCCAATGTGTGTGGAAGAATGTCCTTTATGTCACGACACCAACATGACCTACGACAGGTGGACAGAGAAAATGGAGGGGCGCGGCATGGAGAACATTTCAGACAATGCATCGCAGGCTGTGTACATGCCCATTCGGCTCAGGGGACGATGACATCATAATGTTGCGAGATACAAAAACGTCCCCATCACATGTGACATCAGGCCTGGGATATGTGCAGGTCTGATGTGCCCTTCTTTTATGAAATCGTGGAAAATCTTAAGATTGTTTTTCAGAACGGCAGGCCTAAGATAGAACTCTTTATAGGCTCTCTTGTTCAGTTCTCTGAGTTCATCCAATGAAAGTTGCTCAGTTTCTATAATCGGATTTGCTGTATCATATTTGCTCCAGTCCAGCTCCCTGATCATGCCCATCTTTTCTGCTGTTTCATAGAACTTCGTTCCAGGATACGGGGCGGGAAGGAAAAACAGCGTATATTCTGGGTTTAGCGCCTTCGCAAATTCTATGCTCTCTTCTACATCTTTCTTGGCCTCTCCTGGCAGTCCAAGGATGATGTTAGCGATTCGTATCATGTCCAATTCCTTGGACATCTGGAACACGTCCATGACCTGTTGCATGTCAATCTTCTTCTTCATCACATCGATGGACCTGCGCGACGAAGTTTCAATGCTGTAGGTGATAATGCGGCATCCTGCATTTCGCAATTTCTTCAACATCTCCACATCTCTAATCACGCTTGCGCTCTGGTATCCCCATAAAATATCCAGGTCCCTTTCCATTATTTCATCACATAGCGTCATAACCCGTTTTTTATCCAGGTCGAAGTTATCATCCATAAACATGAGCGCGTCGATATCGTAATTTTTCTGTAAATATTCCATCTCATCTACGATGCGCTTCGCGCTTCTGGGTCTCCATTTCTTACCATATATCGCGGCAACGCTACAATACTGGCATCCAAATGTGCACCCTCTGCTGGAAACCATGGTGCCTAGCTTGAATGCGCCAAAGAGCCTGTATTTATCCATTGGTAACAGGTGTCGTGCCGGATAAGGAAGCGAATCAACATCTGCCAACTCTCGCGGGGCACTTCTAACAATTCGCCCATTCTCTCGAAAAACAATTCCCTTAACTTTGCCGAGATTGCCAGCAAGCTCCCATGCGCGAATTAATTCGGGGGTGGTAATCTCCCCCTCGCCACAGACTACTGCATCAAGATTTTCGTTCTCCATACAGTCTTCTGCGAGCAATGAGGCATGAGGCCCCCCCATCATCGTTTTTATGCTGGCATCTACCTCTTTAGCTGTGTTGATAACCACATTTGCGTGATTTACGCGATACGTAGCGCAGTAGACGCCCACCACATCTGGATGAAATCTTTCAATCTCTTTTTTTACATCACCTATATCTTCCCCCTCTGCGGGCATGTCTATAATCTTAACTTCATTCCCATCATTTTCGAGCGCCGCCGCTACATACGCCAATCCAATTGGTGGTGCGACCAATCCAAGAAAGCGCTGATATATCTCTTTCTCACAGGGGGGATGAATCAATAGGATTCTCATATTATTTGGCATCCCACTTTCTCCCTTAAGTAATTTCAGGAAAAGATTCATATGTTGTTAATTAGTAAATTATAGATTGCGCCCCGGGCGCAAGTCATTGCCCTCGATTAGTCTCGTCATCAATCTTGTTATCTCTTATGGGCTCTGGGCGCTCATCTTCTCTTAAATATTTTCTCCATATGCAAACTTAACCCAAAAATACACATAGCCTAACGAAGTCTATAAAGATTAAGGGTCCATTTAACGAAGGCATTATCATGGAATTGGTACCAAGATTAATCGCATGGGAACTTACCGGTGCATGCAACCTTAACTGTGTGCATTGTCGCGCCGCAGCTACAAAGGCGCCGAGTTCAAACGAATTATCCACAGACGAGGCGAAACGTTTTATCGATGACATCGCAGGTTTTGCAAAGCCTATCATAATCCTCAGCGGCGGCGAGCCGCTTATGAGAGACGACGTATACGAGATTGCGCGATATGGCACAGACAAGGGACTCAGGATGGTTCTGGGGACCAATGGCACATTGATTACCCGCGAAGTGGCGAAGAAATTGAAAGATGCTGGCATTAAGCGCATCAGCATCAGCATTGATGGCGCCAGTGCGAAAACGCACGATGGGTTTAGGGGTATGTCGGGTGCATTTGACGGCGCGCTAAGAGGCATAAACGTTCTAAAAGAGGCGGGGCTAAGCCTTCAGGTCAATACGACCATCACGAAACGCAATCTAAAGGAAGTGCCAGAAATCCTGAATTTGGCGCTGGAATTAGGTGCTGACGCGCTGCACATATTCATGCTTGTTCCTACCGGCAGGGGCGAGGTGCTTGCAGGCGAGGAAGTTTCGCCAGAGGAATATGAAGGGGTGCTGAACTGGCTTTACGATGCCCGGAAAAAGGTTAAGATGCAACTCAAGGCAACGTGTGCCCCGCATTATTTCCGCATAATGTATCAAAGGGCCAAACAGGAAGGCGCCCATGTGGAATTGAGGGAAAGGGGATTCAGTGCCATGACGAAGGGATGCCTTGCTGGCACAGGATTCTGCTTCATCTCGAAGGCAGGCGAGGTATACCCGTGCGGGTATCTCCCTGTCTTGGCTGGTGACATTCGCAAACAACCCTTTTGGGAGATATGGCGCAACTCAAATGTATTCATCAAGCTGAGAGATAGTAGCAGGCTGAAGGGCAAGTGCGGCATCTGCGAGTTCAAACGTGTTTGTGGGGGGTGTAGAGCCAGGGCGTATGCCGCGACTGGCGATTATTTAGCTGAAGAACCATACTGCATCTACCAGCCAGGAGGTGCTACACGTGGATGAGGTTGACAGGGCGATTCTGAATTCAATACAGGGCGAATTCCCGCTTACTTCTAGACCTTTCGCTGAGCTAGGCGCGAAACTGGGGCTTGACGAGGATGAGGTGATATCCAGGCTACAAATACTGAAAGACGAAGGCACCATCAGGCGTATAGCTCCCATCATAGATGTGAAAAAGCTCGGCGGCGCCAGTACCCTGGTAGCGATGAGCGTGCCACTGGACAGGGTAGATGAGGTGGCAAACACAATCAACATGTACCCAGAGGTGTCACATAATTATTTGCGCCAGGATAAATATAACATCTGGTTTACGGTATCAGCGCCCAGCAAATCGCGCCTGGGCCAGACACTCAAGGAGGTAGGAGAAAAAACGGGCTGCCCGTACCTCAATCTACCAACGGTCAAAACCTTTAAACTCGGCGTGAAATTTGAGGTGTAGTGATGGATGAGACTGACAGGAAATTGCTGAAGGCGACGCAGGATGGCATTCCATTGGTTAAAAAGCCATTTGCAGAGGTAGCGAATTCACTCGGCATATCTGAGGATGAAGTACTGCGAAGAACTCGTGGGTTGTTAGATGAAGGAGTGATCAGGCGCTTTGGTGCATCCATCGCACATAGGAAAATTGGCATTACTGCCAATGCGATGTGCGTCTGGAATGTGCCAGATGAAAGGGTGGATGAGGTTGGAAACACTATCGCAGGCTTTGATGATGTGACGCATTGTTACGCACGTCTACGAACAAAGGACTGGAAGTATAATATGTTCGCGATGGTGCACGGTAGGGCAAAGCAGGAGTGCGAGGATGTGGCGGATAGGATTACCAAAGCGATCGGCATACATGACCGTAAAATCCTATTCAGCGAGCGAGAATTTAAAAAGACAGGTGTTAGAATTGAATAAGATGTTGCCCCTTATCGTTGACGTCGAGAACAAAAAAATCATCATTTTTGGGGGCGGTGAAGTGGGAGAGCGGAAGGCGACACTGTTCAAGGATGCGGATGTGCTGGTTGCGAGCAAGGAGTTTACTTCAGGGCTGCGCAGGTTGGCTGATGAAGGCTCTGTTAAATTACTCACATGCGACTTGAACAAAATGGATATTGAACTCCTCATAGATGGCGCATTCTTGGTCATACCTGCCACCGATGACCCAAAGCTAAATGCCAAAATCGTTGAAATAGCGAAGAAGCACAATGTCCTAACAAATCCCGTAGACGGCACTGGAGACATCGTCATCCCTTCTGTGATTAAGCAGGGGGACATCGTGATTAGCATCTCCACGCTAGGGAAGAGCCCTGCAATGTCTAAATTCCTGCGCAAGAAACTGGAGCAGGTGATATCCAAGAAATACGCGGATATGGTCAAACTTCAAGACGAAATCAGGAAAGTCCTGAAGACACGCATTTCTGACCAAAAAGCTAGGGAAAAAGTGCTATGGGAAATACTGAATGACGAAGCCATCTGGGAGTGCTTGGATACTTCCTATGATAAAGCATATGAGTTATCAATGGCTCACGTGCCCCCCTTACGATAATGCAAAACCCAACATTGCATTTATCGCTATCAGTATCACAACAAAAATCGACACGTAAAAAATATCTTTTCGTTTTTCGTTTAATGCCACGGTGTTAACTATATTCGTGCCCAATGCAAACAGGCCTGCAACCATATGCCCCATTTTGCTGGCATTGCCAATCATCGCAGCATAATAGACCACGACCATACCTAATACTGCAAGGGCAGATGTTGCTATATACTTGCGCTCATAATTTCTGCCCAACGCACACAAAGCTATTCCGATTACAACAGCAAGAATAAACCCTGTCAGGTTATTGTGTATGGCCACAAGTTCCATTATCCCACCACTTTATCCTTTCTACCATGAGTATATATTTGTTTCTTATATGAATTACGTAAAAGCACTGGACAAGGTATATGCTCTATATCTTATTTATTATACTTTACCATTATACTATACAAACCTGCTACCAAAAGCGATTTAAGTTGGAACTCTGAAGGAGCACAAACATATGGCTGAAATAGCAAGCATGCAAATTACTCACGAATGGGCGACCATAGACGACCTTGAAAAAGTGAGATACGATGATGTGGAGGCCGCACTCAAAGAGCTGTATTCCTTTGGTGGCGTAGATGAGTGTGTTGTACTCCAGACATGCAATAGGGTTGAGGCATATATCGCCTCCTCTGGCGACGGTGAGCAGGTGTTGAGGGGTTACGTCGATTACAAAAATATCTCCCTACATATTGTGAAATATCTCGGCCATGAGGAATCACTTCAGCATCTTTTCAGGCTTGCATCTGGTCTTGAATCCATGATTATCGGCGAAGATCAGATCCTTGGACAGGTTAAGGAGGCGTTCAATAGTGCAAAGTCACTTGGTACCACTGGCAAAATCCTTGGCATGACTTTTAGGAAAGCAATCAACGTCGGTAAGAGGGTCAGAACAGAGACCGGTGTCAACAAAGGCTCAGTATCGATAGGTTCTGCGGCCGTGGATCTGGCGGAGCAGATACTTGGTACACTGAAGCATAAGAACGTCTTGATTATCGGCGCAGGCGAAATGGCAACACTGGTGGCAAAGGCGCTCTCGGAGAGAGATATCAGTGCGATTGTTGTGTCGAGCAGGACGCATGAACATGCACTCGAATTGGCAAGGGAATTGGGTGGCAAGGCGATACACTTTGAGAACTTTGTTGATTACATCCCTGTGTCAGACGTTATTATCAGCGCTACCTCGGCTCCGCATTTTGTTATTACAAAAGAGATGATGGAGAAAGTTGTGGACAAGTTGGATAAAAAAATAATTATCATAGACATAGCCAGCCCCAGGGACGTGGAGGACTCAGTGGCAGAAATTCCAAATGTTGAGTTGCACAACATCGATTCTCTGAAAAGCATCAGGGATGCGAATCTGGAGAAGCGGAAAACTGAAGCTTTAAAGGCAAAAAAGATAATTGAAGAAGAGCTTAAGTTATTCAAAAAACAATATAAACAGAAAAGAGCAGACAAGATAATTTCATCCTTATACTCTCATATCGAGAGTATTCGAGTCCAAGAACGGCAAAAGGCACTCAATAGGCTGAAAGCTGCCGGGGGATTGAATGAACAGCAAGCCAAAATCATTGATGACCTGACCAACTCGCTCGTCAACAAGATGCTTGCCCAGCCAACAAAATCCCTTCGTGAAGGTAGTGAGGAGGAAGACGATGACTTCTTGCACTCGATCATGAAATTGTTTAAGATAGGTGGTGATTGAATACCATGTTCCCTATATCGAGAATGCGAAGACTAAGGCAGCCCAAGATACGGGATTTAGTTCGGGAAACTGAGCTTACGCATAACGATTTAATCTATCCCATGTTTGTCGGCGAGGGCGATGCAAAGCCTATTGAAATCAAGTCCATGCCAGGGCAGTTCAGGTACCCCTTGGGCATGATAGCAGACGAGGCAAGAATTGTGGCAGATATGGGCATCCCTGCCATCATGCTGTTTGGGGTGCCATTGCATAAGGACAAATTGGCCTCTTCAGCATATGCACAGGATGGCGTTATCCAGAAGGCAGTGAGGGCAATCAAGGACGAGTTAGGCGATGAGCTGCTTGTAATCACGGACGTCTGTTTGTGTGAGTACATGACGCACGGTCATTGCGGCATCGTTGAGAATAAAAAAATCTTGAATGACCCAACGCTGGAGCTTCTTGCCAAAACTGCAGTCAGTCATGCCCAGGCTGGTGCAGATATTGTCGCCCCCTCCGGAATGATGGATGGCATGGTGGATGCGATACGCACGGCTTTGGATGACGAAGGATTTCAGGATATGATCATAATGTCGTATGCGGTGAAGTATGCGTCTGCATTCTACGGTCCTTTCAGGGAGGCTGCTGAATCTGGCTATGCGTTCGGTGATAGAACCACTTATCAAATGGACCCTGCCAATTCTGATGAAGCGTTGAGGGAGGCAGCACTTGATTTGGATGAAGGCGCGGACATAATCATGGTAAAACCTGCGCTGCCCTATCTGGACATAGTCAACAGGGTGAAAACCGAGTTATGCGTTCCCACTGCTGCATACAGCGTCAGCGGCGAGTATGCCATGCTCAAGGCAGCGTCGCAAAAGGGTTGGCTGGATGAGAAAGCAGCAGTCATGGAATCATTGCTGGCAATCAAAAGAGCAGGCGCAGACATGATTCTCACCTATTTTGCGAAAGATGCTGCGGAGTGGCTCAGATGAGCTCGGAGCGGCTGTTCAGCGAGGCGCAAAGACTTTTGCCTGGAGGCGTTAGCTCACCAGTCAGGGCGATTAAGCCATATCCTTTCTATGTCAAATCCGCGCAAGGCTCTAAAATTAAGGATGTCGATGGAAACGAATACATCGATTACTGCATGGGATATGGCCCCCTTATACTGGGACATGCGCACCCCGCCATCAAGATGGCAGTTATAAATCAATTGGACAAGGGCTGGCTTTATGGAACGCCGATCGAGCAGGAGGTGGCGCTGGCGAAAGAGATAACCCGCTACTACAAAGGCATCGAGATGGTGCGTTTCGTGACATCTGGCACGGATGCGACGATGAGCGCGATACGAATTGCGCGGGGCTTTACTGGGAGAAACAAAATAATAAAGATAGAAGGCGGTTTTCATGGTGCGCACGAAGCTGTGCTTGTGAAGGCAGGTTCAGGTGTTGCCACGATGGGCATGCCGAGTTCATTGGGCATTCCCCCCGAATTCACGAAGCATACGCTGCAGGTGCCGTTTAACGATATAGGGGCAATGTCTCAGGTTATCGATGAGTTCAAGGAAGACATAGCAGCCGTCATAATGGAGCCCATAATGGGCAATGTTGGACCTATTTTACCAGGGGAGAATTATCTTCAAGAGGTGCGCTCTTTGACAAAAGAGCATGATATGCTGCTAATCTTCGACGAGGTCATCACCGGTTTTCGACTGGCAATGGGCGGGGCCCAGGAATATTATAATGTGACATCTGACATCACAACCCTCGGCAAGATTCTTGGAGGCGGATTTCCAATAGGTGCAATTGGGGGCAGGCGGGAGATAATGGAATATGTTTCGCCGGCAGGCAAGGTATATCAGGCTGGAACATTCAACGGCAATCCCGTGTCGCTGACCGCTGGCCTGGCGACGATAGAAGTGCTGCGCAGCGAGAAGCTTCATGAAAAGCTCAATGGCGTGGGCAACTCACTTAGGACTCAGCTGGAAGGCATCATAACTGGCAAAGGTCTCGATTATACGATTGCTGGCATTGGGTCTATGTTCAAGGTGTTTTTCGGCGGCGAGGTACATAATTATCAGGGTGCACTCAGGTGCGATAAAGAAAAATATGGGCAATTCTTCCATAGGATGCACAAAGACGGCATATTTCTCCCACCATCCCAGTTTGAGACCAACTTTTTGTCTTATGCCCATACACAAGAGGACATCAAAAGGACGATAGATGCGTACGAGGTAAACCTATCATGATCATAGGCTCAAGGGGCAGCGCACTTGCGTTGGCGCAGACGGAACACGCCAGGTCGTTGCTGCAGGAAAAGGGCATACAAACCACACTTAAGATCGTCAAGACCAGTGGTGACGCATTCACAGACCGCCCCTTGTATGAAATTGGCGCTGGACTATTCGTCAGGGAAATAGATGAATTGATGCTGAGAGGTGAAATCGATATAGCGGTGCATAGCATGAAGGATGTGCCAACAGAGCGCCCCTCCGAAATCATCCTCAGTGCTGTGTTGCGTAGGAACTCGCCCTATGATGTTCTGGTCAGCGACTACAAATTTGGGGACTTGCCAGAAGACGCAGTTATAGGTACTTCAAGCATGAGGCGAAGAGCGCAATTGCTGAGACTCAGGCCGGATTTAGAGATAAAAGGCATACGTGGCAATGTGGATACAAGGCTTCGTAAGTTGCGCAAGGGAGATTATGACGGAATCGTGTTGGCGGAGGCAGGGTTAAAACGGATGCAGATTGATGTAGACGCAGAGCGCCTACCAACTATTCCATCTGCTGGCCAGGGAGCTATTGCAGTTGTCACGAGGAAGGGTGTGAACGACGGAATCAGGCAGTTAAATCATGAACCATCTAGGATTGAGACAGAGGTGGAGAGGACAATACTGGGCGTTCTGGGAGGGGGATGCATCGTTCCAATAGGTGCGCTTGCACGCCTACATGACGGCACTATCACGGCCAAGGCAGAGATCCTCTCACTAGACGGACGGAGATGTATATCGATGGAGCGTTCCTTTACTATCAGTAATTATAAATCTGCTGCCGATGAGATGGGAACCGAGCTGAAGAACAAAGGCGGGGCTGAACTGGTTGAAGAAGCAATCAAGAACATCAAGGGCTAAGGTGTACCTAGTTGGTGCAGGTCCAGGGGACTCAGAACTGCTTACAAAGAAAGCGGAGCGCATCATCAAAGGGGCGGATGTTATTCTATACGATCAACTGGTGGGAGATGAAATTGTCAAATTATTTCCGGCCAATGCAACGCAGATAGATGTGGGCAAGCACGCCGGCTATCACAAATACGAGCAGGATAAGATCAATCAAATGCTGGTTAAATATGCCAAAGAGGGCAAGGTGGTTGTAAGGGTCAAGGGAGGCGACCCATATTTGTTTGGCAGGGGGGGCGAAGAAGTAGAAGCACTGGCGGCATCCGGGATAGAAGTTGATGTGACTCCAGGCATCACATCTGCGATAGCAGCACCTGCGTACGCTGGCATACCTGTGACGCACAGGGACTATGCATCGATGGTTACGTTTGTCACGGGGCACGAGGCGGTGAAGGACATGTCCGCACTCGACTGGAGTTTGCTCGCGAAGATGGAGGGAACATTGGTCATTTTGATGGGCGTGAAACAGCTTGAACATAACGTAAATGCGCTGATAACGCATGGCAAAGACCCTAAGACGCCAGTTGCAATCATCGAAAAGGGCACCACAAAGGAGCAAAGGGTTACAATCGGAACGCTGCGTAATATAGTTGAAGTTGCAAAAAAGGCCAACGTAAAACCGCCTGCAATAGTGGTCGTGGGCGATGTTGTCAGGTTGCGCGAAACACTCGGGAGACGGGAATGAAGACGGTTGCGATAATGCGCCCCCAGCGATATTTACCAGAGTCAATTAAACTGGCGGAATCCTATGGGTATGATGTCATCGCTGCGCCCATGATTGAGTTGAGGGAAAAAGACGACCCGGAGTTTGACGTTTTTGTCCAGCGTGTTTTGAATCATGAAGTTGATTATGTGATTTTCACCAGCGCTAACGGGGTTGCGTTCGCGTTGAAAAGGGCGGGCAACAAAAAATTTGTGGACGCGCTGAACGCGTGCAACATGGTCGCAATCGGTCCCAACACGCAGCGCGAGTTGGAAAAGCACAGCATACATGTTGACCTGATGCCAGCGACGTATTCCTCGGATGGAATTGTGGGCGCGCTGGCACCGTTTGTCAACAAAAAAAAGGTTGAAGTGGTGCGGAGTTCGCATGGGAGTCCTGCGTTGATAGAGGGGCTTAAAAAACATGGTGCGCGTGTGCATGAGGTTCAGGTGTATGAAATTGTACGCCCTACCGGCAAAGCCCAGGAAGAGATTATCAAGGCTGCGCTGGACGACAAAATTGACATCTTTGTATTTACAAGCGCGATGACGGTTGCCAATTTTCTCAAAACGGCGGAAGATTTAGGTAAGAGGAATGAGGTGATAGAAGCCATGAACAGGAAGACAGTTGCTGCGATAGGAACGCCGACAGCAGAGGCTTTGACGAGCAACGACATTCATGTGGATGTGTTGCCAAAAAGGTTTACCTTCGAGGATTTGCTGGATGCACTGGAGGTAGCAGAGTGATTATATTCTCCAAGATTCTGGCGGACAAGGCAACGGTGTGGGCCGCCCTCAGGGCAAAGGAGATGGCTGCGGCGGAAGCGCCGGACGATTTAATCCGGTTCTCCTCAGAGAGGAAACCGGTTGTGATGTGGAACATCACACGAGCGTGCAACCTCCGGTGCGAGCACTGCTATGCTCGTGCAGTGCCAGGACCACATCCCGATGAACTGACGTTGGAGGAAGGCACTCGATTTATTGACGAGCTTGCCGAATTGGGAATCCCCATGCTCATCCTTACCGGCGGTGAGCCGCTTGCGAGCAAGAATTTATTCCCATTTGCTGAGCATGCAAAAGACGTTGGGCTGCGCGCCGTCATTTCAACAAATGGCACGCTGATTACACCGGAAGTTGCTCAGAGGTTGAAGGATGTGGATGTGCGCTATGTCGGCGTCAGCATAGATGCAGTAGTGCCTGAGATTCACGACAGGTTTAGGGGCGTCAAGGGTGCCTGGAAGATGGCAATGGACGGGATAAAGAATTCAATGGACGCTGGACTGAGGACAGGCATCAGAATCACCATCACCAAGGATAACTGGAATCAGGTGCCCGCGTTGCTGGATTTGGCAGTGGAGATGGGAGTGCCGCGATTCTGCCTGTATCATCTTGTGCCAACCGGCAGAGGAGAAAACATCGCAGCCTATGATGTCACGAAGGCGCAGAGGGTGGAAGTGCTCAAGTGCCTCTATGACAAAGCCATCGAGCTGAGGGACAAAGATATTGAAATTCTGACCACAGACTCTCCGATGGACGGCGTTTACATTCTGGAGAGGCTGAAAAAAGAGGACCCAGAGCGCGCTGGCGTTGTAAGGGAGTTGCTGAAGATGTCAGGGGGCTGCTCCATAGGGAACAAGGTTGCAAACGTCGACTATCTGGGCAACGTCAATCCGTGCCACTTCGCCCCTCATATGACAGTTGGGAATCTTCGGAAGCAGACGTTCAATGAACTATGGAATAAGAATCCATGCGAGTTGCTGTGCGAGTTGCGCAGAAAGGAAGAGTTGCTGAAGGGCAAGTGCGGCATCTGCGATTATAAGGACGTATGCGGCGGATGCAGGCAGAAGGCATGGTTCTTCAAGGGCGACTTCTTCGAAGAAGACCCCACGTGCATCTACAATCCAGAGACGAAGAGGATTGAAGTGTGAATGCATTTTTATTGATAAAATCAGACTATAGTGGGATACCTACGCTTCTACACTATCCCTATACTGCTTCAGTGCTCTCCGCGATGCATGCCAGACGCCGTTGATCTTAATTGCGTCTAACTTGTCCTGTCGTGCCAGCAGACTTAGATATTCTTGGGAATATGGCGATTCTTTTGTGAGTTCTCCGAGCGGTAGCAGCTCATCATCACCGCCCAATGCTGAGAGGTAGAAACTCAGCGATTCATCCACCGCTTTCGCGATGAAGTTGACGAATGGCTTAGGATCGCCTAGGTCCGCTCTCTTCAGCATCTTATAATACTTCTTCCTGTCCTCCCTTCTCAACACTATGGGCGGATAACCGTGCTGCACCAGATATAAATTCGTGACGAGCCTCGCCACCCTTCCATTACCATCGATGAACGGATGAATGGCGACGATGCCGTGATGCAGTAATGCAGCCGTACTGATGGAGTCATGTTTCGATTTTTTCAACATTTCAAAAACCCCCTCCATCAATTTCGCTACTTTGGTGTAATCTGGTGGCGTTTTGATCGCACCGACAATTCTGACGTTGGCAATGCGATACTTCCCTTGTTCGGTGAGAATGCCCCTGGTTACTATCGCGTGTATCTCTTGGACGGTCTCATGGGCAATATGCCTCTTACCTTTCGCGAGTTCTTCGATGAATTTGTAGGCATCGGCAGTATTCGTTGCTTCCAAGTGCTCGTGGAGGCTTTTTCCACCAACGGTTATACCCTGCTCTAAGATTAATTTAGTTTCCTGTAGCGTCAGCGTATTTCCTTCTATTGCATTGGAGTGATATGTGTGAAGTAGTCGCAACTCTTCCCTCAACTTTTTCACCACATCCTTCGGTAGAGGTCGCATCTGGGCTAAACGCCTTTTCTTTTTCAAAATCCTTTGCAGGAGCACCTTTTTTATCACGGTAACCACACATCGGCATCGGCTAAATTCTCACATAACCGATATGACCGCGAGGTATAAAATAGTATCGGTATCGGGATAAAAACAGGGAAACCGATACATTCCAAGAATAAAAAAGAAAAGGTATGGGGTTAGTACCCCATTCCTCCTGGCATTCCTCCCGGAGGACCGCCAGCACCCATTCCTTCTTTTAGCTTACCACCAGCGATCACATCGTCTATTCGCAGGATCATTATTGCTGCCTCAGCTGCAGAGCCAATGGCCTGTGTTTTTATTCGTGCAGGTTCTATGACGCCTATTTTCTGCATATCGGCCACTTTGCCCGTATGCACGTTTAGCCCTGCGTATTTGTTTCCCTTTTCGTGCTCTGCGCGCAGCTCTACCAGTGTATCTATCTGGTCGAGACCAGCACTCTCTGCTAGCGTCCTGGAAATGACTTCCAGTGCATCTGTAAATGCCTCTATGGCAAGTTGCTCTCTACCACCCACCGTCGCGGCATACTTTCTCAGTTTTGACGCCAGCTCCATCTCGGCAGCGCCCCCGCCGACTACGAAAGTTCCATCTTCTACGGCTACGCCTACGACGCATAGCGCATCGTGCATGGCTCTCTCAACCTCGTCGACGACATGCTCTGTTCCGCCTCTGAGTATAATGGAAACTGCCTTGGGATTTTTGCACTTTTCTACAAAGGTCATTTCATCATCACCAATCGTCCGTTCCTCGACAAGACCTGCGTGCCCCATGTCGTCCTTGCCAATCTCCTGGACGTTGGAAACTATCTTTGCCCCTGTCGCCTTGGCGAGTTTCTTCATGTCAGATTCCTTGACCCTTCTCGCGGCAAAAATGCCTGCCTTCGCGAGATAGTGCTGCGCTAGGTCATCAATGCCCTTCTGGCAGAATACGACGTTTGCGCCGCTGCCCTTGATGGCATCCACCATGCTCTTCAACATGCGCTCCTCTTCGGCGAGGAATGCCTGCATCTGCTCAGGAGATGTAATCTCTATTTTCGCATCCACTTCAGTCTTCTCAATCTCCAATGCAGAATCGATCAGAGTGATCTTCGCATTCTCCACCTTCTTTGGCATGTCAGAACGCACTCTTTCTTTGTCAATTATCATGCCTTCAATCAGCTCAGAGTCGCCGATGTTGCCGCCAACCTTCTTCTCGACTTTTATATCGTCAACATCAACCGAACCATCCTCTTGGACGACTGCTTTAACCGCTTTTACAGAGAGTTCAGCCAGTTTGTCTCCTACTGCCTCTGCGCCCTTTCCAATCATGGCTGTCATTGCCATCTTCTTCAGCAATTCCTCATCTTCTGGGGCAACATTGCCTACCATTTCACTCAGGATTTCCCTTGCCTTGGTCGAGGCGTGTCTGTACCCAGATGCAATGACTGTTGGATGGATGTCTTGGTCCAAGAGTGCCTCTGCCTTTTTAAGCAACTCTCCGGCTAGGACCACCGCAGTTGTAGTGCCATCGCCAACTTCATCATCCTGTGTCTTCGCCACTTCTACCATCATCTTCGCTGCAGGATGCTCGATATCCATCTCCTTGAGAATCGTCGCTCCATCATTCGTAATCACGACGTCGCCCATGGAATCTACGAGCATCTTGTCCATGCCCTTTGGCCCCAACGTCGTCCTAACTGCCTCTGCGACGGCTTTTGCCGCCATAATATTCATGCTCTGGGCTTCTCTGCCCCTTGTTCTCTGACTGCCCTCTCTTAGAATTAATATGGGCTGTCCAGCCAATTGTCCTGCTTGTTGTCCTACCATTCTAAATCACCTCAAAATCTTTTGCGGGCAAAAATAGACTAGTGCTTCTATATAAATATAACGTTCCAAATTATGAGAGTGTTTATCACTATTTTAAGGTAATGTTTATCTCTATTTTTTCCGTCACTATTTTAAAAGAGGAACGTATTGTATGGTAGAGGCGTTATCTTGAGAAGTGATGCAATAAAAAAAGGTCTTGAAAGGGCGCCACATAGGGCACTTCTTCATGCGTGTGGCATAGAAGATGAGGATTTTGACAAGCCATTTGTCGCCGTCATCAATAGCTATAATGAAATCGTTCCCGGCCACATTCATCTCAGAAAACTCGCGGAGGACGTTAAGAGGGGCGTTAGGGCAGGGGGCGGAGTTCCATTTGAAATGGACACGATTGCGATTTGCGACGGAATTGCAATGGGGCATGAAGGCATGCATTACTCATTGCCAAGCCGGGAAGTCATCGCTGATTCCATTGAGTTATGGGCTATGGCGCATCAATTCGATGGCATGGTGCTTATCCCCACTTGTGATAAAATCGTGCCAGGTCATTTAATGGCGGCGGCGCGGATGAATTTGCCCACTATTGCGGTAACCGGCGGACCTATGAAGCCTGGCAAGTACAAGGGAAAGAATGTTGACCTGATTACGGTTTTTGAAGCAGTTGGGGCTATCAAAACAGGCTCTGTGAGTGAGGAGGAGTTAACATCACTTGAGCATGTTGCCTGTCCCGGTGCTGGTAGCTGTGCTGGGATGTTCACTGCCAATACCATGGCATGCGTTACGGAAGCGCTTGGTATGTCGCTTCCTGGGTGTGCGACAGCGCATGCAGTTGACGAGAAAAAGAGAGAACTTGCCTTTGAAACGGGCAAACAGATTGTTTCGCTCATCAAGCAGAATATCTCTGCGCTTGACATCATGACGGAAGCCGCATTTAAAAACGCGATTATAGTTGACATGGCGCTGGGAGGCTCGACCAATACGGTATTGCACCTCCTCGCAATCGCGCATGAAGCTGGTATTGCCCTAGACCTCGACATCTTCGATGACTTAAGCAGAAAAACCCCACATCTGTGCAACATGCGCCCTGGTGGGCCACATATGCTTGAAGACCTTGATAGGGCAGGAGGCATCCCCGCACTCATGAAGCGCTTGGAAGAGAAACTGCACATGGATGTGTTGACGGTTTCGGGCAAAACATTGGGCGAGAATCTAAGGGGCGTGATGGTGGTAAACGAGGAGGTCATCAGACCGCTTGACAATCCCAATCATCTAGAAGGGGGTGTAGCAGTTCTCAGGGGCAATCTTGCGCCAGATGGTTCAGTCATTAAACAAACCGCAGTGGATGAGAATATGCTGATTCACAAAGGGCCAGCACATGTCTTCGATGGTGAGGAGCATGCGGTCAAGGCAATTCTTGGTGGAGAAATTAAGGAAGGCGACGTTATCGTTATTAGATACGAAGGTCCGAAGGGCGGGCCTGGCATGAGGGAGATGTTGGGTCCAACGTCGGCAATTGCCGGTATGGGTCTGTCTAATTCGGTTGCGCTGATCACCGATGGGCGCTTTTCTGGCGGCACGCGCGGGCTCTGTATTGGGCATGTCTCACCAGAGGCGTTTGAGGGCGGACTTATCGCGTTGTTGAGGGATGGCGATATGATTTCGATCAACATTCCTGAGAGAGCGCTGAACGTCGAACTGAGCGAAGAAGAGATTGAGGCCCGCAGAAAGGAGTGGAAACCACCAAGGCGCGAATTGAAGGGATATCTAGCCAGGTACGTGAAACTGGCGAGTTCGGCAGATAAGGGTGGAATCTTGAATTCCATGGGAATTACAAGAGTCGCAGACTTTTAATCTGCGACATTCTTAAGTGAATGAAATACGTTACAGGGAATGCGGCAAATCCAAGGCGGCTTTGGTAAACTTATGGTTGATTTACCAAAGATTTTTTACATGATGCTATTTCAGAATATCTACCAGTGCCACCCTTTCCAACACAAGCTTTGGAATCTTATCCTCGCCGACAGCTTCCATTTCAGCATCTGTGATACCGAAGGTTTTCAGGATGGCATCCCTCTTGGACTCATTATACTCCAGTACAGGGGCCTCTTGAATTAGGTTTTTTATCTCCTTCGCTGCACGCTCTGCACCATCGCCCACTATGACAATCGCGACGTTGCTTTTGCCGGGCGAAACCCCTAACTGAAGAGCTTTGCTAATCTGGCGCCTTCCAGAGGCATACAGGAGGATTTCCATGCCCAGGTCCTTGGAGATATTCGTTTGCGAGGACATCGACCTCATCGCCTTCTCGACGGCAAAGCGAAGATGCTCTACGCTAGCAATCTTATTTGCATCCAGCGCTTGAACGGTTACATTGTATTTCCTTGCGACATCGCCCAGCGTTTTGATAAATTCTGCCGTGTCTTTGATGTCGGCTACCCCTCCAATGATTTTGATGTTCATACCTCATTCACCCTAACTGCTCCATCACCTTGGCACCAACCCCGGCTCCTACTAATTTTGCAATCTTTTTTGGCTCTGCCTTTTTGAGTTTGCTTAAATCAATATATCCAGCGTCATATAATCTGCGCGCTCTTGCTCTTCCAATCCCATGCAGCGTGACTAACTCCAATAACTCGGGTTTGATGCCATACCTAATCCTCTGCACTATGCGCCTAACCTCTCTTGTATGCGAAACTCTCAAGAAGGCAGATAACTCTGCGGTGCTGTGCATGAGCCATTCTGATATCTCTGCTAACGCGCGGACATCCCCCGGACCAATGCCGAATTTCTTTGTTATCTCGTTTTCATGCCGCTCGTCAATCCAATCAAGGAGCATCATTGCCGTCTTAACCTCGCCGAGATACCATTCATAGTCATTTGTTGGGGGTGGCATTAACTCTCTGTGATGCTCCGTGGCAAAAGCCTCAACCCAGGCGTAATCCCCGCTTCGCAGATAGAGTTTTCTCATATCGGGCGTGCTGCATATCAGGTGAATGAGGGTGAGCGGGGCAGTATTTCCTGTAGTTTGCAACCCTTTGACGATGGTCGAGGCTGACAAAGGGTCTATATATAATCTCGAGACCAACCTACCAAGCGGCGTGGCGTTCAATCTATCATCATGCTGGTCTATCATGTTTTCACCTTCCAAGAACTCCAGCACGTTATCTATTATATGCTCCAGCCTCCATTTTTCCTGTTGGAATGCGTAGAATGTATTGTCCATGAAATCCAACAGTTGCGCTTGCGAGGAAGCAAAGCCGGTTGCGACTGTCGATAGTATGTGGGTGCGCAACGCGTTCTCCGTTCCCAATTTTGACCATATATCTTCTGGGTCTGCGAGCACGTAATTCTCCAGTAGTGCGTTCCTCTCATCAAAATTTCTTGCGATGAGGACCGACTCGCCATATGGGTCCAAGCCTGGGCGGCCTGCCCTTCCGCACATCTGTTTGTATTCTAAAATTGGTATTGGGGTCAACCCAAACCCAGCATCATACCGCCTGTAACTCTGTATGATGACGCGCCTTGCTGGCAGGTTTAAACCAGCCGCCAGCGTGGGTGTGCACGCTATCACTTTTATCACATTGGATCTAAATCCATCCTCTATAATGCGCCTGTGTTCGCTCCTCAAGCCGGCATGGTGAAATGCCACTCCGCACTCTACACAAAATGCAAGTTTCTCGCACAGGTCAGTCTCGCCAGCCTCTTTAATCTCCTTGGCCATCTTTGTCAGGTGTTCATCTGCCCCAACTACATCCTTAATCGCCCTACCAACTCTCTTGGCCGTTTCCTCTGCTCTCTTGCGCGTGTTGGTGAAAATGAGACACTGCCCTCCATCTTGTATGGTATCAAGCGAGAGTGCAATCGCATCGTCCTTGTTATCAACTGCAACCTCTTTTTTCGTATTGATGAAGTCGATAGTTTTTCCAAATAGGATGCCTTCTCGCAGCTCCACGGGGCGCCAGTCACTTTGAATCAATTCTGCATTAAGCCATTTTGACAGCTCGCCTGCATTTCCTATTGTCGCGCTCAACGCAAGGATTTGCGCCCTTGGATTTAATATCATCAGCTTCGCCAACGTCATCTCCAGCGTCGGCCCCCTGTTGGGAGAGTTGATGAGGTGAATCTCATCTGCAACGATTACTGTCAGGTCATTCATCCAACTCGCTTCATTTCTGAGCAGTGAATCCGCCTTCTCGGAGGTTGTGATGATGATATCGCATCTGCCCAGCCACTCATCCTTCGAGTCAAAATCACCGGTGGAGATTCCCACCTTGATGCCGAGTTGCGAAAATTGAGAAAATCTGTCATATTTTTCAGAGGCGAGTGCCCTCAGCGGTACGATATAAATCGCCTTGCCACCGCTTAGCACGGATTTTAGCATGACAAGTTCTGCGAGCAGCGTTTTGCCGGATGCGGTTGGAATCGCAGCCACAACATTTTTTCCATCAAGTATGCCGCGCTGAATTGCATCTGCCTGCGGTGGATATAGTTCATCAAATCCGGCATCTACATAAAACTGGATTACTTTCTCAGGCAATTTGCCAGATAGCTCGCTGATTTTCATTGCCTTTAATCAATAGTAGCAAGTGAGAAAAGTATTTCTCTCCTCCGCATGATGTTAAAGGGAAAATGTACTCTGATAGAATAAATGCGTTGCCGCCATACTTGTTTGCCACCATTGATGAACTTAAGGCCGAGAAGCACAAACAAGGCATCAACATCATCGACTTCAGCATAGGCGATCCTGACCAGCCGACACCAGAACATATCGTTGAAGCGATGCATGATGCTGTGCTAGACCCATCTACACATCAATATCCGTCTTATAAAGGCCTGCCCTCTTTTCGAGAAGCAGTAGCCAGGTGGTATAAGAAGCGATTTGGCGTTAAGTTAAACCCAGAGGATGAGGTGCTAACCCTCATCGGCTCCAAGGAGGGAATTGTACATCTGCCCTTGGCATTCATCAATCCAGGCGACATCGCGCTGGTGCCAGACCCAGCATATCCAGTATACCGGATAGGGACGATGCTTGCAGACGGAACTCCACACGCCATGCCGCTATTGGCAAAGAATGGCTTTAAGCCAGATTTGGATTCAATCGACGCGAAAATAGCGAAGAAGGCAAAACTCATGTTTCTCAACTATCCGAACAACCCTACTGCAGCCATCGCTGACGAGAATTTTTTCAAGGAAGTTGTTGATTTTGCATCAGACAACGACATCATCGTGTGTCATGACAACGCATACTCAGAGGTTGTGTATGGTGGGTATAAGGCGCCATCCCTTCTGCAGATAAAAGGGGCAATGGACATTGGCATCGAATTTCACTCGCTTTCGAAGACCTATAACATGACAGGGTGGCGGCTCGGCTTTGCAGTTGGCAACGCTGAAATTCTTGCCGGGCTGGGCAAGGTGAAGACCAACGTAGATTCGGGCGTGTTCAATGCAGTGCAGATGGCTGGAATTGCCGCACTAAAAGGTCCGCAAGGCTGCGTGAATAAGATGAGGGCGATTTACAGGGAGAGGCGAGACGTTTTGGTCAGAGGGCTGGAGTCTCTTGGCATATCAGTGGAGGCGCCAAAGGCAACGTTCTATGTCTGGGCACCCGTACCGCGTGGATACGATTCACTTGGCTTTTCGAGGTTGTTGCTGGACAAAGCAGGTGTGGTAGCAACTCCGGGCATCGGATTTGGCGATTACGGCGAGGGATATTTGCGCTTTGCGCTGACAGAACCAGTAGAACGAATCAAGGAAGCGGTTGGGCGAATAAGAGAGCTGGAGATATGATATGTTTCAACATAGGGGCCATCTGGGAATTGAAAACGGGCATCTCACCATTGGCGGCGTTGATACAGTTGCCTTGGCTGAGAAATTCGGCACACCGCTTTACGTGACGGATGAATCCAGGATTAGGGCTAATTACCAGTGTTTTCAACGTGCTTTTCCAAACGCGGATATATATTATGCAGCGAAGGCGAACTACAATCTTTCGATTCTAAGGATACTGGCGCAGGAAGGCGCTGGTGCTGATGTCTTTTCGGATGGCGAGTTGTTTTGCGCTCTCAAGGCGGGATTTTCTCCTGGCAAGATACTGTTCAATGGGAATTCCAAGACAGATGCAGAACTGAACATGGCGGTGCAGGAGGGCGTAAGGCTATCTGTTGACTCATTGGATGAATTGAGGGCGCTATCGAAGATTGCGGAGGTACATGGCAAGGAGGCCGAGATCGCCTTTAGGGTAAATCCAGACATCTCGCCGAAGACACACCCCAAGATTGCAACCGGTCTGAAGACCTCTAAGTTTGGGATTCCACATGCTGAGGTTGTATCGGCATACAAAGAAGCGCTTGCGTTGAAGAACGTCAAGCCAGTGGGCATTCATTGTCATATAGGTTCGCAGATAGTTGATGTTGCGCCTTTTGCGGATGCTGCGCGTAAGATGATGACGCTGGTCGAGCAGGTGAATAAAATCGGCGTTGAATTAGCATTCGTCGACCTTGGTGGAGGTCTGGGAATTCCTTATAAACCAGGAGAAAAGGCACCATCTCCCTCTGAACTTGCGGATGCGATTTTGCCCATATTTGAGGAGCGCGTGAAATCTCTGGGCATCGCCCCAAAACTGATACTCGAGCCAGGTCGCAACATTGTTGCGGATTCAACGATTCTTCTGGCAAGGGTGAACACGATTAAGAAGGCGCACAAGAACTTCGTTGGTGTAGATGCAGGATTTAATCTGCTCGTTCGACCAGCGATGTATGATGCATATCACGAAATTGTGGTTGCGAATAAATCGAATCAAGGCCCGGGTGGTACTTTTACTGTTGTGGGGCCGATTTGCGAGTCTGGCGATATCCTTGCAAGTGATAGGAATCTACCAAAAGTCGAGAAGGGCGATTTGATAGCAATTCTTGATGTCGGAGCATACGGCTTCTCAATGAGTTCCCAGTATAATGGCAGGCCAAGATGTGCAGAAGTGCTCGTGTGTGACGGCGAGGCCGAAATTATCAGGAAGCGCGAGTCGCATGATGATTTACTGGTGAATCAGATTATCCCATCAAGGCTCAGGATATAGCATGATAATCTTCACCAAACTACATGGAAATGGCAATGACTTCATCCTGGTAGATGAGTATGACCAGGAAATCATGCCAGAGAGCAGGAAAGGTTCTTTTGCCGAGCATTTCTGTGCCAGACGTTTTGGGGTAGGCGCGGACGGCGTTCTCTTTCTCTCCAGGTCAAAACATGCAAATCTCAGAATGAGAATTTTTAATCCTGATGGCTCAGAGGCGGAGATGTGCGGAAATGGCATTCGATGCGTTGTGAAATATGCGATTGATGCCGGCTACGTGAGGTTGGGCAAAGTCGTTGTTGAAACAATCGCTGGCGACATAGAAGTGGAGGCCAGAAAAGACACATCAAATCGCGTATGGATCAAGGCGGACATGGGCGCGCCAAGATTCGAGTTCTTTGAGAAGGAGTTGGAGGGGCATAAGGTATCTGCGGTTAACACCGGCGTGCCGCACGCGGTCATATTCGTCGACGATTTAGGTGCTCCAATAGCACAGGTCGCACCGAAGATAAGGCATCACCCAATATTTCCAGAAGGTGCGAATGTGAATTTCGTGAAGGTGGGGAAAAATGCACTTGAGATACGGACATATGAAAGGGGCGTGGAGGCAGAGACGCTGAGCTGTGGAACCGGAGCGGCTGCATCCGCCGCTGTTGCAAACAAACTCGGAAAGGTAGGCGACATCGTGAACGTCAAAACCAAGGGCGGGATGCTACACGCATCGCTGAAGAATGGTCATGTGTTCTTGGAAGGCACGGCAGAGACAGTCTATGAAGGGATAATCAGATCGTTCTGACATTTTTCACGCATCTCGCACACCCTCTTGAGTGAGCATAAACTCACATGCTATTCCCTCTGGCCTGGAGCGATGCTTTCGCAGGGTGGCTTTTCTCCTTCCCATGCCAACCTTTTCCAGCTGAATGATGGTCTTTGACAGGTGCTCGATCAGGTTTCCGCCCAGGGGTCGGTATTGGTTCTTTTCTACATCCGTATAGACCTGATTTGTAAACACAACTGCAACACCATATTTTCTCGCCAGCCCGAGTAGATGTGCTATTTGATTTGCCAACTCTCTTATTAGGGCGACGTCCCGTTCATCATCAAGCTCAAATCTATAGAACGTCGCAGCTGAATCAAGAATAATAACACCTACTTTGTCAATCACTTTCTCGACATCCTTGATGGCGACGTATTGCTGTTCAAAGTTCATCGGTTCATATACAATTATGTCTTTGGCTATCTTTCCTACACCGTTTCCAGCTATCTGTTCGAATCTCTCTGGGGAGAAACCCTCGCTGTCGATATATATGACCTTCTCCCCATTCTTGACGGTCTCTATGGTAAGTTGGAGGCATATGTTGGTTTTGCCGCTGCCCGCCTCTCCAAATAGCTGCGTTATCGTTCCTGCTTCAAACCCGCCACCTAATAGCTCATCGAGTTTTTTGCATCCACTGGTGTACTTTTCAATTTTCATTTGATTAACTAGATTATGTCTTTGCTTAAGATAAAATTTGGGCAGAGTCAACATTTAAATATGTCTAAATCTAATTTGCGTTAGGGAGGGGGTTTCGAGGCGCAAAAAGATCGCATTGATTACTGACGATTTTTTCGTCTACCAACAAGTTGTAGCAGAGATGAGAGCTAGGCGCTTGAATTTTATAACACTCTCACCAGAGGAGACGGTACCCATCAACGTGGGTGCAATAATCACGACGGAATCCGAATGTGATAAAATTGATTTTGATGCAAATAGAATTATAGTCGCCAGAAAACCCTCGGCAGCAGTTGATCGGGCGCAGCGGTTGCTAAATGGCGTTCGCAAGTATGACAAAGTCATTATCGGCATCGACCCTGGCAACTATCCCGGAATTGCAGTCATTGGGGATGGCATGGTAATCTCCGTGCACCAAGTCTCGATTAGTGTCGTCGTTAAAATCGTGCGAGATGTTTTAGAGAACCATCCTGCTAGGCACATCGTAGTTAGGGTCGGGCACGGTGCCAGACTAGTCAGAGCGAGGATTGTAAACACGTTGCTTGAGTTGGATGTTAGGGTTGAGTTAGTGGATGAGAGTTTTACTACACCACATCTTGGAAAGGGAGTAAGGGGCCAGACGATATCCGACATAGTAGCTGCCATCAACATCGCCAGCCTTGAAGGCATCCCAGTCAGAAAACAGCAAATTATGCCGACAAAAGGTGAAGTCAGAGTGATACAAGAGCAGAGCCGGGAAAAGTCAAATGGCAGGTACACAATTACAAGAAAACTGGCACAACAGGTCGCACAGGGCGACCTCACTCTGGATGAAGCAATTTTGTGTTATAATGGTGCTTCAGGCGCTAAATCTTAGGCTTTTATCGCAGTGATTATCTCGTGTGCTCTACCTTGGAATGTGTGCGGTATTGTCACATAAAAGACATATTCCCTTTCCACCCAGAAATAGTGAAAATCGCCATTCGGCGTGGTTCTGTACACATTTTTGCCACCAATGGACACCTCTTCCAGGTTCTCTTTCCAATTCCCACCGAATCTAACCATCGCATCCGCCATTTTCTCGTTCTCGTTGGCGGCGATGGTATTATTGGGATACAGCGTTATCCACAGCTTAATCTGGTGGTATGCCGGACCATACTGGACCATTGCGATGTCATCTACGTTTTCAACTGCTCCAATATGCTTCTGTCTTACATCCTCAATAGCCTCTGCACCCTCCAAGACCACGACCCCCCTCTATTCCAAGCAATTCATCTGGTGCGGCGTCTGTAGCGTGTTTCGGTAGCATGAGCTGTGAAGTAGCAAGCACGATTGCGGCAATCGCGATGATTGCTATGACGACTCCAATCTGTTTTCTCGTGAAATTCATGAAAATTGATTCCAGGCGACTTCTTCTGCCCTTCTAATTATTTCTCTTACTGGGACGCAAAACTCCCTTGCCACTTTTTTACAATCCTCAAATTCAGCCGAGATATCCAGGATGTTTCCCTGGGTATCTGTTGCAATCTTGACTCTTACCTTTCTGTCCTTTCCAGCGATGCCGATCGTGACCGAATCTACGGTCCTCTCAGCAATCAACCTGTGCTTTATCGGCATTATGCGTATGCCGAGCGAGCCCGTCTCTTGAACGATTTTCCTCGCCAATGCTCCAACCTCTTCTGCTTTTGCAATTACCCGTATTATGTGTCCAGGGCGCCCCTTCTTCATCATAGCAGGAATAATCACGACATCTCTTGCGCCCAACTCCATCAACTCATCGACCAGACTGCCCAAGACCTCGCCGCTTACATCATCCACGTTTGTCTCAAGCATCTCTATCTGGTCAAAAACCAGTGCATTCTCAACCTCGCCTACGACAACTTGCAAAACATTTGGCATGGCAAGGTCTTTTGATCCGGCGCCATATCCAACTTTTTCAGCGCACATTTGTGGAAAAATTTCATCGCACTTCTGGACGAAGTGCGCGAGTATCGCAGCCCCTGTTGGAGTTAACAACTCCTCCTGAACAGGTCCGCCCCTATGTATCAGTCCCGAACTGCGTAATATCTCCAATGTTGCAGGCGCAGGTACTGGCAGTTTTCCATGCGCGGTGTCAACAAACCCTCCTCCCACCGAGATAGGCATGCTGTAAATTTTGCAATCACCAAAACCGAGGTCATGGAATGCGGCACATGCGCCAAGGACATCTGCGATAACATCTATTGCACCCACTTCATAAAAATGCAACTGGTCTTTTGGCACGTTGTGTACTTTTGCCTCCGCATCCGCCAATATGCCAAATATCTCCAGGGCATCGCTTATTACTGCATTTGACAGTCCGCAAGCCTTTATTATATCTACAATCTCGGTGTACTTTCTCTCGCTTGCATCGGCAGTTATTACGTCTACCTTGGTGGCGCTAAGTCCACACTTGTTCGTTCTGGTGATATCAATCTCAACATCCCCTACTACAGAGGTCATTGCATCCATCACCACATCATGACTTGCGCCTAAGTCTAGCAAACTTGCAACGACCATGTCGCCAGAAGCGCCGGAAAAAGGATTGAATACGACCGCCTTCATTACCGCACCCATTAATTTTTTATGCCTCTTGCCCATTAAACATATCTAGAAATAATATCCATGGCTTACTATTAAAATATCTGGGGGGAATTTGTGGAGGAACTTCATCTAAGGGTTGCAAAGGCATATCCCAGCGACTCTGGCAGGGGTATAGCACGTCTTGACCCTGATACACTATTGGAATTGAAACTATCACCGGGCGATATTATCGAGATAAAGGGCAAGTCAACCACCGTTGCCAAAGTCTGGCGTGCAGATAAGCAGGATTGGGGGCAGGGCATTGTTAGAATTGATGGATTTGTCCGGCAGAATGCTGACGTTGGGATTGGAGAAAAGGTCATAATCAGAAAGGCAGACGTCAAGGAAGCGGAAAAGGTTGTTTTAGCGCCGCTGGAGGGGATGGCGATGCAGTTCGGCAGTGATGCCGAAGAGATGGTCAAGCGGCAGGTACAAAAGCACCCCGTCGTGCAGGGGGACATCGTGCCAGTTATGAGTTCAATGGGCTCTCCTTTTATGAGTAGGAACATCACCAGTCAGCCAATACCCTTGATCGCTATCAGCACAACCCCTTCTGGCATCGTGCTAATCACCGAGACCACATTGCTCGAGTTGAGAGAAAAACCCGCTGCCGGTTATGAAGCTGTCAGGGCAACTGGCATAATGTACGAGGACATCGGCGGATTAAGGGACGAAGTTCAACGCGTCCGTGAAATGATCGAACTGCCGATGAAGCACCCAGAGGTATTTCAGAGGCTTGGCGTAGAGCCACCAAAGGGTGTTTTACTGCACGGTCCACCTGGAACTGGTAAAACCCTTATCGCAAAGGCCGTTGCCAACGAATCCGGTGCATATTTCATAGCCATAGCCGGACCTGAAATAATGTCCAAATACTATGGTGAAAGTGAACAACAATTGCGAGAAAAATTCGAAGAAGCAAACCAAAACGCTCCAGCCATCATCTTCATCGATGAACTTGATTCGATTGCGCCCAAGAGAGAGGAGGTTACCGGAGAGGTTGAGCGCAGGGTGGTTGCGCAGTTGCTATCCATGATGGACGGGCTACAGGAAAGGGGGCAGGTTGTAGTCATCGGTGCTACGAACAGGGTAGATTCCATTGACCCTGCACTTCGCCGTCCAGGTAGATTTGACAGGGAGATTGAGATTGGCGTGCCTGACAAAAGTGACAGAATCGAAGTTTTGCAGATTCACACGAGAGGGATGCCGCTATCAGATGACGTGGACATGAATTATCTGGCAGAGCATACGCATGGATTTGTTGGCGCCGACATATCAGCGCTCGCAAAAGAGGCTGCGATGAGGGCACTGCGTCGGCATCTGCCAGGGATCGATCTTAACGAAGAGAGGATACCCCCTGAGGTCTTGGAGAAGATGCACGTTACTAACGAGGATATCACCTGTGCCTTAAGGGAAATCGAACCATCTGCATTGAGGGAAGCCTTCCTTGAAATTTCAAAAATCTCCTGGGATGAGGTTGGCGGATTGGAAGACATCAAGCAGGAAATCATTGAGGCAGTGGAATGGCCGCTTAAGTGTCCAGAGCGGTTCACAAGAATGGGCATATCACCACCGAGGGGCATCTTATTGTACGGTCCACCCGGAACTGGAAAAACGATGCTTGCGAAAGCGGTCGCGCACGAATCGAATGCTAACTTCATCAGCATTAGGGGACCGCAGTTATTGTCCAAATGGGTTGGCGAGTCCGAGAAAGCAGTTAGGCAGGTATTCAAAAAAGCGCGGCAATGTGCACCGGCGATAATATTCTTCGATGAACTGGATGCCCTTGCCCCAGCGAGAAGTGCTGAAGATGTATCCAAGGTATCTGAACGCGTGGTTAATCAACTGCTCACAGAGTTGGATGGGTTGGAGAAATTAGAGGACGTTGTCGTTATGGCTGCTACCAACAGGCCAGATCTAATCGACCCTGCGCTACTTAGGCCAGGCAGATTTGACAGGCTTGTGTTCGTGGGCGCACCAGATAGGTCCAGTAGAGCAAAGATATTTGAAATTCATATGAAAGGTATGCCCCTAGCAGAAGATGTCAACATCGACGAGCTTGCAGACATAACAGAAGGCTATGTCGGCTCGGATATTGCAGCGCTCTGCAGGGAGGCGGCCATGCTCGCCCTGCGGGAGAAGGGAAATTCTAAGCAGGTGGAGATGCGCCACTTCAGGGGGGTATTGAAGAAGGTCAAGCCAACCATTGATGAAACTATCACGGATTACTATGAGCGTGTCAGGGAGAAGTTCAAAGGTGGCACGCCTTTGGAAGCGAGGTCTTATATAGGATATAGGTAAAAATTAAGGAGGGGTAGGAATGGCTAGAATATTTACCAGGGATATATTTGATAAACACGTCATGGGCGCGGACGGAACGGAAATTGGAACTCTGTATAACATAGTAGTTGACATTAGGACTGGGGATTTGATTGACCTTGTAATCAAACCTGACATAGCGCTTGACACGACGAATTTTAGGATAGAAGACAACTTTGTGTTGATTCCCTTTGAGTCAGTGCGTGCGGTTAAAGATTATATTGTAGTCGAGAAAATGTCGATGCTTTAACAGAGGGGGATTAAGAGTGAACAAGTATCTGGAGATTCTGCTGGGACTCGTTTTGGTTGGATTGGGCCTGTATGGAATTTATATGTATCTGCCTGAGGTGGAAATCTTTATAAAAGGCGTCATCGGCATCGTCGTACTGTTTGTGGGCATCATCGCTCTGGCAATAGGTCTGCTCGAGCTAAAGGAATGAACCCTCTATTGTTTCTATAGCTTCCGCAACGCCAGCGCCGTATTTGCCTTTAGTTACGAGGCTCGCCATCTGTTTAAGTCTTGGATCCGCGTTGCCGACAGCGACCTTAAATCCTGCCACGTTGAACATTTCTATGTCGTTCTCAGAGTCGCCTATTGCCACGGTATCCTGGGTGGACAAGCCTAACAACTCTGCGACCTTTTTCAGCCCGATGCCTTTATTGATGTGCTTGTTCTTGATATGAACGGCAAACCCGCTGTCCACCAAATCCACATTTAATCCACTCTTGCTCGACATCTCCCTTGCCATGGACAAATCGAAATTTCTGCGTAGTGCAACATCGGTCTTCCTATACTCTGCATCGAGTTTTTCAAGGTCGAAATGTTTGCTTAAAAGCTCGAAAGCCTTCTCGCATTCTGTACCATCACATAGCACGCACTCCTTGGCATCGTAACCCACCTTCACAACTCCGCCATTTTCAGCGATTACTATACCGTCAGTGCCTATGAGCTTCGCCGTAGTTAATGCAAAACAAACCGTATTGCCCGTTGCAAGGATAACTGGCACTTTCAAACTGCGGATAACCTCTATTGCTCTACAATTTATCCTGCGCTTATCATCGGTGATTGTCCCATCGATGTCTATAGCAAGCGCCTTCAATCCCTGACTCCCTCTGTTGTTACCGAGAATACCGCCTCTCCTTCGGGCAAGGAGGGCGAATCGACAAGCCTTGCAATTCTCTTTTCGCCTTTAGATTTGCGTAGGTATATCCTAAATGTAGCGGTATGCCCGAGAATGTGGCCGCCTATTGGCCTTGTTGGGTCTCCAAAGAATGCATCAGGCTTTGACATGACCTGATTGGTCACTACCACCGCGGCGTTGTATAAATCTCCGAAACGCATGATGTCATGCAAATACCTGTTGAGTTTTTGCTGCCTGTCTGCGAGCGTTCCTCTGCCCACGTATTCTGCTCTAAAGTGTGCAGTCAGCGAATCTACGATAATCAATCGTACTGGTTTCTTGGAATCCTTTAATTTCTCAGCAAGCTCGAACGCCCTATCGACTAACAGCATCTGATGGTTCGAGTTGTATGCTCTGGCAACGTGTATGTTTTTGAGAATTTCTTCATGATTTAGTCCGAGCGCTTCTGCCATCTGTTTTATTCGTTCAGGTCTAAAGGTGTTTTCTGTATCAATTATGACCGCCGACCCCCCTAATCCACCATCCTTTTTTGGCACTTGCACGTTCACGGCCAATTGATGTGCAGCTTGCGTTTTACCTGAGCCAAATGCACCGTAGAACTCCGTAATCGCTTGCGTCTCAACACCGCCGCCCAATAATTCATTAAGCGCAACGCTACCAGTCGTGAGTTTTCCCACCTGCTTCCTTCGTTCGAGTACGACATCGCCCGTTTCGAAGCCACCTACCTCGGCAGCCTGCCTCGCAGCGCTTATTATTTTTGTGGCAGTCGACTCTCCTATCTCTGCAGCGCTTGCCAGGTCAGCCGGCGATGCTACAGCTATCGCCTCTATCGAACTAAAACCAGCTTCTGTAAGTTTTTCAGCCGTTGTAGACCCTACGCCGGGTAAATCTTCCAGGGAGATATTTTTGTCCATATTATCGCTCTCCATTTTTCACTCAATGTGTTGCAATACATAAATCCTTGATGCATGCAGTGTGAAAGTAATGCTAACCGTGATAAAAGGTTGGCTCCTCTCCTTTTTTCTGCTGCTTCTGGAATGTTATCTTCGGGACGGGTACGGCTGGTGGCAGACCAAGGCTCTTCGATATGCTCATCGCCAGTGGCGCCATGCTTACAACCATGGTGTTGGCAACCTCATTTAACACCTCAATGGGTACGTTCCCTTTATCCCAGTCTTTCTTAATTTGCTCCAGGTTTTTCTCCTCATCGTAGTAATCTGCCGTGCCCTCAAATCTGATGTAACCTACGTTTGGGCTGAGATAGTTTATGGCATACGAACACTCGGCTCTGAGCACGGTTCTCTCTCCAAAAGGCGTTCTCCTTTTTACCAGGGAAGTATTCTTGATGTTGATGTCATTGTTGACGTTTTTGCAGCCCCTGATATCTTCTACCGGAACGTGTCTGTGTGACTCAATCTTGTTGATCTCCAGGTTTAGTATCATTTTTTTCCTCCATGACGATTGTACTGCGCTGACTGGTATTCAATTCCACTTCTCCGCCCCAGCCTGCTTTGGCATAGCCGTCCGTGACCTTGAGTTTGGTCCCGATGCGCATATTATCAACTAAATCGGCGTGCTCTCCCCATAACACCACTCTGATGCCGCCCGTCTCATCCGCGATTCTTATGTTTGCCACCTTACCAGGGCTGCCGTCACTCCTGGTGAACTCCCTCTTATCCTCAATCTCGGTTATGACTCCCTTTACGTCGCAGGCCTCATTTATCCCTATATCTCCAATTTTCATGAACCTCTCCGAGTATTCCACTTTCTCATCACTCTTTTTTATGGAACTTCTGGCTCCAATATGAATCTCAACGCCCCCATAACCCTCCTTGGAATATCCATTTTTTATCTCTACGACATCCCCAGGGGTAAACTTCACATTCTTTGCGTCATCGCCCCACAGTACGGTCCTGGTCTTGCCCGTTTCATCTCCGATGGTTAGGCTGCAGACGTATCCTTCCGTTCCATCATCTCGCGCGAACGTGCGCATCTCGCCAACGTCAAGCACCTTCCCAACGACGTTGATGCCATTCATACCAGCCGCAATCTCGTTGATTTTATGCGTTTTGATGGTAACATCACCACCCTCAACGAACTCCAGACTACCGCCTCTTCCTATGTTGATCTCGATGCCAGTGTAACCTTCCTTCACATATCCGTTGATATTGACTACCTGTCCTACTTTGAGTTCATCGACCTTGACCAGATCAGCCAAGTCATCCCACAGGGCAACCCTGATTGACCCGGTTTCATCTGATACGAGGATGTTTGCTACCCTTCCGAGCGATCCATCCTCTCTGGCGAACTCGCGCGGCTCATATGCGTCTACGACCTTGCCGACAAAGCTCACGTTTTTTGCGTCCAGTGATATCTCGCCAATCTTCACGGCAGGGGCCTTTGGGGCTACATCCATCCCAAGGTCGTGTGCAACGAGCATGGCAGCCGTCTTCTCGTCACACAGCCCCCCCATCGATTTAATCTTCTCTTGCACCTTTTCCTTGAACTCATCTAGGGTAATGCCCTCTAATCGCTCGTATATCTGCAAAAGATCGCTCATGATTATTCCTTAGGTCTCGTTCTTTGATTAATGTTTTGGGACATCGATTAATTTATTTAGATGCCATCCTATTATGTCATCGGTCGTCATGTCAGGGCAAACCATATCGGAAAAAATATTCTCCAGGGCGGCGCGAAAGCCGGTACTGGCAGAAGAGTTTGTGCTCGCCGACATAGATTGCGCCATGACTCATGACATCACGGGACCGCTTGCAGTAAAGGGATTCTATGAAATCATGGAAGGGCGAAAAGAGAAGCGCGTGTGGGATCCCAACAAAATCGTGATATTGTTTGACCACCAGGTTCCTGCCGATTCGCTGGATGCAGCCAGCAATCACATAATGCTCAGGAAATTTGCAGAGGAGCAGAGCATTTTGAATTATGATGTAAATGAGGGTGTGTGCCACCAGGTAATGCCCGAAAAAGGCCATGTGCTACCAGGGGGCCTGATAATCGGCTCGGATTCGCATACCTGCACATATGGTGCACTTGGAGCATTCTCCACGGGTGTGGGCTCCACTGACATGGCATCTGCGTTTGCAACCGGAAAGTTGTGGTTCAAGGTTCCGCAGTCCATTAAATTCGAGATTTCTGGAAAGTTGCCTGATAGGGTGTATGCTAAGGATGTGATACTGCGCATCATTGGTGATGTGGGCGCGGACGGAGCGACATACGCTGCCTGTGAGTATTGCGGACAAACGGTGAAGGACATGAACATCTCCGAAAGAATGACAATGTGCAACATGGCGATTGAGATGGGCGGAAAGGTGGGCATTGTTGAGCCTGACGAAAAGACTGAGACGTATCTTAAGGAACGCATCCCTGGCTTCAAGTTTGACCCTCGCTGGCGCAGTGATGAGGATGCCAACTATATACAGCGCCATGAATACGACGTTTCAGACCTTGAGCCACAGGTCGCATGTCCGCACAACGTGGACAACGTTAAAGGCGTGAGCGAGGTTGAGGGCACGAAAATCGACCAGATATTCATCGGCTCGTGCACGAACGGCAGGTTCGAGGATTTGGAAGTCGTTGCGAAAATCCTCGGCGGTAATAAAATCGCAGAAGGCGTTAGGGTAATCATCATACCGGCATCCCGGGACGAATATATGAAGGTGCTGAAGGCAGGATTCATAGAACAGTTTGTAGAAGCAGGAGCACTCGTGGAAGCGCCGTGCTGCGGTCCCTGCATGGGCGGTTCATTTGGGCTTCTTGGTGATGGCGAAGTCGGGCTTGCCACTTCCAACAGGAACTTCAGGGGCAGACAGGGCAGTGCCAAAGCATTCGTATATCTATGTTCGCCTGCCACTGCGGCAGCGTCTGCGATTAAGGGAGAGATTACAGATCCGAGGGCGGTGTGATATGGGCAAGGGAAACGTTTGGAAATTTGGAGATGACATCGATACCGATGCCATCATTCCCGGCAGGTATCTGACGATAAACGACCCGAAGGAGCTGGCAAAGCACGTTTTTGAAGGTGCCCGTCCTGAGTTTGCGCAGAACGTAGCGAAGGGCGGCATCATCGTTGCCGGCAGGAACTTTGGGTGTGGCTCATCAAGAGAGCATGCACCTCTGGCTTTGAAAGGTGCCGGCATCCATTGCGTAATTGCAAAATCTTTCGCGCGCATATTCTTCAGGAATGCCATTAACATCGGATTGCCTGTGCTGGAGTGTAAGGAAGCGGACCGAATCAGCGAAGGAGACGTACTCAAGGTTGATTTTAAGAAAGGCATCATCGAGAATGAGACGAAGAATGAACGATACCAAGTTGCCTCTATGCCGACGTTCATTCTTAAAATCATAGAATCTGGCGGGTTGATCGGGTATACGAAAGCGAGACTGTAATAAGAGCGATATGGGAGCAATCTATAAGTACTACTAAACATAAAATGTAGTACTGGTGAAAAAAATGGAATCCACCATTACCAGAAAAGGCCAAGTTACTATACCCAAAAGCATTAGAGAATCACTGGATATATCCCAAGGAGATAGGGTTTTGTTCATCCAACTGGGCGATAAGGCGTTAATGGTGCCCGCTCCCGAATCCAAGGATCCAATGAGGAAGTTAGAAGGCATATTTGATGAGCTAAGATCGGTGCAAGAATTGAAGAAGGTAGCCATAAAAAAAGCCAAGACCTTTGCGAGGTATGTCTCTGAGTAAAAGAGTTTTTGTCGAATCAGATATCTTAATCGCGTATTTGAAGAAGAGCGACTGGCTGAAGCCGATTGCCAAGCAGATTCTAACGATGGCGCAAAACAAAGACATAACTCTCGTTACCTCGTCCGCTGCCTTATTAGAGATATACCTCGTATTCTATAGGGATCAGGACATAGGCTTAATTTTTGAAGCCATCACAAATCTTCGAGACCTACCGATTGATTTTGTTCAAATGGACGATCTCGTTGTTCACGAGGGGTGCGCTATTTCGACTGAAGTCGGCGCAACGCCGTTTGACTCAATATACATGGCCACCACTCAAAAGTGTGATGTGTCAGCCATTTTAAGTACAGACAATAAATACAAAATTTTTGGTGACAAGTGGGTCGATTTAAAAACGAGAAACTGGAAACAAAAACTAGAAGGGTTATTGTGAAGTAGTGCTTATTAGTGAGACGTTCAAAGAGGAGAATAATCATGGCACAGTATAAAGTCCCTGTTATAGCCGGAGACGGCATAGGGCCAGAGGTAATAGCCGAAGGCAAAAAGGTTCTGGATGCAGCATCAGAAAAACATGGCTTTGAGCTGGAGTGGATTGACTATCCGCATGGAGCAGACCATTACCTGGCGACTGGCGAGTTGATGCCAGAGGATACGTTGCGCGAGCTGGAAAAATACAGGGCGCTTTATCTGGGTGCGGTAGGTGATGATAGGATCGAGCCGGGCATACTAGAAAAGGGTATTCTACTGGCGATGAGATTTTACTTCGACCAGTATATCAATCTCAGACCCATCAAGTTGTTAGAGGGCATCTGGACGCCTTTGAAGGACAAGGGACCTGATGACATTGACTTCGTCGTCGTGAGGGAGAATACTGAAGACTTCTATATTGGAATTGGCGGTGGGGCAAAAGAGGGCAGGACCCATCAAGAATTGGAAGTTGTGCGGAAATTGTACAAGGTCAAGTTTGACATTGACATTGATTCGGATGCTGATGAAATCGCATATCAGATTGGGCTGATTAGCAGGAAAGGCACAGAACGCGTCATTCGATATGCGTTCGAACTCTCTAGGGAGAGGAAAAAACATCTTTCCAGCGTTGACAAGGCGAATGTGCTGCCAGACATATACGGCTTCTGGCGCGAGATTTTCAGGAAGGTTGCGACTGACTATCCTGATGTTAAGACCGACTTTAACTATGTGGATGCGATTACAATGTGGTTCGTGAAGAATCCAGAGTGGTTCGATGTGGTGGTTACGCCTAACATGTTTGGTGATATCATCACCGATTTGGGTGCGATGATTCAGGGCGGCATGGGGCTCGCGCCGGGTGGAAACATCAATCCTGAGGGAACGAGCATGTTCGAGCCAATTCATGGTTCTGCGCCAAAGTACAAGGGCATGCAGAAGGCAAATCCAATTGCTACAATCTGGGCTGGTGCGATGCTGTTAGAACACCTGGGCGAGAAAGAGGCAGCAGGTTCTGTGCTGAGGGCGATAGGGCAAAACATCAAAGAGGGCAAAGTCAGGACGCCTGATATGGGCGGCGCATCCAAAACATCGGATGTGGGAAACGACATCGCTAGAATTGTGAGAACGCTGGACAAATGACCACGACAGGTTTATGAATGTTATAATATGTTATAGTATAAATGCGCCCTAGTAGGGTAGTGGACTATCCTTTAGGCCTGCGGCACAAACTTTTTACCAAAAAGTTTGATCAAAAAGTCTGTGCAGACAGTCTAAGACCCGGGTTCAAATCCCGGCTGGGGCATTTCTGCCTCTAAAAATTTGCCAACATTTATTAAATATAAATAATATGAGATATATCAGGAGATGACATGATAGAAGAAGTGAATTTTGTCGTTTATCGAAAAGAGGATATCAAGAAGATTCCTAAGGATGCCACTGCGGTCCACATCGGCTACAAGATGAGTTTGCAGGACATCGGCGAGATTATACGAACGAGGAAAAACGTGAAGGCGTTGCAATTCCCCCCCAGTATCGTTGACAGTCTGCACCCATTCGTGCACACCATGCTGGGTATGCACGGCATTAAAAGACTGGTGGGATATGCAGACCGTTATGACTGGAACCTTGTTAAGGATGCGAGGAAGCTAAGGGCGCAAAAGAGATGGGGATACGAAAAAATAGCCAAACACATCTCGGATAAGGTTAAGAGAAATATTTCTGCGCAGACAATCTGGTACTGGGTGAACAAGAGGCAGGAAGACCTTTAGGGTTTAGCATTACGATTATAAAATATGCTTTAAAACAAACCCCTTATCGCCTATCTTTACTTGCCCTGAGAGCCATCTTAATCAAATCCTCAGTGTCTGGCCTGTGAATTTCGCGACCCCCCTCCTCGCTCTCCTGCCACTTTGCGCCACGGATTATCACCACTGGAGTTGCATCTTTTCCTTCCCCCATCATCAGATTTGCAAAGCCCGCCAGTTCGTCGATGACCACCTCATTAGTTGCCTCTAACGTCCTGCCGAACAGGTCTTTTTCTCCTCTCCAGTCCTTTGTTGGCGAAATGCCAGCGCATCCAATTGCGATGCCGGTCTGTCCTATCCTGAATGGCCTGCCACAGGTATCGGCGATAATCACGCAGACATGCTTGTTAGTTTCCCTTTTAATCGCATCCCTAATCCTCTTCGCGCTTCCATCAGGGTCTTTTGGCAATAATAAAACGAATCCACCCTCTACATTGGACCTATCCGCGCCAGCATTCACGCAGATGTGCCCTGTATGAGTCTGAGTCAACATGAACGGGCTCTCGATTAGCACCTCTTCACTCTCATTCAAGACCACTTGGACAAATCTCGCATCTTCGTCGTTCACGCGCGCGATTCGTTTTGCCTCAGCGCCCGGCGTAACATCCTCCAGCCGAAGCACCCTCCCTTCTGACTTTGCGACAATCGAGGATGCAATGACGATTATATCTCTATCTTCTAATTGCGCGGAGTTGGATATAATCGTGCCAACGTCATCCCCCTCTCGAATCAAGGGAATTCTCTGGACGGTAAATGCCTCCATATGCAAAACCACACCTCAATGAAGAGTTAACGTCAACTCCTTTGCGTCTACGGTTACGCCGTCCACGCTCAGTGTTGCCATTATGTTGTAATCGCCTGCCAGGCTTACTTTTGTCCCGCTCACCTCTACCTCTGCCGGCGTGTTAAAAGCAGCAGCCAACGTTCCTGTTTGTCCCGGCTCTATCAGCTCAGAAAATTCCACGGGGTAGGTCGTCGTTCTCTCTTCCTCGCTTTTGAATTGAAGGGCAAAGTTTGCAATGGGGTCATCTAACCTCGTGCATGTGGCCCTGATATCGACTCTTTCAGAGGTGATGCTTGCATCTCCTGTATTCTCCACTTCCAGTATTGCGACCACTGTATCACCAGCATAATACGTGTCCTTGTCGAATGATATCGTTTTTATTCTCGCACTCGGTATCGGCGGATGCCCCTCTGGCAGGGTTGGCGTAGGAGTCGGTGTCGGCGCAGGACCGCTCGCGTCATGCCCAGCATATAAGAGTGCAGATGCCACTACTATTGCTGCTATAAATAAGATAAGTGCGATTTTAGATGCTTTTTTCATACAACCTCTCTCCTTTAATGAAAAGTTCCATCAGTTCTCTCCCTTCAATCGCTCCCAAAGAGCCCCTTCTAGCAGAGAATTCGTCGAACCTTTCCACATCGTCTGCAGCCTCACTTGGCGAGAAGATGGCGAATGGGACTTCGTCGCAGGTATGCGTTCTAATCGAAATCGGCGTTGGGTGGTCTGGCAATACCATAATCTTGTATTCATCGTATCTCTTCAGCCCCCTTAGCACCCTCCCAACAACCTTTTCGTCAAAGTTCTCTATGGCTTTTATCTTTGCTTCCATGTCTCCGCTGTGCCCCGCCTCATCCGGGGCCTCCACGTGCACGAAGCAAAAGTCTCCATCAACAAGAGACCTGAGCGCATAATCAGCCTTCCCCCCATAATTGGTGTCCAGGTATCCGGTGGCGCCCGGCACGTCGATGACTTTAAGCCCAATGCATTTACCGATGCCCTTTATCAGGTCAACCGCCGCAATTACAGAGCCCCTGACGCCAAATTTTTCCTCAAAGGATGGCATATTTGGCGATTTTCCAGGACTCCAGGGCCATATCATGTTGGCAGGATTTTTGCTCTCTCCTCCTCGTTTTACGTTGACCTCATGGTCTTCTAAAAGCTGGACGGAGTTATGCATCAGTTTCCTCAAAATTTCCGCATCCCTGCCCATGGGCAAATATTCTTCGATGGGGCGCTCAACAATGTCGTGTGGGGGCGTGCACGTCACATCTTCACTCCCTTTGAGCACCAGTATGTGCCTGTAACTAACCCCCGGATAAAAGCGGGCATTGCCATCCAATTTTTCATCGAGGTATTCGATTAAGGTTCGCGCCTCTTCGCTTGAAATATGTCCCGCGCTGTAATCGATGAGCACGCCATTTTTCACGGTTACGAGATTGCACCTGAATGCCACTTCATCCCTGTCAAGAGAAATGCCCATGCTTGCAGCCTCGAGAGGTCCCCTGCCCGGATAATATTTCCTTGGGTCATAGCCCATGATGGATAAATTCGCGATGTCACTACCGGGCACCATGCCCTCTGGCACGGTCCTTACGACACCATTCCTTCCATTGCCTGCGATGAAATCCATGTTTGGCGTATAGGCAGCCTGCAGGGGCGTCTTGCCGTTTAACTCCTCTAAGGGGTAATCGGCCATTCCATCTCCGACGAGTGCCATGTATTTCATACTAACAACTATTATATACCTCACCTAGTAATTTATGTTACCGATGGAGATGTGCTATGAGTAAGGTTGCCTTTAACGAACGGATAAACACCCTGGCCGAAAAATACCGGTCTCTTAAGAAGGACATCGATGCCGAAGAAATGGATAACAAGAGGAAGGAGTTAGAAGAGATTGAAAAGTTACTCGAAAAAGGCATCACCGGCAAATTAAGGTTGGACTTAGAGAAGAAGGCACGTGAACTGAAAGCGATTACGAGCGAAACAGAGGGTGCTTATGCGAACATCTCTGAAGTCATATCTGAACTCCTCGAGTTGACATCCGATTTTGCTCCCAGTCTGGACCAAAGAAGGGGCGATATATTCCCCTATGACAGCGAGCATGAACCGATTTCCAAGGACTATTTCATGGCAATAACGGACATATTCTTTGACAAACCCCAATCCAAGCTTGAGTTTAAAAATGCGGACATATCTGCCAAGGGCATACACCTCAAAGCCCAGGAGGTCAGTGACCTTGTAGCGCTCAGCTCTCTCAATTATGTGACTACAATCCTCCAGGAATCGGCGAAAAAGGTGCTGGGGATACCAAATCAGGTGGATATAAGCTGGCAGCGCCTTAAAGAAAAGGACTACGCCTTTATCGCTTTTAATATCTTAGTCGACTCAAAATCTGCACTGACTTTAAAGGAACTTCAGGAAATCTGTGACATTGAGGATGAGGAATACAAGGATCTCGTAACCGATATGTATAATAAGAGGCTTGAAGAGGGGCTAAAGTATCTGGTGCAGGATGAATGGGAATGTCCCCTGGTCGAGAAGCATGGCGATAAGTACGAAGTAACGGATTTTGGAAGGTGGGCATGGAAGCTCTGCAGTATGGAGGCCCCCGCTCCAGTTGAAGAAGATAAACCAAAAATACAGCAGATTATCACGTTCATAAGGAAATACCATGTCGATAAAACTAAGCGCAGATAAGGCCTTTAACTATCTACAATCGCGACTGTTTCCCTGGAATTTTCTACTCGAGCCAGTGGACGAGAGGTCCCTGGAACATTACATCAAATTTGCAATCCCGAGGGCTGTTGGTGCGTTAAAGAAGGAGTCAGACGCAGAGGCCGTCTTTGCGTCCAAGGTCAAGGAGATAGCAGACGACTTTCTCCGCAATCCCGAGGATGCAAGGGCCAGAAAAATTCATGGCAAATTTGCAAAGGACTATCCGTTTGCATATGCACAGTGCCTGGTGTATGCAATGCTGTACAGCTTTAAAGAGGAATTTACCCGCCTAGGCGACGTCGTGGACCTTGTGGGGCCCGCAAAACTCCTGGGGATAAACATAGACATGTTTGATAAAAGGGACCGGTTGGTTGAATCCCTGCTGCATCAATATAAAGATGCACCCCCTGGAGCATCTGCGAAGACTTTGTTAGGGCAGAGCGTCATATACGGTGATGGCACTCTTGTGGGAACAGTACGCGACATCATTTTTGATAACACAACTTTGAGTTTATTGGGCATAATTGTAAAATTGGAAAAAGGCGTTGACGCATCCAAGTTGCCCACGATTGATGACAGGCATGCGTTGATGCCGGTTGATGCTGTTAGGCTAACAAACGCTTACAATGAGTATCTTATCCTTCGCCATGACAAGTCCCATTAAAAATACATTTATATAGGGTGGTATATCCTATCTATATCCATAATTAGCAGTCAAAGAAGAGATGGTACACTTACAATTAGTGAGAGGATATAAATGAAACTGTTCGTAATCGGTTATGGACAAGCAGGCGGAAGGATAATAGACCTTTTTGTAGAGTATGATAAGCGAACGGGTCAGCATAGCATTGAAAGGGCGATGTGCATCAACACGGCCAAGGCAGATCTCATGGGTGTAAAGAATATACCTATGGAGGATAGGGTATTAATAGGGCAATCTATTGTGAAAGGCCATGGCGTAGGGGCAGACAACGAACTTGGTGCAAAAATAGCCACTGATGAAATCTATACGGTGCAGAGCGCCATTGATAAGAGGGGAACTCATAAAATTGATGCATTTCTAATTGTTGCCGGGCTGGGTGGCGGTACCGGCTCTGGTGGCGCACCTGTCCTGGCGCGCAGATTAAAAACACTGTATAGCGAACCCGTCTATGCCCTTGGGCTTTTACCGGCAAAGGAGGAGGGTGGACTCTACACCCTGAACGCAGCCAGGAGTTTCATGACACTGGCAAAAGAGGTCGACAATCTCTTCTTATTCGATAATGAGTTGTGGAAGAAGGAAGGCGAGACGCTTAAGGACGCTTATGCATCTATGAATGATGAGGTTGTGAGGCGATTCGGCATCCTCATTGGTGCGGGCGAAAGGTTTGAGAGAAGCGGCGTGGGCCAGTTGGTTGTTGACACCTCCGAAATAATCAACACATTAAAAGGCGGAGGCATCTCGGTGATTGGTTATGCAAGGGAGGAGTTGCCCATCAAAAGCGGCTCCCTTTCTAATATAATCTCTAGTTTGTTCAAACGGAAAAAGGCATCTATAGAGACACTTGACGCTACCACACGAATAACATCCCTGGTGCGAAGAGCGGTTATGGGTCGATTAACGCTGCAGTGCGACGTCGGGTCTGCTGAAAGGGCCCTGGTGTTACTGGCAGGCCCTCCAGACGAGTTGAACAGGAAGGGGATAGACCGGGCAAAGGTGTGGATCGAGGATATGATAGACGGCACAGAAGTCAGGGGCGGCGATTATCCCATTCCTACCAGCAGGTATGTGGCTGCCGTGGTCCTTTTGTCTGGCGTGTCTGAGATTCCAAGGGTTAAGGAATTGCAGAAACTTGCGGTTGATGCGCAGGATAGCATTAAAGAGGTTGCCAACAAGAGCGGCAAGAAGTACGACAAGTTGATGGACACGGATAAATCGCTTAAGCCGTTGTTCTAACTGGTGTGATATGATGAGAGGCGCTAGATTGGGTGCATTCGCATTGGCAATCCTGATTTTACTCTCCCTCGCGACACCCGTTCTCGCGGAGACCAATTTCAAGTTTGAGTCCGAGACTGTCACCCCGAGCGGTGATTTGATCGTCGGCGGAGATGTGTTCACACAACTCGTTCTGAAGGAAACGACCCCGAGTCTAGAAGGGGCAACGAGGCTTGAGCTGCGAACGGAGTTGGTAAACCCTATCTGGAACATCATCATGAATGATGAAGCACCTGTGACGTATATCAAGAATAAAATTAGTTTCGTGTTCGACCATCATAAATACAATACCGTAACGATTAAGTTAAGCGGCAACGCCCCCCCGGTAGGGGTTAAGACTGAGAAAGTTCTGATAGAAGTCACGCAAACAGCGCCCGATCCGCTGAGCACGATATATACGATTACGAGATATGTGACGAGCGGACAGATTGACGAGGCTCAGGAGGCTAAAGACAGGGCGTGGAACAAGATTGTAGAGGCCGAGCAAACCATCGCCGATGCCAGCGATGCTGGAGCAGATGTAACCCAGGCGGAGGAATATCTCCAGACCGCGAAGATTTATTTCAACAACAGCAACGAATTTTACGTTCGAGGGGCGATGAACGAGTCGATCGCAGCCGCCGACAACGCCTATGACAGTGCGGTGAGGGCGTATGACAGTGCAAGAGGTGCCTCTGGGCACCAGGTCTTGACAAGCCGCGTGATTTATGTGGGGATTATAATCGCCATCCTCATCATAGCAGTCGTGGTATACCAGAAGAGACGATGGGAGAGGCTATAGATCGGCTGTCTTTTGCAATCTCATTGCAATATTAAGTCCATCGGTTATTAACGCACTTTCAGTTAGCTCAGCACACGCAAGTATTTTCGATAAGAGTGTTTACGAGTTTTTTTAACTACCATACGACACGCCAAAACCCTTAAGTATTACCAAACAGTAATACTATATCATGGAGTGCAGCAAAATCACAAAGAAGGGGCAGGTCACCATCCCCCAACGGCTGAGAAGACTGCTGGACATCAAGACAGGGGAAAAAGTGGTATTCGACATTGAAGACGAGAAGATCGTGTTGAAGAAAGCTCCAAAGAATCCAATAGCAGACCTTGTTGGACTGGGGAAGGGCATATTTGGAAAGAGTCTGGAGTACCAGATGCAAATGAGGGATGAATGGGAGCACAGAACAGGCAAAGAACGAGAGAAGTAATCGCATGAGGCTATTTATAGACGCCAACATCTTCCTGAGCATTCTGAACGAAGAAGAAAATTATCAACTAGCGAAGAGACTATTCGAAAACATTCATAGGGGGAAACATGTTGGATTCACCTCTGTGATCTGCGTAGCAGAGATTCTGAGCGGCTTCCACTCCAGAGGGGAAATCGAAAAAGGAGAAAGATTTCTCGTAGACATAAGGGCTATTAACAACTTCACGATCATCGATGTAGACTTGTCCATCGCGAAAGAAGCAGCAATAATCAGAGCCAAATATAAGGCGAGACTTCCAGATGCGATGATCGCCTCTACATGCAAAGTTCACAGATGTGTCTTGGTTACGAGGGATGAAATGTTTAGAAAAATAGCAGAAATCGAGGTAAAGTTGCCCGCTGAACTATAATATGCCTAATGAGATAAGTCTTTTATCTGGCAAACGCTTGCTTTTATGCCTTTTTCGCTCACCTTAAACAGCAAACTTAATCATCAACCATCAAAATCGACGATTTTTAGAAAATCGGAGAAACATAGCGAATAACCACAAAAGTTTTAAATATGAATATTTCTATAGTGGGAAATATGGATGAATTTGTGGGAACCGTGGACGATAAGGGCAGGATACTAATTCCTGCTGAGGTACGGGCTGAACAGAACATAGGGCCAAAAGATGAGATAGCCTGCGAGATAAAACTGGTCAGACACAAGAAAAACTTCGTTGAGGTATGTGAAGGGTGTTTAGAGGGCTTTGCAGACGACCCTGTGAAACTTATGCATGAGGCTTTTGCTCACGAGGAGGAATGAGATATCTCGATGCCTCCATTCCACTTGGCGTTATGCTCAGAGCGCCAAAGGCGAAGCTCGACGATATGCGAGAAATAATGCTGAGGATATCGGATGGAAGGGAGAAAGCTATCACGACGATATTTACATTGGCAGAGATTGCGCACGTACTTGAGAGGGCAAAAAAGCCCAAAAACAAGATAAGGGAGTACCTGTCAGCATTTTTAGGTTGCAGTGGCTTGAAATTGATCGGGGCGGAAAATCACGCCATATCAGATAAGATCCTGGAACTTTACGATAAATACGATATTGACTTCATAGATGCACATCATGTCTTAACCATGCGGAAGATGAGGATAAAGGAGATTTACTCGCAGGATGCTCATTATGATAAATTCAATGACATCATCAGGCTTGAGAAGTAGCTCGCCGTGACATCTTCACATCGTTAACCACACGCCCAGCGGGTTCTCAACTGGGGCAATCTCTTGAAAGGCTTTGTGCCTGAAATGCTCATCCATTGTATAAATCCTATCTAATTGTTCGCACGGAAGAACCACTAAAAAGTCCCATATATGTATTTTCGTTTCCTTGCTGAGCTCAATAGCCTTGGTAACATCGCTTTTTGTAATTCCCACTTGAATCACGGTGCTTGTGTCAAGTAGGGCTTTGATGATATCATAGGCCACATCCCCCGGAATTCTTCTCCCTCGCATGGTTAAAACATGCCATATCTCTGCGATCTCTTGATGCGACATGAATATAACATCATTCATGAGCTTATCCTTCACAAACTCCCCTGCAAGTTCATGCAAAGATATCTGCTTATCGTATTCCTTTTCACTCTCGAACCAGTCCTTCTTTGGCTTCTTGTACGCATACGCCCATATTTCAGTATCAATCAATATCTTCATATGAGTACTCCTTATCCTCTGCCAATCCATATGGCGGATTTTTTAGTAGCTCTAATAATCTCTTAGCTCCTTTATCCACCCCTACGCTTGGTCTGATGACTATATGATCGTTCTCTAATTCAACCTCTATCTCGGAGTCGGGTTGGATGTTCAATGCCTTGAGAAATCTCTTCGGTATGTACAATTTTCCGGAATGCATCTTCGCTTCCATACTAATCACAATTCCCATTTGGGAATTCACAATATAAAAATCTTTTGGACCTTGATTAGTACGTCTCAACTTCCAAGCCGGTTAGGTCTTTTATCCACCCGAAATGCTTCTTGTTCCTCGTGACAACCGCCTCGCAGCCGTTGTTTATTGCAATCGCAGCCGTGATGGCATCTGCACCGACTACTTTTTTCTTTTTTAGTAATGCTCCGCCTATCTCGGCTGCCTTCAATGCATCCACATAACGGAATTCCAGGACTTCCAACCTATTGGCGGCTTTGCTTATCTTCTCTCGTATCTTCTCGCCCTTAGCATCGTCCACCGCATAACTTCCAAATAGTGCCTCATAGACGTTAAAAACGGTCGTGGCACACCTGTCCTCCTCATCCAATCTCGTTGTTATGTCCCTGATGGCGGACGGTTTTCTGACTAAATCGACAAAGTACGTCGTGTCAAGGCACTTCATAGTCCCATGTCCTTCAGCCTGGCATCTATCTTCTTTCTTAACTCCTTGGCTGATTTCTCGTACTCCTTGTCCGTTATCTCCGGGTAGAGGTCCAGAACCTCGCTCAACTTCCCTCTTCCGGCTAATTTCTTGATGGTGTCCGAGAAGCTCTCCTTTCCTGTTTTCATCCTCTTCAGTATATCATACGCCTCATCGGACAGCGAAATGGTCTTGGTCATCTTTAATCTGTGCACACATATGTGCACACAGATATAAACCCTTTTGTTTGCATCGACAATTTTTAGAAAATCAGAGAAATATGGCGGATAATCACCAAGAACCACAAAAGCTTTAAAAGAGAATAGGTCTAATAGTGATTTATAACCCAAAATGACGGGATTAGGAGGGTGAGGACCGTTTCGACAATTGTCTAAATGTTTAGGCGATTTTTGAAACGACAACGATGTCTTTGCGATGCCCATTCCTTCGGAAGTGGGACAGACGCAAAAGTCTATATAAGAGATAACATATCACTCTTCAAGAAAAGGTTCCATGTGGGACCAAGAAATAAACTAAAGGAGGTTAAATAAATAATGAATAACAAAATAACAGCTATATTTTTAGCTACATTGATGACACTAACAATCTTTGCAGCGTTCGTGACGCCAGCGTCAGCAGCGGCAGGCGGAGCATACAATGATTTTGCTATAACTGAAGATACCGCCGCATTGTTAGGTCAAGATCTTAACATTACCGGCATTGTTACAGATGGTACGGTCACGATTACTGGTAAAGTAGGCACCCTCACAGAAGGTCATGACTTCTCAACGGTATCAGCTGATGGCTATGCATACTTTGACACAGGTCAGATGACAGTGACTGGTAGATATGACATCATAGGCACAGATGAGCTTGAAAATTCTACCCTAACAGTCATCAACCCAACGCTATCGATAGATCTCAAGCTTTCCGGAACACCGACATCAGTAGACACGGTAACTGTAGGTCAGGAAGTAGACCTTAACCTACAAAGCAACCTAGGTGGCGATGACAGAGCCACAATCAAAGTGCTCCATCCCAATGAAGTTGACATACTGAAAGAGGATGGCATAGGATATGGTCTGGTAAACCTTACAATCACAGGCATCAAAGCTGCCAATGGGACTTTGAACACCACTGGTTGGGATATAGGTACGTACAAGATATCTATTGAGACAAAGCCACTGTATGCACAGGGATTAGATAAGGAAACGGACGAGGTATCATTAACGGTGGCTAGCGAAGAGATAACAATCGCTGCAACCGATGCTTCTGTAGTCCTGGAAGAAACAGTGACATTCACGATTACTGGAGTTGCCGGTCACACCGTCAACATTAACACATCGCCTGTAGATGGGGGCGCAGCGTTTGTGACAACTCTCAACGATTACGAGGCACAAAAAGAAGACAGTCCAGGAGACGATCACGGAACGTTCACGATACCAGCGGACACTACGCTTGTACTCTCGATGGAATTCACGGATGATGGTACGTTCACCGTGAAGGCTACTGACACAGACACCGAGGAATACGCAGAAATCGACATCGTCGTAAGCAAGGGTGCTGTAACGGTATCCGCACCGACATCAGCCGTAATTGGTGAAAAGATAGACATCACAGGTACGGCAACCGGTACAACGCGCGTAACCGTCGTGATATCAGACAACGCTGACATCATAACGGAAATCAAAGAAGACACCTCGCTCATCAATGACGCATACAAAGTTACCTGGGATACAGCAGACTCCATGCCAGGCACTTACAGGATCGATGTATACGCTGTTAGCGAGGCAACACTGGGTGTTTATGTGACTAATAGCACAGACCTCATCACACAATCAGCGGAAGCAGCCACTTCGATACGGTTGATAGAAGGAGACTTAGCCGTAACCGTGCCAGCAATCACGGCCGAGAGCGACTCCACTGACATGAAAGTCGAGGGTACAGCAGTTGGTGCTCTAGAAGTCGGCATACTGGTAGTTCGGAATGCCAACGGCGAGATCATATACAACAGTTACGTTACTCCAGACGCAGACGACGAATTCGAGGAAAAGGTGTTCACAAACGAGGCAAGTGACGGTACATACACACTGTTTGTACTGCACACAGGCAGAGATCAAGTAGCTGATGCAACTGGGATAAATATTTCCAACAGCATCCAGTTGTTTGATGATGCCACAGGCTCCTCAGTCAAGACGCTGTCTCAGATCAAAGCCATCATCGAGGACCAAGCAATTATCGCAGGCGGCGATGACATCGTGATGTCAGAGACATTCAAGGAGTTCAAGGTCGAGGACGACACTGTGACAATTCTGCCCGTCGCTGATGTGGGCGTCGGTGCTACGTTGACAATCGAGGCTACCACGAACAGGGCAGAGGACAAACTCGCAACTGTAACGCTGACTGGACCAGAGGATTCGTTGGAGATCGTGACCACAGAGGTTACGGATGGCAGCGTGACTGCAGAGTTCGATACAACTGACTTTGCACTAGGCGCATGGGAGGTCGAGGTCGACGTCGATGGTACAACAGAGACGACGACCGTAAACGTCCTTGCATCGGCACCAACAGCAACAGCAACAGCAACAGCAACAGCAACCGCAACAGCAACAGCAACAGCAACAGCAACACCACCAACGACACCAGGCTTTGAGGCTGTGTTTGCAATCTTCGGATTGCTTGCAGTAGCATATCTGGTACTCAGACGCGAAGAGTGAAACGGTAAACAAACTAAAATAAGAAGGGATGAAAATCCCTTCTTTCTATATTTTTTATTTTTTGATTCTTTGTTGTTAGATTACTATATTGCGACATCCTCATTTTAATCATCGAGACGGCTCGAAAATTCGAAAAGGACTATCATCGAATAAGTTTTTATATAGTCATAATGTAAACTACTGTAAGACCCCTTAGGAGGGGAGATTTAATGGAAGGTAATGGGAAAGTCTCAATAACAGTGCTGACAGCGATTTTAGTGCTCTCCGTTTTTGTTGTGTTTGTGATGCCGGTGGGTGCGGTTACTGAGGATATAACACCACCTTATGTGAAAGTAGGTACTACTAATGTTTCGATACTTAAGTTTAATGTAACCGTAACTCCACAAACACCTGCAACAGTTGAAGTTGTTCAAGTCAAATTCGAGGGAGACGCGTCTGCTGACGTTGTTAACATTAGCGTTTTTGTCGGCGGTACACTACTTGGATACAATACGACATGGGATGCTAATGTGGTAGACGTTACCGGTAGTGTTAGCGTTGCTGGAGGCGAGTGGGTTACAGTGAACTATGATATAAGCTCAACAGCGACTGATAGTAACATAGTTGATGCAAATGTGACCTCTGTGACTGGGGTGAATATAACGGTCACACCAGATCCTCCAGGGAATCCACTTGGTAACACCACAATCGATAACGCAGAGCCGTCTGTAGTTGCTAATCCGACTGATTACCTCGGGGATCAAACCGCTGCCAACAACGGCACTAAAATTACGTTGAATGCCACGATAACTGACAACGTCTCTGGAGTCAAGAATGCTACGGTGGACGCCTCTGCGATAGGTGCGGGCACGATTATTCTCACAAAGGATGGAGCCACAGACAACTGGGTCAACAGTTCTGTTGAGGTAAACGCTGCGGATGGAACATACAATCTCAATGTGACCGCCTATGATAATGTATCTTTTTTTAACAACACGGTACAACTAGAGGTTAAAGTTGACAACACAAATCCAACTCTAACGGTTTCAAGCTCAATGGGCACATCTACATATTCCACTACTACGACGATCTCTGGGACAGCATATGGAACAGGCTCACCGATAACAGAAGTTACAGTTAATGGAGCCTCAGCATCCTTGGGAACATTAGATGGGAACGATATTCCATACTCGCTATCGGTCAGTTTGTCAACCGGAAGTAACCTCGTAACAGTGGAGGCAACTGATTCTGCTGGGAATTCGAAAACAGGGACGATAACAATACTGAGACGGGTTGCGGGCAGTCGTGTTACACCAACGCCGGAAGCAGTCGTGACCGCAACCGCAACCGCAACAGCAACAGCAACAGCAACAGCAACACCACCAACGACACCAGGCTTTGAGGCTGTGTTTGCCATCGCAGGACTTCTTGCGGTAGCATACTTAGTGCTCAGACGCGAAGAATAAAACAAAGCTGAAAATATATGGCTAAGAAGGGACTAATTCCCTTCTCCTCTATTTTTTTATCCTTTTTGGCTTTTTTATGTTACAAGTAAAAAGACTGACAAGGAATCAGCACTAGGCATATATCGTGCGTTGTTAATACCCAAGATTACTAATATGTAGGTCGAAATGATTATATGGGCACGAATCTAAATGAAAGAATATGACTGGTTTAGTTACAATTGAAGATGTATACCAAGGGCTAAAGAGGATGGAAGAGAAGATGGTTACGCGAGAAGACATCGAATTACTCATTGACTCAGTTGAAATTCTTAGCAATCCAAAAACGATGGAAGCACTCCGTAAAAGCGACCGGGATGTTAAAGCAGGTCGGGTTAGGGAAGTTACTTCTGTTAAAGATTTGCTTGACGAGCTGTGAACATGACTTGGACCGTCAAGCGAACAGATACTTTTCTTGAGTCCCTCAAAATCATCAGAAAGAATAAGAAAGCCCTTGAGGAACTTGACAAGAAAATCAAACGGTTACAGGAAGATCCATTGCATGTAGGCGGTTGGCTTTCCGGCGAGTTACACGGTAAAAAGTCAACAAGAATAGCAAAGATGTATCGCCTCATATTCACACCCAATGAAACAGAGAAAATAGTCTACCTCAATTGGGTTGATCATCGAGAGCACGTCTACTAAAATTTTCACCCCTTCTTTCTATATTTTTTTATTTCTAATCCTTAAGAAACTTCTACGATAAAGTTTGGATAGTTGCAATTAGATTATACTACTCGTGTTTCAACAATTCAAATATGTTTTGCAGAATCTCCAAATCTCTCTTATCAAAAGTCTTAAATAAGATGTTTACATTTAATTAAAATGTAGACGTGATAAAAATGACGACCAAGGCTATAACCATATCCACGCGCCTCTTCCCTGAGGACGTGAAAGAAATAGAAGAGTTCACAAAAAAAGAGCACCTAGACAAGGCAACCTTTATCAGGAAACTCATTCACAAATCCTTGCAGGAATACAAGGTTGATTATGCATTGGACCTATACGAAGAGGGTAAAGTCTCCCTGTGGAAAGCAGCAGAGATAGCAGGACGTAACCTGTGGGAAATGATTGAAATTTTATCCTCAAAGGGGATAACCATAAACTACGACCTGCAGGAACTTGAAAAAGATCTGAAGAGGATTAAAAAGTGCTAGTAGTATCCAATACATCCCCATTAATTTTTCTCTCGAAGATAAAAAGGCTTGACCTGCTTAAATCACTTTATGGAGAAATTCACATACCAAGGGCAGCTTTTAAAGAGATCGTAGCAAAGAAAGCAGATTTTCCTGAAGAGGTCACCGATTTTCTCAAGAGAGGATTTATAAAAACCGAAGAGGTTCACATACATAACAAAAATTTAAGCGATTTGAACATCCATAAAGGGGAAGAACATGCACTGCTTTTGGCTATGGAGAAAAAAGCCGATTTGATTATTCTGGATGACAAGAGAGCAAGAATTGCCGCTGAATTTCTCGGACTTACTTTTACTGGAACGTTAGGAGTTCTTTTGGAGGCTTTAAAGAAGGAGACGATCAATCTTAGTGAATTTAAAGTTTTGCTTAAAAAATTGATTGACTCTGGCTTTAGAATTGACATAACGGTTTACGGTAGGGTTTTAGAGGAAGCAGAGCAAATGAGCAGAGACCGTTAATCTTTAAGCCACTCATACGTCCTTCTGATTCCGTCCTCTATGCTGACCTTTGGGTGCCATCCCAAACTTTTAAATTTAGAAATATCGGCCTGCGCAGACTCCACATCCCCCTTCCAGGATTGACCCGTATACGTGATCTCCGGGCGCAATTGCAAGACATCGAGGATGATTCTCACGACATCGTTCACGGTCGTGGAGACGCCGTTGCCAACGTTGTACGCCTCGCCGGACACGCCCCTCTCGTATGCAACCAGAAGGGCATCAATCACATCATCGATATAGACGTAATCCTTCCTCTGCAGCCCGGTTCCGATGACCTCCAGATGCGATGGATCGCGCTCCAGCTTCTTGAACAAGTCATACATCACGCCCTTGCTGTTGCCCGGACCATATACATTGTACAATCTGAGTATGGCCGTGTCCAATCCGAAGGTATGGTGAAATGCAAAGCAATATAAGTCGCCTGCTGCCTTGGATGCCCCATAGAACGAGATTGGCTTCAGCGTTTGAGACTCATTGGTCGGCATGTCTGCAAGCCCATACACCGTGGAGGTGGACGTATAGATGACCTTGGCACCTTGCTCTTTTGCAGCGAGAAGCACGTTGAAGACGCCCTCTGCGTTTGTCTTGAAGTCGTGAAATGGGTCTGAAGTTGATTTTGGAACAGACGTCTGGGCTGCAAGGTGAAACACGCTTTCGCATCCATCCATGCTCTTCTGCAGTTTTTCCATGTCAAGTATGTCGCCCTGGATGAACTCAAAATTGGGGTCAGCAATCGACGATTTGTTCATATCATATCCGATTACATGAAACCCATCATTCAGCAATCGCCTGGCCAGATGGGTGCCGATAAATCCACTGCACCCTGTGACCATTATTTTCTTCTGCAAATTCACCCACTCGCCCGTTTGACCAGTTCGATCCCTTCCTGCAGCAATTCCTTTGCCCTCTTCTGTGATTTTGACTCCGCGAATACTCTAATTATGGGCTCGGTTCCAGAGGCGCGAACCAGCACCCAGCCATCATCATGCCAAATCTTTACGCCATCAGTCGTGTCCACCTTGCCTCTGGCGGCATCCTTGACATTCTCCATCACCTCGTTTTTGTCCTTAACCCTCAGTTTCTCCTTTATGTGGTAATATCTGGGAATCTCATCCGCGAACTCTGACAGAGTTTTTCCAGCGCATAGCATTTCAAGCATCTTTGCCGCTGCTGCGCCACCATCCCTGCAATACTGATGTTCTGGGAAAATCAGGCCACCGTTCCCCTCGCCGCCGAAAACCGCCCTCGTCTCAATCATCTTTCTCGCGACGTATATGCTCCCCACAGGTGTCCAAACGATCTCCCCGCCACAATGTTCAACAACCTCAGCAACGCATGACGACGAGCTCACGGGCGTTACGACAACTCCCTTTTTTCTTTCCAGCGCGCTCTTCGCGAATATCGCAAGCAGCACATCCTCGCTGACGAATTCACCACGTTCATCTACAAAGACTGCCCTGTCGGCATCGCCATCATAGGCAACGCCGAAGTCTGCCCCGCTCTTTTTAACCGTCGCCATCGAATCTCCCAACACATCACCGGTCGGCTCAGGAGGTCTTCCTGGAAACGTTCCATCCGGTTCTGCGTTTATCTCAATTACCTCACATCCAAGTTCGCGCAAAAGAGCAGACGTTACCCCGCACGCCGCACCATTTCCTGCGTCCACTACAACCTTGAACTTTCTGCCCTTGATATTTTCAACATCGACCAATTTCTTGATGCCCTCTTTGTAATCTGGAATTGCATTGGCTGTGGTTAACTCCCCGGTTTCGCTCCACTTAACCATCTTGAATTCGCCTTTATTATAGGCCTTTTCAACCTCTTTCTCATGCTCCCTGCTGAACTCCATGCCCGCCCCGTCTATAAACTTCAGGCCATTGTATTCCTTGGGATTGTGCGACGCCGTTACGATGACGCCAGCATCCGCGTTATGCTTTACATAATACTGAATCGCAGGACTGGGTGCAATGCCGAGGTTGATGACCTTGTTTCCCGTTGCCAGTAAGCCAGACATTGCAGCGCTCTTAATCATCTCCCCTGAGACTCGCGTATCTCTCCCTATCGCAATATCTCCGCTGCACAGCGTTCCCAGACTTAGGCACAGTCTCAGCGCAATCTCAGGCGTCAACTCTTCATTTACAATGCCCCGGATGCCATTTGTTCCAAAAGTCGGTCTCCAAACCATGTAAGTAATTAATACCTGAGCCCTTATAGATAATTTTGCCGATATGAAAGCCGATAATATAGCAAAAAAAATGGATAAAATCAGGGCAGCGCTGGCACAGAAGCGCGACGTTTTAGTTGCATTTTCAGGTGGAGTTGACAGTTCTGTCGTGGCCTCTCTGGCATATGATGCCCTGGCTGAAAGAGCGTCAGCCATCACGATAGACTCGGGATTGTCCTCTCCTAGGGAGCTGGAAGGCACGAAGCAAGTCGCCGCCGAGATAGGAATCCCGCACAGGATTGTAAAGTTGGATATGCTCGCTCACCCAAAATTCGTGCAAAACCCGCCCGATAGGTGCTATCACTGCAAGAAGCGCATGCTGTCAGCGTTGGGGAAAGTTGCCGGCACGAGTACCATCGTGGATGGGACCAACGCATCCGACCTTGATGAAAACCGGCCTGGCTACAGGGCGCTGAAAGAATTTGACGTTTTCACACCCCTGCTCGATTTTGGCGTATCTAAATCAGAGGCAAAGGAGATGGCAGTTCGCCTGAATCTGCCCAATGCGAACAAGCCATCCGAGTCCTGCATGGCCACGCGCATACCTTGCGGGCAGAGAATCACGAAGGATAAACTGCGCCAGATAAGAGATGCAGAAGAATTCCTGCGAAGCAAGGGGATCACCGACATCAGGGTCAGGCATAACGGCAACTTGGCATGCATGGAGTTGTATAAGGACGATATGCAAATCATCATAACAAATGCAGATGGAATTCTAAAAAAGTTCAGAGAAATTGGCTTTGAACGAATCTCACATAAATTACGAGTATGAAAACAACTCGCAACATATTTCTAATCTCAAGATATATTCCTAAGTCTCATGTACGACGTCATGCAACTCAGGAAGGATTTCCCGGTTCTTGACCGCGTGATATATCTCGACAGTGCCGCCACATCACAGACACCAAGGCCCGTCGTAGAGGCGATGAACGAGTACTTCTTCGAATACGCTTCCAACTATGGGCGCGGAGCATACAAACTCGCGAGGACGACGACCGAGCGATATGATGGGGCGCGAAGAAAAGTTGCGAAATTCATGGGCGCAAAGGAGTGCCAGACGATTTTCACCAAAAATACCACTGAAGCCATCAACATGGTCGCCTTGGGGATGAAATGGTCAAAAGGTGACCACATCATCACGAGCATTCTCGAGCATCATTCCAATTTCCTTCCATGGCTCAGGCTCCGTCCCAAAGGCGTTGAAGTAACTGTCATTGAGTCTGACCGGCAGGGCATTTTAAGTCCGGAATCAATCGAGGAAGCGATTACGGAGCGCACGAAATTAATCGCAATTACGCACATCTCAAACGTCTTCGGCTCGATTTTGAACATTCAAGAAATTGCCAAGATTGCACATGAGAACGGCGCAGCACTCCTGGTAGATGGAGCGCAATCCTTGGGGCACATGCCCATGGACGTTGAAAAACTGGACTGCGACTTTCTGGCATTTCCAGGTCATAAAGGATTGTTGGCCCCTCCTGGCACTGGCGTGTTGTATGTTAAGCATCCAGACCAACTCGAACCCGTGTATTCAGGGGGCGGAGCCATCAAATCAGTCACCAGAGACTCCTTTGAACTGGACGAGTCCCCAGCATGCTTCGAACCCGGTACTCCTAACATACCTGGCATAATCGGGCTGGGCGCCGCCGTAGAATATGTGGAAAACGTTGGCATAACCGACATAGAGCATCATGTAACATCGCTGGCGCGGGATGCAGCATCCCGTTTAGCAGAACTGCCGAACGTCGAGGTATACGGTCCATCAGAACGAGCGGGAGTGGTTTCATTCAACGTCGCATCGATGGATTCTCATGACGTGTCAACGATGCTCGATGAGCATGGAATTTGCACGAGGAGTGGCCATCACTGTGCCATGCCAGCCCACCAGTTTTTAGGCATTCACGGCTCGGTCCGTGCATCTTTTGCGCTATACAATACTCAGGAAGAAGTGGACGCATTGGTGGACGTAATCAAAGATATCACCAGAACCTTAACATAGATGGCAAAACGTAATATTTCTACTTCACATCTTTAGGAGGACTAAAAATGGAAACAGATCAAATAAGGATGTGCCCCACTCATGGATATTTCAGGGGCGAGAAATGTCAATGCGATCAGGCCGGACGACCAATTCTGGATGAGGGAAGGACGACCCAGCTAGGAAAGATGGTGTCAGGTGCACTGCGGCACTTTCCAGAAAAGTTGTATCTTGAGATGGACAAACGAGGATGGGTGGATGTGGAGTCTTTAATTACTGCACTGGAAGACAGGTATAGGTGGTTTTACAGGGAACATCTTTTCGCGCTGATAGAATCCGACGTCAAGGGCAGATACGAAATAAGTGAGGACAAGATCAGGGCAAGGTACGCGCACTCGGTTAACGTCGATCTGGATTTCCCCCTTAATGAGCGGCCAGAGCTGTACTATGGCACGACAGAGGAGGAAGCAGGCAGAATCCTCGAGGTCGGTCTGAAGCCCGTCAATCAGAGGTATCTCCATCTAAGCACCAGTTTTGACGAAGCGATCAGGGTTGCGAAATATAGGACCGATCAGCCCATTGTGATAATCATAAATGCCAAACAAGCACAGGAAAGTGGAATCAAGATAATGAACGTCAGCGACCAAATCTGCCTCTCAGAGATTATTCCGCCAACGTTCTTAGAAATCATCTCTTAACGATCTTGACAAGTTCATTTTCGTGCGCGTCAAACTCTACGTCTAAAAACTGCTCTACCACCCAGATATTCGTTTTCGTGTGCACTGTAAGCTCTCTTACCGTAATGCCCGATTTGCCTTTGGCTAGCGCCATGTACGGTATGAGTTGGTCCGCGAGATGCACGTCAACGCTTGCACCTGAGTTTAGTTCTCCCAAGAGGAATTCTGCTGCCTCTTTACCAACCTCCTCGGCAGGCTTGCCCCTCTCGCCAATCGCACATCCACCGATGTTATCGCACCAGAGCGTGATGCCGCTGCCGGTGGATTCATAGTTATTGGTCTCGATGGATATTGATGCATCGTATCCCACATCGCTTAAAATCTGTTTTGCAGACGCTGCCTGCCTGAGCGCAACATGTTCTGGCAGACGCGAGCTATGGGAGATACCCCCTATCTTAATTTCTTCCGGAAGTGTAAACTCAACACCCTTCAGCCCCGAAGGATGGATGACTGCTCTGACAAGGCCCCCGCCACGCGGGTAATAACCCCTCCGGACAACCTCGATCTCAGCGCTATAACCCATTTTGGCTATTGCTGGCAGGAAAACATATCTTATATAGTCGATTGACGGCGCCCATCTAACATCTGTTCCCCCTCTTATGTGCAAGGAAAGAACATCCTCCGCACGTGTGGCTGCAGGCATGACGCACTCCAAAAGAAGGGGGATGCTGCCTGCTGTGCCTATATCAATCTCATGGTCGCCTCCCTTAATTCCCTTGGGGGCAAATGTTATCTCTGTTGACCCTAACGTCAATCCACTGACATCTGCATCCGTCAGCGATGACATACAGCGCACCGCTTCCAGGTGCTGTGGAGCAAGTCCAGGTTTTGATCTACTTGCTCTTATGTTTTTAATTTTGACACTTTTTCCGGTCAAGGCAGCGAGCGCAACTGATGTTCTGAGAATCTGCCCCCCACCCTCTCCATGCGAACCATCTATCTCCAGCATTGTGCCTGCTCCCAGGGCGAATCACTTAAGCGCTTCGGCAATTATCGGCGCAACGCTGACGACGCTTACGCCTTTTTCAATAGTGTCTGTTGCGATAACATCCTTTGCGCCTGCCTGAAATAGTCTGCTAACCGCATCCCTCACGAGTACTGGGTGTACGCAAGCTGCATAGATGTCGTTCGGCTTTTGCCTTCTGAGCAATTCAATCGTCTCTGCCATCGTTCCGCCGGTTGAGATTATGTCATCTATTATGACGACATCCCTATCCGTAACGTCAAGATGCTTTGCCTTTATCTCAACTTCATCGCCACTCAGCCGCTTCTTTTCTAAAACATCAAAATCGATGCCGAGGTTTAAGGCAGCGGATTCAGCCAGTGCCCTTGCTCCATCATCAGGCGCGATTATGATGGGCTTGTTAAGTTTAAGGGAACTGACATATCTTCCGATGGAGGGCGCCGCATCCAAATCGCGTACCTTTCCGCTAAAATACTTCAGGATGGATGGATTGTGGATGTTTATCGTGAAAATTTCAGCTACATGAACGGTTTTTGCCAAGGCCCTTGCGCTTATTGCCTCCCCCGGGTGCGACTGGCTGTCTTGGCGCGCGTATCCAACATACGGTATCACTACTCTAATATGCTTCGCACCCTCGCATGCATCGATCAACTGCAGCAGGCAAATCCAATCACTATCTACGACTGTACTCTGGATTATCAAAACCTCATCGATATCGTCCTGCACGCGCACGTACGATTCGCCATCAGGGAACCGTTTGTACTCAACCCTAATAAGTTCGCAGCCCAATCTGGACGCAACCCTGCTTGCGAGCAACTGCGATGCTGACCCTCCAATGATTTTCACATTAACCCCTACGCATAATCGTCTTTATTATTATAAACTTTAGGCTTTTTAATGCAACAATATTATAAACAAGGTGTTTAATAAGTTGATGTCATGCCAGAACTTGTGATTATTGGCAGCGGAATCGCCGGGGCGTCAGTTGCTTCGTACGTTCGCGAAAAAGACCCTAATATAGGAATCACCCTTTTTACCAAGGATCAATACGTGGCATATTCCCCGCGTGACATCTCCTTTGTTTTGTCTGGCGACATAACCTCTTTTGAAGACCTTATGATGCATGATTTCGCCTATTACAAGGACAAGAGCATTGATCTGCGCACCAACACAGAGGTCACTGCCATCGACATTGAGAATAATTCCATCATCGTTGAAGGCGAGAAACGTGCTTATGGCCACCTCGTGATAGCGACCGGTGTTGCCCACGACATTCCGCAGATACCCGGCATCGACAAAAATGGCGTTTTTTTCATTAAAAGCATTGAGGATGGTAAAAAAATCAAGGAAGCCATGAAAAATGCGACAAATGCTGTAGTGGCAGGTGCGGACCCTGCAACCCTTGAAATCGCATCGGCGTTAATCACCTCTGGAATCAACACCACGATGGTGGCACCGTCACCGTATCTACTCCCTGGGTATCTTGACCCGGATATGACGACCATCGTTCAAAATAAGCTGGAAAGTTTGGGTGCGAAGGTCATCACAGGATCTCCACTTGGCTCGATTAACGGCCCCGAACATGTGGAATTTGTTACCGTTGGCAAAGAGGTAATCCCGGCAGATTTGGTAATCATATCCCATGGCATAAAGCCAAACGTCGGCCTTGCTAAGCAGGCGGGCATTAAAATTGGCGAAACAGGAGGCATACAAGTTGCCCCTTCCATGCGCGTGGCCAAGAGCGCAAGCGTCTATGCTGCAGGGGGCTGTGTAGAAGTTGCCCATCATATAACCGCTAGCCCCGCACTCAGTATGCTGGGGGGAACAGCTGTCCAGCAGGCCAGGGTTGTGGCAGAGAATGTCTGTGGGGGGGATGCAATATTTGCTCCTGCCGTAAACCCAGTCATATCAGTTATTGCAGGTCTTCAGGTTGGATCTGTTGGATTGACCTCGTATGCTGCCAAGCAGGCGGGATTGGTGCCAACTGAAGGAAAGGCGCATGGATTGACCAGGGCGCATTGTTATCCTGGTGGGAAAAAGATTTGTGCCAAGCTGCTATTCGCAGAGGAACGATTAATTGGTGCACAGCTCATCTCTGAGGAGGGCGTGAAAGAGAGGATTGATGCGCTATCATTTATGATTAAAAGCGGAGCGACATGTGGGCAACTGCGACACATCGAGACCTGTTATGCGCCCCCTGTGTCATCGGTGGTTGATATACTAACGCTTGCCCTTGACGCCCTTGAGAGGTAAAGCACGTCAGCCAGAAAGATATTATATTGTAGATTCCAATCATATAGAGGACAACGATGGATGATGTTTTGGGCGGACTGGAAATAACTGCGACCAGCGACATCAAGGTGCCCGAGATTTTGGTCGACCAGGTCATAGGTCAGGAGCACGCGGTCGAAGTGGTAAAAAAGGCGGCCAAGCAGCGCCGCCATGTGATGCTAATCGGTACGCCGGGAACCGGTAAATCGATGTTAGCTAAGGCTATGGCTGAACTTCTCCCGAAAGAAGAGATGCAGGATGTTTTGGTCTATTATAATCCCGATGATAACAACAATCCAAGGGTTAGGGTCGTTCCTGCTGGGAAAGGAAAGCAAATCGTCGAATCTCACAGAGCAGAGGCACGAAAGAAAACCCAGATGCGCAGTCTGATGTACATGCTATTCGTCATGGCAATCCTCATATACTCCATTATTACAAATCAACTGCTTTTTGGAATCATTGCCGCCGTCCTCATCTTTGTTGCGCTCAGGTATGTTACGCCAAGAGAAGAAGCGCTTGTTCCTAAGTTGTTAGTATCAGGCGAAGGCAAGGATACTGCTCCATACATCGATGCTACCGGCTCGCATTCAGGTGCCCTGTTAGGGGATGTAAGACACGACCCCTTCCAGTCAGGAGGGCTTGAGACGCCAGCTCACGATAGGGTAGAGGCAGGAGCCATTCATAAGGCGCATAAAGGTGTCCTCTTCATCGATGAAATCAACCTCCTGCGACCCGAGTCACAGTATAGCCTGCTTACCGCTTTGCAGGAAGGCGAATATTCGATTACCGGACAGTCTGAACGCAGCTCAGGAGCGATGGTTAAAACAGAGCCCGTGCCGTGTGACTTTATCATGGTGGCTGCCGGCAATCTTGAATCAATAAAAGAGATGCATCCCGCGTTGCGCTCAAGAATAAAGGGATATGGCTATGAAGTCTACGTGCGGGATACCATGGATGACACGCCAGAGAATCGGCGCAAATTGGTCAGATTTGTCGCGCAGGAAGTGAAGAAAGACAAAAAGATTCCTCACTTTACTACAGATGCGGTTAGGGAAATCATCCTAGAGGCGCGACGGCGCTCCGGTCGAAAAGGCCGGTTAACCCTAAAGCTGAGAGACCTTGGCGGGTTGGTCAGGGTTGCCGGCGATATTGCCAGCGCCGAAGGCGCCGAACTCACGACAGCCGAGCACGTCAGGAATGCCAAGAAGATGTCCCGCTCCATAGAGCAGCAGGCAGCAGATAGATATCTCGAACAAAGAACGGATTACAAAATGTTCAGAAGCAAGGGCGCAGAGATTGGCAGGGTGAATGGACTTGCTATTGTTGGCGGTGACTCGGGGGTAGTTCTCCCCATCGTCGCAGAGGTGACGCCTGCTCAGTCAAAGGAAGAGGGAAAAGTTATCGCCACCGGTCAGCTCCAGGATATAGCCAGAGAGTCGGTGCAAAACGTCTCGGCATTCTTTAAGAAGTTCACCGGCCATGATATCTCGAACAAGGACATTCACATCCAGTTCATTGGAACCTATGAAGGCGTGGAAGGTGATAGTGCATCCATCTCCGTCGCTACAGCCGTCCTATCTGCACTCGAAGGTGTCCCTATCGACCAGAGCGTTGCGATGACAGGCTCTTTGTCTGTTAGGGGTGAGGTATTGCCAGTTGGAGGTGTGACATATAAAATTGAGGCAGCTGCCAAATCTGGCATTAAAACGGTATTGATTCCAAAGGCAAATGAAAATGATGTGCTGATCGAGGACAAGTACAAGGATACAATTAAAATTATTCCTGTAGCGTCAATCAATGACGTTCTTGAACACAGTCTCGTTGGCAGAAGAAAAGGTGGTTTGCTCAAACGTCTACAAAAGTTCGCCTCTGAAGCCAGGATTGGGATTGCGCTACCAGACAAAGCGGTACCACATTAAGCTATGTCGCAGGTACAAAGAATTGGGCGGTATTTTGACGTTTTGAGCGGGAAGTGTTTAGCGAAATATCTGCTTGCAAAGCGAACATCGTCATTAAGCGCGAAAATAGAAAAGGCAAATGAAATACTGCGGCACTGCCATTTCTGTGAGCGGCGCTGTGATGTGAACCGGCTAGAGCACGAAGTCGGATACTGCGGCGTTGAGGCAGTCTCGTACTATGCCTCAGAGTTTCTCCATTATGGCGAGGGGCCAGAATTGGTGCCATCGCACACGATTTTCTTCACGGGCTGCACCTTTTCATGCGTCTATTGCCAGAACTGGGATATATCGACTGCTCCAACGTCGGGAACGCCTGTTTTGCCAGCGAGGATGGCAGAGATTATTGCAATGAGAAACTATCAGGGTGCGAAAAATGTAAACTTCGTTGGCGGCGACCCAACGCCGCACCTGCACACCATATTACAAATCATGGACAAATGCAACGTAAACACGCCCGTGATATGGAATTCTAATATGTACTGCTCCACTGAGGCGATGGAGTTGTTGAGTGGCGTGATAGATGTCTATTTAGCGGATTTCAGGTATGGAAATGACGAGTGCGCGAAAAAACACTCGAACGTAAACAATTACTGGGACATTACTACACGAAACCTCCTGTTAGCGCGTGAGGATGCGGATGTTATTATACGGCATCTTGTGTTGCCCAATCATCTCGAATGCTGTACGAAGCCACTTGTTGCATGGGTTGCGAAGCACATGCCTGGGGTGCGGTTCAACCTCATGTTTCAGTACATGCCCTATTACAAGGCACATCAGCATCCTGAGATCAACAGGCGCTTGAGCTCCGGGGAACGCATAAGAGCATTGGAAATAGTAGAGAAAGCTGGATTGAGGAATATGGTGTGACTGCGGCATTTTTCAGTAATCAATTACTCTATCTCGATGACCAGCCGCTTTTTATCTTCAGGCTTGATGAGAATTCCCTCTCCTTTTTTCAGCTTCATGAATTCGGCCACTTTTTTCGGGATTCTCACGATGAGAGAATTTCCAGAATATCCTATTCTCCCTTTTTTCTCAAGCCCCCAAACTCCCAATTCCTTTGCCTTCCTATCTATAGCATCAGACGACTTCTCTGTAAAGAATATTTCACCACAAGACGAGCAAACATCTGCCTCAAAGGTGCCGAGCTTAACACTTCCTATAGTATATGGGACCTTTTTTCTTTCCATACCTTCTTCACATATAGGGCACTTCATCAATTCACCTCCAGTAAGTTGTTATGATATAATAATGACAAGGTCTCTTCTGAAAGACAACCTCCAATTTTCCGAAGATGCCAACGATCTTTTTTTCCTGCAACCTTTTTGCTCCTTTCAAGATACAATTCAAAACCTCCCTTTTTGAAATGCCCCTAAGGACCATCTGATCCTTGGCATGTTTTGAGGGTTGAAATTCGCATTGCATATTATATCACTTACATTAACTCACATAAAAGTTATTGTATATACTATTTATTCTTTTCGGCAGTTAATACAAAATCACATAGATGGGCACCATTGAGTCTATGTATATCATCCTAACCTCGCCGCAAGTTTCTCTTCGTACGTCTCATGCGGATGCATTTTTCTGGTGAACCTGGGCTGGGACTTTGCAATCATTTCGAAGGTCTTGATTACATCCTTTCTTGGTTTTTTGATGATGAGCCTGTTGCCTTCTAACTTGAAAATTACCTCAGATTTGGGGGCTATTTTTAGTGCCCTCCTGAACACTTGTGGAATAACTACCTGTCCTTTTGGTCCGACTCTCACTCTTATCTCTAACATTCTTACTTCTAGTTACACACTTTTGAACTTTAAAATCGATGGTTTAAGGAGATGCTTAATATACGTGTCGATAATGAGATAAACGAAAGTAGTGTAACCATGCCTATACTCACCTTGCTCACGGACTTCGGGGATTTATATCCCGCGCTGATGAAGGCCGTTATTCTTAAAATTAATCCCAATGCCACAATCATCGACATCTCGCACAACGTTCCGCCCCAGAACGTCAGGGCGGGCGCATTCGCGCTGATGTATGCTGCCAAGGAATTTCCAGATAAAACGATTCACGTAGCGGTCATCGACCCCGGCGTTGGCACGAAGAGACGCGCGCTGGTGATTAAAGCGGGTGAGCAATATCTTGTGGGCCCTGATAATGGTCTTCTAATTCCGGCAGCGAGAAACCTTGGGGATTTTACGGTGCACGAGATCAAATATGCGCCACCAAAGTCAGCCACATTTCATGGCAGGGATGTTTTCGCTCCTGTGGCGGCAGAATTGTCAAAGGACTATGGCATTTCAAGATTCAAACCGATAGACGATTTCATAAACCTTGACTTTGGCAAGGTGGAAGCATCCAATGAAGCGCTGAGCGGCGAAGTCATTTACATTGACGGGTTTGGGAACATCATAACCAACATTCCGGGCTCGCTTGCCCTGCAGCACCTGCGCTATGGCGACGAGGCGGAAGTATGCGGCCAGCGGATGCCATTCGTAAGGACGTATGCGGATGCGTCTGAGCTATTGCTCACGGTTGGGAGTCATGGTTTTCTTGAAATTTCCCTGAGAGAGGGCAGTGCAACAAAAGCGCTTAACTTGCGCGTTTCCGGTCAGGTGCACATTAGATTGAAACGGTAGCCTTTTTAATTCAAGAACTATCTTAATATGGTGGTTTCATGCTTGGTATTGAATTTGTTCCAAACATCCCGCTGAGCGAGCTGGTTTCACATGCCGTTCTTGCGGAAGAATGCGGATTTGACGCAGTTTGGGTTACGGACCACTACAACAACAGAAACGCCTATGTGGCATTATCCTTGTTGGCAGGGAAGACTAAAAAAGTTAAACTTGGCCCAGGTGCCACGAATCCATATCACATCCATCCTGCACTGACAGCATCTGCAGTAGCCTCCCTTGATGAAGCCTCTGGCGGGCGAGCCATGCTCGGTGTTGGCGCTGGCGATGAAACCACACTGGCGTCAATAGGTATTCATCGCGAGAAACCTGTAGCAAGGTTGAAGGAAGCAGTAAAAATCATCAGGTGCCTGTTGACAGGCGAGCGCGTTACGTTTAATGGCGAATTTTTCAAGCTGAATGGTGCGCAGTTGACTTGCCCCGCCTCAAAGATACCTATCTATATAGGTGCTCAAGGTCCCAGGATGCTCGAAACAGCAAGCCTCATCGGAGATGGAGTTTTAATCAACGCCTCTCATCCTCTGGATTTTAAGTATGCAATTTCAAGGCTAAAGCACGCAAAGAAGGGCTTTGACATAGCCGCGTACACGAGCTTTTCTGTTGACCTGGACGAAAAAAAGGCAAAGGAAGCCGTATTGCCAATCGTCGCCTACATTGTTGCGGGCACGCCGAAATTCATATTGGAGCGGCATGGAATAAGTCTTGAAACGGCACTGAATATTAGAACTGCCCTTGCAAGGGGCGATTATCACACAGCGTTTGCGTCTGTTACAGACAAAATGGCCAATGCATTTTCCATCCATGGCTCACCGGAGCACTGCCTTCAAAGGATTCATGAACTGTACGAGCTAGGCGTTACGCAGGTCGTAATCGGCTCGCCAATCGGTCCAGATAAATCTGCTGCCATTAAACTAATAGGCAGAGAAATCATACCATCGCTTAAGAAAAAATAATTAAGGCATGAATATATCTATAGGGGTTGAGATGAACAGGAACAGGGCATTCTATATCGGGCGGTTTCAGCCCTATCATTTGGGGCACCATGCCGTCATTCAGGAAATTGCAAAAGAGGTGGACGAAATCGTCATTGGCATTGGCAGCGCGCAGAAAAGCCACACTCTTGTGGATCCATTTACGGCAGGCGAGAGAGTTATGATGGTCTCCCGCTCGCTCGAGGAGCTGGACATTACCTATTATGTTATCCCAATCATGGATGTGCACAGGCACGCAATCTGGGTTTCGCATGTCAGGTCGCTAACACCTCCTTTTAACGTTGCGTATTCAAATAATCCGCTTGTAATCGATCTATTCAGCGAGGCAGGCATCAAGGTCAAGAAATCTCCCCTATTCCAGAGGGATGTTTATTCTGGCACCGAGATTAGGAGAAGAATGCTAAATGATAAAAAGTGGCAGGATCTGGCTCCAAAAGCGGTGGCCAAAGTCATCAAGGAGATCGACGGCGTGCAGAGGTTGAAGAAACTCTCCAAGATAGACTCTCAAGGCTAAGCAATCTCTCTTTTACTTTAGGGCAAAATGAAAATCCGCTAGGGCCGTTTTTCGTCACGATTCGATGGCATGGGATGATGAGCGGTGCAGGGTTTTTGGCCAGGGCATTGCCCACTGCTCTTGTTGCGCCAGGATGGCCGACTCTTTCTGCCAACTGGGAGTATGTAATCGTCTCCCCATACGGGATCTTTCTGGCTTCGTTCAACACAGCTTGCTGAAAAGGTGTTAGGTGTTGTAAATCCACGCGATATTTCGAAAAGTCAACCCTTTCCCCAGAAAGATATCTCATTAAATCGTCGTTAATTTTTGATTTACTCTTTATGCAGGGTGCCCCTTCAAGTGACATAGAACCCACTCCCTTATCCTGGAATAGAATACCATAAGAAGTATGGTAGCGACGATTACCATGGATACGACTGTTGGCGGTATGACGGTCACCAAGACCTGGTACACTATTATCCAGAAAACTGCTGCCAGGACGAGTCCAAGTAGTATCGCCTTCTTTGCATCTTGTATATCCGCCTTAATCAAATCAACTATGAACACCGTTGTCAGGCCTATGCCAAATGTGAACAGCACTATAGAAAGAAAAACGCCCTTCTCCCCAGCAAATCTCATAAATGGCTCCAAGAAGCCAGAAAAACGCCCTCTAATCCTGTTCACGATTATCGCAACCTTTGGCTCTTTTTCTATGAAGTACAGGAAATTTATTGCTGCTGCGGCAACGACGAAATTGGCAGCAACTGCTATCAATGCACAGGTAACCGGGTGCATCCCCATCAGCGTTCCAAGGGAGATTGCGCCAGGGACTCCACCGGCCAAGGTAACTATCAGCAGTTTGGCGATATCCGATTGTAGTATGCCGCCACATATAATGCCGGCCAAGAATGCCAGAGCTAGAGTGGATTTAGGGTGTTCTCTGATATACTTTGATATGGGTTGTGTATATGTCTTGTATTGTTCGCCGCAACCCTCATAAGCTTCCCATAATATATCGCATAGTTCGCTCATGGCCAGTCACAAGATATTTAATCCTTCCAAATCCTTTGCAATTTTTTCCACTGCCGCCTCAACGTCCTCTATCCTCTTACCGCCAGTGATTACCAACTTGCCGGACCCAAATAATAATATCACTACCTTTGGCTCTGATAACCTGTATACCAGCCCTGGAAACTGCTCAGGCTCGTATTCGACATTCTCCAAGCCCAAGCCGATGGCTATCGCATTCAGGTTTAACTCCTCCTCAAGGTCAGCGGATGCAACGATGTTTTGAATCGTTATCGGGTTTTCTTTAACATCGATGCCAATCTCCCTCATCTTTTTGAAGACTTTTTTCAGCCCTCCGGCAACATCTCCTACGCTCTTCGCACCCGTGCATACGACCTTTCCAGATCTAAATATCAGTGCAGCAGTTTTGGGGCTCTTAGTTCTATATACCAGGCCCGGGAACCGTTTTGGCTCATATTCCGCGTCTTCAAGTCTACCTGCAATCGACTTGAGGTCTATCTCTTGCCCTATTGCCGTGGACGCAACGACATTCTCGATTCTAATGCTTTTTTTCACGTGCATGGGGGAGAGCATGTACAACACCTAATACACAAGGTCTTTACTTTTTTCCGCCTTATATAAACTTAAGTGGTCTATGTGCAATATATTGCCACCATGAAGGTCGCATTTGAGCTGTCAGGTGAGCATGAAACGCTGCCCAAGGCAGAGGTTTTAGGCTGCTTAGAGGCATTTGACACGTGCTTTAAAGAAGTTGCTGATTTGGATATGCTCTTCATCATCGAAATCGAGGAGATGCCGTCCATTGCATCACGCCTTGCCATGACTCACAATATCTTAGAGGTGCTCGGGTTTTGTCCTGCCGACACTGATTCAATCGCCGATTTAGTTGGCACTGTGGATTTAAACCTCAAAAAGGACGAAACCTTTTGCGTTAGGGCCCGGCAGGTCAAGGAACACGTGCTTAATATCTCGGACCTGGAGAAGCAGGCAGGTGCCATTATTTACAAGCGAGGCTATAGGGTTGATCTCAAAAATCCTGACGTGGTGTTCCGCCTCGTTCTCACTCAAGGCAAATGTGCATTCGGCAAATTGATGTATTCTGTGGACAGGACCCAGTACGAATCCAGGCGCCCCCATCGCAGACTATTTTTCCACCCAGGAGCATTATTGCCGCGGGTAGCAAGGGCCCTGGTGAATATTTCTTCTATCTGCGAAGGAGGAACATTACTGGATCCCTTCTGCGGGACTGGAGGTATACTAATCGAGGCAGGGCTGACCGGCGCCAGGTGCATCGGCGCAGATGTACAGCGCAAGATGGTACTTGGCGCCAACACAAATCTACGGCACTATGGCATAGGTGGTGAGTTGATGATCGGCGATGCCCGCAATCTAGGATTGGCTGACAACTCAGTGGATGCGGTTGTGACGGATCCGCCGTATGGCAGGTCAGCCTTGTTTAGGGCCAGATCACTGGAAGATTTATATGATTGCTCATTAAAGGAAATACATCGTATCCTCCGGCCGGGTAACAAAGCCGTAGTGGTGTCACAAATTCCCATAGAAAAAATTGCAGAGGATGCAGGTTTCACAACCATCGGGCACCATCGGCAGCGGGTTCATAAAAGTTTGACCCGCCGGATAATTCGTCTTGAGAAAATGAGGTGATGTTACGCTCAAAGTGATATTCCTTGGCACAGGGGGCTCCCTCCCAACACCTAATAGAAATCCCTCCGCCGTCATGGTCAATCGAAAGGGAGAACTCCTTTTGTTCGACTGTGGCGAGGGGACACAGCAGCAGATGATGAGGGCAAAAACAGGAATGATGAATCTCACATCTATCTTTATCACGCATTATCATGGGGACCACTTTCTTGGCGTCCCTGGGCTGATACAAACCATGAGCTTCCAGGGGAGAACCGAACCACTGCACATCTACGGACCCAAATGGATTCGCGAACTTGTTAAGGTACTTATCGGATTAGGCTACTACAAACTGAGTTTCAAGATTGAAGACCACGAGCTCAAACCAGGTGACGTCGTTGAACACCCTGAATATACGGTTAGGGCGATAAAAACCGACCACGGCGTTCCAAGTATCGGATATGTGTTAGACGAAAAGCCATTGCTGGGTAGATTTGATAGGGAAAAAGCCATCGAATTGGGCGTTCCACCAGGCCCATTGTTCTCGAAATTACATTCAGGCAAATCCGTGTTCGTTGCTGGCAAGGAAATCAAGCCAGAGCAGGTTGTAGGTCCTTCGAGACTTGGGAGAAAAATCGTTTACACCGGCGACACAAGGCCCTGTAGCGCCGTGATAGAAGCAGCGAAGGATGCAAACTTGCTCATACATGACGGCACTTTAAGCGACGATCTACAAGACTGGGCAATTGAATCCGGGCATTCTACGGCAAAAGAAGCTGCAACGGTTGCATCCAAAGCGGGTGTAAAAGAGCTTGTGTTGGTCCACATCAGCTCACGCTATTCTGAAGACGCAACCCCATTATTGAAGGAAGCAAAGACAGTCTTCAAGAACACATCCATTGCGAAGGAATTCATAGAAATTGTAATTCCGTATCCGAAATAGAGGACCAAACTCGGAATCTATAAATATGCACAATCCTAATTTATTTTTGCATGGATGAATTTCAGGTAGAACTCAGCCGGGTTGGACATCTAATCCCTCTCGACTCGTTGCGAATCCAGGAAACGCTCCAAAGCGGGAGCTGCACATTCATCTCAGACAAATTTTACAACAAAGGCATCTACAGGGTGAGAAACAAGCAGAGCGGGGCGCTTGAAAATTTTGCAATACGCATCTACAGGATAGAAGCGGCTACATATCAAGGTCTTGTTGATGAATTAGGGGCGGAATGCATTGATACGTCTCTGTGGCGAAACGTTCCAGAAGGGGCACCCGTCTTTTTTTATGCTTTTAAATTAGAGAACAGGTTCGTCAAGAATGCGCCAAAGAAAGAGAATGAAGCACTTCGTGTAAAGGCGTAGTTTATCATGCCGCGATACGAACTTATTGCATTTGATATGGACGGAACTCTTGTCAAGGAAAGAAATTCATGGGGAACGTTGCACAGGCATTTTGGCACCATAGAGCTGGCAATGGGAAACCTGAAAGAGTATGTCAAGGGGAGGATAGATTATGCCGAGTTTATGCGGAGGGACGCTGCCCTTTGGCACCCTTTTAGGCCCACGATGCAGCAAATCACAGACGTACTGTCCAACTACGAGTTAATGCCCTATGCGGCGCAAGTCGTAAAAGATCTCAAGAGCAGGGGCGTGAAAACTGCCATTATCACCGGTGGACTTAATGCCATGGCACGAAGTGTTGCAGGTAGATTGGGAATTGAGCATGTAGTGGCGAACGATTTAGTCTGCGATGCAGAAGGCTGCCTGACCGGCGAAGAAATACTCAATGTGGACGTTGTCAAGAAGGATGAAGCCCTTTGCAACCTAACGCAGAAATTGCATATACCAACTGCAAAATGCGTTGCTGTGGGTGATAGCAGGTATGACATCACATTCCTAAGATGTGCCGGATTGGGCATCGCCTTCAATCCTGATTCAGAACTGCTTAAACACGCATCTGTAGTGGTGCATGACCTCAGGGGCATCTTAAAATATGTGTAGGATGTTGTGCAAAATCCTTATATTCTTCAACAGCACAATTTTTATCAATTTATAAAGAAGTAGGAGGGGGAAGATGAAAATTTCATCCATACTGCGGTTCGCAGTGAAACTCGACAGGGCCGTAAGTAGCGCATATGAGAGGGTAGCAGCGGCATTTCTCTGGTTCATTCAGGGCCCTATCCTAAAAATGAATGAGAGTATGTATAAGGGATACGTAAAAACAATTGAGCACATTTTCCATACAAGTGGTGCCATATTTCGCTCGCTGAAGCGACCCAACTGATTTATTTGAAAAAGACTTTTTAGGTATCCATGAGACTTGGACCCATCAAAGAGTTAAAAGAGATGCTGGAATCCTGGAAGAAGCCCAAGATGGTCAAAAAGAAGGAAAAAGGCGAAGAAGGGAAAGAAGAAAAACCAGGATAATATCTGGGTTTTATTGAGCGACCAGAGGCAAACAAGGAAATATTTATATACACGATGGTATTTATATAATGATAGATATATTAAAGAATGTATTGTAAGAATGCAGAATGGCGGTCGGGTGATGTTATGGGCAATATCCTAAAACTTATACACTATTCACACACGGCCTTTCTTTTTGCATCTATTCTTTTTATTGTAGGAACTATGTTCACAGTCTGGGGCTGGCTCGGATCGTTTACAGCATCCTTGATATGTCTATCATTTGTCGCCTTATTCTCTTACTATCTCATATTCATAGAGAAAGAATGACCTCGCTTTTGAATCTGCTCACCTCTTTTTCAAATCACTTAAATAAGAAATGGGCGATACAAACCATAGATGGTGGATAAAGAGCAAGGGGCGAAATATCTAGAAGAGTACGTTAGCGTGCGTTTTATTATTAAACAGTCCTCTCTGCCACTCCTGGTATGCATCATATCTGGTCTATTCGCTGGTGTCGTTCTCGCAAGCATGGAGGATGCGCTGAGCGCTCTTCCAGGTCTGCTCGTGTTAATCCCACCGTTGTTGGGAATGCGGGGCAGCATAGCCGGTGCATTCGGCTCCAGGCTTGGGTCTGCTTTACACCAAGGCATCATCAAGCCGGACTTGAGGGGCGATGAGAACCTTGTACACAGCGTTATAGCGTCGCTGGGAGAAGGGGCGACAATGGCAGTTGTAATCGCGTTTCTCGCTTATGCCATGACGCTGGCGCTTGGTAGAGAGTGCATTGGCATAGTTTCTCTGGCAGCAATATCTCTGACGGTTTGGGCGCTATCAGCATTCATACTAATCGGTTTGGTTATGATATTTGCATTCACGATATTCAAACATGGAATTGATCCCGATAATGTCATGGGGCCAATGGTGACCTCTGCCGGAGACGTGCTTACGGTGCTCGCGTTCTTCATAGCAGTGAGAATTATCATGGGAGTGGTGTAAGTTGACGCTCTTGGTGAAAAGGTACAATGCCATAAGAATCATGAAAACCGCGCTCCCCCTGCTCACATTTTGTGCCGTCCTTGGAATTTTATCTGGGCTGGCTCTCGACACCTTTAAGAGTATCCTGTTCACGTTCCCTGGATTGTTCGTGTTAATCCCGGTCACGATTGGCATGGGCGGAAATCTAGGCGCCATACTCAGCTCTCGGATTACGTCTGCGCTCCACCTTGGTGTTATCAGCCTCACGCCAACCGACCCTGTGTTGAGAAGCGACGTGCTTGGCGTTTCCATTGTTGGTGTACTTTCATTCTTTGCAATCGGGATTTTAGGGCACCTATTCTGCGTTTTAATGGGCTTTGAGAGCGTTGGTTTGATTAAAATGGTCCTGATATCTTCCATATCAGGCGTTTTACTCATCTTAATTGTCATCATCACAACAGTCTTGGCTGCATTTCTTTCGTACAAAAAAGGCATAGACCCCGATGATACGACGATCCCCATAGTTACCAGTGTTTGTGATGTGTTTGGCATCCTGATACTGTTTGTCGTCATCATGGCGGTGTTATGAATTGGAGAAAAGCATTTATTAACCACAGTGAATGATTGGGATTGGTATGACTGAAGAAATCGAATATGAACCACAGGGCATGAAAAACCTTCTGAAACACATGAAGGACATCTCCGAATTGATGGTGGACCTGGCGTATTCCGCTGTTCTGTATGACAGCAAGGACATCGCCGAAGAAGTGCTTCGGCTTGAGGAGGAGATGGACGTTATGAGCTATCATGCACGCATAACAGCGATGCTGGGTGCCAGGCGCATAGAGGAGGCAGAGGAGCTTTCTGGCGTGCTACAGATAGCCTCTGCTGCTGGAAAAATATCCAACGCAGCGGGAGATATTGCCAACATCGTACTCAGGGAATTGGGTCTCCCTCCTGAGTTGAAAATTGCAATTCCAAGTGCAGAAGAAACCGTCACACGCGTCAGGATTAGCGAAAAATCCTCCCTCACTGGAAAAACTCTGGGTGAGTTCAAACTAGAAACGAAGACTGGCATGGTGGTCATAGCGCTCAGACGTAACGCGGAGTGGGTATATGACCCCAATAAAAAGACGGCCATGGAGGCGGGCGACGTTTTATTCGCCAAGGGACCGGATGAAGGGGTGGCGATGTTATGTAAATTGGCCACAGGGGATAAATGTGAGTTCAAGCCCCCCAAGAAGAGGAGATTGTTGAATGATCTTACTAAAGCCGTAGATGCCATCATCGAGATGAAAAATCTATCAGAACTGGCGGTCGGGCTTGCTTATTCCGCCCTACTTTTTTACAACGAGGAGATCGCGCACGAGGTGGAGATATTAGAAGCCCAGATAGACGAAATGAAATATGAGTTAGAGCACTGGGTATTGGCAGCGTCAAAGCATGTCGATGATGTAAATAGCCTGAGAGGATTGTTGCATCTTGCAACATCCTCAGAGGTCATCTCAGATGCAGCTGACGAAATCGCGGATGTTGTTTTGAGGGACATCAAACTCCATCCTGTATTCATGCTCGCAATCAAGGAGTCAGGTGAAATTATCGCCAAAATAGAGGTAAAAGACGCCTCTAAAGTTGATGGAAATACATTGAAGGCGTTGAGGCTGGAAACAGAAACCGGCATGTTCGTTCTGGCTATTAGAAGAGCAGATACGTGGGTATATCGCCCAGGTGGAAAAACCATCACTAAGGCGGGAGATTTGATCATTGCCAGAGGGCCGCGCAGCGGCGAGAAGCGATTGATTGAGCTATGCACATCAAAGCCGTCTTAGGTATTTCAGGCTTTCTTCTCCTTCTTCCAAGGTTCTAGCCTCGATGACAAACCTGCCCTTGTGGTCTTTTAATTTTTTCATCACCATCTTCCAATCTATCATGCCGCGCCCAAGCGGAAGATGGTCATCTCTCTTGCCAAGATTGTCATGTATGTGGACATGTTTTGCCTCCAAATTTAAAAACTCATCCAATTTGCCCACAAGATTGGCATGCCCTATGTCAAGGGCGATGCCAACATTCTCCCTGTCCACATTTTCTACCATGCCTACTAACTCTTCCGGGAACTTGCCGAACAGAAATCCAATGTCTGGCATGTTCTCCACGCATATTGTGACGTTATAATCCTTTGCAACGTCGCATAGTTTTTGTATACCGACAATGTTCTGCTTCCACGCCTTGTCAGGCAATTCCGCTCCCAAGGGCGAAAGGTGCCCGGGATGCACGACCATCAGGTCCGTGAAATCTCCTACCGAGCGTATGGCGCCGTTCATTTGCCTCATAGTCTCATCCCATATCCCTTGATTCAGACTAGCGAGATTCAGGTCAGAGAAAGGCAGGTGTACCGTGAATTCTAGATTTGTAGCCTCCTGCACTTCCTTGATTTTTTTGCCCACATCCTCTGTGAGCTTCTGCCTGCCCTCACCAACAATTTCCCAGCCGCTAAACCCCATCTCCTCTAACTTATACACCCACTCAAACGGGTTATTGGTCGTAGCCAGGGATGAAAAACTAATCCTCATGTTTCACCTCACTTGAAGATACAAGCCACCCTATCAATTCCTCCGGGTCATCAGTTTCGACGCTCACATGAATGCTTCCCAGCGGACCCTTTTCAAGATTCACTTTGCCCACAAACGCAACCTGCTTGTTGAGGTCGAACTCAATTTTATTCCCTCTTTTGCTGTTGAGAAGCACTGTCCTGGCAGAGTCACGTATCTTCTGTTTCCTGAACAACTCCTGTAATTTATCCAGGGAAGCATCTCCAATCAGTTTACTCTCCTCAAAGTTGAGCCGGGCATCCGGGAAAATATTTGTGATCGCCTTTTGCACACTCTCCACGCTCTCCGTCGCATATATGGGTGCCCAGACCTTAGCTCTTGACCCCTTCCAGGGCTGCTCTGACATTCTCTCTAAACTCCTCCAGGGTGCCGTTGTTGTCTATCAACACATTTGCCATCCTTATGGCTTCTTTCAGCCCCCAGCGCAACTCCCTATCATCTTTCTGTTTGAATCCTTCCCAGTCAACTACATCATCGCTCCTTTTTCGTGCAAGTGCGCGCGCGAATCTGTTTTTCTGGGAAGCAAGTATCGCAATCAACGTAAATTGGGCGTCAAATGCCTTCTTGTATGCCTCTGCTTCTGCGCCTCCGCGCAGACCATCGACTACGACTATATCCTCATCCATTGTCTTGATAAGTGGAACACAGCGCTCGGCTACCGCGCCCATGCCTTCTTTGGCCCTAATATCATTCGCCACCTTTCCAACGTTCTCCTCGGTGATATCCAGCCCTCTTCTTTTTACCTCTTCGCGCACGACATCTCCCATCCTAATGATTGGGATACCAAGTTCCTGCGCCACTTTGGCTGCCTCTGTCTTTCCCGACGCTGGCAGGCCCACAAATCCAATAACCTTCAAACTGATTCCTCACCAAACTCCTTTGTCCTGATTTTCACCTTTTTAAGATATTGTTTAGCAATCTTCCCCAACGCCAGAAGATATTCTCTGCTTGGCGGATTATGCTGCTTCAATTCCTCGCTCCATGCCTGCTCAGGTCTGCCCTGCTGGAGGACGTATGGGATATTCCCATAAGACGATATCCCTTCTGCGATTGCTTTAATGTCTTCTTCATTAAAGATGAGGCCCTTGAAAATCGTCGTCCTGACTTCCAGGTCAAAGTTCTTGCAGACTTCGAGAGAGCGTTTCACCAGGGCGACGACGTTTCCATCGCTGACGCCTGCTACCTTCTCATATTTTTCCGGGGATAGCGGCGCCTTGACATCTAGGAAGACCCTGTCAATCAGTCTTGCGTCTATCAATTCCTTGAGTTGCTCTGGATAGTATCCGTTGGTTTCCACGCCAACTAGAAGTCCCAGGTCTTTCGCAAATTTTGCCAGATGCTTTATTTGCTCAGGCTGCGCTAACGGCTCTCCGCCGGAGAAGACGACAGCACTTACGAATTTTTTTGCCTTTTTAATTTCTGCCTCAATCGTCTCCACATCAACGAAGTTCTCCTCCTTCAGGAGAGCGTAGTTCTGGCAGTAAGGACATCTAAATGGGCAACCTCTGAAAAATATAACCATGGCAACCTTGCCGTACCAGTCTACGGTTGATATGTGAACAATGCCGCCAAAATTCGCCCTCACAAAATCACGCTCATTTTGCCTTTTTATCGCGCCATCGCGCGCTATGAGTTGTTAACACCACAGGACTTTAAATTATCTAATATGGTTTTATTTGGGGGAACTCAAATCTCATACTTCACCCTATCCTTCAACTCCTGCTTCTTGGCAGCATTCCATCCTGATACAGCCTGGATATAGCCAGTTACACGTGATAGGTGCTCAACGTTGCTCGACCCGCAGTTGCTGCACGTCTCCTGTAAACCGGCTTCGACGTGGAAATCATCCATGCAGAGGGTCATGTCCCTTGTAAACGCAAAATAGCCAGCCTGCGTGTTCTTTGCGATGTTCATGGCGAGCTCCTTCAGCCCTTTTGGATCCGGAGTCGACTCACCCATGAATATATGCAGGATATCCCCTCCATCCACGATGGGGAAGAACGCGTGTTCGATGTTAATCCTGTCGATAAGCGATATGTTTGCACCTGGAAATACGTGTGTGCCATTGGTGTAATAGATTGGCAGATCTCTCGTCTCTTTTGTGAGGGATTTTGCCTTTTCTACATCGCCTTTGATGACTTTTTCGGCAAAGGTTGCAAAATCGCTATGTAAAAGGTCTGATACCGCAAATCGCTGTGCTGTCGTTTCAGCCGGCGTTCTGGCTAACGCGATTGTCATGTTGTGTTTTTCACTCAATTCTTTAGTATAGAACTCCATCTCAGTCATCGCTCTTATCGCGAGTTTGAACGCTTCCTGGGATTCATGCAGCTGTGCACCTATGTGATGTTGAACCATCTCGTTTATTCCAACAACGCCAATCGTGTAAACGAGGTCCTGTGTATAAACTGCCACATCCCCCTTCTTGCCTGTGAGAGAATCCTTCGGGCGCTGCACGACGAATGGCATCCTGTTGTTCTTGATTACGATGTTCATCCACTTTTTCTTGACCTTGAACAATTCGATGGCGACATCCATCAATCGCTTCAGCTCGCTGAACAATCTCTCATCATCATATTCTGCCCTATACGCCGCCCTGGGACAGTTGACCGAGACGACCTGCCATGCGCCCATGGAGAAATGTTTGCCATCTCTAAAATACAGTTTGTTTTCAAAGTCGTCATCGTCTTCAGCAGTAGTGGAGAACTGGTAGGCGCAACATTGATAGCACGAAATGCCCTTTCCAGCACCCCTGTACTCCGGCAGCTGATTGTCAAAGTAAGGCGAGCCGTATTTTGCCGCCAGTTCGAATGCAAGGTCATACAATCCATCATAGGTCGGCAACTCTGGATGGGCTCTGTTAAACTCCTCATCCTCGGTCATGAAATCGGGCTCGATGGAGATTTCGGGCTTGGGGAAGTTAAACGGCTTGCCCCAGTAATCGCCCTTCAACATGACGTTCATCAGCGCTTTGAACGCCAGCCGAACCTCTCGTTCAAATTCCCTATATATTCTAAGTGGCGCCTGTTCGCCATTCCACACTTTTCCCTTATATACGGCGGGCTTGTCCTTCCATATTTGGGGAACTCCTGGGGTGAGCTGCACAGAACTGAAGACGATTTGCCCTCCCCTGGCCACCATCATCTGCGTCATTTCGTAGACGAACATCTGCATCAATTGTTCTATCTCTTCATATGAAAGACCCTCTAAATAGGGGGCTAAAAACGTCAGGAAATTGTAGAAGCCCTGTCCGCCCGCAAAATTCGTTTGCGCGCTGCCTAGTGCCTTTACTGCATGCAGTATTGCAACCTCCGTCTTCTTTGCCGGACCTGCAACGCTCGCCTTCGTGCCAGAGCCGTCCGGCATCAATCCATAATAAAAGAAGTACCGCAGGTCCCAATCTTGGCAGAAACCGCGTGTGCCAAGGTATTCTAAATCATGTATGTGAATGTCCCCGTTCAGGTGTGCATCGGATAGGTGGGGGGGCAGCAATAACAAATATTGCTCTTTTGAAATCTTATCTGCCTTCTTCTTGTGCGAAGTTTCGGCATTGTCCTGCAGGTTCGCATTCTCATTCGCTTCGAAGCCGTTGCCTGTGTCTATCATATGGGCATCATATACTGGCGTGCCAACCCTTGTGGAAATGTTCCGCCATTCCTGGTGATAATCTTCCAACAGAATTACATTTACAATCTCTCTTACCAGCGGCCCAGAGAGGTATTTCACTCCTATCGCCCTGATGCGCTTTTCCGCCTTCTTTGCCACCTCTCTAGCTGTCTCTTCATCGATGGGGGGGATGCCGTAAAACTCCTCGCTGAGTTTTGTTTCCTTCAGCAACTGTCTGACGATAGCCTCTCTGTCCCAATCCAAGATGTGTCCATCGGATGTTCTAATCTTGGGCATTGTGGGCGCTTCTGCACCCTCAAGTGTTTTCTGGATTACGTTAATATCTGTGCTCAATCCGACTCCTCTCCTTCAAACAAGTCCTTGGATGTAAATAATCGCTCTCCAACCTTCAGCACTGGCGCAGATGTACTGAATACCCCATTCGCCCTCAGCTCGGCGAGTGCTGCAGGGGTGGACATATCCGCCTCTTTGTAGTGCACTCCGTCCGACTTCAATGAACGCTTTAACTGTTCGCACCTTGGGCAGCTTTCTGTAGTGTAGACTACCACCTCTTCCTTATCCTTATTAATTGTTTTGAGCATGGTGGAGTTAAGCATAATGTCCCTTCAGAGTTATATTGGCGGCAGTTTAAAACGATTTTTAACATCAGGTTTGGTAATAAAAAATAGAAAGTTTTATCAAATCTGGTAACAAGTTGACTACATCTGTTATCAGTTAACGTCCTGGTGGAAATATGGAGCAGAAATTCTATGATACTCTGGCCAAGATACTGGGGGCAAAGAAGCTCTCGATTAGTGGCATAACCCGCCAGATCAAGAAACAAGGTTACGATCAGCACAGGTTAATCCTGACAGGATACCTGAGAGCCCTAAGAGACCTGGGGCACCTAGTAGAAGAGGATATCCCTCCCTCCAAGGTATATTCCTATGTCGGTGGCAAGGGTAAGGATATATATGCCCTTGTAGGCGAGCGCTTGCCAGATATAGAGCCAAACGAGCGCTTTGCCGTTGGAGTTTATGTGCTATCCACCCTCTTCAGAAGGCCCTGCTTTGAACAGGAGTTACGATCGATCGGACTATCGCCTATGGCTACCGAATGGACCAGAAAATCCAAAGACCCGCATCTAAAGGAATACAGGGCAATGGTGAAGAAAATCAACATCCCATTAGATGATCCCGCCTATGATTTCGTCAACAAGGGAAACAATCCCATCATAGAAACCGGGGCAGAAATCCTTGCTGGTGTCATAAGGGAAGTGGTGGACCTTAGCGGGCTATACCCGCGGTATCAGCAGCTGAGATTGGGAGTAGAATGATCAGAACTTTTATTGCAGTGGATTTTCCAGCAGCTCTAACGAAAAAGGTGGCAGAGCTCCAGCAGCACTTTTCAAACTACGGTGTGAAAGTGGTAAAGCCTGAACAGGTGCATATCACGCTAAAATTCCTGGGCGATATAGAAGAGGCGCAAATCAAGCCAATAAGCGATGCGTTGCAGAATGTGCATGTATCTCCTTTTGAAGCCGAGGTAAGGGGTGTTGGCGTTTTTCCCAGTTTAAGACACATAAACGTCATCTGGGTTGGTGCAGAGGGCGATTTTGATCACCTGCATACTGCTGTGGAGGAAGCGCTCCAGCCGCTGGGATTTAAGAGAGATAACCGCTTTGCGGCGCACGCAACCATAGCCAGGGTTAAACATCTTCCCATGGATCAGAAAGGGCAGTTGGTTAGCACTATTAAAGATTTATCTGATGTTGAGGTAGGGACGATGAAAGTCGACCACATCATACTTAAAAAGAGCACGTTGACGCCAAAAGGGCCAATCTACGAAGCCCTGCACGAGGTGAGATTGTGATTGATAAGGCGCGCTCTCAGGTGCTGCGAAAGGTCACGCCTGGCAAAAATGAAGAGGAAGTATTGCAGAGACTGACCAATCAAATCATCGCCGAAGTCAACGCAACCGCAAAAGAACTTGGCGTTGAGGCGCACGCCTTGCTGGTTGGCTCGGCAGCGAGAAACACGTGGATTTCCGGCGACAGGGACCTTGACATATTCATCATGTTCCCGGAATCTGCGACAGACGAAACGCTCGAGTCGCTGGGGCTGGAGATAGCCAAAAAGGTCGCACCAAAATACGAGGAGAGGTATGCAGAACATCCATACATTCGGGCGTTTTTTGGCGAATACCAAGTGGATATAGTCCCATGCTTTGAGGTGCGGGATGCCTCTGCTATACGGTCTGCTGTGGACCGGACACCGTTTCATAATGAGTACGTTAAGAAGAAAATCAAGGGGTTGGAGGATGAGGCGCGCCTGCTCAAACAATTCATGAAGGGCATAGGCGTCTACGGCTCAGAGTTAAAGACGATGGGGTTCTCTGGTTACCTCTGCGAACTTCTCATCATCAAATACAAATCCTTCCTTGATGTGGTGCAAAATGCGAGTAAATGGCGCAGGGACATCGTTATTGATATAGAAAATCACAGAACTCTCGAGCATGATGCCCCGCTGGCCATCATTGACCCCGTTGACCCATCCAGGAACGTTGCAGCGGCCGTGTCGCTGGACAACTTTTGCACGTTTGTTGACGCGTCGAGGGAATTTCTAAAGAGCCCCAGCATTCATTTCTTTTTCCCCCTGCCACTAAAACCACTCACCGATAAGGGGCTAGCCCAGGAGTTGAAGCGCAGGGGAACAGAGTTGCTTGCAGTCGTGTTTGATACGCCGAATGTCGTGGATGATATACTCTATCCTCAATTGTACAAGGCAGCCAGGTCCATAGAAGACTTACTTCATAGGAATGATTTCAAGGTGTCCAGAAGCGGCGTTTGGTCTGGTGCAAAGTCAATTATCCTGCTGGAGATGGAAGTGGCAACGCTCCCGAACATCAAAAAGCATGTCGGTCCACCTGTTGGGTCGGCGGCGCATGCCGAGAAATTTAAAACGAAGCACGATAACCTTCATCCTTACATTGAAGATGGGACATATGTTGTGGAGATTTCCAGGGCGCATACTAGGGCAAAAGATTTGCTTAAATCCCAACTGGAAACCTGCGGGCTGGGAAAGCACGTATCGGAGGCGATTGGAAAGGGGTATCACGTGCTGAAGGGCGCGCAAATCACCAGGATAAGCGGGATGGACAAGACGGACGATAAAGACTTCAGAATTTTTCTGAGGAAGTATTTTAAGAGATAGGCCAACACTCCTTCTGCGCCTCTTTGACTTCTTTTACCCTTTCCCTGACTTGGCCTGATAATTCGTCTTTTGGAGTAGCCATCGGCTCTTTTATGTCCATGCCCAAATCCCCAAACGAGTTGAGGATGGATAAAACCGAATATGGTAGCGCGGTCAGGTCATATCCTCCCTCCAGCGCTGCAACTATTCTCCCTTCACATGTCGAGTTCGCGATTGATTTGACTATGCCGGCAAGCTGATCGAATCCCTTTGCAGTTACGTTCATCCCTCCTATGGGGTCGGCGAAATGAGCATCCTGCCCAGCGGAGATTAAAACCAGTTCAGGACGAAATTCGAGGGCGATTGGAATTAGAATTTCATTGAATACGTAGGTGTATCCTGCATCCCCCATCCCTCGCGGCAGTGGGACATTTACCGTAAAACCCTTTCCATCACCAGTGCCGATTTCATCCGTCTTTCCAGTTCCTGGATAGAAGGGACTCTGATGGATGGAAAAGTACAGAACTGAGGCATCGTCATAAAAGATGTGCTGGGTGCCGTTGCCGTGATGCACGTCCCAGTCTACGATGAGAATTCTTTTCAGTTTGTGTTGCCTTTGGGCATAGCGCGCCGCTATCGCAACGTTATTGAATATGCAGAATCCCATTCCCTGCGAAGCCTCCGCGTGATGACCTGGCGGACGGATGAGCGCAAAGGCGTTATTCAAATCGTCTATGACAACATCAACAGCGCTCATAACCCCTCCGCTTGCCAAAAGCGCAACCTCGTAAGAATCTTGGGATAATATGGTATCAGAATCTAACATCCCTCTACCGCTCTGGCAGAGTCCTCGCACATTCTCGATGTAGGAGGCATCATGCACATACCCTATTTGCTCAGTAGTTGCCTTTTTCGGAGCGATGCGCGTTAGCTTTTTCAGCGCACCAGTTTCCTTGAGCAATTTCATTATGGCAATCAGGCGCTCCTTCTGCTCTGGATGCTCTCCGGTCTCGTGCTTCAGATAATCATCATGATATACGACGCCTGTTCTGGACATGGGCATATAATTAAAAGGCCGAGCGTTGATAAATATGTTTATTGAGGTGTAGGCATGGAGATTCAAACCGTTAAAATAGATATACCATCTGGCGCCAATCTAATTTTGGGCCAGTCGCACTTCATCAAGACCGTGGAAGACCTGTATGAGGCGATTGTGAATACAGTTCCGGGCGCGAAGTTTGGCATCGCCTTCTGCGAAGCATCTGGCCCCTGCCTGGTGAGGTGTGAGGGCAATGATCCAGAGCTGAAGAAGGCTGCAGCAGAAAACGCCTTAAGGATAGGTGCAGGACACAGCTTTCTGATATTCTTAAAGGAGGCGTATCCCATCAACGTGCTGAACGCCATAAAAAGCACACCAGAGGTTTGCGGCATCTACTGCGCCACTTCCAATCCGGTTGAAGTGCTGGTGGTAAAAACTGAAATGGGAAAGGCAATCATCGGCGTTGTCGATGGCGCCAGTGCAAAGGGCATTGAAACACAAAAAGACGTAGAAGAGCGAAAAGAATTCCTGCGAAAAATCGGATATAAGTTCTAAAACCTTCCGAAGTCGTACCACTCGTATATCAGCCCCAGCAACGCGGTCAAGAAGACGAGTTTCATTATCTCGCAGAGGTACGGAGGATGGCAGGCAATCATAGACGAACTGAGGATTTCATGAACGGCGAATGATATTCCTATGACTACGCCATATGCCCACGTTTTGCTCAGGATGTCATCATTTAAGAAAATCCTCGCCTTTAGTATCTTCTTGCCAGTCCTCCGAAAGTTCACAGAACTATATAACGTGAAAAACAGGACGATAATTGCAACTCCAACATAGTATAAATTCAAGACGTCGAGATAATTCACTTCCCCACCCCACAGATTAACTTATCGACGTCGTATTTAAAAGTTTTCAACACGCTACAACTTAGATAGCGCCAGTTTTGCGGCCTTTTCACCTGAAAGCATCATGCCACCAAATATGGGCCCCATCCTCGGACCTCCTGTGACGGCATTCGCTGCCATTCCTGTTACAATCAGTCCTGGATACACTTCCTTCGTCGCATCTAGGAGAAACTTCTCCCCTACCTCTGCCCACATGGGTTTTTCGCCAACAACCTTCAGCGCGCCAGGGATTTTCCTCTCAACAATTCTGCATACGTCTGCATCGTGCCCGGTTCCATCGATAACCACTTTGGACCTAATACTTAGGGGATCCACATGCAACTTCGCCAGCTCGACAGCGCTCCAGTTTATGACCACGCCCGTTATCTTATCATCCCTGATCACAACGTCTTCCACACTCATCAGGTTGAATATTTCGGCGCCGGCAGCAATGGTCTTGCTTACGAGTTTTCCGACCACCTCTATGGAATTTGCAAGAAAATATCCGTCTTTATGCGTCCAGTAATGGATTTCAAAATCCTCCAATATGTGTTTCGCCTCGTCTTGTATCACAATACGGGGGAACATCATACCACCGCCCCACATTCCACCACCAACGCTGAGTTTCCGCTCGAAAACGGCTACCTTTGCACCCCCCTCTGCAAGGTACTTGGCAGCCACCATGCCGGACGGTCCTGCGCCGACTATGGCAACATCTACGTCTGTGTACTCCACAAACGTTTTCATAAAATCTTCGACGATTGCCCTGGTAATCGTTACTTCATCTAACATGTTAACCTACTGCACAGATGCATGTCATGTCTTTTTTACCTTTCGATAATCCTTGCCGGTTTCCACAAGATTAAACTATGCTCAGGAAGGATAGGAGTGGTGTGGATACAATGCTCAACTACGATGCAATCCTGGTCAGGTATGGCGAAATTGGGCTGAAAAGCGACAGGGTGCGCAGTCGCTACGAAAGGGCATTAGTTGACAATATCAAGGCAATGCTTCAACTTCACGAGAATGAATACTCCAACGTCAGGAGGGATTGGGGCAGAATCTTCATCCACTCCTCTGACGAGCACATCGCAGATGTCGTAGCGAACGTGTTTGGCGTGGTATCAGCGAGTCCTGTGATTTCCACGGAGCCAAGACTTAATGCGATAGCACAACTAACGGCAGACGTTGGGGAGGCGCTCATCGGCAAGGGCGAATCCTTTGCCATTCGCCCTCACAAGGCGGGCATTCATCCTTTTTCCAGCGAGGACATCGGAAGGGTGTGCGGTGCTGCTGTTGCCGAGCGCTTGACGGAGTGCAACGTCAGCGTGAATCTAACCTCGCCAGATCATGAGATATTCGTCGAGGTCAGGCAGGATAGGGCATACGTGTATAATAACATCGTCAAAGGCGTTGGTGGCCTGCCGCTTGGTACGCAGGGCAAGATGGTCGCATTGATATCAGGAGGCATCGACTCGCCTGTGGCGGCGTGGCTGATGATGAGACGAGGCTGTGAAATAATCCCTGTGTTTTATGACATCACTCCATTCTCGGATGATGCGATGAGAATTAAAGCGACGAAATGCATTGACATCTTGCAGAGATGGGCGCCAAACCATCTCATGACTGTTTACGAGATACCACATGGGCATATCTTGCAGTCCATCAAAGAACACTGCCCTCCAAAACTAACATGCGTGCTGTGCAAGCGAATGATGTACTTGATTGCCGTTGAGATTGCAAAGAAGGAAAAGGCGTATGGAATCGTAACCGGCACATCCTTGGGGCAGGTCGCATCCCAGACGTCTGCGAATTTGCTCGCTGAATCCGTTGGCATCAATTTTCCGATATACGCCCCGTTGATAGGGTATGATAAATCCGAGATTGTAACACTTGCGAAAAAAATTGGAACATTTGATATCTCGACATCCTCTAGAGGAGAGTGCAAGGCGGTTCCCAGGCGCCCGGCAACGTCTGCGAAAGTTAAGGATGTGGCCAGAGTGGAAGCCATGCTGGATGTGCCTGCGCTCATCACAAGGTCATTACACGAAGCCAAGATTAGCGATAGGTGAGCGACACAGCATCATTTCTCAGCATGTTCTTCTTTATGGTGTACATCAAACGGCTCCACATGAACCAAGGCAGATGATATCTCTGGGATTTCAACTATTTTCCTCTGTACATGGTGTGCTATCTTGTGGGCTTCACTCAACAGCAATGACTCATCTACGCATACATGGAGGTCGACTGTTGCATACGCTCCAAAATAATGGATACGGATATTGTGGACCATTTTAACCCCTTTGACGCTCAGAGCCAGGCGCTCAATTCTCTCTTTTACCTCTGGCGAGGGAATCGTGCCCATTAAATGCTGAATGTTCTCTCTGCCTACATCAAAACCCATTTTTATGACGATTAGCGATACGGCAATCCCCGCGAGTGGGTCCAGAATCGGATAGAACAATATCGACCCAACAACCCCGACCAAGACTGCTATAGATGAATATACATCGCTCCTGTGATGCTGGGCATCCGCCTTCAAGGCCGGACTTTTAATCTTATCAGCAACGCTTAGGACATACCTTGCCATGCCCTCTTTATATATGATTACGAACACGGTTGCATATGCCGCCAGCGGTGTGGGCGCCACAACTCCCGTAAAAATCTCGTTTATCGCATGTCTGGCAAACTCAAATCCGACCAATACAATGGCAACGGAAATCAACAGGCCCATGATTGGCTCAACATCACCATGCCCGTAGGGGTGTTCTTCGTCTGGCGGTTTATCTGACATCCTGATTCCAAACCAGACCATGAGCGAAGTAGCGACGTCAGAGAGGGAATGCATGGAATCCGCCATGACTGCAGTGCTGTTGGATACTATCCCAACAATTAGCTTGAAAATGGACAGTATTATGTTGCCAAAGACCCCGACCTTGGCGCCCTTCTCTCCAAGTTTTACCCTGTTCTCCATCACGCTCACCCTGCCATAGGGTAACGATATCTATAGATACTATATACATTTATTCACACGAGGACGTAAATGTGCATATCTTATATCGTAGAATGGTTTCAGGCACTCCCTTCAAGCGTCATTGTTGTCTTGATCGCAATGGCTCCTATAGCCGAGCTCAGGGCTGCAATACCTATTGCTATAGGGGTGTACGGTCTCGACCCAGCTACGGCGTACTTCCTGTCGGTCGTCGGGAACATGCTCCCCATCATACCTCTATTGCTTTTCCTGGATTCTGTATCTGCAAAACTAAGGCGAGCCAGAACCTTTGACCATTTCTTCGACTGGCTGTTTGCCCGGACACACAGGAGGTACAACAATTCGGTTCAAAAATACGGCGCATTGGCCCTGGCGCTATTCGTTGCTATTCCTCTGCCGGTCACGGGTGCATGGACGGGTTGCGCCGCCGCTCTTGTGTTTGGAATTAAGGCCAGATACGCGTTTCCAGCCATTCTCAGCGGCGTGCTAATCGCCGGTATCATCGTAACAATGACGAGCATCGGCGTCATTATATGGCTTTAAAGCCTTTGTACTGCTAATTTAATGTCCTCTGCCTTCAACGTCTTTCTGCCAGCGTGTTTTGCCAGGCGCACAGCCTCTGCTGATACTTTGAGCCCATAATCTTCCAATATGTTAGCTAACGCCACCTTTGCATCGTCACTTACTCTGTCCGCGCCAGCCTTTCTTGCAATCCTATCTACTGGTGCAATTGGTAATTCAGTCGTATTCCCACCTCCTTTATAAAAATCACCGAATAACGGCATCTATTGATTTAAGGGGCGCTCTATATAGTTTTCGCTTTTTTGACCCCTCTATGAAGAGTTTTGGGCATAGGATTAGATTTATGGGGTTGTTCGTGCACATCAAACAAATGATGGCCTTACTTATAGTGGATTCCTCGGTCTTTGTGTGCGGGTACCGAATAGGAAGTGCAGAGGCACTCACGGTGCCTGGTGTGATGAGAGAGTTGAAGGACGTAAGGTCCATTACACTCTTTGAGCAGGCAAGAAGCACTGGCCTGAAAGTGGAGCCGGCAGAACAGCGTTACATCGACGAGGTTGTGAAGACTGCTAGAAGAACCGGGGACGTGGGCGTACTGTCTGAAACCGACATACATTTATTAGCAAAAGCACTCCAATATATCGGTAAAGGCGCATGTATCATCACGGATGACTATGCAATCCAAAATGTGGCATCTCGGCTTGGGATCCAGATTAAGCCAATCATGCAGCATAAAATCAGGGATGTTTTAATATGGAAGAAACGGTGTATTGGATGTGGCAGGTATTTCGCCCAGGGCGATATATGCTCGGTTTGCGGGTCTAAATTAAAAAGAACCAGGAGGAAGGAGTAGAATGAGAGGTATTGATGACCTTATCGGGAAAGCGATGGAACTGAAGAAAAAAGGACTCCGTTCAGGTGAAATCGCTGACGAACTTAACGTATCGCGCGAAACTGCTACTTGGCTGCTGTCAAGGGCTGAAAAGAAGAAAGCTCCGGCGCCAAAGGACATATTTGTCAACTGGAATCAAATAGGCAGGAGTTCGCAGAGGATGAGTCTCATCTCGTCTGCGCTTGCTGATATGGCTCTAGAATCACTGCCTGAGGCAAACATAGAGGTCGTAGTGGGCATTGTTTTAAGTGGCATCCCATTTGCAACGCTGGTTGCGGAAGAATTGGGTGCAGATCTGTCAGTCCTTCATCCCAAAAAACAGCGGTGGGAGCCTGAGAAGCAAAACGTAAAGGGTACCATTAGCCATAATTTTGCCTCTATTGAGGGCAAAAAATGCATCATTGTCGATGACGTAGTCACATCAGGATCTACTGCCCACGAAGCGGTGGAGTTGCTAGGGGAGCTTGGTGCAGAGCCACTTGCCATTGCTGTTGTGATTGACAAGAAGGGCTTGGATTCTATAGTGGGGGTTCCACTACTTTCGCTGATTAAGATTGGCAGGGTGGAGTAACTCTTCTATTTTATTGGCTCTAAAAATGGAGGTAACTCCTTGAATTCAGACCGAATTGACAGGCGACTGATCGAGAGGAAGTGGCAGAATAAATGGGAAGAGGCACGGATTTTCGAGTCAGGTGTGGATGAGGCAAAAGAGAAATTTTTCGTAAATTTCCCCTATCCCTACATGAATGGTTTTCTCCACTTGGGGCATGGGTTTTCCCTGATGAGGGTGGAGGTATTTGCACGATACAAGCGGATGATGGGTTATAATGTGCTATTCCCTTTTGGATTTCACTGTACTGGCACGCCGATTATTGCCGCAGCGCAGCGAATCGCGGAGCATGAGCCCGGCCAGATAAAGATACTACTGGATATGGGCATCCTGCAGGAAGAGGTTCCAAAATTCGCAGACCCACTACACTGGGTTTCGTTTTTTCCAAGGGAGACGATGTTGGACCTAAAAGACATGGGCGTCGGCGTGGACTGGCGCAGAAAGTTCATCACTACATCTCTAAATCCGTACTACAATGCGTTCATTAAATGGCAGTTCCGCAAGTTAAAAGATGGCGGATACATCACAAAGGGCGAGCACCCTGTAGTCTGGTGCCCCAGGTGCAACTCGCCAGTGGGAGATCATGCAAGATTAGAAGGAGAAGGCGTAACGCCAGAGGAAGTGTTTTTAATCAAGTTCGAGTTAGATGGCGTGGTATTGCCAACCGCAACCTACAGGCCTGAAACCTCCTTCGGCGTTACAAACCTGTGGATTAGGCCTGACGCAGATTATGTGGAGATAAAAGTCGACGATGAGCGCTGGATTGTGTCCAAGGAAACCGTCGAGAAACTGGAGGCGCAGAAACACAGTGTGCAGGTGTTGCGCCACTTGAAGAAAAACGAACTCGTGGGCAAGTATTGCACGAACAAGGTTAGCGGAACAAAAGTGCCGATTCTCCCTGCGCCGTTCGTCGAACCAGAGACCGGAACTGGGGTGGTAATGTCAGTCCCTTCGCATGCGCCCTATGACTACGTTGCTTTGAGAGCTGTTCAGAAGGACCCGAAGAAGTATGGGATATCTCCTGACTTGGTTAAAGACATAATACCAATCTCCCTGATTAAGGTGCATGGCTTTGGCAAACATCCTGCCATTGAAGTTGTTGAAAAAATGGGAATATTGAGTCAGACAGATCCAAAGTTGGAGGAGGCGACAAAAGAGACTTACAAAAAGGAATTCCATACCGGCGTACTGAAAGAAAATACAGGGAAATACGCAGGTCTAACTGTCTCAAGGGTCAAGGAGACTCTTGCCAGGGATTTAGTCAAAGAGAACAAGGCTACAACATTCTATGATTTATCCGCCGACGTCGTCTGTCGCTGCTTGGCCAGATGTATTGTTAAGGTCGTGTCTGATCAATGGTTTTTGAACTACTCTAACCCGGATTGGAAGGCAAAAGTGCACGAAGCTCTGCGCAATGTAACGCTGTATCCGGACAAGGTTAGAAGCCAGTTCGAATATGTCATTGACTGGTTGAGAGAGTGGGCATGCACCAGGGAGTTTGGCCTTGGGACCCCCCTTCCATGGGATGAAAAATGGGTAATAGAATCCCTCTCTGATTCCACAATTTACATGGCGTATTATACCATCGCACATTGTCTGGAAGACAAAAAGCACGGTATCAAGGCTGAAAATCTGGGTGATGCAGTCTTTGACTACATACTTCTTGGCGAGGGGGACGCAGAAACCGTTGCTAAAGAAAGTGGCATCTTGCCAACCTTAATGGAGAAAATGAGGTCTGAATTTACGTATTGGTATCCATTCGACTTCAGAAATTCGGGCAAGGACCTTGTGCAAAATCACCTTACTTTCTGCCTCTTCAACCATGTTGCCATATTCCCAGAGAAATACTGGCCGCGTGGAATTGGCGTCAATGGCTTCATTCAAGTTGACGGTGTCAAAATGAGCAAGTCCAAGGGCAATTTCTACACCTTGCGGCAGATTCATGAGAGATATGGTGCAGACGCTACAAGACTGACGCTGATGTACGGGGGAGAAGGTCTTGATGATCCCAACTGGGATACTGAGTTTGCCAGATCCATAGGCTCCAAACTGGCGCAGTGGTACGAATTTGCCACTGAAAACTATGGGAAAGGCAGAAGTGACACCAAATATATCGATAGATGGTTCAAATCGGTTGTGAACAGAACGATCAAGGCAACTACGGAAGCGATGGAGGCTACGGAGTTCAGGACTGCCATCCATAAGGGATATTTCGACCTGCAGGCCCACCTGAAATGGTATGCTAAGAGGACTTCTGGTTTCAACAAAGAATTGATAAATTGGCTCATCGAGGTGCAGACCAAGCTTTTAACATCGTTCGTGCCGCACATATGCGAGGAAATATGGGAAAAACTGGGCAAAGAGGGCTTTATATCGGAAGCAGAGTGGCCTCAATACGACGAATCTGCGGTCGATGAAGGCATTGAAAGGGCTGAAGAATACATCAAATGTGTGATTTCTGACATTAAAGAGATTATTGAAGTAGCCAGGATAAAGGATGCGAGGGCCGCATACATTTATACCGCAGAGGACTGGAAATGGAAGGTCCTTGATATCGCAGCTGGCAGGGAGGCCAGGGATGCAATACAGGAGGTCATGAAAGACCCAGAGTTGAGGAAACGGGGCAAGGAAGTTTCAGCGCTCGTTCAGAAGATATCTTCAGAGCGGATGGAGTCTATGAGAATAAACGAGGGCGACATACTTGCGGAGGCCAGGGACTTTATCGCGCACGAAGTCGGAGTCAAAGTAGAAGTTAACGCCGACTATGACCCTCAGAACAAGAGGAGATTTGCAATTCCGGGCAGGCCGGCGATTTACATAGAGTAATCATTTCCGCGCCTTTTTCGCCATATGTTAACCCTCTTTAATGCGCCTACAATCAATAAATCTTCATTAAATCGATGAACTTATGTCCTTATACTTCGTTTAAGTGGGTGGTGGTACGATGGACGAATCCGAGAAGGTAAATTTCATCGTAAAAAATATCAAATCGAAAAACCCTGTCCTGCTAGTTGGGTTTCCTAGTACTGGGCTGGTTGGCAATATTGTAAGCCAGTATCTCATAGACCAGTTAAAGTTGAGGCACATAGGGTCGGTCGACTCTAAACTTTTTCCACCAATAGCTGTCTTATTTGCCGGACTTGTAAATGTGCCCACCAGAATTTATGAAGGTGACGAATTAATCGTCATAGTCTCTGATGTGCCAATTTCTCCGGTGATTTCGTATGATGTTAGTAAGGCGCTTGTTAATTGGGCGCATCAGATTAATGCGCGAGAGATTGTGTCGATTACGGGCGTCGCTACCATGTCTGATACTTCTAGGTATGGTGTTGCATCGGATGAGGACATAGCAAAAATTGTCCGAGAACGGACCAAGCAAAGGCACAGGGTATTTGGTGTTGCAACGACGCCCTCTGCCCTAAAAAAACTCAAGAACAAGGCACCTATCTTTGGCATGGGTACTGTAGCCGGGATAGCCGGAAGCATTATGACAGAGTGCAGTTTGCGCAATTTTCCGGCAATCGGCTTATTAAGTGAGGCCTACGGTGTAGCCCCAGATCCTAGGGCTGCTATTGAAGTTATCAAGGTGTTAAACTCGTTGTATGGCATGAACGTCGACACCGAAAAATTATTCAAGCAAGTAGAACACATCGAGTTGGGATTTAGAAAATTGGCAGAACAGGTCGGAAAGGCAGAGAAACGAGAAGTTGGGGAACGGGGGATGCCCTTGTATGGGTAGGTGGAGTTAAAAAGATTTATTATTTGAGAGAAACTATTTCTTATGGGCCCGTGGCTTAGCCCGGATAGAGCGTCGGCCTTCTAAGCCGAATGTCGGGGGTTCAAATCCCCCCGGGTCCGCTCTAATTTTGAACATCGACATCTATGCGCGTGACTAGATGCCCTCACGACGTCATCGCAAACGCTAAGATGGCAAGCACAAGAGCTATGGTCACTATCGAAATTGCGAGAGCGCCACACATCGCCATAATCGCATTGACCGTGCTCGCGAGCTGCGCTGTTCTGTGTGAACCAAAGATGACGACATCCTCGGCAAATTCGCTGTTCATTCCAACCTGCACAGGCTCCAAATCTTCAATCGCCTCTTCGGTCATTTCTTTAATCGTATTGATTAATTCACCATGGTCTATTTTCAGTCCGACATAGTTCTTTCCGGATGCCGTATTCACTACATGCGTATCAGTGGTCATAACCTCTGCCATGTCGACGGGAAGTGCGCTTATAATCTTCTCTCTCAGGCCTGCCACCATATTGTTCCCATCAATTAGCACATAGGCTGTCCTCTGCCCTAACACTTCGATTACAGCAACCCTGACACCAAGACTGCCCATGCCCTCTTCTAAGGAATACATTGCATCCCTTTTGGATATTCCAATTTTAACTTCACCCTCTGGCATGGCCAGTAACTGCTCTGTTGCATCTGATGCAGCTCTTATCATGTCGTATGAGGTCCTGCTTCCTGGCGTTATTATCTTGCTCTTCCCGGTAGCACAGTTATGTGCATCTATCAGTGCAGCGTACTTGGCTCCCTTGACTCGTACCTCTGATATGGCTGCCAGCCCCACCGCGAATTCTATGTCTTCTGTGGACAGAGGGGACTGCGTTGCTACAAGTGTCACAGAATCGCCAAACCGCTGGCCCAAGACCGTGACATCTCCCTTTTTAACCCTGATGGGTCTGGTTCCTTTGCCTGCATACCTAACCCCTGCCAGCGCCTTCTTTGCGGTCGAAATGACCTTTTGAATTTCAGTCGCTGAAACTAGATTAAAGTCATGATACGCTGTGCCGTGCGGAACAAAGACCGTCCCGTCTAAACTGTTCGCAATCCTTGCGGGCAGGTTCCCTGCACAAATCTCTCCCATCGGTCCTGGATGGAGCATGGTCGTTACGAACATCGCTTTGCTTTCGCTATTCGTTGCAAAATTCAGGACGGTAACCGGGACATCCACTGGCTCCCCCATCTTCCTGAAGAAGTCCTCCATCTCAGAGCGCCCGTCAGCGGTCTGGGCGACGAAACTCTTGATGAAATCGAGTCCGCTCACGCCAAATGACTTTTTCATAGGTGCATCGACGTACCTTATGAACAAGTAGCATGCGAGAGTGAATATGGCGCACCCTATCACCAGGTTTACATAATAGACTACGTTGTGAGCGTAGAACAGAAGAAAGATTCCGCTAAACAGCGTCTGGAGTGATGCTGGAGGCGCCGTTCTCCAAATGCTCTTGTTTGATGTGCCAAGCAACACCAACATTCTCATCGCGAAGACGATGCTCAGTGCCATTATATACGCGTCAAACGTCAGCGAAGCGTCAAGCAATATTGAAAAAAATGCACTGGCACCGCAAAATACCCCTATGATAACCGTGCACGCTAATGCAAGCAGGGAGGACCTGTTGAGCGTTGTGGTGCCGCCGAATTTTGAGGCAACTGGGGCCGTTAGCAGTGCTGAAATGACCGACGGCACACCAATCAGTATCAACCCGGCTTTGGCACCCCACAGCCAGCCATGACCGAACTTGAGCGCGCCGATCCCTATTACAATCGAGAATATTAGCAAAAATGGAAGAGAATATGGCCACTTCGGCGCCGTAAAGATATATTTGGTCAGCTCTACAGTGCGCTCTTCTATTTCTCCCATATTCACTTCTCCGCCAGCGCCGCCTCCAGAACATTCAGCGTGCCGTAGTTGTCGCGCCAGACCTTTTTGGTTTTGACCAGTTCAATCCTCTTTGTGAAGAATGGCGCATCCACCACCAGGGACTCGTACTCCCCTCCCTCGCCTGCAATATGTATCCCATATCGTTCTTTTAGTGCCTTTAACTCTTCTATCGTTCGCCTGTCTATCTTGCGCCCCAGCCAATCTTCATCAAGACCAAGGGCTGATACGTGGACGATTCTTACATCTAAAATCTCTACCATCTCTCTAAGAAGCGCCTCCGGGTCTTGATGCCAGAGCGGAGCATACATCTCTAATCCAAGGGACTCACAGACATGCCTTATACGTGATGCCTGGTACTCTGACTCTATTGCCCCCATCACGACGCCATCTACTTCTATCTGTTGTAGCGCCATCTTTAAATCGTCCACTTCTCGCTCTTTTTCGCCAGATGAGAGCTTGGAGATGAGGGGGATCCCTGTTGCCTCTGCGAATAATTCGGTTAAATGGATGTTTGGCGTGTGGTACATGTATGAATCTGGATTTTGGGACTTAATCACAATCAAATTGGTTATCTCATGGCCTGCCTGAAGCGCCTTGTACATGGCAAATGAAGAATCCTTTCCGCCCGAAATGAGCGCCGCCAGTTTCATAATTCTCCGAATACCTTCTCATACCGTTCTTTCATCTGTTTCCAATCTGGCAGTTTTGTCTGGCAGCCCTTTTGCTCAACGATGAAAGACGCTACTGTGGTGCCAATCTTCCCGCACGTTTCCAGGTCGTAATTCTTTGTCAGTCCCACTAAAAATCCCGCCCTGTATCCGTCACCAGCACCAGTTGGGTCAATAGAGTGTACCTTTAGGGATGGTATCTCGATTACGTCGTCGGCGTAAATCTTGCTCCCCTCTGCATCGTAGGTAATTACCACCGTCTCCACATCTTCCTTGAGATCGGGAAACGATTTACCGATTATCTTGCATATGCGCTGGATTTCGTGCCTATTCGCGAATAGTATGTTTGTTTTGCTGAGTATTGATAGCAAATCTTTTTTCGAGTACATTGCCAGGTCCTGTCCAGGGTCGAAGGAGATGAAGTCTGCTGATTGTGCCATCCTGACGTTGAATTTCGGGCTGGCAGTGACGAGATGCGCCATTTCCACCGTAGGTGTTTTTAATTCTGGAAAATGTCTGGACGCGCCCCAAAAGAAATATGTGACTTGATTATGCTTCTCATCGGTGAAGATGTATGCTTTAGCAGTCTCTTCACCATTCAAGCGTATGAGTTTGTTCAGTTTCACGCCTAATTTCCGGAGATGCGATTCATACTCGGAATTGGCGAAATCTGCCCCCACGGGGGATATAAGTTCGCAGTTTCCTCCCAGGCGCGCGATGGCAGCAGCAGTATTTGCTGCCCCCCCTCCATAAAATCGTTCGCACTCCTTGATGTGAATTGATGTGTTGGCTTCCGGCAGCCTGGGAACGCGGAAGATGTTGTCAAAGGCGACATGTCCGACAACTGAGATGGTTTTCATATTCACTCACGCTTTTTAATCCCTATAATCTCTACTACTTTCAGCGGCACGTTTTTCAGCACCTTTCCAATTACGGATTTTGTAATTCTGGATGCATGCTCCTCATTCTCGGCATTGAACACCTTCATCTCCAGCTTCAATCCCACCAGCGCCGTGTTAGCAGCCATAAACACACTTTTTAACGTCTCCTCACATGCAGGGCACGTTGTTGTTCCAACCTCAATATCGACATAGCTCAGTTTTGGGTTCAATTTTTTCCCTGCCTCTGCAACGGCAACGCTCATCGCATCATCCACAGTTTTTACATCTTTGACGGGCCATGCCGCCTCTAATATCACTTTGTAATCCATTTCTATCCCTCAAATTGCAAATAGCGTTTTATCTTTAACATCGAATACACCAAGCCTCGCTCCAGCATCCAGCCATGCATGCCCATAACTAAAGCAAGCCAGTGCATTGACCATATCTCCTTTTTCTTGAAAGTGAACACCATCTTGACAATAGGACTTGGCCATTGTCAAGTAATCATTGGCAACGTCCTGTAGCGGATGTGGTGCTACAATCTTCACATCTTTAATCGCCCTTTCAAGAAACTCTCTATAGCGACTCGTCTTCTCCTCAAGCACGTGTATAGGCACCCTCAACTACCCCTGCCGACGATTCTGATTGACCGTCCTCCATGCAAACTTTTTCTAATTCGTACGTCAACGAGAACGGGATGTTCTATGTCGTTGCTGACCAGTAACGCAACCCCTGGCGGTAGCCTCTTTATATCTACCTCAAGTTCTGAACTAAATCCTTCTATGCTCTTGCCAATCGCCTGTATGTCATTGGGATTCGTCACCTTCATAATAATCTGAGTGTTGCACTGGGACAGGACATTCTTATCGATGCGTGCAGGTCGCTGGGATATTATCATGAGCCCCAGTCCAAATTTCCGCCCTTCTGATGCGATTGTTCTTAGTATGTCGCTTGATGCTGCCTTGCCATATCCCCTTTCAGGGCAGAAGTTATGCCCTTCTTCTACTACGAGCATTGCAGGTGGAATCTTTCCTGTCTTCCTGGCAGCGAACAAATTCTCACACAGTCGTGCAACGATGACGCTTTGCAGGTCAGGGGGTATCCCCTTCATATCGATGATCGATGCCGTTCCCGGTTGCACCAGCTCATCTATCGTTGTCGGAGTACTGGACAATATGCCTGTTTCTTTAAGCATCTCAAGTGAATTGATTACGCTCCATTTTGCCCTGCTCCTGCTTTCGCCTACTGCAAGGATAATATCATCAATTGTGTAGAGTCCCTTTTCCTCTTCTACCATCTTTGTGGCATGATACAGGATGCCCATCTGGGTATCGCTGAGATCGGTTGGCAGCATCAAGGCTATGTTTCTGGCGCTTAGATTGATGCCATCTAAGCGAAAGACCTTATCTGCTTCGGGATTGAGCGTTAAATTAGCGGGCGTATACACGATTACCTGTGATGCATATCCTTTCGGCTCTATGCCAAATTTCTTCATTAGGTTTTGCTGTGCTGTATCACTATTCTCGTGCTTCAAGGAGATGTATTCGCCGTGCGGGTCTATGACCAAGAGCGGCACCTCTTGTTCTAGGAGCTCTTCAATCAAAACGCCTGCAGTGTATGACTTTCCGCTCCCGCTCCTGGCTAAAATGCTGCAGTGTTTTTGTACCAACTTGTTTACGTCAAGATGGACCGGCATGTCCTGCCCCTCCAATAGGCCCAGGTATACATCCCCCCCACCGAGACCGAGCACTGTTCTGATTAATTCTCTATCGCCCTCATACACGTTATCTCCAGGGTTAAAAGGCGTTTTTGGATGGCGCAACAGCCCCTGTTCGTCTCTTGAGCCTATAGTAGCTACCTTTGCTACCACTTTCCCCCCAGATTCAGCAATTTTCACTCCGCTTGCAACGCTAATAGCAGCATTCAACGAGTAGGCATCGCTCGATTTGGTCATGGAAACGACGTGCCCCAGCACCCAGCCATTTGACTCATGCCATACCTTTACATAGCCCCCCTTTTTGGTAGCTCTGCTATCTGCAACAGCAAATTTGAACTCCAGTGGGGTAGTCTCCCCAAATATCACGCCGATTGATTTTCTGGCCATTTTTACCTCTTAAATTATTTCACTTTCTATCTCCGGGGGCGCGCCAGCAAGCTTGATGAGCGCTTCCGCCTCCAGGAAATGCAGGCGCCCTGGGATTGCTAGGACATGAAGCGGTGCCCCAAAGTCATACTCTCGCAGCCCATCTATATAATCCGCCCTCACTACTGGATTTTCTGAGCCAGCACGCGCGATTCCAACTCCTATCCCCTTGACTACCTCCTCTTTTCTATCCTTTTCGATTCTTAAGAGGATGTCAATAGCCTCGTTTATTGTCATACATTTTTCTGCGATATCAAGGAACAATAACGTATGCAGATTATGCCCTTTGTTGGTCTTAATCGTATCGTATGGCATCTCTGACACCCGCCCTTTATATGGAAATGCAATGGACGCAGATTTACCAAATCTATAGTTTTGCAGCCCCGTCAATCCACATACTGCGGATTGTACTGACAATCCGTGAATTATTCTCGTCTTGATGCCCATATCCACTGCCCTGAGCCTGAGATCAACATGGGTTGTGGAAACCATGACATCGCCGCCCGTCAGAAAAACGATATTTCCGTCTTTTGCCAGAGTGAGCACCTTCTCTGGGCTCTGTTCGACGTCTTCTCGTGTCAATAGATGAATCTTTTTCCCATACAACTGCTCCATTTTGTCCAGCGTTGTTCCCATTAACTTAGAGGTGTAGAACTCTGCAAAAACATGGTCCGCATCCTTAATGGCATTCAAACCCTTTAGCGTTATATCGCTCTCATCATATAATCCAGCACCAACAAATGTAAGCATTTCACCAATTCACCAAGTCTGTGGATGGGCATGCTATGTCTTAATTTTTATGCTGTTAGCAGGCTTATTGTCACTTAAACTCTGTGAAAAAGAGTGTTAAGGGCAAAATGGGCAACCCCTTCATTTCCTGTGGAAAAAGAAGATAAGAGCGTAGAGAAATTTTTATGACAATTCACAGCTTGTGACAGCGTGAAACACAAAATACGCCATTATAGCGTCTTTTAATGCCTAAAACGTGCAGTATACTGCCAGAATCAGTCATCTACAACTCTACACCCTTATTTCGACTGAAAAGTATATATAGGGGGTGTTTACTACTATTCACATGTCGTTCACAAGAACGTTTCACATTCACACCGTAATAAAGTGTGAATATATGAAACTTGAATGCACCATTCTGGAGGGGATGGGACGCCAAACAGGGAGCGAGCGTGATGAAGATAAATATGGAGATCGTCTACGACGATGGCACGAAAACTACCGTGTCGTTTGAGGGCGCTCTCACTAAGAAAAGAGTCCTTCAGATGATTGAAGCTCTGGATTTCCAGCCTACACCCGCTGAAACTTCATCACGTCTCACCTCCCAGGACTTTGTGCAGGACATAGCACAACTAAGCGATGAAACGCTGACGGTTAAGGAGCGGTTGAAGCTATTATTGAGGTATGAATCTTCAGGCGTTTGGTTCACATCAAAAGAAGCCAAGGCGCACTACGAGCGCACTTTTGAACGCATACCACTGAGCACTGTTTCTACTTACCTAGGTAGGATGTACAGGGCCAGCATTTTAGAGCGGCGGGGTAGCAGGGCGCAACGAGAATACAGGTACATTTCCAAGGCGCTCGAGGAACAAGAGGCGGTACAAGGTATACCTCTTCACCTATAAACAAGAAGTTAATTATATGGGGGCCATCTTTTCTTGAGGCTTTATTGTGAAATCCCTGTATGTGAAGGTCCCAATAACAAAAGGCGAATCAACTCGTAAAAAGCTGGCTGAATTAGGCATCTTGAATAAATCCTTCAAGATTCGGTCAGATAACCAGTTTTTGTACGTGCCAATATCAACCAGAAAAAATATCCCGCCAGACATGGAAATTGCGACTGGCGAATTCGAAGAGGCGAAGAAACACGAGACAATTGAGGACCTCTTGGATTTTACCCCGTCTTACGAAATCATCGGCGACATTGCAATCCTCTCCGAGGAAGATGTGAACGTAGCCAGGGCAATTCTCAAGATACACAAGAATGTGAGGACGGTCTTATACCCTATCTCCTCCACAACCGGCGAATTTAGGGTTCGCGACTTCAAGGTAGTTGCAGGCGAGCCCAGGACGGAAACTACCCACAAAGAGCACGGTTGCCGATATATAGTGGACATTCAGCGCGCCTATTTTAATCCTCATCTCTCCACAGAGAGGGCACGCGTATCTGCGCAGGTCAAGCCAGGTGAAACTGTTATCGACATGTTTGCTGGTGTGGGCCCCTTCTCGATTTTAATTGCCAAGCGCGCAAAACACGTAATAGCGATTGACAAGAATTCGGATGCAATCCTGTTTCTGCGCAAGAATGCGGAGCTGAACTCTATAACAAACATCGAGATAATCCAGGGAGACGTTCGCGAGGTGGCTGCCCGCTTTAAAGGGCGCGCCGATAGAATTATCATGAATCTTCCGCATAAGGCGAGCGAGTTCTTGGATGAAGCGATTGAGATGCTAAGGTCAGATGGAATCATGCATTACTACGACATCAGGCACGAAGACGATTTTGAAGGCGCAGCTGTCAACCTCTGTAAGATTGCAGCACGCCGTGGCGTTGGCATCAAAGTTTTCAACATCAGGAAAGTGCATTCGTATGCGCCGCATAAATACATTGTCTGCGTTGATTGTCAGGTCACATCATAACTCTTAAGTCATTACGAAACCGATATTTTATGCCGTCGTGGCTCAGTGGTAGAGCGGTCGCCTCGTAAGCGACAGGTCGAGGGTTCAACTCCCTCCGACGGCTTTGAACTGAGGGTTTAAATCCCTTAACATCCTTATATGGGGTTGATGGCACGAAAAGGGCATAGAATCGACATCTACGACTGGGATAGAAGATTGGATAAATACGTGGAGAAACTCAGGACCACCAAGGCCATCTCCGAAAAGAATAAGAAGGCCATATTGGACTTCCAGGACTACTGTTTTGCCAAGGGGCTAGGGAAGCCCAGAATTCTAAAATACCTGCGCCATCTTTTCAAGCTAGCTGAATGGCTGGGAAAGGACTTCGAGGACGCTGATGACAAGGACCTAAAAAACCTCGTCATGCGGATCGAGAAGATGGATTATGCCGATTGGACTAAGCACGATTACCGGGTGGCGATTAAGTATTTCTATAGATGGCTGAGGGGTATGGAAGACGAATATCCCAAAGAAGTCAAGTGGATCAAGACGGGCATGAAAAACCATAATAACAAACTGCCAGAGGAGATTTTGACCGAGGAGGAGATCAAGAGGCTGATCGAGGCAAGCGAGCACCCGAGAGACAGGGCACTGGTGTTCGTGCTCTATGAGGCAGGCTGCAGGGTTGGAGAGCTCTGCTCATTGAGAATAAAGAATGTCAGCTTTGATGACCATGGCGCCCAGATAATCGTAAACGGCAAGACTGGGATGCGCAGAATCAGGATCATCGCAGCCACGCCACATTTAGCAGACTGGATGGGCATTCATCCATTTAGAGACGACCCAGAAGCTCCTCTTTGGCTTGGACTGGGCACGACAAACAAGAACATGCCCCTCAACTATGCCAGCGTGAGGAAATTGCTCCAGGTCCTAGGAAAGAGGGCGGGCATCAAGAAAAGCGTCAATCCACACGCCCTTAGACATAGTAGGGCAACGTTTCTAGCCAATCATCTAACTGAGGCGCAGATGAACCAGTTCTTTGGCTGGGTGCAAGGCTCAAACATGGCGTCCACATACGTCCACCTCTCTGGCAGAGACACCGATAAGGCGATTGCCAAGATATACGGCATGGAAGAGGAGCCGGGCAAGAAAGAGGAGAGCGCGCTAACGCCCAAGAAGTGCTCAAGGTGTATGACCCTGAACGCCAGCACCGCCAAGTTCTGTAATAGGTGTGGCGCTGTGCTGGATCTAAAGACCGCCATCACGCTCCAGGATAGGGTGGAAGGATTGGAAGAGACGGTCAAGCGCGATGAGATAATGAACCTTTTGTTGCAACATGAGGAGATGCAAAAGACCATAGCGAAGATACTCACAAAGCTCCCAGAGGAAGAGCTTAAGGAGATAGCCCAGGCCAAGAAGATGGGGGCGTGATGTATGAAATTAAAGATAGACGAAATAAAGCTGGGCAGCGACTTGGACTCATTTCACCCTCTAACCAGACAATCTGCTGCTGAGTGATAAATTAGCGTTCTTCTACGTCGTCTAGGTGTCTCTCCCTTTCGGATTCGTAATACTTCTTCCCAAAAATATCTTCATAAGATGCTTTCAGACGAACAGCATATCTAGAATCTAAGTCACTAGAGTTTTCTTTCGAGTCCAACAGTCTTTCTTCCAACACGCTACCGGTGGCTATACTGCCCATAGGTAAATCAATAACATGCAGGTCAAAATCTTTCTCCGACTCCTCCCATACCTCTCCGGGTTTTATATGCATGCGACCAAACCGATATTTGAGCTCTACATTTCTTGCTGGCCCCATACCATCATTTCTAACAGTTATCCAATAGGTGTAACTGGCTGTGGATGTAGGCTCCTGTCCTTTTTTCCATGATTTCCATAAATCTAAAGATAATACGGGCTCATGAGACTTCCGCATTACTTCCAGAGTCTCCTCGTTATATTTGTCAACCTTCTTGTTATGATCTTGTGTTAACCTAATTGATATCGCAGTGACTATCGCTAATAGCAGTGTTGCCCCCGCCATCACTGTAGTAGAATCTATTGTCGAACTCATGGTATCACTTCTTTTGGTTCCGTTAACTCTTCGGGGCTTTCACCTAAAAATTTTTGGGTGGAATCGGCACTCCCGAAGGTCAAATTCCACCAACCAAGTCAGCGATCATAGTCAAGGCTCTTTTATCTTAAATCTTGATGGCGTTCTTCCCGAAGCATCTGTAGATTCGATCTCTACTCTCGTTTTCTTGTTTGTTTTTATGATATGCCTCAATGAAAATTATACAATCATCATTTGGTTGGTGAGCGTAGATTATTCTGAAGCCGCTCCTTGCCCCCCGTCCCTTAAAATCAGAGCTTTTGAACGTTTTGACCTTGTATACTGGCGTTTTGACATCATGCCCCAGGCCAGCAATGCGAATAGTCCTTCTGAGATGATTGGGCAAAGAAGCGTTCAAGGCTTTTTTAAAGCGTTCGAAGTCCTTATCAAAATGGCGGTATTTTTTACTTAGTTTTTTGACGTCCTTAGCAAACTCTGGAACTTCCTTGAATGCAGTCATCGTCGTACTCCCGCACCGAGAACATATCATCTCGATAAAACACTAGTTCATAGTCGATGATGCATCCCTCTTTTGTCGCCTTAACTGGCATATCTTTGTGAGTATGAGCAACAACTTGGTTTGCATTCATGCCTGAAAGTTTCCCGATTGTGGCATCAATATGTTTGATTTCAGATGCCCCCAGTAAATCCAACTCTGGCTCCCTGATGGGTAAGAATTTAATTTGCATATGGGCGCCCACCTTGGGATGAAATTCTCTTATTTTCTCCTCTTCTTTCAATTTTTTTATAGCATCATCAAAATGACATGGGGCAGGGCCGTAAGTGATTTTTCGGTAACTCTCCCCTGTAAGCGGACTCTCATTCAACTCATAGAAGTCAAAGTCAGAGAAGTAAAGCAGTTTATATAATACGGTCTTTCCAACATGCGGTTTATCAGCGCACTTGCTGATTATGTAGTGGAGAATCTGCTCAAACTTTTTAATATTAAACCCCTTGGGCATATCTACAAATCCCTCTTAATTCCGTCGGATTTTGTCTCTCTTTTGTATAATAATCCAATACTAAACATTTAAAGCTTTGTTCCAAATCTTATAAGAATGTAATGTTTAACTTCCAGCATAGTCGAATTACAACCCCAACGACCGAAGCCGAATAAAAGAAAAAAAGGGATCCGATTTAACGGAAATGCTCGTAGCGAGTTTTTCTTGTTTAACTTCCAGCGAGAGGTGGTTCCACGTCTTCAAGGTAGCTTTTTGTAAGAGGTATATACATCCTATCAACTGCGCAATCATAACTACATTCAGCGCTTCCCCCTGCTCTCTAGCGCCATTCTCCTGGCTTCTTTTCAAGGCGCAGCGCGTTAACCTTTATATTTTATAGAAAGTCGTACCAATTCATACCAAATGGCAATTTCTAAAGTCGTAAAATATGGCCTTGAACCGCGTGCCATAGTGCTAAAGAACCAATGCGTGTCAGACTATGATATTGCTGACATTCTATCCAACGAATCAGTATAGAAGGTCTCACCAATTCTCACCAAATGACGATTTCTAAAGGAGTCAAATTCAGCCTTGAAACAAGAGCCATAGTGCTGAAGAACCAACGTAAATCTGACTACCAGATTGCCTAATGTCTCACCAGTGAATCCGGTAAGAAGATATCACGCATGAATGTCTATTGCTACTTCAGGGCCCATTATAGAATCCTAGAGAAGCTTGCAGCGGAAGTTGCGGAGTTATAGAAGCGCTTGCCATACCTTGCCATTTGGCGAATGTTATGGTAACCTCTAATATCGTGAAATTCGGCATGGAGGAACGCGCAATTACCCTGAAAAATCAGCGCCTTTCTCACCGCGAGATCGCCAAGATTCTTGCCAGGGAGTTAGAGCACAGGATTTATCACCAGAATGTTAGCAGTTATTTCCGAACTCACTATCAAATCCTTATGAAGCTCGCAGAAGAAGATGAGAAGTTCCACAAGGAGGTGTTGCGCCAGTATCTAGATGCCAATGCGCAGCTGATACTAGATGTCAATGTCGTTGAGACCACCATGGGCACCAGGCGCAGATGGGTAACCACGCCGACCCACTATTTCTCGGCGCTTCTGTTCGCCTATGTGGGGTTGCAGCAGGTGAAGAAGGAGGACTGGATGAACATTCGTTCAAGGATGAACAGGCCAGGCTGAGAGGGCGGTAGTGTAGAAAATAGCAGTTGTCAACCGGAGGGCTCTACAGAACCCTATTGCCTGAGAGATCGCACCAGATCCAGCATCGCGCAGCAGTCAGTGATCAACAACGCCCTCCTCATGATTTCAAATGTTCAGCAGCAGATTAACCAGATCAGGAAGGCGCTCGGTCTGGACCCGGAGAAAGTTCTATAAGGATGACCTGATATAACTAATTACATGGACATACCAACTAAGCCACAACTCGTTTTGGTTTTAAAAGGGATAGACAATATCTGGGAAAGTCAAAAAGCAAAACAGGTTATAAGTGATCTAGAAGACATGGGGTATAGGAGCTACAGGGGTGTTCCATTTGACAAATGTCGGAGAAGTATTGCGCAGATATTCCGGTATCATATTAAAGAAGAACGTCGAAAGAGAAAAGCCCACAAATCCACATATTAGAGATTCTTAAATCGTCTTGTGGCGTATTGTATACGAAGTCGGGATTGATTGGAACACTTTTTAGAATGATGTTTGGTTGAACTAATAGGAACGATGTGAGGTCACACTACAATTAGAGAAAGCGAAACAAGAAGTTGAAGAAATGATTGAAGGAAAAAAGATAACATCGCTAAATTCAGACCATAGTGAGATTAAAATTTGATACTTCGTCTTCAGTGGTTGATATTTCTATTCAAGTTGGAATTTAAGTAACTCCCTAATCTTTGATTCTGAAGTTTGCTGGTTTTCGAAAGGTTCCCAACCAGAAATCTCATCAAAAATCTCACATTGCGGCCAATTTCCCTCTTGTTTTCTAAAAAGACTTATAAGAACTGCAATTATTTTTACTTTATTTGATTTTCTTTTATTGATGCTTCTACTAACCATATCTTTGAATCCTTTCTTAATCTTCTCATCTTTTTGTCTTCTACGGCTAGTATTATCACGCGCAGTGGTGATATCTTTAAAAAAGTGAATTATATAGCCATTACTACAATTTCCTTCAAGTTTTTCTAGATCCTTGATCATGTGATCCTTTTTCCTTGTTTTTTCGGAACCTAACTCAAATCCAAAAAGCGGTTTTATGTACCCGTCTCTTTTATTTTTTGTTAAGTTCCAATGATTAATCTCAGCTATTTGTTCTTTAGAAAATATGCAAATATCCATTTTCCTCCCGCCTTTTACGCCATATTCTCTGTGCAACAATTGAGTTTTATAACGATTTTTTGAACCTTTGCATCGGGGATAATCTGTAGGGTATTTGTTTTGCAGTTCCTTCACATTCTTTTTTAATTTTTCTGATAACAGAAAATGCAGGTCACATTCAGAAAAATAAACTAAAGGATGCTCTATAACTTCCATACAAAAATCAACTACAGCCTTGTTTACATCCTCTTTTTCAATCATTTTATTCCCTCTTGTAATAATTCTTATTTTCTTTGATTTCCCTTCCTTCCTCATAAACTGCTGCTGTCAAGTATCAGCAAAAGTAAGAAGCAGCGTTAATGCGCATTCTTTATGAGCAATAAACCTGTTCTCAGCGATATACTGGCCATCGTGGTATAAAATGGCCTGCGCCTCCTCTCTTTTTTTCGCTCGTTATTGCGCTTCACGCCCGCCTCATCGCCTCGCTCTTCGGCTCGGCGCTTCGCGCCGGGTGCGCCTCCTATCCATGCGCCATTTATTCGTCCCAAACAGGTCGGCATTCTGAGCAGGCTGCGGCCAGCACAGAATATTTCGAAAGGTTGGGCGCTCGTTGTCGCTTCGCTCCAACCAGCGCATGAAGGTAAGATGAATAGAGGCGCAATTTCACCTAATTACTTATATGCGAACTCCTCCTAAAAAAGATTCTCACCAGATTTAAAACTAAATTCGTCTTACTATGTAATCGTCGACTTTGGTTGGTAGAATTTGACCTTCGGGATACTGATAACACCAAATTTAATTAGTAGTTGAATGCATGATCGTATTGGATAAGTATGAATATATGTAGTACAAAGTCTATTATAAATCTTATACGTTGGGTATTTGGAATATTCTTAATTTTTGCTTCGCTTGGAGGATTTGTAGCTGAAGATTATCTTCCTGCATCTCTTATATTAATTTGTGGATTGACATTGATACCACCTACGATCCCTTTCATTAAAGACACATCCAAACAAGGGAGACCTCTCCAATTCCTTCAGTTCAAACCTTACCTCTGGATCCCTTTCATTAAAGACACATCCAAACAAGGGAGACCCCAACAAGCTAAAGAGACACTCAAAGTTGAAAATATTGAAATAGACTTTACAAAATTAAGCAAGAATACATACAAATTGCCTAAGCGTATTTCGAAATATTTAAATGATTATTTACTTCCAAATGAAAATATTGAGTTATCGTTGAGAGGTGGGTGGGGATTAGAGCGAAGGGGATCCAGGGTAGGAGTTATATCAACTGGAGGATTCTTTGAGGGTGGAAGGATGTTGTGGGGGCGATCATGGTTTGTAATGACGAACGTGAGATTGATTATAACCACGAAAGGCATACTAACTACTGATACGAGAGACTTCTCCTACGATAAAATCAACATCAAAAATAAGACGATAATGGATGCGGATTGTTTGTATCTTTCAGCACATTTTTTTATTATACGTTTTATGTATTTTTTCCACATTTCACCTCACTCTCCACTCAAGCCACGGCTCCGCCACACCGCTAAAGTATGGGGCATCCTATCGAGTTGTTAATGGAAGTTGTAGATGATATCTTTTATCCGCCTTCATCATTTTAAAATATCTGATTTTTTAAGTTTTTCATTTTATCTGTTCTGGCCATTTTACAATTCTCCTGGTGTCTCAAAGTGTGTTCTAACTATCCTTTCTCTTCCAAATCCTCTGTTTACCTTTTTCCCAAATCCAATATAATCTTCTACGAATCGCTCATAAGTTCCTTTATGTTTTCTATAATCTCGTTTAATACGTTCATTTACTTTATCTTGACCTATTCTTCTAATCTCTTCTACTGGTTTACGAATGCAGAATTCGTTATACATATCCATAAGTGTATCAAATTCGTTAGCGAGAAGCGAAAAATCTTCCTTGGTTCCGTCAAAACGTTTAAGTCTTTTTTCAAAATTATAAAAGAGATTATGGATGTCTTGCGTTGATAAAAACGATATATTTCTAAATTCTGGAGAACTACTCAAATCCCGTAAGGCGTATGGAATATTATCACACCTATTTGATTCTACAAATTCACCAAATCTGTTTGTAAAGTCTTTAAATTCATCAAAATATTTTCTTGCAAGGGCATTATGCTTTCTTACTTTTCTTTTCCTTTTGATAAAATTAGAAATTGGATGTGCTAAAAATCCGTACACAATAAAAATAATAATTATCGTAACAAGAAGGACAACAAGCGTATGGAAGATATCAGGTGGAAAAGAGGCATGCGTGGCTATTATAGATATTGTAATAACACTTAGGGCACTTATTATTGTGACTATTTGTCCTAATTTGATTCCATTCTTCGATTTTTCATTTGTCATTTTCCTCACCCAAAATCATCCTCATAACCTTTTCTTTTGCCTGTTTTACTATGCCCCCCATACTTTCCCTTCACTTCCCCCATTCATTGTTACCTTATTTTCAATCTTAAATATACATTGCCAAAATGTTGCCTTATATCGGTTGAGAAACTTGAAAGGACAGAGAAAAGAATATGGAACTATTTCAATAGATCATAGCTTTTCAAAAGTCGAACGGTTTGAAGAAATTCCGAATCCCTATAATTCTTATTAGGTTTAACAACACCTGTAATGTATTTTAAGATTGTTTTAAACTCAATTACATGGTCAATGCCGCCCTTTTTTAATTTTTGTATCGACTCTGACCTTTTATCTTCAACTACAGGTAATTCAGAAAGAACCAATATTTTTTTGAAATTGGCATTTTTAAAAAATTTCTTTGCAGCATCTAAAGACTCTTGGCGTACAAAGTTAAATATTCTTGGAGAATAGGCAAGCAACGATGGAGTAAAACGTAATTCATGCCAACCTTTTATCTCAACAACAGCTCGCTCAATACCCTTCAAATCTTCCGCTTCAAGCACGATATTAGTAGCCGGATTCATGCGGTCTGGATCAAGGTTTAGAACTGCTAAATCTACATCACTTTCACCCGAACTCCCACCACTTTTAACCATATATTTCAAATTAGTTTTTACCAAGAATCCATTTTTCTCAAAGAATTGCTTGACAATTTCTTCATTAACATCTGGCATTTTAATCCTCTATTTAATTGTCGTTTAGTTCTCCTTATCTTTACTGTGTCTTATTTCCTCTTATTCACCCAGTACCAGATCGTCTGCGCGGACAGTTCTGCTCCGATATTATCTGATATGTGATCGGCGATCTTTTCATATTTCCATCCCTTCCTGCGGAGCTTTCGCGCTTTGCTTACGAGCTTTGCGTCATACCGGTCTGCATAGCCCACCAGCTTCTTGATGCCCTGCATGTCGAGCATGGTGCCCACGAACGGATGTAGCTGATCCGCGATGCTGGGCGGGAACTGTATCGCCTTCACGTTTTTCCTCGTTCGTATGATCTCGCCGATGTCCTCGACGCTCATCTTGTAGCCGATGTGCACGACCTTCGCATCTCTGGGCATTTTTGCGGTGTCTTCCCTTTGGTAGATGATGAAATCTATTTTGTTCATTCAACAATCTCCCTAGACAGAATACGAATTCTTACTTCAAATATATTTGTCTTTTTATCGAGTTTTGATGCGTAGTAGGGTGCAATCTCCTAGAATTACTGAGTCAATTATTGCTGCCCCCCCTCTTAGCGCCAGGATTCGAACCCGGGGGATTTGAACCCTTGAGCGCCTCCCTGACCTCGTTGATCTGGCGCTGGACATTTGAAATCATAAGGAGGACGTTGTTGATCACCGACTGCTGCGCGATGCTTGAGCCCATGATCTTGTGCATGTTCTCGATTTGCTGGGACATATCGCCCACAACTTGAGGCATCTTCGTGACCGTGTACTCGAAGCCTTTAGCGAGCTGCTCATCTTTGGTCTCGATGTGCGCTTCCCCGTGTGAATCGTCTATCTCAAAGCCACTGGTTTCAAATGTGCCTCTATCACGGACGAGTTCACTGATTCTCGCTCCCTTGATGGCATAGTGAGTCTTGCCGGACTTGGTGGGGGTCCCAAGGGCGAGGTTGAAGCGCTTTGCATACGTTTTCGCGACTGATTGGGCGACTTCAAGGTATTTGACGTTGAGATTGTCTATGGTGTCTGCGCCTAAGTCAACCTTGACGTGGATGAGGAGGGACTTCGGTGTGCTGACGATGGTGGCGCGTTCTTCGTAGAATCTATAAAACTTGCAATGTTTGAGTTTCTGGGGGAATGCGGAGTGAGGTTGTCCCCCCCTTATAATCGGGAAGCGCCAGCAGGTAGCATGGGCACAAAATATGGCATTTTGGACAGGTTTTATAACCCCTCCTTTAGAACTTTGGCCCACCCATCCTGGCGCAATGGTATATGTAATGGACAAATTGTCAGCGATGTTATGCCTTTCTGGGATGATTATGCCTGATTTCTGCATCTTTTTCAGCCGATACTGGATTGTGGCCCTATGGATCTTGAGAACCTGCGCGAGAGACCTGCAGTAGTGTCCGTTTGGTAGCAGTTTCAGTATCTTCCTGTCCAGATCATCGAGGGGGTTTTTGTCCCCACTACCATGGGGCGGATGAACGAGATTCATCCGCTTAACTCTCTTGGATTGATAAGGGGTGGATGAATCCTTTAAAGGGATGGATGAACTTTTGTATCGTTCCAAACCGGTCTGAAAATCATCTGCTTCCATACTCAGGGCTCCCATGGATTTGGTAACGGACGTTTGTGGCGTGGATGCACATGCCGCAACTCCACTGTCACGCTCTACAACATGCCTTTGTATTCCGGGCGATTGGGGTGCTCATGGACTTGCCTCCTTTTTCTTGCGCTCCTTCAACGCCCTTGCGATCACATCGTCTAGAATCTGGCACCAAACAGGCATCTTGAGTGCTTGGGATGAATTGGAAGGGGATGACGTGGTCATGTGGCACGCTCCTTTGCCTTTTTGATGATCAATTCATTCTTATCCGTCAGGGTAATCTCCAGCAAATCCCCGCGCTTCACTTGGTTATTTTTTACCCATAGGATCGGAATGTTTACAAAAAAGCTGCCTGCAGAGCTTTGGACTTTTCTTTTCCCCAATTCTAACATTGTCTTTATCTCCTTAGATATACTCATAGATTAGTTTCTAGGGCAAAAAAACCATGGATATCATTTTGTTTCAAAAACAAAACCCGTTATCGACTTTAATCATTTTGATAAGTGGTTTACAAAAAAGCAAGTGGTTATATAATGGTAACTACATAGGAATCTCTAAAGAGGATTAACATGGGGGAAATAAAAAAATACAAGGGAACCAAACGCAAGATTATTGTAAGTCTCTTGGGTGGGCAGAGAAAGATACAGAAACAGCTGGCAGAGGAGTTAAAAGTAGATAAGGCAAAAGTAGATGAGGCCCGCATCTCTTTGATAGCTAAAGAATTGGAAGAGGAAGGTATAATCAAAAGGAAGTTCGGGAGAAGCCCCAGAGAATATATAGATAATAAATCTGATAAAAAAACGAAAAGAGAGTATCCTGTGCTGTTTTGTTATCTTAATCCATCTGTAGAAGCGTTTAAAAAAATATTCTACGGTCTCGACATAATGACAGACTCCACACTACACCGTAAATGCAGAAAAAAAGGTAGAAAAAAAGGATATTATAATGTTGTCGGGCCTAAATTAACCGCCAAGTTTTTGAAAAAAATAGATGCAGCCGGCATCCCGCAGCCAATAAGTTGGGAGAAAGCCAGAATGCAGATACTATTCCATAAGGGGTGTCGCCCTCTAATTGCAACCTCATTCGTTTCAGATGATGAGCTCAAGAAGATGTATGATCAGAGTGAAAGCGAACTAAAAGAAACAAAGGAGGGGAGAGAAAAATGGCGGAAATTATTGCGCGATAGGAGACTACCAGAGAGGCAAATAGGGGAACTACTTCCAAATGTGGGAAATACGGTATGGGAATACCTCCTTAAAGAGATGGATAGTATGGATAAAAGCATGGATCGGATATTTGACCTGAAGGAGAAAATGGATGCTTAAACATAGATGCAGAAGCTGTCTCTAGGGGAGAGCTGGTGGCGTGACATTAGACAAGGGATGTCATAAAGAAATTCGAGAGGATGTAATTTCATTTCTTGAAACATTGATTGATAAGAGGGATATTCTTAGTTCCCATACAATAGGGGGAGATATACATTTCTATCATTCAAATGAGAAAAATATAGAATTGGCTCAACCCGACATAATATGCCTTAAAGACAGAAAAATAAGGGTTGTAGTAGAAGTGGAGTTAAGTAGTCGACCCAAACATCTTTTTGGAGTTGCATCTTCAATTAACTCCTCGGATTATGGAAGTTTTAAAAAGCAGAAATTTGATTTTGATAGCCCTATATTATTCATTATAGTACGTTCGTATGGTTTCGATAAGAAGGGATCAATTAAACAATTTCAAATACAAGTCGTCAGAGACGAAATAAAAAATCTTCGTTTAAAAGGTTTGAGTGATATCGAGGTAAAGAGGGATGATGATTATAAATCCGATATGGAAGACGTAATAAAGGCAGTATTTTGAGGCAATATTCGCAATTGTTGGGCTGTTGGCAGTCGGGTATCTGATGAAATATCCATAAATAGATTGGGATAAACTGATATTGTAAAAGGTGCATATCCTAAACCTACGTCAGCCGTCCCTCCGACGGCTCTGGTGGCATTATGGCTGAAGAAAGACTGATAGACCCCGATGAATGGAAGAGCGAAAAATTGTGCCCAAACTGTGGCGCAAGACTGAGAGTAGACCCCAAAAAGATAGACCCAGATACGGGCAATCCATACAGATATTGCCCCAAGTGCGAGTATGAGGACTACAAACACTACTGATGCGTGATGGGTATGAACATCGAGGTTAAGACATCTCAGGAAACCGAACTGGTCGACATCAGGGGGTCAGTACAAGAAGTCGTGAGTGGTGCAGGGGTAGAGGACGGCCTCTGCGTTATTTGCACACATCACACGACGACGGGCATAATCGTTAATGAAAACGAGGCAAGATTAAAAGAAGACATATTATCCATGCTGGACAAAATTGTCCCAAAAGGGGCGGGCTATCAGCACGACCAAATCGACAATAATGCGCATTCACATCTCAAGGCAATCCTCTTGGGGTCCAGCGCAACAATACCAATCAAAAGTGGCTCTCTTGTGCTGGGAACATGGCAAAGTGTATTTCTCGTGGAGCTGGATGGCCCCAGAAATAGGACCGTTCACGTGAGTGTACGTTAAACCAATCCTGAGCGTGACCAACAAATACATTTAAGACCAAGGTCAACTTTTAAAAGGTTGCGGGGGTAGCCAAGTCCGGTCAATAACCCTTTTCCTCGCTAAACGCTCGCAAAAGCGTTAACGGAAAAAGGTTGACCAAAGGCGGTAGACTCAAGATCTACTCTCGCAGGAGTTCGTCGGTTCAAATCCGGCCCCCCGCATTTAACCTGAGGATCTGGGATGTGTGTCTCCAAAGAGAAATTGGCAAAGATGATTGACCATACCCTGCTAAAGCCAGATGCAACACATGAAGATGTCAGGAGACTCTGTGACGAGGCGAAAACCCATGGTTTTTACGCGGTATGCGTCTTCCCGACCTATGTTCAACTTGCATCGAAATGCCTTGCCGATACTGATATCAAGGTATGCACAGTTGTGGGTTTTCCTTTTGGGGCGAACACATCCGAGGTTAAGGTGTTTGAAGCAAAGAATGCCATTTGCAACAGCGTGCATGAAATAGACATGGTGATGAATATAGGCGCCTTTAAGTCAGGCGATTATGGTGTAGTAAAACGAGACATACAAGCAGTGGTTGATGCCGCTGGTGGCAAGGTTGTAAAAGTCATCATAGAAACCGGACTTTTGACAGATAAAGAAAAGGTAAAAGCATGCCATCTTGCCAAGGAAGCCGGCGTGGATTTCGTGAAAACCTCTACCGGTCTTTGTGGCAAGGCGACTGTTCATGATGTTACATTGATGCGAAAGGCGTTCGGCAAGGGCGTCAAGGCATCTGGCGGCATTCGCACGTGGAGGGACGCAGTCGCTCTTATTGAGGCTGGAGCCACCCGAATTGGAACAAGCGCAGGGGTGCAGATAATTGAGGGCTCTGGTTGAGGAATCTTATTATGGAACATTATATGGGGCGCAAGTTCAGGACCACTTTCGTCAAAGATACTATAGCACACGAGCGTGAGATGCGCGAGATGATTGAAACGGGCAAAAAACTCAAGTTGCTGGGTATGACGCCTAACTTTTTTGGTAATCTGAGCATAAGGGTTGACGATGGAATTTTGATAACGGCAGGCGGAGCCCGGCTAGGCGGTTTGAAAGAGGAAGACGTAGTTCTACTCAAGGAATACGACCAAGAACAAAACATCATCAAAGTCGTTGGCTCTAAAGAGCCCAGTTCTGAAACACCTTTACACTGCTTGATTTATACAAAACTTGGTTGCAAGGTAGTTATACATGTGCATGACGATTTGCTATTAGCACATTATAATGAACTGAACATTCCCATGGCTAAATACGCGCCCTACGGCACCCTGGAACTGGCACAGAACGTGCTGACCGCGCTTGAACGAGGAAATCTCGTGGCGATGGAAAAACATGGCATCCTCTCAATTGGAGAAAACATGGGAGAGGCGCTAAACAGGATAATTCTGGCAAGAACTAGGTTATGACCATCAGGACGGTGGCGAGGAAGAAGAACACGACTGTGGCTATTATGAATAGAACGAACAGCAATGGCTTCTGGAGGGATAAAACCTCTACCCAGGATGTGGTCCTGAGGTCTACCCACTCCTCTTCATACCATTTCCTCGGTCTTCTGATAAAGCAGTCGGGCGGGCGAACTGCTGTGACAGTTCGTGGGATTCTCTCCGGGTCTTTTGGACACGCTTCAGCAGGGGCTATGCATACCACTTTATAAGGACATTCCAATGGGTGATACCTGGCGAAATGGCTAACCATGTCTTTAAATCTCTGCTCAGCTCTGTTCTTTTCTGCCATTTTGTATCCAATAGGAATTTATATTTAACAGATATAGATTTATCTATTGAGTTAACTTATAAACTATAAGGATAATATCCACGATAAAGGGGGGGAAATAGATTAGGGAAATTAAGCCCAACTATTTTGTCGAGGCGCTGGCAATTTCCATCGCTATGGCGCTGGTAATGCTTGGAATCGCATTTGGCGTTCTGTATTTATTTGAATCTGGGCTTCCAATTCATCCAGCACTTGTGTTGATGATAGGAGCTTTCTCCTTCATAATCGGCTCTGTGTTCTTTGATGCAAAAGGGGCATCCCAACTCCGGTCGTTGATTGGCGGGGGCGTCATTGCAATTTCATCAGCGTTCATCATCACAGCGATTATAGGAAGCATCATGTACTGCATAGGGGGCAAATTGCCCGGGTGGGAGATAATGGTCTCTTCGCTTGCAGTTTGCATGGTTGCAAGCGCCGTCATCATACAATTAATGATACACGAGCTGCCCATTCGCTCCAGACCTCGCAGTTAGCGTGACCTTTATTCGTGCATCCCTGTGTTGAATCCTTTTTACAAATTCTTGGTTGAGGTGAAACGCCGCCTTATCCGCGTGAATCATCAACGTTCTGGGACATGTATGTGAACTTATTCGTCCGACTAGGTCAGTGAGATGCTCAAACCTCAAATTATAGTGGCCGCGCCCGATTATTCGTTCATGCGCTCCACCTGCCCGGAGGTCCACTATAATTATAGCATCCGGTCGACTCGCTACTTTTTTGAACTGCCGGGAGAGGTCGCTTGCTCCTTTATCAGCCGATACAGCGATGATGCAGTCCGCTCTCTTCGTAATTTCGGAGTCCTTGGTAATCTCAAACGTGGTTCTGTGCTTGGCTGTGATGTTCTCGTGTCCAAATGCATGAATGACCTCTATGACCATGGTTATCTTTTTGTATGGTGCTGCCTTTATTTATTGTTGTTCTGTGCATGCCATTAATTAGATTTAAGTAACGAGATAGTATATTTGATGTCACAGGGCCCGTAGCTTAGTCTGGTTAGAGCGCTCGGCTCATAACTAACCCTTTTCCTCGCTAACGCTCGCAAAAGCGTTATACGGAAAAAAGTGGGACACCGAGCGGTCATGCGTTCAAATCGCATCGGGCCCATTGCTCCGGTAGTGTAGTCCGGCCAATCATTCCGGCCTTTCAACAACCTTCAACCTTTTTAAAAAAGGTGGGAAGAAAGCCGAAGACCCGGGTTCGAATCCCGGCCGGAGCATGACGAACAAAGTGAGGAATGCAACGCTCGGTGAAGAAAATCTTTGATTTTCGACTGGACAGAGCATTTCATTTAGCCAAAACTCATCCGTTTAAAGTTCTAGCTTTTCAAGTCGTTCGATTCGTTTCTCGACTGGAGGGTGCGTGGAGAACAGGTTCATAATCGAACCTCTTGATATGGCTGGAATGATGAAAAACGCATTCATGCCTTCCGCTTTCCTGAGTTCCTGTGGCGGAACCCGCTTAATTGAACCACTAATCTTTAGCAGGGCGGAAGCGAGGTTTGACGGGTTGCCTGTGATGAGCGCTGCACCTCTGTCAGCCGAAAATTCCCTGTATCTTGATAGCGCCCTTATCAATATGAAACTAATTAACCAAACTGCCACGGAAGCCGCCCAGATCAGCATGAGGTTGCCCCTCCTTCTATCTCCGAAGAAAATCAGGTATCTCATCAAGAAGAAAGCAATCGTGGAGAAGAAACCGGCAAGAGTCATCACGAACATGTCTCTATGCTTGATATGACTCAATTCGTGTGCCAGTACTGCTTCTAACTCTGGTTGACTAAGTTTGTCCATCAATGAACTCGTTACCGCTACCACAGCATTCTTCTTATTCCGGCCTGTTGCGAATGCATTTGGAATCGGGCTGTTTACAATTGCTATTTTCGGCTTGGGCAGGTTTGCTACCGCACATAGACGCTCAACCGCATCATGTAATCTTGGCGCCTCTGTCACATCCACAATCTTGGCACCCGTGCTCCACAGCACGAGTTTGTCCGAGAAGTAAAACTGTATGCCGAGCATAAATCCTGCGAAGATAAGGATGGGCACAATGCCATATCCTGCATACGAAAGTATGGTAATAAATGCAAGATATACTACTCCCAACAGAAACATTGTCAGGAACATCCTGGCTGAGAGCCCTAAATCTCGACTCATATATCCTCTTAATTACATGGCCCTCTCTTAACACTTTCGTCATGAAAAACTTTAAAGATGCTCAATCACATTAACTCACAGAGAACATGCCACGCCACAAGGACCATTTTTACAGAAAAGCGAAGGAAGAGGGCTACCGCTCCAGGGCATCCTATAAACTTTTACAGATTGACCAGAGGCACCATGTAATCAAAAGGGGAGATACAGTTGTTGACCTTGGCGCTGCACCCGGGGGCTGGCTCCAGGTCGCGAAAGAACTCTCGGGTGGTTTTGTTTTGGGCGTTGATATCCAGCGTATCGCTCCGTTAGAAGATGTAGAAACGCTTAGGGGGGATATAACCGACTCCTCTGCCATCGAATCCATCAAGGGCATGATTGAAAAGACAGGGGGCGCTGACGTGGTTATCTGCGATGCATCCTCCAATCTTTCTGGCAACTGGAACTTGGACCATGCGAGGTCAATCGGTTTGTGCACGTCTGCGTTAGGCATCGCCACGAAGATATTGAAACCAGGTGGAAATTTCGTGGTGAAGGTGTTTCAGGGCGATATGTTTTCTGACTTTCTTAACGAGGCGAAAAAACATTTCAGGTTGGTCAAGGTGTACGGCCCCCGGGCGTCCAGAAAAGAGAGTGCAGAGATATACGTCATCGGCAAAGGGCTTCTTTGATCTCTTTTAATGGCGCATCCGTCTTGAATGACGTGCCAGAAAAATGGGTTCTGGATGACTTGAAGCCAGCCTTGCGTACTATCTTTATGACAGTTTGCATCGGCGGTGGCGCGATTTTCAATTCCTTGCAGATTTCGTGCAGGTCGTAGTACGTGGGACTGTCCAATTCTTCAGTGCACAGGTGCACGAGTTTTATCGCTCTCTCTCGTGTGCCCAATTTTCTGGACTCAAGTTCGTGCAAAACCAGGTTGCAAAATTCCTTGTCGTGCAATCTTCCCAGCCAGAGGGGGCCTGCTAATGATATGGTGCCAGCGCAAGAAGGGCACTTTTCCGGCATATGCGCCGCCAGGCCATATTTCCAAATTCTAAAGCCACAGCCAAAACAGTGGCATATGAAACCAATTTGCTCCATCATCTTGTTTGACTTTGCGGCACCTTTTTCTACTGCCAAGTGGACCCTGAAATAGTGCTCCCTGGAATAAGATAGTAGAGGCGACACCGACTTGTCATATCGCGCGAGACTCCTGACGATTGCGCCAAGAAGGATGCGCACGCCCATCTCGGGATGATATTCTGTTTTTAGAGGGATGGCACCGTATTTCCTGATGCCAGATGCCCTGTGGGCACCGCATAATGGCGCTGTATCCGTAGCAGTTATGCAGAGCATCCTGTTCACGGACTTGCATGCCGCATCCAGGAACGGCGCAGGCGAACCAAATGGATCTATATCTATAATGTCAAAGTGCGACTCGGAAAGCAGCACATTCGCATTTTTCTTCATGGCTTTGGCATTTAATTGATTCAATTCTATGTTTTTCTCAATCAATTCATGCGCTTTTTGATTCCAATCATTGATGGTGACTTCCAGCTCCACTTCATTTGCTATTCTTACACCGCGTATGCCGGTTGCACCAAGTACATCCACATAAGAAAGTTTGCGCTTGCCTGCGAACGCCGCCACGCATGCAACGCCAATATCTCTACATAGCTCCATCCTTGGGTTGTAGAATACCGGTGCGCTGGATGGAGGGTAATTTGCCCCTTTTTCTAATACGGGGACCACGATTTTTGTGATGCCTTCCTGGATTATCTCGGTTTGCATATCTCCTCTACTATTTTGTTGGCGATAGCATCCCTGTTCTCTCTGGTTATCTCGATGACTTCAAACTCGGACCTAATACGCTCCGCCAGAGGATGTATCGAGCGCTGATGCAGCGTGACCAACATGGGCTTATCCGAGTTCAGCGCCATCTCTACGGCCTTAACAAATCTCCCTGACTTCAGTTCCATCGGCCCTATCTCATCGATGACGATTAGCTCTGCGTCTAAGGCGTGCTCAATAGCATTTGCGCCGATGTTGTCTAAGTCTGTCAAATTGACGTGATATTTTCCAACCATTGGACCAGAGCCACGGATATGTGCAAGCGTACCGGTTGCGCCGGTCATTAAATCCGTGATCTGAAATCCCATTCTATCGCCGTCTCTGATCTCTGAGGTGTTCATTCCTCCGATTTTACGGTTTAACAACTCACTGACTTTTTTGCATACAGTAGTTTTTCCAATTCTCGGTGGACCAATTATGGCGATTCTGTTCATCATCAACATTCCACAAACATCATCGGATAATCCCGCACTTCATCGTATTTTATCTGCCCCACCACTTTTGCGGATTTATACTGCACCTCGACCTCGGCATCGAGCATTCTCCCCTCTAATTCGCAGTAGCCAAACTCGTTGAGGCGTTTCTGCACCATTTCCCTGTCTATCGACACCTTTACAGAGCGCACATACGGCTGCAGTGAAACACTCTTTTCAATCGCGCGCTCTAATTCGTCCAACATATCAAGATTTATGGGCATCCCAACGTGTTGATGGTATAATGCGCCCAATTTAATTCCAACCTCAAATAGTGCCCGTTCTTTATCTGATGCCATGTTTCCTCCTCAACACCAATGGACTGAGGATGTAGCACCCCATCACTATGAGCCCCATGGCAATGCACCAGTACAGCTCCCTGAGCGCCACATAGGATGCCACAGCCGTTATGAACACGACTCCAGCCAGAATCATGACACTCTTATCTCTGGTCTTGTTATATTCGATGTCGCTGACCATCAATATCGGCAAAATTGCGAATGACGCCATCAGAACCCATGCATCAGCCCCGGCCATGACCAATAGTGCAACCCATATGCCGCATGCTGTAATCGGGAGCCCGATGAACACGTCTGTTTTTGCCAAAACGTTGAACCTGGCCAACCTCAAGGTGCCGCAGACCAGGTATGCGGCTGAAAGGGCGGATGCCACATAAGGGCACACATCCTTCATCAATAGATATCCCATCATGGCAGGCGCCACCCCGAACGAAATCAAATCTGCCAATGAATCTAGGTTTATTCCGAAGGCGCGGTGCTCGACATTTCTCGCCAGAACACCATCTACGCCGTCTGCCACCGCTGCCAATATGATCAACGCTGCAGCGCTTGATAAATCTCCATACGCTATCATCAGTATGGCCGTGAAGCCCAGAAGCACGTTTACAGTCGTCACTAAATCCGGCAGTTTAATCATCCTGAGTATATTTTCGCTCATTCTAACCTCGCAATTATCGATTCTCCTGCCCTAACCCTGTCCCCTTTTTTAACGACAACCCTAAGCGCATCCGGAATCGTCACCTCTACCCTTGAGCCAAATCTAATCATGCCGATTCGTTGACCCTTCTCTACGATGCCCCCCTCCTCTACGTAACAAACAATTCTCCTTGCCAGAATGCCTGCAATCTGGGTCACGATTACATCTCCATATTCTGTCTCTATTGTAATCTTATTTCGCTCGTTTTTGCTTGAGCCCTTTGAAAATGCAGGCGTATGTCTCCCTTTTCTGTACTCGATTTTCTTCACAACTCCTGACAACGGCGCCCTGTTAACATGAACATCCCTACACCTCATAAATATGCTCACTTTTTTGTCAGTATCAAGCACCACACCGTCAGCGGGTGAGATCATATCGACTACTGGCGTATCCCTCTCAGGATCCCTGAAGAAGATTGTGAAAAACGCTGCCATGATGACTCCGACGACTGCGATCGGGTATAATTTCAGGAGCCCTGCGCCAAGTGCTATGGTTAGCGGTGTTAAAATCCAATTAATCGAACCTTTTGCTAACATCAGCCCCTCCAAGGTTTTTGAACATTCGTGCAACATCTGCAATCACATCCACCAGTTCAGGCAGGATTTGTAACACGGCATATGCTATAATAAACAGCGCTATAGTCGACCCAATCTTTGCGATGATGTGATGCGCTATGTAGAAGCTTCTATCCACAGGGCCGAACCAGTGATAGCCAGAAGCCACCACTACGAACACGTTTCTGAGTAGGTTCAGCACATATATCATAGGTACTGAAGCCATGAATGCTTTGACTCTACGCCTAATAGGTGCTTCAACCGCCCCCACCACTCCTGCGAACAGTGCCATGCTCTCGATGCCCGTACATGCGAGGATTATATCAATGTCGTAGTGATTGACAAAGATGTGTTCACCCGAGAATGTTGCTGGAACGCCCAGCGAATTCAAAATCCAGGCAGTTTGGCTGGTCACAGCGCCTATCAGAGCTACGTTCAACATGAAAATCTCGGCGAATGAAAAGTAAAATATCCCGCCGATTGCGGCTGCGCATGTAATAGTGTACAGAGTCTCCCACTCTTTCTTTGACATCTTTGAGCGATATGCATTGGCATTGAAGAACGCGATGAATATGCAAAATATGCCAGTCAAAAAGGTCAGAATAGCGTTGTAAAAATCACCGATTCCAATATAGTACGTCGGTTCTATGGCCCAGTATACCGTAAAAAATGCCCACCCGAGGGCGCCTACTAGGAATGAGGCCCTCTTGTTTCTGGATATGAGCGATGCGATTACGAATAATCCGAGTGCCGTCCAGAGGAAACTTTCAAGCATTGCAACACCATTATAATCTATGACTTTATTAAGGCTATTGAGTTATGATTATAGATTTATTAAAGGTGTCATCATGGCCCTAATTGATGGAATGTTAACAGTCGACGCGATAATTTTGCTTGATGGCAAGATTGTATTGGTCAAGCGAAAGAACCCGCCGTTTGAGAACTGCTATGCGCTTCCCGGCGGTTTTGTCGAGAAAGGTGAAACTGTGGAGCAGGCGCTGGCCAGAGAGGTAAAAGAGGAGGCCGGATTGGACATTGACATCATAAAGCTGGTGGGCGTATACTCTGAGCCAGAGAGGGATCCAAGAGGAAGGGTAATATCGCTGTGTTATTTGGTAGAGGCAAGGGGTAAACCTGTTCCAGGTGCGGATGCAAAAGAGGTTGCAGTCTTTGGTCCATCTGAACTGCCAGAACTGGCATTTGACCACGAGCAGATGATTCATGATGCCAAGGAGAATATCGATGAAATTCTGTCAAAAATGCGGTAGTATGCTCTTGCCATCAGGTGACGAGTTAAAGTGTCGCAGGTGCGGGCATACCGAAAAAAGAGAGGATACAACATTCATCTCCAAAGAGTCTATGCAGGAAAAAGAGATGCCTGTCATCGAGGAAAAGGAAGGAGCAGGATTGCCAACTATAAAGGCACGCTGTCCCGAATGCGGAAACAATAAGGCATATTGGTGGCTCCGCCAGCTGCGCTCCGCAGATGAGGGCGAGGTGCGATTCTTCAGGTGCACGAAGTGCGACAAAACCTGGCGAGAATACTCGTAGAATATTTAAGACGAACTCTTTGTTTGTTATCAAAATGATTATAAGCCGATAGGTTCCTATCGAGAGAGGGTGTAAAAATGTTCAAGGCTGTAATCAACGCAGACATATTTAAGGACTCAATTGAGGCAGTCTCCACTCTTGTGGATGAGGCGAAATTTAGGCTTAACAAAGATGGCATCAGCATCAAGGCAGTAGATCCGGCAAACGTTGCAATGATATCTTTTGACCTTCATCCAGATGCATTTGAATCATATGAGTGCACAGATGGCGAGATTGGGCTTAGTTTGATGACGCTCATGGATATCTTGAGTATGGCTGAGAGGTCAGACAAGATAGAGCTCAAATTGGACCCAGAGGCACATAACCTGCTCCTCAAGATGGGCGGGCTGGCCTATACGCTTTCACTGCTCGACCTTGCAGCGATGCGAAAGGAGCCGAAGGTGCCAAATCTGGAGCTGCCTGCAAAGGTGACATTAAAGGGAAGGGATTTGTATAGGGCCATCAAGGCGGCAGAGAAGGTGAGCGACCACCTGGCGTTTGGTGTTGATGGAAGCGCGTTTTTTATGGAAGCAGAAGGCGATACAAATCAGGTTAAGCTTCAACTAACCAAAGACGAACTGGTCGGTTTGGACACATCCGGTCCCGCACGTTCTCTATTTTCGCTTGATTACCTGAGCGATATGGGCAAGGCAATCAACAAGGCAAATGAGATTACGCTTCATCTCGGGAAGGACTATCCTATTAAGATCAACTTTGGCGTAGCAGGCGGCAAGGGCAAGGTTGAATACCTGCTTGCTCCAAGAATCGAATCGGATTGAATATGGAGTTAAGGCTTGTATATTATCCTTTTACTTCCAAAGCATCCGATTATGTAAAACGCTCTGGCAAATCGCTGGAGGATTTCTTAAGTGATGGCGAGTTTGGAAAAGCTGTCATTGCCAGGGCAAAAGAGAGAGTTATTCAAGCCATAGATGGAGAAATAAAAAAGTCATTTGGCGACGACATTCTGGCGGAGGTGGAACTTTTCTCTTATCCGCTTGCCAGACTTATCATTTCGTGCATAGGGGACTATTATCTTATCCGGAGATATGCATTGGTTGAAGCCAAAGCAGCGTATGCGCAGATGAAGTCTGAATCTCCAGCGTTTTTAGAAGAAGTGGGAAAAGAGTTCGGCATCCAGTGCACTACCATAGGGAACGAGCTCCAGATGCACTTCACCAATTATCTGCGGTTTGCCAGCAGGATGGGGGACCCAAAATGGAAATTGGCGAATCGCAGATTGGAGAAAAGTTATGTGCTCATGGCCAAGGAGGAGTTTGCCAGACTGCTTCAGGAGGCGATACGGGAGAAAATTCAGGCATCGCTTCCTGTAGATGTCCCAGAGGATGTGTGCGAATCGCTATCCTCGCACATTGAGGAAGTCAAAGGCCATCTGGAACAACGCAAATCCGAGCTCAAAATAGATGAGTTTGCTGAAATTAACTCAGAATGTTTTCCGCCGTGCATCAGGCACATGTTAGCTACTGTTCAAAGTGGGCAAAACCTCGCGCATTCCGCGCGATTTGCACTTACATCTTTCCTGTCCAATATAGGGATGAGTGCAGACCAAATCATCGACATCTACCGGGTTTTGCCTGACTTCGATGAAGAGAAGACAAGGTATCAGGTCCAGCACATCCTTGGCTCGTCCGGTACGGCATATACCGCCCCTTCATGTGCGACAATGGCAACGTATGGTAACTGTGTTGGGAAGGAGACATTGTGCGAAAGAGTTTCGCATCCGCTGAGTTTCTATCGCAAGAAGCTGTATTATGTACATAAGGTCCAAGAGGGCAAGTAGGCATGCAAACCTTTATATTTTTTGGCGTCCCTAAAAATCTGGTTGTATGAACGAGGAGCGACCTGAGGAATATCTTGAGGCGTTGCACACCTTGACCGAAGGTGGGAAACCAGCGAAGACCACCGAAATTGCATCTCTTATGGGGGTGGCACCCGCGAGCGTAACAGAGATGTTGCAGAAGCTGGCTGAGGAAGAATATATAGATTATCGGCCATACTATGGGGCATCCCTAACTAAAAAAGGGCTGAATATTGCCCGAAAAGTAAAGCGGAGGCACAGGTTATTGGAACGATTTTTGGTTGATTTTCTAGAGATGGATGAAGATAGCGCACACAAGGAGGCATGCAGGCTGGAGCATGTGATATCTGATGATGTGGAGCGACGATTTTGCTCGCTGATGAAACATCCTCAGCAATGCCCTGACGGAAATCCAATTGCGCGGGCATCATGTTGTATTAAAAAGGAGACGTTTCTATGATCACATTGACTGAACTGGGCATCGGAAAAGTTGCAATAGTAAAACACCTAGAAGGCGGCACAGGATTTCAAAGGCGTATGGCATCATTGGGCATCAGAGTTGGGAAGACCATCCGAACAATAACGTCTGGCCCTCTAAGAGGTCCAATTGTCGTTGAAGTAGATGGAGCCAGGGTTGCGATTGGGAGGGGGATGGCGGCAAAAGTCTTTGTAGAGGTGAAGGGGTGAGAATACTTCTGATGGGAAACCCCAACGTGGGGAAGAGTGCCATATTCTCCCGACTAACAGGAGTAAATGTCATAGTTTCAAACTATCCTGGTACTACTGTTGAGTTCAAGAAGGGCACAATGAAGCTTGGGAATAGGTGGACAGAAGTAATCGACGTACCTGGAACGTACACTCTGGAACCGTTCTCCAAGGCAGAGGAAGTGGCTGTCGAGATGCTGAAAAAGGGAGATTTGGTTGTCAATGTGGTGGATGCTACAAATCTGGAGAGGAGTTTATACCTGACGCTTCAACTACTGGAAAGCAAAACACCAGCAATCATAGCGCTTAACATGTGGGACGAGGCAAAGCACAAAGGCGTCATCATCGATGTGGAAAAACTTGAAGAACTTTTAGGCGTTCCAGTCGTGTCCACAGTCGCCATTACTGGCGAAGGGGTCAAAGAACTTGTCTCCAAGTTGTCAGAGGCTATGCTTCGTACAGTGGCTAGGGGGAAAGATGCCAGTCAACGATGAACGTACTGATGAGCAAAGATGGGCTGCGGTTGGCAGAATAGTCAGCCAGGTACAGACCGTGACACATCGTCACCACACCTTTTTGGAGAGAATGGGAGACGCAAGCATTAAGCCCATGACCGGTCTTCCCATAGCCATAGCAGTCCTGCTTCTAACCTTCGGGTTTATAAGATTTGTTGGTGAAGGGCTAATCGGTTACGTATTCGAGCCGATATTTGATATTTATGCTCCTCTAGTGATGAAATTGAGCGAGCTACTGGGTCCTGGGTTTGTCCATGACGTTTTGATTGGAACGCTAATAGGGGGAAAAGTAGATTATGTGCAGTCCATGGGTTTGCTAACCACCGGGCTCTATGTTCCTTTTGCAATGGTTTTGCCTTATGTCTTCGCATTTTATCTGGTACTGGGTTTTCTAGAAGACAGTGGCTATTTGCCAAGATTAGCTGTGTTGATAGATAGCGTAATGCACAGAATAGGCTTGCATGGCTTAGCCATAATACCATTCCTGCTCGGCCTTGGGTGCAACGTTCCTGGAGCTCTATCTACCAGGGTCATGGAGACGAAGAGACAGGTTTTCATCGCTGCAACTCTTATGGCAATTGCAGTCCCCTGCATGGCTCAACTTGCTATGATAATCGGACTGGTGGGCAAGTATGGTGTGAAAGGTCTTGGGATTGTTTTTTTGACACTTTTCATGGTATGGGCAGTCCTTGGACTTTTGCTCAACAAAATTTTGAAGGGCGAAAGTCCAGAGATATTTATGGAGGTCCCGCCCTACAGGATTCCCTATTGGGGCGCGTTATTGAAGAAATTATGGATGAGAATACGGTTCTTTCTGGGAGAGGCAATTCCATATGTGCTGCTGGGTGTATTCATCGTAAATGTTCTTTATGTCCTAGGGATAATCGAATTCATAGGCAAAATCACCGCTCCTATAGTGGTGGGCTTGCTCGGCCTGCCAGAGGAAGCGGTTGGAGCGCTCATAGTTGGCTTTCTGCGTAAAGATGTGGCTATAGGGATGCTTTTGCCCCTTGGTTTGACAATGTCCCAAACGATAGTGGCCAGCGTGGTACTGGCGATGTATTTCCCATGCGTGGCTACATTTGTCGTTTTAACTAAAGAGCTGGGAGTAGTGGATATGGCCAAATCCGCTGTGATCATGGTCACTTCTGCTTTGCTGGTAGGTGGTTTGCTTAATCTCATTCTATGATGCGAAATATTTAGCAAAACATTTAAATGTGTTATGAATATATATTCATAACATGGTCAGGCCCAGAAAGAATAGACGAGTCTGGTTTGAACCCGGGATTACATATTTCAAGCCAAGAGGAATGCCTCTGGCAGACTTGGAAGAAGTTAGTTTAGCGGTTGACGAACTCGAGGCAATCAGGCTTAACGGTATAGAGAAACTGGTGCAAAAAGAAGCGGCTAAGAAGATGACCATTTCACAGCCGACGTTCCACAGGCTCTTGGAGTCTGCGAGGGAAAAAATCGCAGACGCTTTGGTCAATGGCAAGGCAATAAAAATTCATGGGGGCAATTATGAGATGGCCGCGAGGAGATTCAGATGCTATGATTGCGGCAATGAATGGGAAGAACCATACGGAACGGGAAGGCCCGTTGAGTGCCCCAAGTGCAGCTCAGCGAATATTCATAGGGCCCCTGAAGATAGGGGCTATGTGAGAGGTAGGAGACGTGAATATGTTAGAGGAAAAACCTAAATTGCACAAATCGGAAGAACTAGTGGGTAACCAAGGCGAAGCCTCACACACATGGGACATACAACATAGTATTATGGTGATGAGTGGCAAGGGCGGCGTTGGAAAGACAACAGTAGCGGTTAACTTGGCGTTTGGTCTCGCAATGAGGGGGTACAATGTTGGATTATTTGATGCAGATATAACTGGGCCAAATGTTCCAAAAATGCTGGGGCTTGATGCTGGTAGCTTGTATAGCGATGGCACCTACATCGAACCAGTTCTCGCATCAATTGACGGAGCATCTCCTATCAAGGTGGTTTCTATGGCGTTTTTGATGGAAAAAGATTCACCCATTATATGGCGTGCCCCTCTTAGGATGAAGGCTATAGAACAATTTACAAAAGAGGTAAGATGGGGCATACTAGATTACCTGATAGTGGATTTGCCACCTGGGACAGGTGATGAGCCGCTTAGCATTGCACAATTAATTCCAAACAGCAATGCAGTCATCGTAACGACGCCACAAGACGTTGCGCTATTAGATTCAAGGAGGGCCGTTAACTTCGCGAAGCAGCTTCATATCCCGGTGATTGGAATTGTAGAAAATATGAGCGGTTTCGTTTGTCCTCATTGTGGCAATACTGTTGATATATTCAAGACAGGCGGCGGCGGGGAGTCTGCGAGGGAGTTAAGTGTACCATTCCTTGGGAGCATCCCAATTGACTACAAGGTCTGTGAGATGGGAGATGCGGGAGAGCCGCTTATGTTAGAACCCAATTCACGTGCAGCAAAGTCGTTTATGGGAATCGTAGGTAAAATAGAAGCGTCGCTAAAAGAGTGAGGTGATGATGTGCCAGCAAAAGTTGATGTGGACCAGTGTTTAGGATGTGGGGGTATGCGTTGATGAGTGCCCGGGAGGCGCAATATCACTGAACGGTGACATTGCTTCAGTTGATGAAGCGCTATGCACAGAGTGTGGCGCGTGTGTTGATGTCTGCCCTAATATTGCGATTTCATTAGAATAGGAGGTGAAAAGAATGCCAGGTGGAGATGGAACAGGACCAATGGGCATAGGGCCCATGACAGGTAGGCGAGCAGGATACTGCATAGGCTATTCAGTGCCGGGATATACGAACGCATCTGTTCGAGGATTCGGAAGAGGATTCGCTAGAGGTAGAGGTTTCGGTCGAGGATTCTGGAGAAGAGGATATTGCTCGTATCCAGGACCTTATTACAGATATTACGGACCGACGCCGGAACTCACACAGCCCTACGTGTACCCAGAACCAACAAAAGAAGAGGAAAAAACCTATCTTGAAGAAATGGTCAAATCTATGGAAGAAGAACTCAAAGCTATAAAAGGAAGGCTGGAAGAACTTTCCAAGAAATAAAAGAGATTCCTTTACAAAGTCACAAACAGTCTACAGAGGTTAAATACAGGGTAGCTCATATTTTATATGAGTCAGGTCACGCCCCAAGCAGCAGGGATATCAGTACCAACTGGCATGCCGCTGGTTCAAATATCAAAAGGACGAGAATTCAGATGTTGGAAAGTCCGGCAAAAGTGATAGAACAATAATTAGAAGAAATTAAGAAACGGCTCAAAGAGCTTCAAAAATGAGGTGAAAAAATGAAAATAGTAGTTGCAACAACCGCAGGGGGTTTGGACGATACAGTATCCCCCGTGTTTGGAAGATGCCCGACGTTTACGGTCGTAGACGTTGAAGGAAAGAAAATCAAGAATAGCTCGGTAATTCAAAATCAATATGCAGGTGCAACGGGCGGCGCTGGAATCCAGGCGGCCCAGTCAATCGTCAGTCAAGGCGCAAAGGCGGTGATAGCCGGCAATTACGGTCCCAACGCATCCATGGTTTTGAATCAAGCTGGCATTGAGATGATATCTGCACAGGGAATTAGCGTGAGAGATGCGGTGACGAAGTACTTGGGGGGGGAACTCCCCCCAACTACCGCAGCGACGGTGCCAATGTTCGGTGGCATGGGAATGGGCGGGGGCATGAGACGTGGAGGCGGTCGAAGAATGGGCACAAAGTTTATGCAACAGGCATCTATGCCCACTCCAACAATGCCAACGTCTCAGGTGCCTAAAGAGCAAGAACTGCAGATACTGGAAACTCAGGTACAAACGTTAGAACAGCAATTGGATCAACTCAAGAAGAGACTGGCAGAACTTAGAAAATAGTTGACAAGGAGGTAGATATAATGGTTGGACAAAGGAGAATGGGTGGTTCTGGTTTAGGCCCTGGTGGCAACTGTGTATGCCCAAATTGTGGACATAAAACTCCGCATATTGCAGGGACGCCATGCTTTAATCAAACTTGCCCGAAATGTGGAAGCAAAATGGTCAGGGAAACATGAGAATCGATAGGTGATGATATGAAAATATGCGTACCAAGTACCGACGATAGTGGATTATGTTCAAGAGTACATCCTCATTTTGGGAGATGCCCTTATTATGTGCTGGTGGATACCAAGACCAGTGCGGTAGAGGTTTTTCCAAACACAAGCGAGCATCTGGGGGGTACAGGGCTTCCGCCTGAACTGATAGCAAGAAAAGGCGTGCATGTGATGCTCTGTTCTGGTTTAGGTCCGAGGGCAATCCAGATGTTCGAGCAATTTGGCATCGAAGTCTTTGTCGGCGCTGGTGGAACCGTGAAGGATGCAATCAATGCTTGGAACTCTGGAAAGCTCCAATTGGCTACTGACGAAAATGCCTGTAAAGAACACAACACAGAATTAGTGAGATAAGGGCTACTGATGATAATCTCCATAGCAAGTGGCAAGGGCGGCACGGGAAAAACCACCGTAGCTACAAACATGGCACTGTCTCTCACAAATGTTCAACTCTTGGACTGCGATGTAGAAGAGCCAAATGCACATATCTTCTTGCAGCCAGAGATCCAAAAGCAGATGCTAGTCTACATAGCAGTACCAACGGTCGACGAAACCAGGTGTGACTACTGCGGAAAATGCGCCGAATTCTGTGAGTTTAATGCACTCGCCGTGCTTAATGATATGGTTATGGCATTCCCGGAACTATGTCATGGATGTGGTGGCTGCTCGATCGTTTGCCCTAAAAATGCAATTGCTGAAGAGAATAGGGAGATTGGTGTAGTTAAACAAGGGGCGGCTGGAGATATCGAATTCATATATGGCGAGCTCAACATCGGCGAGCTCATGGCGGTTCCAGTGATAAAGGGAGTAAAGAATGAGATCGATAACGATAAAACCGTAATCATCGATGCCTCGCCAGGGACATCTTGCCCTGTGATAGCGGCTGTGCATGGAAGCGATTACTGCATACTTGTAACCGAACCAACACCATTTGGCCTGCATGATCTTAAGCTGGCTGTAGAAGTGCTGAGGAAAATGGAAATCCCGTTTGGGGTTATAATAAATCGCGAGGGAATCGGAGACCAGAAAGTCCAGGACTACTGCAGAGAAGAGGGCATTCCAATCTTGCTCACAATTCCTATGGATAGAAAGATTGCAGAGCTATACTCGCGTGGTGTGCCATTTGTTCTGAAGATGCCAGAATGGAAAGAAAAATTCTCAGGTGTTTTTGAGCACATAAAAAGTGTGGTGAACAGTCAATGAAGCAGCTGGTCGTCATAAGCGGAAAAGGCGGAACCGGAAAAACGATCATCGTTGCCTCCTTTGCTGCATTGGCGCATAACCATGTGATAGTAGACTGTGATGTGGATGCACCGAATCTACATCTGCTTTTCGAGGCGCATCTGAAGGAAGAAGAGGAATTCAGGGGCATGAAGGAAGCAGTGGTGGACGAAGAAAAGTGCATAGATTGCGGGAGATGTGAGAAGGTGTGTAAGTTCGGCGCGATACAAGGTCACACGATAGACCCCATTTTATGCGAGGGCTGCGGCGTATGCGCATACGTCTGCCCTGAGAACGCCATAACGCTCAGGGAAAAGATTTCTGGATATGCATTTATTTCTGAAACTAAGTACGGTCCAATGGTCCACGCCAGGCTGAACATCGCTGAAGAAGCATCTGGAAAACTGGTTGCTGTTGTCAGAAATAAGGCACGAAAAATGGCTGAGGAGCAGGGGAGAGACTTGGTCTTGATAGATGGTCCACCCGGCATAGGCTGTCCTGTGATAGCGTCCCTTGCCGGAGTTGATATGGCACTGATTGTAACTGAACCAACGATGTCAGGTCTGCATGATTTGGAACGAATTGTAGGGCTGTCCCATCATTTTGGCATAGACTCTTTGGTTTGTATTAACAAATATGATATCAACGAGGAAAATACCAATCGGATAGTCGAGTTCTGTCGAAAAAATGGTGTGAATGTGATAAGTAAAATTCCATACGACTCAATTGTCACGGAGGCCATGGTCGCCGGAAAGCCCGTAGTTGAATTCTCCGATGGGGAAGTTTCAAGAGAGATAAGGGAAATGTGGAATAACATATCACGTATTTTGGAGTGAAACATATGCTTCAAATGCTCATTTCAGAGGTCCTGCAGGAGACCCTGAAAATACTTTTGATAGTCTTAGCGCTGATGATGGTGACTGAGTACCTTGAGTTAAGGTTTAAAGATAAGATCCGAGAAAAGATTACTAGAAAACCCTCAAACCAGTATGTGATCTCCTCCTTCCTTGGAGTGGTACCCGGTTGTGTTGACGCCTTCTTCATAGTCTCCCTGTACGTTCATGGCCTGGTTGGTTTCGGTGCCCTAGCCGCGGTGATGGTTGCTACTGCTGGAGACGAGGCATTTGTGATGCTGGCCATGATGCCGAGAACAGCTTTATTGATCTTTGCCATCTGCTTGGTACTGGGAATAATCGCCGGTTTCTTGGCCGATTGGGTCGCCAGGAAGGTCAAATTGAAGACATGCCAGCCGTGCGAGATAGAGATTCATGAAGAAGAAAGGTTGGACCTAAAACATTTTTTTAGGGGACACGTGTACGACCACATCATCAAAAAACACATGCCAAGGCTGTTCCTATGGCTGTTTTTCACCGTGCTGGCAATTAACCTTCTCATGTTCAGGTTTGATTTGGGGGCAATTCTTCCACAAAATAAACTCCTGTTGATCTTTTTAGCTGCCCTGATTGGAATCATCCCCGAATCAGGACCACACTTAATCTTCCTTTTATTGTTCGTCGAAGGATTAATTCCTTTTTCCGTCCTGCTTGTCAGTTCCATAGTTCAGGACGGTCACGGCTTGCTGCCCCTGCTTTCCTACTCTGTTAAGGACACGTTTTACGTTAAAGCCTTTAACGTTGCGTTTGGCTTGGTTGTTGGATTGATACTGCTCTGTATTGGTGTTTAAATGAGGATTGTAGTAATCTACGATAATGAGACACTCCTAAACTTGAAATCTGGCTGGGGGTTTTCTTGCCTCGTTGAGAATAAGAAAAAAGTTTTGTTTGACACGGGCTGGGATGGTACAATATTGCTGTCCAATCTGAAGGCGCTGGGCATCAATCCCAAGGACATCGACATCGTCGTGTTGTCGCACGACCATTGGGACCACATTGGCGGACTGGCGCGGTTGCTGGATGTGAATCCAGATGTTGATGTATACCTGCCATCGTCATTCTCAAAGCGCTTGAAAGATGAAATTACATCAAGGGCCAGGTTGATTGAAGTGGATGGGCCAGCAAAAATATGCGACCGTGTTTATACGACGGGCGTGCTTGGGACGGGTATACAAGAGCAATCCCTCGTTCTCGAGACGAAAAAAGGCATAATTGTAATAACGGGCTGCGCCCATCCTGGGCTATCCGTAATTTTGAACAGTGCATTATCTCTTGGGTCAGTGTATGGTGTAATTGGGGGATTTCATGGATTTGATGATTATGATTTACTGAAGGATATACCTCTCCTTGTCCCATGTCATTGTACCGTGCGTAAATCAGAAATTGCGCGGCGATTTCCAGATGCATTCAAAACGAACGGAGCAGGATGGAGCATGGAGTTTTGACGCCATGAATATACAAAACCATATCTTTGGGCCGGTGCCATCCCGACGATTGGGCTTTTCTTTAGGGCTGGATATCGTTCCATACAAGACATGCTCTTTTGACTGCGTGTACTGTCAGTTGGGACAAACGACGAATAAGACGATACAGAGAAGAGAGTATGTTTCCAAGCAGTTGATTATACGTGAGCTAAAGAGTTATCTTGCCCGCGAGCATGATGAAATCGATTACATCACGTTTTCTGGCTCTGGTGAGCCGACCTTGAACTCAAAAATTGGCGAAATGATCCAGGAGGTTAAACGAATGACCGATATTCCGGTCGCCGTTTTGACAAATGGCTCATTGCTCTTTAAAAAAGAGGTGCGAGATGAATTAAGGAACGCTGATTTAATTCTCCCTTCCTTGAATGCTGTGACGCAGGATACATTTGAGAGAGTAAACAGGCCGCATCATGGCTTGAATATACAAGATATCATCGATGGGCTGAAAAAGTTCAGGAAGAACTTCGACAACGAGATCTGGCTGGAAGTCATGCTGGTAAAGGGGATAAATGATAATATGGGCGAGATAGAGCAGATGGCAGGCATCAGTAATGAAATAAATCCAGACAAAATTCAGTTGAACACGGTTGTACGGCCGCCGTGTGAATCCTTTGCCATGCCCGTTGATGCCAATCAAATGCGAAAGATATGCCAAATGTTTGGCCAAAAGGCGGAGATAATCGCACCATGTGCAAGAAAGGCGATGAAGGCGTATGAAAAAGATGTAGCTAATAAGATATTAACACTTTTGAAACGAAGGCCGTGCACGATAGACGGTATCTCGAATGTGTTGGGGATTCATCGAAATGAGGTTGTAAAATACCTTGAAGTGCTGGAAGAGGACCGGCGGGTTGCAAGAAGGATACATAAAAACCAAACGTATTTTGTGGTGAACAAAGATGAAATGCGCTCTATGTGATGAAAAGAAATGCTATCAAGGGAAAGATTGCACTGCCATCAAGGAAAAAGTTGTGAGTGCTTACAAAGCCAAAGATGATAACTTGAAGATAATGGTTACTGCGGCAAATCTTGAGGCAAGACACTACATGAAACTCACTCGGCTGGAGGAATTGATGGCGTTTTGTAAGGACATGGGCTATGGCAGACTTGGTATTGCATTCTGTATTGGATTAGAGTCAGAAGCCAGAGTATTGCATGAAATCTTGGAAAAGGATTTTGAAGTTTACTCTGTTTGTTGCAAAATCTGTGGGATCGACAAGGAGGATTTTGGCCTGGAGAAGATAAAAGATGATAGATACGAGGCGATGTGCAATCCAATAGGGCAGGCGATGGTGCTGAACGAGAAGGATACGGATTTGAATATAATCTGCGGCCTGTGTCTCGGGCATGATGTCCTGTTTTCAAAACATTCAAAGGCGCCAGTGACGACGTTTATCGTGAAAGACAGGGTGCTAGCGCATAATCCGGCGGGTGCAATCTACTCGAAGTATTACCGAAGAAAATTTGGATTGGAAAAGTGAACTGAAAAGCTGATTTAACATCCATCAATTCAATTAAAATGAGGTCATTGCTCTATCAATGGATAAAAACCTTTACATGAATTATTTTTCATTGGGCAGATATGTCGGCGATAGGAGGGTGAGATGAAGGAATTAAAACCGATAGGAATAATACACACACCCTATAAGAGCGATGGAGAGGCGCCTTATCAAGCATACAAATCAGAGGAAATTGGTGAAATCGAGGTTTTCAAAGAGTATGAGGAAGGATTAAAAGATATCGATGGCTTTTCCCACCTTATAATCCTATATCTGTTTAATAAGTCCAAGGGATATTCACTTCTCGTGAGGCCTTTTTTGGATGAAAATTTACATGGCCTTTTTGCCACAAGGTCCCCTAGCAGACCAAACCCGATAGGACTCACCATCGTGGAGCTGTTGGAATGTAACGGGAACATCCTGCGGGTAAGAGGTGTTGACATGCTTGACGGCACACCGCTCTTGGATATCAAGCCATATGTTCCGGAGTTTGATCGGAAAATTGGCGTTAAAATTGGCTGGCTCGAGGGCAAGGTGTGACGTAGCGAGTATCTCTCAATTTTGGTTATATGATGCTGGTTAATAAAACACACATCACACCTAAAATCATGGCTGTCGCCGCCGTTTTAGGATATCTCTTTACCTGTGCCGAAGGTATCAATTCTTCGACTGAAATGTAAACCATAAATCCTGCCGCAAGCGCCAGTGAAGCCCCCAGCCAGCACAACGACGCCCCTTTCAAAGCTAAATATCCTAGGATAAATCCAACCACCTCGAACAGTACCGTGGTGGTAAGGATGATAAACGACTTCATCTTTTTTTTAGTCAAATTATATAATGGAACAATTGTCGCAATGTTTTCCGGGAGATCCTGTATTGCAATGGCTAACGCAATAGCGATTCCCAATTTCGCAGTTATTGTAAAACCAACTCCTATTGCTAAACCTTCTGGGATATTGTGCAAGGCAATGCCGATGACCAGCATGGTGACACTTCGTTTAACGGTGGGCTTTTCTTTTTTGATTAGCTCCGGATTGATGTGGGGCAGTAAACGATCGGCTATCCACATTATTGTCATACCAGCAAAAAACGAGATTACTATCAGAAATGGGGGCGTGTATTTTAAGCCTTCGGGTATTAATTGAACAAAAGATATGGCAATCATCATGCTCGCTGCAAATGATATAGAGCCATATAAGGCAACTTTACTTGGTTTTTTGATGAGACCTATCAATGATCCAAGAGTCTGTCCAACGAAAATCAAGAGCAGTATCAATAAGAGATCTTTCATTAGTTCCCTTTCCCATAAGTTATCACTCGCGAGCGATATATAGTTTAATAGGGAGAAGATGCTGAACAACTGACAAAGTCGTGAAACGACGTCATAGTATGCTTGGAAAGAGCATGTGTTGATCGAGGATGGAGCGTATTGGATGTGGCGAATTATAAAAAGGGTACATACGTCTTACTCATAGAACTTCCCAAGAGCATGAACATCCAAGTTGGCAGGCTCGGAAGGATAAAATTTCACGCCGGCTTTTATGCATATGTCGGTTCCGCCCTAAACGGATTGGAAGCGAGGATAGCGCGGCATCTACGAGAGGAGAAGAAATTATATTGGCACATCGATTATTTGTTGGTTCATGGAAGAGTGCGAGACGTCTTTTATGTTGAAGGCAACGAGAAAAAGGAGTGTGACATCGCGAGAAATCTGGCTGCGCGTTTCAACTCCATAAAAGGCTTTGGCTCGAGCGATTGTGATTGTGAGAGCCATCTGTTTTATAGCGCTGATAAGCGCAAACTCGAGGAAGTAGCGACGTCGTGTGGCCTACAATCCCTCTCCTGGTGAGGTAATCGTCAATTTCACGTGCTTTACGCCCTTCAGCGCCATCATCTTTTCCACGAGGGTTTTGACATCTTTTGCATCGCCCCTGACAAGCACGACTTCCATACAATTGTCGTGGTCCAGATGAACGTGAAGCGATGACTCTATCAATTTCAAAGATTCATGTTGCAAGTCTGTAAGCCTGTCAGTCAGGCCACGCTGGTGATGATTGTAGATGAGCGTTATCACGCCGACCTTCTCGCCCCTCTCCCCGCTCAGCCATTCATAATCTACGATGTAGTCTCTGATTGCGTCTCTTATTCCTTCTGATCGGGAGGAATACCCGCGTTGCGCGATGATAGTGTCAAAGCGGCTCAGCAAATTCGCTGGGAGCGATACACCTATCCTCATCAATTCCTGTTCCATAACATCACCTTGCTACATTCATGTATGATTCGTAGCAATAAATAACACTTTGCTCGATCGCTTAAAAATGCTGAATTATCTCTGAAGTCGGGCCGTCATTCACTATCTTTCCTTCTGACATTACAACCGTTCGCGGAGCCAATTTTGATATCATCTCTATATCATGGGAGACTAAAATCATGGTCAAACCACTTTTTTTAAGTTCGCTGAGTTTATCGACCAATAGGTCCATGTGATATCCATCCATGCCACTCGTCGGCTCATCGAGTATCAACACGTCCGATCTCCTCGTCAGAACTGCTGCTATTGTTACCCTTTGTTTTTCTCCATCGCTTAAAGAATGAGGGTGTCTGTCCTTTAGTCTCCACAGATCCATCGTTCTGAGCACATCTTCAACGCGCTCTTCGATTTCTTTTTCGGATTTCATATTTTTTACTCCGAATGAAACTTCATTGTATACGCTATCCATGAACAACTGGTGATCTGAGTTTTGAAGGACCAATCCAACTTTCTCCGCCAACATCGATACGTCCGCTTTTTGGGTGTCGATACCATCCACGAGCACCCTTCCTTCATTTGGCTTTAGCAGACCTACGAAGTGTTTTACCAGCGTCGTCTTTCCCGAGCCATTTGGCCCCATTATTCCAACGGTCTCTCCTTTTTGAATCGTCATGTCCACTCTTTGAATTGCAAGTCCGTTGCCATCGTAAGCATAGCTGAGATTCTCGGTTTTAAGCATGTCATGGTTTTCAGAGGCAACATGCTGGTTTGCGTCTCCAAAAAGGAATATTGGTTCTGGGGCGCGAACGCCAAACTTTTTGAGAAGCTGAGCTTTGAACAAAACGCCTGGTGAGTCGGTGAGCGCAATCTCTCCAGAATCCATGATTATCACTTTATCGACGTATCCGACTGCATAGTTCGTCCTGTGTTCGATCAGGATTATCGTTTTTTTATGCTCTTCCTTTAGGTACTTCAACACACCAAAAACCTCTCTTGCACCCTTTGGGTCTAAGTTGGATGTGGGCTCATCCAATACCAAGATATCTGGCAACATCGAGAGATTAGCAGCTATGGCAACTCTCTGCTTTTGCCCGTCTGAAAGATTGAAAACTGGTTTAAATCTAAATTCATTCATCCCCACAGATGTGAGAGTCCAATCAACTCTTTTTTCTATATCTTCTCTAGGAACCCCGAAGTTCTCCGGACCGAACGCCACTTCATCTTCGACAGCTAAGGTGAAAAGCTGGGACTCTGGATTTTGGAATACCAAGCCTATGTGCCTTGCCAACTCCCATGTTGGGTGTTTTTTAGTATCTTTTCCATGAATCAACACTCTGCCATCCATCTTTCCCCCAAACAAATGTGGAATGAGTCCATTCATACATCTGGCTAGCGTAGATTTTCCACATCCACTTTTGCCGGTGATCAAAACGAACTCTCCTTTTTTGACTTCTAGGTCGACATCTTTCAACGTCGCCTCGTTTGAGTTGGGATACGTGTACGTGAGATTTTCTGTGACAATTACAGGATCTACCATGGGATTGCCACCCCCTTATCGACGATTAAAAGTGTTATGGACAAAACTACCATCGTAAAAAGGAAGATGTGGTCATTTTTTCGGAATTTTACTTCTCTTAGAGACGTTCTCTTATTCGGACTACCAAATCCTCGGGTTTCTGCAGTTGCAGCAAGTTCATCAGATATTTTAATTGAACGAACGGTTAACGGGATACAAATCCCCCTGTAAAAGCTGCTTGGGGTTTTCAGAATATCTCTCCCACGCAGCCTTAATCCTCTGAGTCTTAGCGAGTCCATTACCGCTTCGACTTCTTTCAATAATGTAGGAACAAATCTCATTGTTGTAGTGAATATAAAAGTTATAGGGCGGGGAATCCTCATTTTTTCTAGGGCTTTAGCAAAATCGTTAGGTGATGTTGTAAGGGCCAGTAGTAATCCTGCGGTGGTCATAACAAACAGTCTCGCGAAAAAACTTCCAGTGCAAACGGTTTGGTTTATATCTCTGACAATTATAGAAACTGAAAGTACAACGCCAAGGATGACAACAAAATGTTTTAAGAGACACAAAGATTCTTTAAAGATCTTCGCAAGATACATGCAAATCAAGAGCACAAGAGCTAAGATAATCAAGCACACAAAGCTCTCCAGTTTGATGCTAACCATCGTCACCAGAAGGATCAATCCCAACTTAGCTCTAGGATCTAGCTCATGGATGATGGAACTCTTAGTTGCAAAAAATCTTTCACAGAATTTCAAAGTATCAGCCCCCTAATATTTAGCATCTATTTCCGCTTCAACATCCATCCCAGCTCCGGTGATCATTTTTACGGTAGTGGGGAGTAAATTGATGAAATCCAATCGATCATTGATGTGTTTTACTTTCGCACCAAGGGTATGCCATCCGTAGCCATCTCTTACTCTGTGCACAGATGCGCCTGCATGAACCGCCCTGTTGGCTCCAGCCATAATCCAGAGTGGGATGTGTTCATACCCACTAACGTGGATGTCAATATCTCTAAAGATTAAACGTGCTATGGCTGCTGTTTTTGCCGCTTCCAGCGGTGATGTTAATGGGCGATTCCCCAGAGGGGTTCCAGGAAAAGGATGGAACCAGGTGATCAGAAAATACTCGAAATTTTCAAACTGTTTTAAGTAAAACATATGATCTACACGATCTTGGTATGACTCCCCTAACCCGCACATTAGAACACTGGCATACCTTAGCCCCACCTCATTTATCATTTCAGCAAGATTTTTTCTGGCTTCTAAGTTATCTCCTGGTTTAACTTCCCTAAACAATCCTTCATTTAAGGGATTAACTTCAAAGGAGCTGCAGACCTCTACTACGCCTAATTTTTTTAATTCTCTCAGCGTGTCCTCTGAAAGTGCTGGGCCGACGTTTACCCAGATATCAAGGTTGGCGGTCTTTCTAACTGCTTTGACAGCTCCAATGACGTTTTTTCCATCGTTGCCGATTGTAGTTCCGCCACCAAGTTCTATTATGTTTGTTCCTGTGCTCTTTATCAGTCTGGCGCCTTCAGATATTTCGTCTAAGGTCAGAACATCCTCTGGTTCAAAGCCAGATTTGGGCATAGTGCTTGAACGCCGACAGTATCTGCATGGGGGGTTAACAGTGCAATGTGTAACTAAGCCCATGAAACCGTCTAATTTAAACACACTCCCTACTTCGTCATCTCTCACGCTACTAGCGACTTTAAATAGTTCCAGGGCTTGGTCGTATTTCTCTACGTTTCTAAAAAGATACAATGCTTCTTCCCTTGTTATCCCGTCCTTTTTTGCACCCTCCAATATTTTCTCTAAACTCATCCCATAACCCCTGCCTCTTTCAGTTCTTTTGCGATCCTTGTACCAACGTATCCACCAATGCCGCCCAAAGCAAAACAGACCAAAGATACTGCTAGTATAACATAAGGACTCAAGATCGCTCTTGGAAGACCTAGAACTGCTGTCATGCCCATGGCAACTACGGCTCTGGCAAACGTGTAGCACCCACAAGCTGAGATAATAAATTTTTCTTCTGAATAGTCGGCACGAAATAGTTTTGTAACTCCGTCTGCGAAGATGCCTCCAGCAGCTACTGCGAGAAATAATATGGGCATGGCAGGGATAATAAAACCAGCAATCAACCCTCTTATTATCCCTATCAGGGTGAACGTTCCCACCTTCTTAACCTTAGCAAGCCCTATAGCAGTTACAATACCGACAAAAAGGGCTGATGAAACTTGGATTGCGCCCGGAATGCACAAAAATGGTGCAGCCAGCCTATGCGACACGATGACCACTGCAGTTATCATTGCACATATCACTGCAACAAAAGCCAAATCACGGGTACTAAAGTACCTCTGACTCACTTCTACGTTCTTTTTCCCAGACATTCTAATCTCCTCAATCTAATGACCTTTTGTAGTAATAAATATCTTTCGATTAGTAATACGATGTGCATAAGTAAATGATATTCGTAATACTTTGAGGAAAGTTTGATCATTCATTTCATTCACACCAAAACATATTTAAATGTGAATTGGTATTACTTTTTTGTTAAAACTTAACACGGTGATAAAATGCACATACCAGATGGATTCATACCACTATGGCAATGCGCGATATATTTCGCAGTAACGGTCCCCTTCATCCTTGCGTCTTTGAAGTGGGCAAGTAAGGAAATGGATGAGCTGAAAGTGCCGCTGCTCGCGACACTTGCAGCAGGCATCTTCGCCATTCAGGCCATGAACCTGCCGATACCGTGGGGCACCAGCGGACATATGGTTGGCGCCGTAATGGCGGCCATAATCCTGGGAAGTCCATGGGCAGGCGTATTGTTATTGACGCTGGTGTTGCTGGTTCAGGGCTTCGTGTTTGCTGATGGAGGCATCACCACTTTGGGAGTGAACATACTCAACATGGGCATCATAAGTTGTTTTGTTGGTTACTATTCCTATGAGGGGTTCAAGAAACTCGGCACCAAAATCGTCGCAGCATCCTTTATCGGAGCATGGCTTGGATTATTTGTCTCGGCTCTGGTATGCGCTGTGGAGTTGTGGCTGGCAGGAACGTTTCCCCTTGTTGAAGGATTGTATTTCATGGGGTTGTACCATGCAGTCATAGGTGTCATTGGTGAAGGTGTCATTACCGCTATCGTCATCGGTGTCGTGCTGAACCTCAGGCCGGATATATTGCCTTCAGAGAGGAAGGTGAGCGCATGAGTAAGAAAACACTCATGGTTGGAATTGCAATCGCATTGCTCATAGCAGGGCTGGCGCCTTTTCTGGCATCGAGCAATCCTGATGGATTGGAGAGTGCGGCGGAAAAATTTTCGAGTGCTGAGGGCATGGATTATGTTGCGTTTAACTCGCCAATGCCTGACTATGCGATAGAGGGCATGGGTCGGACGGGGGAAGTGCTCGCCATCATGATTGGCACATTATTGATGCTGGTCATGGCTTACGGTGCTGGCATGATACTCAAAAAAGCATAATTGTGATTTCATGCACTTACTTGAAGCGCGGAATTTGACCTATGTCTATCATGATGGAACTAGGGCATTAGATGATGTCGATTTCATCGTCAAGCGTAGTGAAATTGTCGCAGTTCTCGGTGCCAACGGCGCAGGTAAGACGACGTTGCTCAAGCATTTTAATGGCATATTAAAACCTACAAGCGGCACTGTTTTAGTGAAGGGCGAGCCGATAACAAAGAAGAATATTCTTGACGTTAGGAAGACAGTCGGCTTGGTTTTTCAGGACCCGGACGACCAGATTTTTGCGCCAACGGTCAGGCAGGATGTGGCATTCGGTCCCATGAACCTCTGCCTCTCAAAAGACGTGGTGGAGCACAGGGTGAAGACATCGCTTGAACTGGTCGGGATGGCTGGGTATGAGGGCAAAGTTCCGCATCATCTCAGCAGTGGCCAAAAGAAAAGAGTTGCGATTGCTGGCATCCTTGCGATGGAACCGCAGGTGATGGTGTTGGATGAGCCAACAGCGAATCTCGACCCTAACGGCATCGCTATGGTGGTGCAGTTAATTCGCAGGCTGAACGACGATTTTGGGATGACGATAATAGTTGCCACGCAGGACGTTGACGAGGTGCCACTGTTCGCTGATAGGATTGTCATACTCTCCAAGGGGCGCATGATAACGCAGGGGGCGCCAAGGGAGGTATTTTCGCAGAGGGATGCGATTGAAAAAGCGGGCTTGCGATCGCCATTGATAACGCAGTTATTTGAATCCCTAAAAGTGGAGGGTGTGTCGCTGAATACGACGCCGCTGACCCTCGGTGAAGCCAAGCAAGAATTACTGCGCATTCTAGGGAGATAATATGGAATTACACTCATCCATAGCGCACATAGAAAGAGAGGTTTACAAGGATAGCGTCGTACACAGACTTGACGGGCGCATTAAAATAATTGTGGCGCTTGGAATAATACTCTATGCGGTGACCGCGCCAGATGTTATTCCTCTTTTGCTCTTGGAATCATACCTCTTTCTTCTCCTACTCTTATCCAAGCTCAGTTTGCGTTACGTCATGACGAGAATCCTTTTAATCCTCCCCTTTGGTGGTATTATCGCGCTATTCCAACCATTTATAAGAAGTGGTGTCGTGGTGTATTCCCTTCCATTTGGTCTGGCAATCACGTATGAAGGCATCCTCTTTGGGCTGCTGTTATTCTTCAAACTCATCGTGTGCGTGACCGCTATCATCCTTCTATCGTCCACGACGCCTATGCAGGAATTGGTGGGTTCTGCGAGGAGATTGGGATTGCCTAGGGAGTTTGCCCTGTTGCTGGGACTAATGACCCGGTATCTGTTCGTGTTCTACGACGCATTCCAGCGAATACGCACGGCGCAGAAGACTCGATGTTTTAGCATCAGAGGTAAGCCATACAAATGGGTCTTGGAGCAGATTGGTTACACCATAGGCACGCTGTTCATTCGGGCATACGAGCAGGGAGAAAAGGTGTATCTGAGCATGTTGAGCAGGGGCTATAATCCCGACTCACAAATCTATGTCACTGAGAAACGAATTGGAGCGCAGGACATCGCCGTGATGACTATGACATTCTTTGTGATAGGGTGCCTGGCATCGCTGAGGTATTGGCTTTAAATGAGGAAGTTCAATTAATTATCGACCATGCAAGTTCAAACAAAGGAATTTCTGCGGAACAAATTCAAGAATTACTACAATAGCACGAGCATTCAGTTGCCGCCTCACTTCGAAAAGAGGGAATGGGGTTTTATCTTCTTCGATGAATCCTATCCAGACATAGTTATGCGCCGCCATAAATCCTTCACGAGTGAGGGCGAGGCGGTTGACTACATCAAGAGCATGGTGCCTGCACACGTGTTTCACTCCTCCGCATATTATTCTAATCCATCTACTCCGACCATGAAGGAGAAAGGATGGCAAGGAGCAGACCTAATATTCGACTTGGATGCGGACCACCTTAACCTAAAATGGACAACCTATGGCGACATGCTCCAAAAGGTGAAGGATGAAACGCTCAAGCTCATCGACTTCCTGCTCTCAGATTTTGGGTTTGACAAGAATCACATGCGGGTCGTTTTTTCCGGAGGCAGGGGCTATCATATTCACGTGAGAGATCCCAATGTGATTGGCTTAGAAAGCCCCGAACGAAGAGAAATTGTGGATTATATTACTGGTTTGGAGCTTGAGTTAGACAGAATCTTTGGCGAAAGAGTCATATACGGAGATGCAGGGCGCATGAGCGCTGAGACCGTTCGCATGTCTTCATACAGGGATGCTGGATGGAGGGGCCGAATCAATAGATGGATTGTCTCTTTTTTAGTGGATTTAGGTCGCAAAAAGGATAAGCAGGCGGTGCAGATTCTCAAGAGCTTTGGGGGCATTGGTGATGAGAGGGCGTTAGAAATCCTAAGGGTGGCAAGGGACAAAGGTAATATCGATAGTATCAAAAAAGGCAATCTCGATGTATCCAGGAAGATTCCAATAACCTTCTGGAGATCACTTGTCCAAATGGCTATTGCCGACATAGGCGTTAAGACCGACGAACCCGTGACGGCAGATACGAAGCGGTTGATACGTCTCCCAACATCCCTTCATGGTGGGTCTAGTTTTCGGGTCACGCCCCTGACACTTGACACGCTTAAAGACTTCAACCCGTTGAGGGATGCCGTTGTTTTCGGAGATGAAAGCGTTGGGGTAAACGTTATCAAGGCAAGTAACGTAAAGATAAAAGGCGAAGAATATAGGCTAAGAAAGGGGAAACAGAAACTTCCCGAACATCTTGCTGTCTTTTTGATGTGCAGGGGTGCAGCTGAATATGAATCTTGAAGATATGCGTTTGATACAGGTGAATGAGCGGCGCTCACAAGGTTTGCAGGCGCTTGGACATGATTTTTATGAGAATGTTAGAGCATATATCAACGAGCTGGAGGATCGCAAAAGACATGCGGATGCTGCCAGAGTAGCGATGATTGAGGACGAGCTACAAAGTGCCAGGCGCGTTATAGACGAGATATTCAAGCGGCGTCTGGGAAAAATCGTAAAAATGGCATCTACAAGGGCATTTGGATTGGATATTCAGCCAGATGGTGCAACCCAGGAGGAACTAAAAATCTTCGAGCAACTGGTCCGCTCAATACAGGAAGGTAAATCCGAGATATTGGGCTCCATCGTTCAACCCAAGGTGGTAGAGAAAACAGAGAAAACACCTAAGCGCACCGAAAGCTCTTTATTAAAGAGAACGGATATAGGGAAGGAGTTTACCGTCGTTAGGGTGCTTAAGGACATTCCTACATTTATGGGTACTGATGGACGCAGTTATCAGTTATCAAACGAAGACGTGGCGGTTTTGCCAGAGGTAAACGCCAAGGCTTTGTGCGATAGGCATGTTGCTGTAGCAATTAAAGTTGGAAAGAGTGATAAAAATGAAGATGCCTAAAAAACTTAAGACGCATTGTCCTTACTGCAAAAAGCATACAATGCACGAAGTGGAAAAAGTCAAGAAAGGACGCACCTCGACATTGACATGGATTGCACGACAGAAAGAGAGGACAAAAGGCATCGGCAACCTGGGAAAATTCTCCAAGGTGCCAGGCGGAGATAAGCCAACAAAGAGGGTGTTTCTGCGTTATAGGTGTACAGAGTGTAAAAAAGCGCATCAAAGGCCTTGCTTTAGGGCCTCTAAATTCGAGTTGGTGGAGTAACCATGGGCGGCAAATTTATTAAGGTCAAGTGTGACGATTGCGAGAATGAACAGGTTATTTTTGAGAAAGCCAGTTCAGTTATAGTGTGCCTTGTCTGCGGCCGGACGCTGGCTGAACCCACTGGTGGAAAGGCGAAAATAAAGACGAAGGTCCTAGAGGTGTTATGACGCTCACAGGGGAGGAGTACCCTGAGCAGGGAGACTTAGTCGTCTGCACTGTTAAAAAGGTGGCCGACTTCGGTGCGTTCGTCAATTTGGATGAATATGACGGAAAAGAGGCCTTAATCCACATCTCGGAGGTTGCCTCAGGATGGATAAAATATGTCCGCGACCATATCAAGGAAGGGCAGAAGGTCGTATGCAAGGTGTTAAACATCTCGTCCAAAGGGCACATCGACCTTTCACTGAAGGATGTAAACGAGCACCAGCGCAAGGAGAAGATACAGAGTTGGAAGAACGAGCAGAAGGCGGAAAAATGGATGCATATTGTCGCCGAATCTCTAGGCACTGACGTTAAAGGTATGCACGATGTCATATCTACGTTATTTGAGGAGTTTGGTAACCTCTATTCTACATTCGAAGAGGTCGCTGTGAACGGCGCAGAGGCCATCACAAAGCTCGGCATTCCGAGAAAATACGCTGATGCCATCGCAAAGATTGCAGCGGAAAATGTAAAAATCTCAGAAGTTACTATTACTGGTTATGTTGACCTAACGTGTCCGCTTCCAAATGGAGTAGAGATAATCAAGGAGGCGTTGAGCGGGGCAGGAAAAGTTGAAGCGCCTGAAGTTAACCTTAAACTCAGTTATGTGGGCGCGCCACGTTATCGGATTAGAGTAGTGGCGCCTGATTATAAAAAAGCGGAAAATGTGCTCAGAAAGGCAGCTGATGTTGCTATTGAGATCGTTAGGGCCAAAGGCGGTGTGGGAGAGTTTCACAGGCAGCTGAGCACGTCTTGACTTGGAATAAACATGAAATCGAAAATACGCAAATGCGAGTGCGGTACTTATACCCTCAAAAACACATGCCCTAATTGTGGTAAAAAAACAAAGAGTTCTATACCGCCTAGATTTTCGCCCAAGGACCCTTATGGCAAGTATAGGAGGATGATGAAGAAATGCCAGAGCGACTCAATCAAATAAAGGAGACCACAGTTATTCAACTCAAGGACGTGAAGTTAAAAAACCCCGTCATAGTCGAAGGGCTGCCAGGCGTGGGGCACGTGGGAAAGTTAGTGGCAGAGCACATGGTGGAGGAGTTGGGTGCTGAGAAAATCATTGAGGTATATTCTCCGCATTTTCCCCCACAGGTCCTGGTGGCGGATGACGGCACGGTAAAACTTGTGAGAAATGAGGTGTATGCGGACAAAAAACACAACCTCCTGCTTCTAATTGGGGATTATCAGAGCGTGACCAATGAGGGTCATTATGAACTTGCCGAGGTATACCTTAATATTGCAGAGAAGTACGGGGTTAAGCGAATCTATACGCTGGGCGGCTATGGTATAGGTCAATTAGTCGATACGCCACGTGTGTTAGGCGCTGCCAATACGCTAGAATTAGTAGATGAGATGAAGAAATATGGCGTTCTATTCAAGGAGAATGAGCCAGGTGGAGGCATCATCGGCGCCTCAGGATTACTTCTTGGATTAGGCAAACTCAAGGGGATTGAAGCCGTCTGTCTTATGGGTGAAACCTCCGGGTATCTGGTGGACCCGAGTAGTGCTCAAGCTGTCCTCAAGGTGTTATCCAAGATTCTTACCATAGATATCGATATGGGCGCCCTAGAATCCAGGGCAAAGGACATGGAAAAAATCGTTGCCAAGTTGCGGGAAATGGAAAAGGCACAGTTAAAGCCCATTAGTGCAGAGGAAGACCTGAGATACATCGGATGATTCTATGCATGTGAATGCCGATTTGCATATTCATTCCAAATATTCTGCTGCGACATCTGCCAGGATGGATTTGCCAACGCTCACGCGGGAAGCTGCGAAAAAGGGCATAGGGCTCATTGGCACGGGCGATTGCCTTCACCCTAAATGGCTGTCAGACATCAAGGTATTAAAACCCGTGGATGAGGGCACATTTGTTGCCAATGACACACGTTTTGTTCTTACATGCGAGATAGAGGACTCTGCTAGGGTCCATCATTTACTGATTCTTCCATCCATTTCAAAGGCGGAAGAATTACAGGAACGCCTGGCGTCTTTTTCCAATCTTGCCTCTGATGGACGGCCAAAGGTGCGCCTGAATGGGAAGCAACTTGCGCAACATGCCAAGGATGTGGGTGCGTTATTTGGTCCCGCTCATGCGTTTACGCCATGGACTGCGATGTATGCCTACTTTGACAGTCTCATCGACTGCTATGGCCCTATGGCATCTCATGTGGCATTCATCGAGTTGGGGTTGAGCGCAGATTCTGACTATGCTGACAGGATTGCTGAATTGCAAAATCTGACATTTCTGACAAATTCCGATGCCCACAGTCCCTGGCCCATCCGGCTTGCAAGGGAGTTCAACCGATTTGAGATGGGTGCGCCCACGTTTGAAGAGTTGAAGCAGGCGATTCTGCGCAAGAACGGCAGGAAGCCTATATTAAATGTTGGTCTTCCGCCAGAAGAGGGAAAATATAATGAAAGCGCCTGTATACGGTGTTATAAGCATTATTCTCTTCAGATATGCCAGGAGCGAAAATGGCGCTGCACCTGCGGAGGTCTTATCAAAAAGGGCGTTCGCGACAGGGTGAGTGAACTGGCTGATTACGAGAAACCAAGACATCCACAGCACAGGCCACCATATCTCAGGCTGATTCCGCTGGCAGAAATAATTGCCCTGGCGCTTGGCGTGTCTGACTCGAATACCAAAGCAGTAAGAGATGTGTGGGGCACGATGGTGAGTGCGTTAGGCAATGAGGTAACAATTTTGGTCGATGCTGACATCGGGCAATTGAACATGGTTGACGAAAGTGTGCGGGAGGCCATCCTTGCCTTCAGGGAAGGCAGGATAATCCTTCATCCTGGCGGCGGAGGCCAATACGGCAGGGTTGAGTTGCCACAGGGGTTCAGGGCACAATCAAAATCCCAGTGCTCTCTATCTAATTTCCTGTAATCGATTGATTTTTATAGTTATGGTATCGTATCAAAAAGGGCATTATGGTGAACTCAATGGAGCGGGCAGATATTGAGCACGTGCGTCAAGAAGTCATGTCATTCATTAAGGGATTAGAATATCAGCCCAACGTGTCTCATCCTGCGCCCGAGGAACTGCGCAGGACAGCGGAGCAAAACGGCATACTGACTGAGTTCGGAAATTACGTTTTTGTATCCACGGTACGAAATAGAAGTGCTGGCCTGACCGTGTACCTTGGTAGCCCAGAAGTCATGCTGCCAGCTCCGAGTAAAAAGCAAAAAGCCATCATCCAGAACGCCTCAAAAACAATAGAATCGGTGCACGAATATCTGAAAAAGGCTCCGTTAATCTGCGTGAAGGGGACGATGGGTACCAATCCTCATTTCACTCCTAACTGCACAATGTTTCTCTCGACTCAACGTAAGGATAGCGCGCGCATCGCTTACATGTGGAGCACGTTACTTTTTGACTCAAAGAATAGTAAAGGTCCTGACTTTTGCCTTATCCAAGTGCCTGAGTGGCATGAAAAGGATAGACAAATACTAGTTTTTCCAGAAATAGGCATCACTTATGTCCTTGGTACGGATTACTTGGGCGAAGCCAAAAAAGCATTTCTCAGGCTGGCGATGTGGCATGCCAAGCAAAGAGGGATGTTAGGCCTTCATGCTGGAGCGAAGATCCTTCGAGCAAGGGATAAGACTGGCAAGATACAAAGATATGGCACGCTCCTGTTCGGACTCTCTGGTACGGGCAAGACAACGCATACGTGCCACGATCATGGATTGAATGAAGAAGGTGAAGGTATAGAAATAGTACAAGATGACGTCGTTTTCCTCTGCCAGGATGGCTCAGCTCTCGGTCCTGAAAGAGGATTTTTCCTAAAGACCGATATCGACCCGCTCAACCACCCGCTAATCCACAACGCTGCGACGAAGAAAGACGCAGTTTTTGAAAATGTTATGGTCGACTACCACGGTAAAGTCTCCTTTTTGGATGAAACGCTCACCGGCAATGGCCGGGGTGTAATTCAGAGGGCGGATTTGGGCGATAAGCACGTATGCTCTAGCGTTGATTTGCCTCTTATTAATGAACTCGATGGAATGATAGTTTTATTCATCACCAGGAGGAACACAATCGTGCCCCTCGCATCGAAGTTGACGCATGAACAGGCTGCTGCCACATTTATGCTCGGTGAATCTATAGAGACCACAGCCAGTGACCCACGCAGGGTGGGTGAATCTGTCAGGGTTGTGGGTACCAATCCATTTATCATAGGCGATGAGGCAGAGGAGGGCAACATATTCTATGAGTTCCTCAAAAGACATGGCGACAAAATTCAATGCTATCTCTTGAATACCGGTGGTGTTGGCGAGATTATGGAGAAAAGCGAGGATGGCATAGTAATAAAGCAAAAGGTGGCAAGGGTGGAGATATCTGAGATGGCTGCAATCATAAGAGGAATAGCCAGAGGTACCATCGAATGGACGCGTGAACCCTACTTTGGCGTTCAGGTTCCAAAGAAAGTGGGGGGAATGGATATGACAAGGTTCGACTTAACCCGGTTTTATTCCGAAGCGCAAATTGAAGCGTATGCCACTCAATTGAAACATGAACGAGTAAAATATATCAGGAAGTTTGCTGGTTTAAATCCTGTTATTGTGAATGCTGTGAGGTGCTAAGGCTCAAAAAGATTTTAGTGCTTGAGCATTAGTAGATATAATCATTATTCAGGTGAAATATGTGATAGTTATAAATAGACATAAATGCGGCCATTGTGGTGCATGTGTGGGGGTTTGCCCGGAAAACGCAATAGACTTAGTAGATGCATGGGTAGAAATCAGTGATAAATGTATAGAATGCGGGATATGTGTGAAAGTCTGTCCTGTCGGGGCATTGGAGATTCAGCATGAAGGATGAATATGATGTCCTAGTTGTGGGCGCTGGACCAGGAGGTTCAATTGCAGCGAAAACGGCAGCTGAGCACGGTTTAGATGTGCTGTTAATCGAGAAAAGAGCGGAGATTGGCAACCCTGTGCGGTGTGCAGAGGGCGTGGGCAAAGAGAGCATAAAGCCGTTTATAGAGTCAGACCCTTCATGGATATCTGCCGAGGTCAAGGGCGCTAGAATATATTCTCCAGACGGCACGGCAATTGAGATGTCAGAGGATATAGCCGGGCCAGAGGTGGGTTATGTGCTTGAGCGCAAGATTTTCGACAGAGCACTCACTCTCCAAGCGGCGAGAACGGGTGCAGAGGTGATGGTGAAAACAAGGGCAACCGGTTTAATCATAGAGAACGGTTTCGTAAGGGGTATCAGAGGGGAGCATTTTGGAGATGATTTTACAGTCCGGGCAAACATCGTCATAGGTGCAGATGGCGTGGAGTCAAAAGTTGGGCGCTGGGCAGGCATTAATACAACGCTCAAGTTATCGGACATCGAAACATGCGCTGAGTTTTTGATGGCTGACATTGACTTCGACCAAGATTACTGTGATTTTTACGTTGGCAATGAAATCGCACCAGGGGGCTATGCGTGGATATTCCCAAAGGGCAAGCATGAGGCAAATGTCGGTGTTGGTGTCTTGGGAAGCAGGGTTGGCAGCACGAAGGCAATTCACTTCCTTAAAAAATTTGTTGACAAGAGTTGTTCAGATGGGCACATACTCGAAATAATTGTTGGGGGCGTGCCCGTCAGCGGTCCGCTGGAGCGCACGATAACAAATGGACTGATGCTCGTGGGCGATGCTGCCAGGATGACAGACCCCATCACAGGGGGTGGAATCGTCAATGCTATGATAACCGGACAAATCGCCGGAGAGGTGGCTGCGAAGGCTATATCGAAGGGTGATACGTCAACAAAGATGCTGAGCGAGTATGAAACGCGATGGAAATCCGCCATTGAGGATAGTCTCGACAAATCCCTTCATGCTAAGGAAGTCCTCACCAAGATGCCTGATGGACAATTGGACATGCTTGCACACTCTATAAAAGACGTCAATTTCGGCGAGCTGACCGCAACTAGCTTGCTCACAGAGATTACTAGGAGGAACCCAAAAATGCTTTGGGAGTTGAGGCACTTATTATGATGGTTTGTGTGGTGAATTGATGATGTATGTGCTAATAATCGGGTGTGGCAGGGTTGGCCGCGGTCTGGCTCAGTTGTTATCGATGAATGGAAATGACGTTGTTATTGTAGACAAGGATGCATCTCATTTCCAAGAGCTCGGTCCTACTTTTGATGGATTGACCATCGAGGGAGATGGAACTGACCAGGATGTGTTAACAAAGGCGGGCGGAAGCAAGGCAGACGTTTTCGTGGCGGCTACCGATGATGATAATACCAATCTAATGGCCTCTCAGATTGCCAAACAGGTGTTCAAGGTGAAAAATGTTATTGCAAGAGTCAACGATCCAGAGAAAGAGCCCCTTTACAGGGATGCAGGTATCGATGCTACTGTGTGCCCCACTGCAATTGCGGTGGCGCATATCAGGAATGCCATTATGCACCCGGGCTTGATTGCACTCATGACGGTGAATAAGGGTGGCATCGAGATCAACAAGATAGAGGTAAAAGGCCCCGTCGTTGGAAAGGCGCTGAAGGAAATCCCCCTGCCAAAGGACTCCACTATAGCGGCTCTTCTGAGAGGCACAAAAGCGATAATACCTGGTAGCGATACGATACTTCAAGATGGCGATATTGCTGTCGTGGCGAATCTGGCTGGCGCATCGGGAAAGGTTAAAGATGTCTTGGCCAAGAGTTGATGTCAAATGGATGATGTAGATGTGCAAACGCTGCGTAACCGTTTGATAATCAGTTATTCTGGATTTTTACTCATGGGTATGGGTCTAATATTACTCATGCCCTTGCTTTTAATCATAGTGTATCCTGGTGAGGTCATCTACGCCTACTCTTTTATTATCCCAGGGCTTCTGGCTCTGGCTGGTGGATTTGTACTTTGGAGATTTTTCAGAGTGGACCCTGCGCTGGCACCATTGAGAAGGCCCCAAGCCTTAATCCTTATTGGCGTATTTTGGGTTACAGCATGCCTATTCGGTGCAACCCCTTTTGTCATCGGTTTCATTCTCAGTCCGCTTGATGGTTTTTTTGAAGCCGTTTCTGGATGGACGACGACTGGCCTTACGATGGTCGACGTGGCAATGTGCCCGCATATCTTTCTGTTCTGGCGCAGTTTAATGCAATTCGTTGGAGGGGCTGGCTTTGCCGTTCTCATGTTGACTGCCATCATAGGTCCAAAAAGTGGTGTCGCGTCTGTCTATTCGGCAGAGGCGAGAACAGAAAGATTATTGCCGGCTATTAGGCATACTGCCAGGATGATTATCGACATTTACCTTTTGTACTTCTTTATGGGAACGATATTGTACTACTTTGCTGGCATGCCTTTGTTTGACTCCACAAATCATTCAATGTGCGCGTTGTCTACTGGCGGTTTTTCCACTCAGCCTGGGAGCATAGGTGCCTACCAAAGCCTGGAGATTGAAATAGTTACTATGGTTCTTATGGTATTGGGTAGCCTGAGTTTTGCATTTCACTATCTTTTGTTGTCAGGTAAACTTGGCAAGGCTGTAAAAGACATCGAGCTCAAGGTCATGTATACATCAGTCATCGTATTCTTGCCCATCGTCACGTATAGTTTGGTCTATGGTTTTTACCACTCCCCATTGCAGGGATTCAGGCATGCGCTGTTTAACGTGGTTTCCGCTCTAACGACCACAGGTTATATGACTGCATCTGGAGAGAACATGCATCACTTTGGGTATCTGGCACTGTTCTCGCTGACGGTATTGATGTGCATAGGCGGTAGCACCGGATCCACTGCCGGTGGCATAAAACGATACCGGGTGGGCCTCATAGCGAAATCTATTTTCTGGGAGATAAAGGCGAGATTGCTTCCAGAGAGTGCTGTTATCGGAAGGACGACGTGGTATGCGGGCGAGAAAGAAACCATCACTCCTGATTTGTTCATGGAGATATCGATTTTTACGTTTGCTTATGCTCTGCTTTATATAGCAGGCGTCATTGTTTTTTTGTTGAGTGGGTATTCTGTGGCGGGTGCCATGTTCGAGCACGCATCGGCTATGGGGACCGTCGGTCTTTCCATAGGGATAACTGGACCAAGCATGCCGGTTTCTTGCAAGATAATGGAAATCATCGGCATGATTCTTGGCAGGTTGGAATTATGGGCAGTATTAATATCGATTGCAACCCCATTTGAATGGATAATATCGCGGAGAGGATAAATATGTATATAGTCATCGTGGGTGGAGGGAGAATTGGCAGTTTCCTCGCAAAATCACTATCTCAAGAGGGAAGAAAGGTTGCGGTGGTGGAATCGGATAAAGATGTTTGTCAGAGTCTGGCTGAGCAGCTCGACATTCTTGTCATCCATGGTGATGGGACTGATGCCAAGTATTTAGAGGATGCCGGTACTGCCAAGGCAGACGCGCTCGTCGCTGTTACAGGGGAGGATAAGACAAATCTCGTATCCTGCCAGATGGCGAAAAAGAACTTCAAAGTTCCAAGGACGATAGCAAGGGTCAACGATTCTAAAAATGAGGTAGTATTCAGGGATTTGGGCATCGATGTTGCGGTCAGTACTGTAACGGCAGCGTCCATAGTTTTAAAGAATGCCATTACATCCGGGGAGCTCCTGACACTTTTGTCATTGAAGGAGGGCGACATTGAGATGGTGGAGTTCACAATACATGAAAACTCTTCGGCTGTTGGCAAACCTGTAGCAGACTTGGGGCTTCCAAGTGATTGTGTGCTTACTGCAATACTCAGGGGGGAACACGTCACTTTCCCAAGGGGTAAAACGATAATAAAGGTAGGCGACTCCGTTGTAGTTCTCACAACTGCAGAGCACATAAAGAAATTGGAGAAAATATTTGTCGAGTAGCATGAAAATTGCGGGCATCGATGAAGCAGGTAAAGGCCCTGTTGTAGGACCTATGATCGTTGCTGGCGTGATGGTATCTGAGAAACACATCGCATCTCTGGGGCGACTGGGCCTCAGAGATTCCAAGGCACTCTCGCCGGGAAGGCGGGAATTTCTGGCGAAAGAAATAAGAAAAGTCGCAAAATATCATATCATCGAGGTCAGCGCAGGGCAAATCGACGCGCTCCGCGAAAAGATGACGATGAACGAGATTATGGTCATCAGCTATGCGAAAGTTCTCAAAGACATAAAGCCAGACAGGGCATTTCTTGATGCAGCAGATGTAAATCCTATGCGATTTGCGCAAAATGTGCGCGAGAAGTATGGCGCATCAGTTGACATAATCTCAGAGCACAACGCAGATGTCAAGTATCCAATAGTTTCAGCCGCATCCATCCTGGCAAAGGTGAGACGTGATGAGGCGGTGCGCGCTTTAGAAAAACAAATCGGGCAGGAGATCGGCTCTGGTTATCCCTCAGACTCCCGGACAGTGCATTTCCTGGAGAAATGGATTAAGGAACACGACTCTTTACCAACTTTTGTGCGTCACTCTTGGAAGACGGCGCAGGTAGCATTAAAAAAGCATGGACAGTCAAGTTTGTCCAGGTTTTAATTTTTCTGTTTTAAATCACTCCTCGAACTCATGGAGCTCTTTATATATCTCACTTCTATGCCCCAATGTGAGGATATAGATGACCTTATTCTCATCGTCAACGTCTACAATGAGTCTATAATCTCCGATTCTGAGCTTTCGGGCTGTAACTCCTTTTAACGACTCAAGAAAGCGTCGAGGTTTATTTGACTTCCTTATTTCCTTTAGTTTATTGATGATTCGTTTTTTAATCGATTTGTCCAGTTTGCTAAACTTCTTTCCAGCGAGCTTGGAGAATTCAATTGCGTACATCAGGGTCCTTCCAGGCCCTTCTCCAGCTCTTCTAAGGAAATAGTCTCCCCCCTCTTTATTTGCTCCCTGGCTTCGATGATATCCATTATTATCTCTTCTTTGAGATCAGGCTCTAGCATTCTCCTTATAGCATCTCTCACGAGCTCGGATTGAGACGAATACCCCTTTTCCTTGATGCACTTTTTCATCATCTTAGTCAGTTCATCCGGGACCTTGGCTGTGACCACTTTCATGTGCTACCCTCTCAAAGTAATACCATGGTATTACTTATAAAACTATCTCAGTAAATTTTGATCAAAAAAGAGGGGAGGGGAACCGCATCCAGCCTAGAAACGTGTAAGGGGATGCAGTTGCGCCCAGGAGGTTACTTTCAATATCTTCCTTTAGTCCTGGCACATATATAGTGGCAAGTAAGAGTGGGGCGAAAGTAATCCTAAAATCAGGTGGAGACTTGCTCTTTCGCCACTTTTTCAATCATCTTTCTGATTACTTTCGGGTCGTTTATCTCTATCCCAAAGTACTCCACGAAGGCTGAGGTAGTAGTCAGCATTTTCGTCCTTCTGTGGGGCACGCTTTTAATCAATCCCCTCTCTTCCAGCGCAGCAATCTGTGAGTATGCCTTGTTTCCCCTGATGTTGACCACCTCTGCCTGGGTGACCGGCTGATGGTAGGCAACAACTGCCAAGGTCCTTAGCACGGGCGTTTCGAATTCCTTGGGCGCTATGTCCTGTACTTTTTCTGCATATGCTGGTTTGACCTGCATCACATATTTGCCCCCCGCCTCAACCAGCTCCAGCGACGTCTCTCTGGTTTTATATTCATCTACAAGGGATTTTAACAGCTCTGACACATGCTCGGGCGTTTTCTCTACCAGCGTTGCCAACTCCTTCACATCCAAGGGATGGCCTACGGCAAAAAGCGCGGCCTCTAATATCTCTTTATCATTCATACTCTCTTACCTGGGTTGTACATATATGTCGCCGAACAACTCTTTCTGTTCTAACTTTACCTTCTTCCTGGTTGCCAGGAACAACAGCGGAATGTACGCCTGAACGATGTTTGCAGGAGTTCTTTCCTCCACCAGCTCTGAAAATACGACCTTCTTTTGCCTTTTGAATATCCCCTTCAATTTTTTCATCACTATTTGAATCCTATTCTCCATATCCTCTCGTTCTAGGACTCTAAGGGCATCCTCTGCCCTTGGACTGTACTTTTTTCTCTCTTTTATGCGCCGTATCTCTTTTCTCTCTTTTACGTCTATTGCTTTTTTCAGCTCGTCTATCAGCTCTGCCAATGTGGCGGGTCGTTTTGACTGTCGGCGTACTCTTGGTTGTAGTGGCGGATATGTTTCTATCTGGAAATCCTGAAAACACTCTGGCTGGAAGCCAAAGAAATCCCATTCGTCTCTTTTATCATCATCTTCCACCAGTACTTCGGACTTCATCCTCAGCAATATCGAGGCGTATAGAAGCGTTCTGGCAGATACCCATAGGTCTAATTGCTCCCTTTCCTCCAACTTTTTGAGGAATTTGTCGGTAACATCCACTATATCAACGTTCCAGGGGTCAATCTCACCGTCTTTAGCCAAATTTACTAAGATTTCAACCGGCTCGTCTATCAATTCAACACCACACCTGTAATGCTTGATATGTTCTCCTCCTGCATGGTTACGCCGATCGTCCTGTTCGCCGCTCTCACCATGGACTCCCTTAGCGATACAACGATGAACTGCGTACCCTTGGATATATTTTTAATCATGCTCGCAACTCTTTCAGCATTTGCGCCGTCAAGATACATATCGATCTCATCCAGTGCATAGAACGGTGCAGGCCTGTGCCTCTGAATTGCAAATAGAAACGCCAGCGCAGTCAGACTCTTCTCTCCACCGGACAGGGCACCCATGCGCCTGACTGCCTTTCCCGAGGGCCTGGCTTTAATCGTCAGTCCACCTGCAAAGGGGTCATCCCAGTTTTCCAGTACCAGCTCACCCTCCCCATCTGATAGGTCTGCAAAAATCTCCTTGAAGTGGGCGTTGATTGCACAAAAACTCTGCATAAACGCATCCTTTTTCATAGACTCATACCGCTCTATTCTCTCAATGATGTCATTGTGCTCCTTGAACAACACATCCCTCTTGCTCTGCAAATCGCGCTGTCGCGTTTCCACTTCCTCGTACTCCGCAATCGCCCGCATGTTCACTGGCTCTAATTCCGTCATCTGTGCCTTGAGCGAGGCAATTTTCTCCACCACTACATCATGTGGCGGCACCTCATCCACCTTTGCAACACCCGTCTCATCAACCTCCTTCTTAATTGCATCAAATTGAGCTTGTAATTCGTTTTTGCCTGCCTCCAGCATCTCTATCTGTGCGTCAATCCTCTCCAGCTGCTTCTGTACATCGTTTTTCTCGGCATCTATCTTGGACATCTCATCAAGCAACACATTTCTTTTGCCGCGCAGGTCGACTAACTCGCTCTCCAACGTCTTCTCGCGCTGTTTTTTATCCTCAAGTTTCTCCTCAAGGGCTACAATCTCTCCCTCGCCTGTTGATACCTGCTCCTTCAGCTGCTTCTTCTTATCCTCTAATTCCCTTGTCCTCTCTTTGAGTTCATTGATCTTTGAACTCGAAAAGTTCTTTTCTACGTTTATGGTGCCTATTTCTGCGTCTATGTCACGTATCCTGTTCTCCAGCCTGCGCGTCTCCGTGGTGATATCTTCTGCCTCTTTCATCAGCCCTGGAATCTCTGAATCCTTCAGTAACTTCTCCAGTTTTTTAATCTCCTCCTCCGTCTCAGCAATCTGGGAATCCATACTCGTGCATTTCTCTTCCATGGCGTTCATCTCTTCTCCCAGTTTCTTCCTCTCACCCATAATGGACGCGAGCTCTTCTTCCTTGGCTTTGATGACCTCATTGCTTGTGTTTGTCAACTCTTCTCCTTCCACTAACCTTCGTTTCTTCCCGGCAATCTCTGTGTCGATGTCCAGCGTGCCTCTCTGGATAGAGGATATTTCTCCCTCGATTGCATCTATCTTATCAAGGCATTGGCGTCGTTTTGTCTCGTATACTGTGACCTGTTCTGCTAATTTCTTGAGACTCTTCTCTGCCGTGGTGAAGGTAAATCTCCTTGCCAAGGAGCCCCCTGTCATCGCACCGCTTCTCTCGATTAATTCCCCGTCCAGCGTCACCATTCTTCCGGGCATCAATTTTCTTGCTATGTCCAGATTCTCTACCACAATCGTGTCGCCAAAGACATATTGAAATGCAGGCTCGAATTTGGCATCATAATCAACGAGATTTATCGCGTAATCAATTACCCCGTCCTTCTTGGTCAACTTGGGCAATGATCTGGTTTTCATCTTATTCAATGGCAAAAATGTGACTCTGCCACATTTTTTATTCTTCAAAAATTCTATTGCGCATGCAGCGTCTTCGTCAACATCCACGACCACACACTGCATCCTGTTGCCAGCTGCAACTTCTATTGCAGAAGCGCATTTTTCATCGACCTTGCCCAGTTCAGCAACGACTCCATAGATGCCTGATAGTTCGCGCTGCTTTTTTGCATTTAGAATCGTGCTTACAGCCCTGCTGTAGCCCCCCAACTCCTCTGATGCCTTGACGCGCGCCTCTATTTTTACACATTCTTGCTGCCGTTTCCAGAGTTCTTGTTCGATTTTATCCAGTTCGCCTTTCAGCGCAGATTTCTTACTCTCCAGTTCGTCTACACTGCTTGAGACTTTTGTCCTCTCCTCTTCCAGGTCTTTGAGCTCCTTGTGAACTCGCTTCATCATCACTTCGGTCTCGGCTATTTGCTCCTTGGACCTTTCTATCTCGCGTTTGATGTCCCCTTCTTCAGAAGATTTACGTCGAATGCTGTCGAGCAATCTATCTTTTGCCCTGAACAACTCACTTCTCTCGTTTTTCCCTCCTTCTAACTGCTCTTTGAGCGTTGTAAGCCTGCTCCGCACGTCAGCAAATTTTGCATCCACTTTGGCAGTCTTATCTTGGACAGTCTTTAATTGAGCCTCCTTCTCCTTTATCTCTGCCAGTATGCCCCCTTTCCTGACTTCTTCATCTCCAATCTTTGCCGTTAGGCTCTCAATCTTCTCCCTGGTCTTATCAATCTCTATCAGCGCCTTCCTTCGCTCTTCCTCAATGCTGCCAATTTCGGTTTTGAAAAATCCAATAGCATGTTGATGTTTGGCAATCTCGCCCTTTATCTCTTCGATCTCTTTTTTAACCTCTATCTGCTCGTCCTCCCCTTTCAGGGTAATCTCTTCATTCAAAACGCGCAGTTTTTCATCCACTGTGGATATCCTGCCTCTAATCTCTGTTAGCTCCTTGGCCAAACCATCCTTTTTCAGATTCCTCCTATCTAATTTTTTCATTGACTTTTTCAGTTCGTCTTCCACACTCTTCAGTTTTGAAAGCAATGTAAACGCTTCATAACGCCTATTCTCATCCATCAGCGCCTTGTATTTGAGTGCCTGCCCTCTCTCCTCTTGTAGTTGCGTCAGTCTGATGCCAACCTCGGAGAGTACTATATCGACTCGTTCTATCCGTTCCCTAACGGTTTCGAGTTCACTAAATGATTGCTTCTTCTTTGCATCGAACTCTGCCACGCCTGCTATTTCATCTATGAGTTTGCGCCTCTCCACAGAGCTCATTTCGATGACATAGGTGACATCACCCTGCATGATGACGTTATACCCATCTGGCGAAATCCTGGCCTTGGAGAGGTATGTGTGGATATCGCTTAGGTTGCATGCCCTGTTGTTAAGGTAGTAATAACTGTAGTATCCGCCATCATTTGTTCTTTGGACCTTTCTGGTGACTATTATCTCGTCTCTATCTAATGGCACTCCCCTGTCGGTATTGTCAAATCGTATCGTCACCTCAGCGAAATTGGGATTCTTCCTTCCATTGGCATTATAGATAAGGTCTGTAAGTTTCTCGGCTCTCATCAGTCTTGAGGTAGACAGGCCCAGAACAAAAAGGACAGCGTCGATGATATTCGACTTCCCCGAGCCGTTAGGTCCGGAGATGGTCGTGAAGTCGTTGAAAAATGGAATTCTCGTCTTGTGCTTGAAGGATTTGAAATTTTGGAGTTCAATCTCTTTAATGTACAAGGCAGACCCCTACCATCTTTTCATTACAACATCAAAAATAAGGGATTGTTCAAGTTTCCGTCTAGAGCCGCTAAACGGACTACAGAGTCCATTGAACCCATCGCGCATTTCATCCCCTCATTAGAATATAATGCGACAAACAAGAGATATATCTTATGGTGCTGGATGGCTCAAATCGGTTTTATCACTGAGTGCTTTAATGTCAAACCGGCTGCTACTAACAATGCTGCTCCCGCATTGACTATGCCCATCTCTGCCCTGTCCATGCTCACCCCTATTGGCTCTTCTGCTATTTTGAGGATGCCGTTAATTGTGCTAACTTCTAATCCAAATTCAATGATGTTGGTAAGCGCATATATTGTAAGAAATGCCAATCCAACACTGATAAGTAGCCATGCTGGTGATGCTTTTTCTGTTAATTTTCGCATTTTTAGGGACAAATGCATGCCATAGAGAAGGCATACGAATGCCAGAGCGTTTGTGGTTAATTCCATCCATGCCATTATCTTCGCCTCTTGATAAGTTCCTCGTATTTTTTGCAAACTTTAGATAGCCCAATCACGCATGCAATCGCTCCAATTAAGAATATCCAATGCTCACAAATATCCAATATTCTTATTCCAGAGGCAGGGAGGTTGTCAAGTACATCTAAAAAAGATGCCAATGTCCATAGCACAAGTCCTATCACCAAGAACAATCGATGACCGTCTTCTATCCCGCCTTTTTCGCGCTTCTGCTCCCTCACAGTGGCGAATAACCACGCTGCCCACGCGAAGAGCAAAGTAAAGACAATCTCGGCAGGGTGTATGCCTACTGGTAATACGGACATGTATCATCCTCTCCTTTTTAATATAAAATCGTCGGAGGGATATAAATGTTTGGGAAATCGGAAATCACGGCGAGAGTCGTCTTCTATCTCTCGGGAACAGAACTGTTTCTCGAATATTTGCCAAGCCCAACATGCTCATAAGCAGCCTTTCCGCACCCATGCCCCATCCTGCATGCGGGGGCATTCCGTACCTGAATGCATCGAGATAAAACTCGAACCCCTCTGGGTCTAGTCCCTGCGCTTTAATCCTTTTCACCAGAAGGTCATACGAGTGGACCCTCTGCGACCCTGATGCCAACTCCATCTTTGGATGCATCAGGTCAAATGCCTTGCATATTTCAGGTTTGTCATCGTATGGCTGCACGTAATACGGCTTGATTTCAGTAGGCCAGTCCACTATAAAGTAATGCTCTCCTATTTCTTTGCCGATGGCCTTTTCAGCTGCTGTATCAAGGTCATCTCCCCATTCCATGTCCTTGCATTCCTTGTGCTTTCTGGCGATGTCAAGCGCATCCTCATATCGCAACCGCCTGAATGGCGTCTTTGGCATTTGCAAATCAACGCCTACGGTACCAAGCTCGCGTTCGCAATGTTTCTGAACATGGGCATAGGCGTGTTTAACTGTCTCCTCCAGTATCGACATCACCTCTTCGTGTGTTATGAAGGAAGCCTCCACATCGATTGACGTTACCTCGTTCAGGTGCTTTCTCGTGTCATGCTCCTCTGCCCTGAAGATGGGTCCTATTTCATATGCCCTGTCCAAGCCAGTTGCCATCATGATTTGCTTATACAACTGCGGACTCTGACTAAGAAACGCCTCTCTTTCAAAGTAGGTGATGGGGAACAGCGCTGTCCCACCCTCAGTGGCAGTGGCGACGATCTTGGGCGTCTGTATTTCTATGAAGTCCTTGCTCTCCAGAAAATCCCTGATCGCGGTCAGCACATGGTGCCTGATTTTAAACACCGATTGAATCTCTGCCCTTCGCAAATCCATGAATCTCGCATCCAATCTCGTATCCAAGTCAGCGCCAACCTTTCCCGTGACATCCAGCGGCAGAGGCGATTTTGCCTTGCTTAGCACCATAATCTCATTGGGAATTATCTCGTAGCCATTGGGTGCCTTCTTCTCCTGTTTGACGGCACCAGAAATAGATACAATAGACTCCCTGCTTAGGTCTCGTACCACATCGAACAAATCATCCTTGACCTTGTTCTTGACTAGCGTGACCTGCATCGTTCCATCTCTGTCTCTGAGAACGACAAAGGTGAGGCCGCCCAAGTCCCTGACCTCGTGAACCCATCCTGCGACGGTGACATTCTTGCCATCATCCTCAGGCGTTATCTCTCTGGAGTAATGAGTACGCAACTTTTTGCCCATCATTTCTCAAACCTCTTCCTGACTGATTCCGCATGCGCTTTCAATCCCTCTGCCTCGGCAAGCGCTATTATCGTATCCTTCAGGTCGCGCAGCCCTGATTTTGTTATGATCTGGACGCTGGACCTCTTCGTGAAATGGCGCGTGTCCAAGCCAGAAAGCACCCTGGCATACCGCATCGTTGGTAGCACATGATTCGTTCCAGACGCGTAGTCTCCTGCCGCTACAGGGGAGTATTCTCCAACGAAAATTGCGCCTGAATGCCTGATATCCTTCAGCACCTTCATCGGCTCTGGGACTATGAGTTCAAGATGCTCTGGCGCAATAGCGTTGACGAACTCTATGCCCTGCTTCAAGTCGTCTGCAATCAGGATCGTGCTCTTCTTCAGCGCATTGGCGATTATATCTTTTCGTAGCGCCTTCTTCATTTGCTCCCTCACCTCAACATCGACAGCCTTTGCCAATTTTTGGGACGTTGTGACAAGAATGGCAACTGATGCAGGGTCATGCTCCATTTGTGCAACCATATCTGATGCGATAATTGTCGCGGTTTTGGTCAAGCTTTTCTCAAGAGGTTGGTCTGCTAAAATGACAACCTCGCTGGGTCCTGCAGGAAAGTCGATCTCCACATCGTTGCACACCAGCATCTTGGCAGCCGTTACATATACATTTCCAGGTCCGACGATTTTATCCACTTTGGGGATGCTCTTTGTGCCATATGCCATCGCTGCTATTGCCTGCGCTCCTCCAACTTTGAATATCCTATCTGCGCCTGCTATGTCAGCTGCTGCTAACGTGAGAGGGTTTACAGTACCATCTGGCCTTGGTGGAGTGCATATGATCACTTCCGGGACGCCAGCCACTTTTGCTGGGATTACGGTCATCAGCGCAGTAGATGGGTAAGATGCGAGACCGCCTGGGACGTATGCGCCGATTTTATCCAATGGTGTGGTCTTCTGTCCAAGTGTTATGCCAGGTCCAAACTCTTTCAGCCATAACTCATCATCCAACTGCTCGCTGTGGAATGCGGATATGTTTAGTGCCGCCCTCTCGAGGTGCTTGATGAGTTTTGCATCTACGGATACCTCAGCATCTCTAATTTCCTCTTCTGTAACCTCGAGGTTTTTCAGCGCTGCACCATCGAACTTCTTCGTGTACTTGACGACGGCGCTATCGCCATTTCTCTGCACATCTTCTAAAATCCGCTTAACAGCGCTCGTAACATCCTTGACATCGCTGCGCAGCAACTTTTCCATTTGTGCGTCGCCCAGCTCAGAAATTCGTTTAATCATCATGCTAGCATCCTACGTCTAACCAGTTCTTTAAAGCATTTTAATCCTTCTGATTACCTCTTCCAACATCGCCTTGTTGTCGTATGAGGTGCGCATATGTTCCAATTCAGATTCAGGCAGGGTCTTCATCTCATCAACCAGTTTTATCATATTGGGTATTGCCCTGGCCACGTTATCCACAATCGTAACGCTTGCGGTCTGCGCTGTTCTCGATAATGGGTTTAAATCAATTGCGATTACTTTTTTGTTCATATTTACGAGTGCTTCGCACCTATCTCCATCCTCCAGGGGCACGAGTACGATGTCTGCGCTGTATATGCCTTCTTTGCACACCTTAGCCCTCTCATGCGAAATTCCAGGAATACGCGCCTCTGCTTTTTTTCCCAGGACATTCTTTGCTCCATGTGTCTCCAGATGATGGATTATCTTATCCACTCTGTCTTCTATCCTGTGAAACAGGTTTACCTCGAGCGGCGCGCCAATTTTTTCACTTAGACGCACCAGTTCATCCGGCACAAGCGCTGCAGTGTTACCGTTGACTGAGATGACCGGGTGCTTTGCCGTTAGCATTGCTGCAACCGCAGCCCTTGTCGTAATCATCGCAGGCTCTATCGTCTTTTCACCGAGTATATAATCAAACGCCTCCCCTCTCCCGTGTGCAATCAATCCTTCTGCGCAGACGATGCCTGCCTTAAATCCATTCACTAATCTCTCCCTAATCATCAGCGATTCATAGCGTGGATGGTCTTTTGGGATTATAGTAGTCATAACAATCGCGCCCCTTGGTGGCATATTTCACTCGTCTTAACATCCCCAAATTTCTTCAGCGCTTCGTACCCATTAATTGCGAACACGGCATCACCCAACATCACCATGCTTGCCATGCCGCCCATGGATTCGACGGCTTCTATCGCGTCAGCCGCTCTGCTGCTTAGAAGCCCTGTTTGGATGGCGAATTTTTTGGATAGTTGAATAAATTCATCGAATGTTGGTCTTTGGAGCAATTCCTTCATGGCTTCTCTTCCTGCCTTGTTGATGCCTCTTCTCATATCTGCATCTTTCAGAACATCCTTTGTGTTAATTTCGCCAAACACCACATAATCAATCTTAACATCGCCGACATGAATCCTGTCAACGACGCCTATTCCTGGTGCTCCCGGCTCTTTTCGTATTACTACGCCGCCGGTTGACTGCGCGATTACGTCTCCCAAGCCAGTTTTATTCTCTACTTCAGCTATATGGGCGACTTTTGCAACTTGCTTGTATGTGAAATTGAGTGATAGCGCTTCATTCAGCGCCAGCGCAGTGCTCAGCGCGCCGGCACCACTGGCTCCAAAGCCGCATCCTATTGGAACATCTATTTTACTGCGCACTTCAACTGGCTTAGTTGTCAATTCCCTCACTACGAACTCGGTGGTGGGCGCCTCTTTGGGAATGCCGTTTAACTGGATGGATATAGCCTCTCCATCTTTGGCCACAACTTCCGTCATCGTTCCAGCATGCAGCGTAAATCCGCAGCCCCTGGATCCCATGCGCTCAATGTTTTCGGACTCACAAATTTCAAAAAAGCCTGTGATGTGCGACGGCGCGTATGCCTTAGCCTTCATGACATTCATAACATTCCAACTATTGCGTCTATTACCTTTTTTGCAATCTCTCGTTTGGAACCTTTAACATGTGTAATTTCATCGCCGATGATGTATACTTCGTTTTCCTCCCCCCCGATTCCACCTTTGCCAACATCGTTTGCTACGGCCAGGTTTAACTTGGCCCTGTCCTTCATCGCCCCCGCCCTGTCTATCAACTCCTCTTTGGAAACGTTGGTCTCAGCCTTGAAACTGACCATGTATAATCTAGGATGCTCAGCTCTGACTCTTTCTATTACCTTTGGAACGGGCTTGAGATTCAACGTTAATCCCTGCCCGGAGGGAATCTTGTCCTTAGACTTGTCAATGGTGTAATCCGAGACGGCAGCGGCGCAGATGAATACATCATACCCCTTTTTCAGCTCACCTAACACGGCATCGCTCATCTCTTTGGCGCTCTCGATGTAGATGTTTTGAATATCTGCATATGGACATTTGCCCTTCTGCACAAGGGTTACGTCCGCTCCCCTGATGAATGCCTCCCTTGCCAGTTCCAAACCCGTCTTTCCCGAGCTCCTGTTCGTGAGGATTCGTATCGGGTCGATCGCCTCTGCGGTTGCGCCGCCAGTGACCAGCACCTTTTTTCCTTTCAACTCCTTCTTTGAGAGAGAGCGTAGCACGCGCAGGATAACATCTTCTGTATCTGCAATCTTTGCCTTTCCCTCCTCCAAGCGGGGACCCACAAATTCGATTCCAACTTTTTTCAACCGCTGGATGTTTTCAGCGATGATTGCATGGGAATACATCGATTCGTGCATCGCGGGAACGATGATGATTGGGATATTGGCGCCCAGCGCGGTGGATGCAAAGGTCGTTACTGGCGTGTCATCTATGCCAGCCGCGATTTTGCCGATCGTATTTGCCGTGCAGGGGGCGATTAACAGCAGGTCGGCTTTACCCTCTCGGTTTCCACATAACTCAATATGCTCGACATCTCCTGTAATCTCGGTGATTACATCTCTCCCGGTTGCATATTGTAGCGCATATGTGTGTATGATCTTCTGGGCATCTCTGGTCATGACGCCGTAAACGTCAGCGCCGTATCTGATTAATTCACGTGCTAACTTAATCGTCTCGACGGCTGCTATGCTACCTATAACACCTAATACAATTTTCTTGCCAGAGAGCTCACTGCCCCTGGAGCCTTTGATATCCAGTGTGGGATGGGTCAAGGTACCACCTGATTTACTGCATTACATATCCAACTGGCATGACATATAACGGTTGATGCCCCTCTGGGAGACGTAGCAGTTTCGCGATTTCATCATCGTAAAACGCCCCTATTGCTACCGTTCCTAGGCTCAATGCCTCTGCTTGAAGATATATGTTCTGCCCTACATGCCCGACTTCTATGTGCACGTATCTGATGCCCCTCTCTCCATATCGCTGCGTAGTCCTTTCATATTCTGCCGTTATTACTATCGAGACAGGCGCATCTGCTATGAATCCCTGGGCTGCGCACGCTCTTGCCAGATCAGTCCGAAAATCTCCTTCTGCGTGGAGCGAGATGGAGTGGTTGCTTGAATCATAGTGATACACTCCTGTTTCCAGTTCTTCCACCTTGCCTGCAACAACATATAAGTCAAGCGGATACGTTGCGCCTGCGGATGGTGCTGCTCTCTTGAATCCTTCTGTTATTCCCTGCGCTGCCCAGAGAATTTGCGAGAGTTGCTCCATTCTCAAGGGCTCATCTTTGAAACTCCTTCTCGACCTTCTTTTCTTTACTACCTCTTCTAATGGCATCTTTCCCGTCAATCTCGGCGTTGGCAACATCGTCACATCACCTCCTCTTAGACGATTAAGGCAACTGGTAACTGATAAACCAATGAGGCTTATTCCAGTTCCTGCTATGATTCCGAGAAAATCCCTTCTCGATACTGGCACAACAAGGTTATTATTCTCTCATCGGTATATGTACGATTCGATGAAAGCTCGAGATATAGGAGAGCGCGCCCTCATAAACAGGATCTCCCAACTGTTGCCACATGACATCGTCCTTGGCGCCGGAGAGGATGACTGCGCTGTCCTGGACTATGGCGATGAATATCTTCTTATAACCACCGATATGCTTCACAAGAGTACGGATTTTCCGGATGGGATGGCTCCCTGGCAGGTGGGTTGGATGGCTGTTGCCGTTACCTTGAGTGACATCGCTGCGATGGGCGGAAGGCCACTTGCCATCCTCACGGCATTAGGACTTCCCAATAACATGGAGATTGTCCTTGTCGAGGATATCATAAAAGGCATGAATGCATGCGCAGAGGAGTTCAGTACATCCATCGTTGGCGGGGACACGGATGAGCATGATGAGCTCACGATAGTCTGCACTGCTCTTGGTAGTGTTGAAAAGGGCAAATTGCTGAGGCGCAGAGGTGCTCGAAAAGGTGATTTGGTCTGCGTGACTGGTGAGTTGGGAACAACAGAGGCAGGTCTTAGGGCGTTGAAGATGGATGTTGCGCAAGATGTCAGGCATACGCTGACCAAAAAGTTGTTCGAGCCCCAGCCAAGGGTCAGGGAAGCGCTTGCGCTGGCAGAATCCGGCGCGGTGACATCTATGATGGATATTAGCGACGGTCTTGCGCTTTCGCTGCATGACTTGAGCAAGGCGAACAGCGTCGGTTTTCTGATTTATGGTGATAAGTTGCCAGTCCTGGACGAAACTAAAGTTATTTCCACTGATCTTGATCTGCCTTTATATGGCGCTGGTGATTTTGAACTTCTGTTTACCATTAAGCCAGACTATTTAGAGAATGCAGGAAAGGCGTGCCAGTTTGCCGTGATAGGCGAGGTTACTTCTGGTGATATTCTAATTAAAAAGAACGGCGTGACCGAAAAGATTGAGGCAAGAGGATACGAACATTTCAGGTGAGGGTATGAAAAAAGAAGCAATGCTCTGGAAGCCTCTGGCAGATGGCAAGGTGCAGTGCAATCTATGCGCCCACCAGTGCACCATTGCAGAGGGCAAAAGGGGCATATGCCGCGTCAGGGAGAACCAGGGCGGCAAACTCTACACGCTGATATATAACTCCGTATCTTCGATCAACGTCGATCCGATAGAAAAAAAGCCGCTATTCCATTTTTATCCCGGGTCAACGGCACTCTCGCTCGGAACTGTGAGCTGCAACTTCAGATGCAGGCACTGCCAGAACTATGGTATCGCATTCGCAGATGTGGAAGAAGTGCCCACACAGGAGACCACGCCCGAGAAGTCAATTGAACTGGCAAAGCAATATGGATGTGAAGGCATCTCCTGGACCTATAATGAGCCGACCATCTGGTTCGAGTACACATATGATTCCGCAAAACTGGCGAAGAAGGCTGGCCTGTACACGGTTTATGTGACCAATGGTTTCATGAGTGAGGCTGCGCTGAACAAGATAGCACCATATCTGGATGCAGCTAACGTCGATGTCAAGGCGTTTACCGATAAGTTTTGTAGGCGCATCAGCGGTGCAAAACTTGACCCTGTTCTCAGGACATGCGAACGGATGAAGAAAAAGAAGATTCATCTTGAGGTCACCTACCTGGTTATTCCAGAGCATAATGACAGCCCAGCGGAGCTCAGGCGATTTGCGGAATGGGTTGTTGGCATTGGAGCAGATACGCCAGTCCACTTCTCGCGTTTCTATCCACATCACCAGATGACCGATGTTCCACCAACACCAGTGGAGACGCTGGAAGAGGCGCATAAAATCGCAAAAGAATGCGGCATTGACTATGTTTACATCGGCAACGTGCTCGGGCATAAGTACGAGAGTACATTTTGTCCTAAGTGCAATGAACTTCTCATCGAACGCCATGGGTACAGCGTGATTAACCGTCTTGGTGCAGGCAATAAGTGTTCGAAATGCGGATTTGAAGTGAATATAATAAGCTTGCAAGAGCGATAGGTTTAAACAAAAAAAATCACGGTGGAAACACGATAAAATCTCTCAAAATTCTATCTTTAATTCTGGTAATCCCGACTATCACAATCCTTATGGATATCCTGCTGCCGAGCGAGATTATGTTCGGCTCTCTTTATATCGTTCTCGGCATCTACGCTTATGCGTATTATGCATGGAGCATTTACATGCTGAAGGGAAAATTGCCACCAACGCTGCACAATCTGCTGCGCGAAGTATCTACCTTCAGAAAAATCGAGAGGCTCTAAATTACGCCCATCTCAGTCAGGCGCTCTGGCAGATATTTGTCCGTCACGTAATCCAGTCCATACTTTGCCAGTGACTGTTGCTCGCTCTTCTTGTTTAACTCAAGTTGCAGATTGATTTCATTCGTCCAGAATTCAGTTTCGAATCTTGGGTCAGAAAGCATCGAGTGCAGTGCCTTTATGTCCTGGTCAGACAACTTATCGGTCGGTAATTCGTAGCTGACTATGTCCGAAGGGCGAACGCCGATGAACTGCGCTGCAGGAGTTGCCATGTATTCTGATAGGTGAGCACTCTTAATTGCCCCATACGCCACGGAGGCGAATATCCTATAGGACCACGGGTCCCCATCGGTGAATACTACCACCGGAATCTTCAGCTCTTCATTCATCCGTTTGAGCAATCGCCTTGTGCTTCTGGCCGGCTGCCCCTTCAGGTGCACGATAATCGCGTTAAACTTTTCATCAAAGCCGTTCTCAATCAGCCTGTCCTTCATACCACCAGTTTCTATCGCCACTATCATTTTTGCATCGTGCTCCAGGAACTCTATATTATTAACATTATTTGGGATCTGGTATCCGGCATCGCCGACATCATCCTGGCAATGGATTACTTTTGTGCCCCTTCTCGTCTGCTCCTTGATTTTAATGGGGCCCATGATAGAGGCACCATCCTCCTCCGGCCTGATATGGAAGTTCTCCCTTTGCAACTCACTCACGATTTCCAGGTCTTCAATCAGCCTGTCGCTTTCCTGCTGTTCCCTGAACTTTGCTACGTCCCAGTTCTCGGAGATATAGTACAGCTCCCTCAACGTGGAAGATTTTGCTTGATCTAACTGGGTTTTCAGAAAATCTACTACATACGAGGTTTTGAGTAACTGGTATGCGCCCCTAACGGTTTTTGCACTCCTCATGCTCTCTCTGCTGCCATAAACCCACACCTCTGATACATCATTATACTCAATATTGGCTTTTGTCCTGGTCGGCAGATTGAGGTACGGAACCTGCTCGCTCTGTAATTGGCCGTAAAACTCTTTTATGAGGTCGAGCAGTTTTTTCTTTGTCAGTTCATCTTTTTCTCTTGTTTTCGCTTTTGCGCTCATTCTTCCTCAACCCCTTCCAGCTCTAAAGCCCTTGCACCGGTGACCAGTTCGTCATCTATGTCCTCGACTACGGGCATGGGGAATTCCGGATCCCCATCGTGCTTGATGCTATATTGCAGCATTCTTTCCTCCTCAGGTTTCAGCGATATCTTCCATATCTGGGTGGCATCGCCATCCATTTCCACGATTTTTGCTGTGGGGTCCGCCTTTACGAGTTCATATTTGGATAGTTCATGCAATTTGAACGTCCTCGCATGCTCTCCAAAGTTTTTAAGTCGAATCGTTACCTCGCGCTGGTCATTATCTCCCGTGATTTTTCGCTGGACAAGGACATTGCCCATGATGTTCGCCACGATTGGCATAATGTCGGGCTCCTCTTTTCCAAGGATTGAAGAGACCTTTGTGACCATTTTTGGCAGAACCTTCTTGATAATCTCCTCTTTTTCCTTGCGTTTCTCCAGCAATTTCTGCCTCGAAAGGTAATTTCTCAAGTCTCTGGCAATATGCCTGACTGTTAATTCAACCTCGTCTATTATCTCTGGTATATCCGCTATTGCATCCTTGGATTCAGATGTAAACGGGACCTTCGTGGATGCGACATGGATGGATACGACCAGTGGGCCGACAGGAACCCCACTCCCCCCTGGTTGGTCCACATCGTACTGCCTCCAATTCATCCTCTCGATGGCGTGTGTAATAGCACATCCGCCCTGCTGGTACAGCAGCGGCACCCTGTTAGCAAACCTGAGTATGGTAATTTTATCCTCTTTCGGCAGACTGCCGCCATAGGCGATGCCCGCCTCGACCACGAACGGGTTGCCAGAATGCACTGCAGGTGGTCTCGTGGTGGTTGTGATGAAGTCGACGTTGTACTCTTTCTCCAACCCTTTATAGATTAAGTCCTTGCCAATCGGCGATAGGCAGTCAGTGGGAGGGGCCGTTATCTTGACGGTTTTGAATGCCTCCAGAAGTCGCAATGCCTGGTCTCTTGACAGGTCGTTTGGATTCGCCTCCAGATCCAGGTTTGCAACTTTGCACAGGTCTTCAGCTGTCTTTCGTCCTATCCTAGCAAATTCGTTCATCAAAAATGACATCAGCTTGTAGCGGTCTGTGTATCTGAGCATCTTGATTAGAGTGCCCAGTTCTGTCCCTTCTGGATGTGGTCTAATCGCATCCGCTTTTAGGGGCGCCTGGTCAGTTACGCGCTCAAACATCTCCTCATTGCCATCAGGTTCAATTAACGTGATTCGCGCATGCGGGTTCACAATTGCCGTGTCCTTGAGGTATTCATAGACGGACTGGCGGCGCCCTTTGACATATGCTCCCTCCAGTTCCATCTCGCTCCTGGTTCCATGCGGTATATCCCACTCGACCACATTTTCGGCTACAATCTCCGGCTCGTTGGTCTTGGTATTGATGATTAATTCATAATAATGCGCAGGCTGGTCTTTCCCGATTCTAGAGGTGATCTTGGTGGGCTTTCCCGATGTTAGCTGTGAATAAAGCACTGCCGCTGAGATGCCGATGCCTTGCTGCCCCCTGCTCTGCCTTAGTTCGTGAAATCGTGAGCCATAGAGCAATTTACCAAAAATTCTCGGTATCTGTGCTTTGACGATTCCAGGGCCATTGTCCTCGACTATGACTCTATAGTTATTTCTGTCTGCCTTCTCAATTTGCACTAAAATATCAGGAAGAATACCAGCATCCTCGCAGGCATCCAATGCATTATCTACTGCCTCTTTGACGCATGTAATAAGACATCTCGGCGCCGAGTCGAATCCGAGTATCTGCTTGTTCTTTTCAAAGAACTCAGCAACGCTTATCGCTTTTTGCTTCTTTGCTAATTCCTCTGCAATCAAGTTTGCCATTCATTCACCTTTCATACGACCAATAAAGTCAAAAAGAGGTGTTTTTGCCCACCCCCACACTTAATATGCTGGGCAATTATTTAACTGTTACTGCTATTTTTCCGAGTTTACACCCTTGCATCACTGCGTTTAACATCCTCTCTATATCTATGTTTTGAAATATATTTAAAATGCGCGAATTAAAGCTCGGCACCAACGATAGTTTTGGTTGCCGTGACGCCATTTATTTCCCTTATCTGGTCCACCAGCTTGTTCAGGGTGCTCAGACCCTCGACTTCCATGACCACGACGAAGTCATACTCACCAAATACGTGGAAGACATCTTTGATCTCCCCCATTTTCATCAGTTCGTTATAGACTGACCTTTCTTCTCCTGGAACGACGTTTATCATCGTAACTCCGACGACCATGTTATTCACCGCATCAAACTATGATGTAGATGGCAAAAAAGTTATCGCTTGATTAATTTCACTCCATATCGACAAACCTTTTAACTGAATAATATAAAGAGTCAGTGACAATAATGAATGAAATCATCGTCGTAGGAGACGTTCACGAGGGCGTTAATTTTGGGTTCCAGATCGACCCGGAAACAGGCCTATCAAAAAGGGTTTTTGACATCCATAACAATTTTGCCAAGGCAGCGCAGTTCGCAATCGATCATGGTGCAAAACTCTTCATCATCGTCGGCGACCTTTTTGACAGGACGCATGTCAGTCCAACCTTTCGTGAACTGGTTAGGAGGGATGTCATCGAGCCCTTAGCAAGGGCAAATATCAAGGTCTGGATACTTGCGGGCAATCACGACCAGCCCCATGGCAACAGGGGCACATCCATCGATGATTTTAGGGGTTATCCTCATGTTAGTGTATATCGAAAACCGGCGGTGGAGAGATTTGAGGTCGATGGCAAGGTTATTGGCTGCATTATCATTCCATACATGCATCCAGCGGACATCGCAGGCTTGGTTGGCGAATCAAACAGGGAAATTCCACAAGAGCAGCTCTTCTCCCAGGGCCAGGAATTTTTGAAGCAGTGGATTCATGACCGGTCTGATGAGTTAAATACAGATTTTAAACTCTTGCTTGCCCATTATTATGTCGAAGGTGCGAAATTGGGGGAGGGGCTCGCATATCCGGAGGTCTTGCCAGGCGAGTTCTCATTCAGAAAGGACATGGTTCCTGCTGTGGACCTTGCGGTTTTTGGGCACATCCACTTCCATCAGGTAATGCACGCACAGGGAACTGAGATTGTGTATACGGGCGCAGTCGAGAGAATTGATTGGGGGGAAAAAGACGACAAGAAGGGCTTTGTTGTAATCAGCCCATCCGAGCAGGAGAAATGGCGATTCGTGGAGTTGCCGACAAGGGACATGCTGAAGATTAACGTGGAAGTGACCGCACACGATGACCCGACCCTAAAAATTTTAGATGCCATTCCGGACGTGACAGACAAGTTGGTCCGTTTGGAAATAGAAATTGACGAAGGGCTGAGGGGCAAGGTTGCCGAGTACAAGATTGCTGAGAGACTAAACGGTGCGTTTAACTATGATGTGCACTGGCATGAAAAATCAGGAGAAAAGGTTGGATTCACCAGCTACACGATGGACCCATTTGAGTTGCTCAGGAAATTCATCGATTCAAATTATCAAACCCACCCCAAGCGCGAAAAGCTGCTGGAGGAAGGCAGGGCTGCGCTGAAGGAGGTGCTACATGCAGAGTAGGACGCTGACGTCGTTCTCGGAGGATGTGAAGTTAGAGGATGTAAAGTTAGAGGATGTGAAGGAAACACCCGTCGAAGCTCTTGGAAGCACCGGTGATGGCTTTGTAATAGGTGAGATCGAGCTCAAGGGCTTCATGAGGTATCTGGACAAATCCACGATTCATTTCCCGCAGAAATTTACCGTGATTGTGGGCAAAACGGGCTCGGGCAAGACATCCTTGCTGGATGCAATCACCTTTGCATTATACAAGCGCACTTCCAGGACGGATTTGCCGAATGTAAAAATCGAGGACATATGTCAGCCAGGAGGATATGTCAGGATAACGTTTGCTCAAGAGCGCGACCAATATGAGGTGGTGCGCGGGCTAACCTCTTCTGGGGCCTCCTATATTGCCCTTAAACGAAACGGGCTGCCAATTAGCGGCTCTATCCCTGAACTAGATGCGAAAGTACAGGAAATCATCGGCCTGGATTATGTGGGCTTCAGAAACTCAACCTTCGTTAGGCAGGACGAGATGAAGGAGTTAGGTGCGCAAAGTGGTGCTGACAGGCTCGAGATTTTCCAGAAACTCTTCAGGCTAGAGGTATTTGAAAAAGCGCAAAACATCGTGGCAGAGAAAGTGAATGGCATCAGATTGAAGATAGAGGGCGTGACGTCAGAGCTAACCGTGCGCATGGAGCAGCAGGCGAAACTTCCAGAGAAGCAAGAAGAACTCACTGCGATGAAAAAAGAGGTCGAGGGCAAAAAGGCAATATTAGGCGAGTTGCAGAGGGCGATTACAGAAAAGGAAGGCTTGTTAGCGAAGTTGAAAAGCGAACATGAGAGATTTGTGGAGATGAGAGCAAAGGCATCCGAGATGTCCAGAGCCGTAGCCGAAATGGGTGCAAAAATCACAAAGGCACGCGAAGATAATCAAAAGGCAATGGAACTAAAGCAATCAATTGCCCAACTGGGTGAGGGGACAAGTGGCTATGAATCGATGCAATCTAAATGGGATATACTGAAGGAAAAGGAGCGCAAAACCACAGAGTTGCGGGAACGTATGCAGATATACGAAAACCAGAAGCGCACGATTGCTGACGAACATCAACACGAGGTGGAGCGATTCTCCTCTCTGATAAGTGCACAGGAAGAAAGACTTGGCAAAATCACCACTGACATAGGGAAGGATGAGGCATTTTCGCTTCTCAGGAAAGAGGGCGCACTCGGCGAGCGCATCACAAGGATAGAAAAGGAGATTGAATGGTTAAGTGGCAGGGACGAACTTGTTGCCAGTCTTGCCAGGGAGCGGGAGACGTCGAAAAATGAATTGAACATCCTTTCTTCCCAGGCGTCGAGAATAAATGCGGATTCCTTTATCCTCTCCGAATTGCAGAGCCAGATGGTGCGAATCAAGGGCGATATGGAAAGGGAGGAGGAAGCATATCGTGTAAAACAGGGAGAGATTGACGCAAGGATAAAGGAAATTCAGGCTGAGGTCGATTCTGCTGGATTTAGAGTTTCAGAGCAGGAACAGCTCAGGGAGTTAGGGCAGAAACTGGAGGACTTGCGCCGGAAGAAGACCGAACTCGAGCAGAAAAGAAATGAACTTGACCGGATTGGCGATGTCTCAAAACTCATCGAGGATTTGACTACTCAGAAGGGGCAAAAGGGGATGGAATTAGAACAGCTGCAACAGTCGCTGAAAGTGCTTGAAGTGTCTGAAAGTAACTACGAAGTGGCGGAGCGTGAGTTAAAGGAATTGCAAGAAAGAATGAGAGGCATTGAAGCCATTATTCATGGAAAAGAAGGGGAGGCGAGGCGACTGGGAACGGAGATAGCAGACCTTCAGGCGATTAGCCAGCAAATAGAATCGCTTGAGGCCACTCTTAAAGGCCTGCGGGAGAGCGCCGAGGTGCTGACGCTGCTGAAGGATAAGATATTTCACAAGAAGGGAATCGTGATGTATGCAATAGAGCAACTGCTCCCACAACTTGCCAGGGAAACATCTTCTAACCTATCTGACCTAACGGACGGGCGTTTTAATAATGTCCGGATAGTTCCCTATGAGGAGAATAGCAGGTACGGCGTGCGCATCGATGTTGGAGGCGCAGAGGGAGAATTCCATGATGTACAGGAGTTTTCTGGTGGTGAAAAAACGCAGATTAACGTTGCGCTGAGGTTTGCGATTGCCAAGGAACTTGCGAGCATGCCACAGGTTGGCAGGACGTTTGGAAGAATGAAAACGCTGTTCATCGATGAAGGCGATTTAGGCTCCCTGGACACAGAAGTCAGCAGAGGGCTCTTTGTCAAGAAACTGTTTGACATGGGTGAGTTCTTCGATAAGGTTATATTGATTACGCATCTGACAGAAGTGGCAGATAGATTCCCCAGCAAGGTCAGGGTATATATGACGCCAGAGGAGAAATCCAAAGTGGAAGTACTGCGCGAGGCATGAATAATGGAACACCCTTGCTTTGACAATGAGGCGCATTATCGCGTTGGCAGAATACACCTGCCGGTTGCGCTTAAGTGCAATATAAAGTGTAGATACTGTGAGGCAGGCGTTTGCGTTGATGGGATGCCAAGTATACCGGGTGCAACCCTCAAGGTCATATCTCCTTCAGAAGCAGTCTCCGTTGTAAGGCGCGCTATCAAGGCAGAGCCCCGCAATAAGATTGCAGCCGTTGCAGGACCGGGCGATCCTCTGGCAAATTGCCAAACGTTTGAGACGCTGGCGCTCATCAAGAAACACTTCCCCCAGTTGAAAACGTGCATGAGCACCAACGGGCTAGTGTTGCTAGACAAGGTTAGGTCGCTTCATGAGATGAATCTGGACTTCTTGACGGTCACGGTCAATGCCGCAAGCGTGGATTCTGCCCGAAAAATCTACAGGTGGATTACTGTTGACGGAAGGCGGAGCAGGGATTTTAAGGTGCTGCTTGAGAACCAGCAGTCGGGGGTTGAACTCGCGCATGAACTGGGCATTACTGTAAAAATAAACACCGTGCTGATTCCGGGCATCAACGAGCATGAAGTCGAGAAGATAGCGCGATGGGCGTCTAAGTATGCATACATCATGAATGTCATGCCACTGATTCCCTTGGGCGAGTTCAGGGGGAAGGAGCGGCCAAGCTGTGCGCAGATGGATACTGCTAGGTTGGCGGTGAAAAAGCACATGCGTCTTTTGACCTGCTGCAAGCAGTGCAGGGCTGATGCGGTTGGCATCCCGGGATTGGAAAAATCTACACAACCAAAATCATGGCGCTATTTACATGACTTCTTTTGTCGTCATTGAGACTATCCTGCCGATTTCCGCCTGAAGTGTTGGCGGCAGGCCTGGGATATCCGTGTCAAGAAAGCCCCTTGCTATCAGGGAGGTCGCTTCATCCTTGCTCAGCCCTCTGGTCATGAGATAAAATAATTCTTCTTCTGCAATCTTCCCGACCGCCGCTTCATGGGTCAGGTCAGCTTCATTTGTCCTGGCATCGAGATTTGGATGCGCTCTTGCTTTTGCCTTATCGCTTAACAGCAACCCTCTGCACTCAAGATGCCCCTTGGTGCCCGGCTTATTTCCGCGCAGCATACCCCTCATATCTATTGTCGCTTCATCCATTATGACCGCTCTGCTGTTAATCTCCCCCCTGCTTTCTTCACCAGATAAAATAATACCGCTGCCGACGTCGATGTTTGACTTGCCCCTGCCCAAAATCAGGTTTCTGAAACTTACCCTTGCTCCTTTGCCTTTAAGGACAACAGTGGGATACATCTGGATAGACTTAACTGGCGATAACAGGACATAATTCATCATGAGAGTCCCGCCATCTTCGACGACGGCACCCGTCCTTGGTCTTACATGAAAATTCTCTCCCCAGGAATGTATCATCGACCAGGTAACTTCTGCCCCCTCTTTGACATAAATCTCGGTTGCGGCGACATGCGCTGCAGTCTCGCACTTAGGATGAACGGTGCAGCCGGTTATCAGGTGAACCTTCGAGTGAGGCTCGGCAACGATGATGTTGTGTGGCGCTTGAATCGCCCTGTCAGCTCCCATGAACAGGCATGCCTGGATTGGGTGTTCTATCCTGGCACCTTCCTGTGCCCAGACGAAGGCACCACCAACCGAGTTTGCCGCTACATATGTGGTGTATTTATCCAGTCCAATGGGCAGTTCCTTGAACCAGTACTTCTCCAGCCAGGGATACGTTTGAACCGCATCATCTATGCTGCGAATGATTAATCCCTTTTCTTTTAACGACTTGCTGTGTTGTAGGTACACCACATCATTGTCATATTGAAAATAGGTACCACTTCTGTATTCTTCGTCGTCTCTGGTTCCCACCAACTTGGAGACTTCCCTAACATCTTTTTCAAGGTCTGTTAGTTCATCTATCTTCTCGTGGGGAGGCGCCTGTAAGTTAAAGGCATTCAGGTCTATATCCGAGCCATACTTGGCGGGTTTCGCCGCCTTCAAAAGCTCTTTTGCCCTTCTTCTTTTCTCAGTGTACCATTTTGGAAACATGCAATCCTCAGTCATGCATAAGCTTTTCCGCCTCTTTCTTTATCGCAGGCGGACAGATATCAACATACGCACAGTACCCTTCCTCTTCTATCCTCGATAAGATATCTTCTGGGTCGCCTGTGACGACTATTTTGCCCCTGCACATTACGTGGGCAAAGTCGCTCTCAACATATTGTAAGATGTGCCTGTAATGGGTAATCAGAAGCAGCGAACTCCCGGTTTCCTTGACAAACTCATCTATCCGTTTTCCAATCAACTTCAGGGAGTCGATATCCACGCCAGAGTCCGGCTCATCTAAAACCATAAATCGCGGCTTCATTGCCAGAATTTGCGCCAGTTCAGACCTTTTTCTCTCGCCGCCGGAAAAACCAACGTTTATGTCCCTGTCCTTAAAATTAGGGGGCAGCCCGACCTTTTCAAGCATCTCGGTGGCAAATTTTTCCTCATGCTCCTTGCTTGGATCCCAGGGGCCTTTCCCACTACATAGCCTGATTATATCGCGGAGTTTCACTCCCCTAATTGCAGGCGGAAACTGGAAAGCGAAGCCTATCCCTTTTTTCGCGCGCTGTGCCGCATTTAAATCAACAATATTCTCTCCATCAAAAAGTATTTTGCCCTTTGATACTTCATACGCAGGCATTCCAATTAGCGTCAGGGCCAGGGACGTCTTGCCGGATGCATTGGGGCCCAGAAGGACATGCACTTCTCCCTTGCCTATCTCAAGGTCGACTCCTCTTAAAATCTCCTTGCCATCCACCTTTGCATGAAGGTCCTTGACCTCTAGTAAAGCCATGTACTCACTCGCTAACGTTACGACATTAACAAAACTTAAATATTTGTATACAGGTTTCGGTAACACTTCGGGGTCTTATCCTTAATCTTTGGTTGCAAACCCCTGTTTGTTACTTAACTTTTCCTAAAGTACTCAATACCATGGGCAATCCCTACTGAGATAAGCAAAATGATTAGAATATCCTCTATGATAGATCCCCAATCCTGACCTTTCATCCCTATCTCTAAAAGAAGAAGTACAATAAATGCGCCCAAAAAAGTAAAAATATACCGCACTGTTGAATTGGTTTCTAAATATTTTTTCATCATGTTTAAAAACGTTCGAAATCTCGATAGTCTAAAAGATTCAAGCGGAATCTCGCCTCGCCTAAAGTGTTTATTATCGAATCTTGTAGCTTCTTTCAGGTCGTCGTAATATATTTGCCTTGATGCAACGCTCAGATAGTCAGAGATTGCACTTACTTTTTCAGGGTCTCTTTGATTATTTTCTTTTATGACGGGATACAAATATTCTCTAAGTATCTCCTCAATTTTGACCAAATTACCCACAATCTTCTTGTTAAAATCGAGATATTGGTATTTATCAATCATATTATTTAACAAAACTATACAAGAGCGAATCTCAACTTCTGCATAATCAAAGTCTCCGGCGATAATGCCTTCATTAATATTCTGTAAGTGGTAGATTATCCTATCCTTCTTTGTTAATTCTATCCTTCCAGATTTGATACCAAATATCCCAAGAACCGCTAGAAACAATAGAGATATAAACAAAAGTGGTAAGATGGGGTCCTTCATCACTATAGCATAAAAATAAAAGACTGCAAAAGAAGCTATAGTAACTACCCATGCGCAAGATGCTATTCGGTTCAATGTATTTTTTTTATTCAACCGTTTTTGGATATTTCTGTAAACGCAACTCAATTCACCACTATCATCCATCAAACATAAATTTGTAGCTTTACGTATATACTTTTACAATTACATAACAAAGTTTAGTCGTAGATAGAAGAGCAACCTTCATGTAGAGGTAGATGACAAGTCGATTATCTTATCGCCGTATCTTTTATATCTTGTTGTATTCAAACGAATTCATATATGAAAACTCGGTGCGTCATATGCAAGGGCAGGGGATTCTGCGGGCGACCTTTTTGCCCCATACTTGCAAAACTTGGTGCAGTGAAACACATCTCAGTAGGTGACAGTATCTTTGGTGCATCTCCTCCGTCTGTATTTGTCGGGCGGGCCGGGTACCCAGAGGTTAGGGCAGGTCCATTGGTCCCTCCAGAGACCACTGCCAAGGACGCGCGAATATATGGCGACCCTACCCAATGGCTGGACCAGGGAATAGATGCAGTAATCGGACTGCGTTCAAATCTCGTTCGGTCCAACACCCAGTTGAATATCAGAAGTCCACGCGCGCTGGACAATCGCCTTTTAATTAAAACACAAGAACTCGCGATGGCGTCTGCACCAGTTGACACAGAAGTCAGATTTCTCAAGCCGCCTAAGATGGAGGTGCGCTTCGACGGCATCTTGAGCCCAATGGGGCCTTCTGGCATACTCAAGGATATGAGCATAACTGAAAACCCGTCTGTTCCACGGAAAGTTGACCGCTTGGTTTCTGATACGGATGTCTTGGCTACAGATGCTGCAGTAGAGTTGTATGGGGGCGATATTTCAGTTTATCATATTAACCGGCTTCTTTCCGTCGGGCTATTGGGACGGAAAAATGACCGTCGACTCGTTCCAACGAGATGGGCAATTACAGCCACGGATGACATAGTTGGCAAGGAGTTAATCGAAAGGGTGAAGGACCACTCTGTATTGGATGGCATCAGACTTTTCAGCATACAGAAATTTGGCAATCATTTCGAGATACTTTTGCTCCCCCGTCCATTTTCCTTTGAGTTGATAGAGATATGGATGCCGAGGTCTGCATGGGTAAGTGAAGGCACGTGGATTGGCGCTGACAGGGAGGGTTATGCTGGCAAGAAGGCGTATTCCCTTTTAACCGGGGGATATTATGCCGCACGTCTCAGCGCTGTTGAATATCTTGAGCGAATTAAAAGACAGGCATCGATTTTTATCGTGCGGGAGATTCTACCAGACTATTGGGCGCCATTGGGCGTATGGGTGATTAGGGAGACAGTCAGAAACGCGATGATGCAAGGGCCAAAGCGGTTTGAAACTGCCGATGCTGCACTCAACGACATCGCTACGAGAATAAGAACTCCACTGCCCAGATGGAGGAAAGAGGCAAAACTTATACATGATTTTAAATTTCAGAAAACGCTGGATAGTTTTTAAATGCGCTAGCCGGGATTCGAACCCGGGTTTATGGCTTGGCAAGCCATAGTGATAGCCACTACACTACCAGCGCAAAGTTGCACTTCGTTTGAGCGAATGCGCATGCCCTGACCCGGATTTGAACCGGGGACAATGCGGTCTTCAGCCGCACGCTCTCCCAGGCTGAGCTACCAGGGCAAAATCACACTTTTCAGCCAATATTTCATGTCTTTTTTAAGTTTATATGTTTCGTGCTGTTGAGCGAAGCGAATGCAGCACATTTTGATCAACCCTTTTTTAAAAGGTTGATGGGCCCGGCCGGATTCGAACCGGCGACCTCCGCCATGTCAAGGCGACGTCATAACCAACTAGACCACGAGCCCTTATGCGGGATTATAGTATTCGTGACACATCATAAGTTTATCTAATATAAGCTATATAACCGCTTCTGGAGGTCTTTACAAAGATGAGTTCAGAAATGTGTCCAATTTGCGGTCTGCCGAGCGAGCTTTGCATCTGCGAGGAGGTTGCAAAAGAACAGCAGAGAATAGTGGTAAAACTTGATACTCGGAGATACGGAAAGGCAGTTACTATCATTGAGGGATTGGACCCCGATGAGATTGATATTAATGAACTTTCCACTTACCTGAAGTCAAAACTTGCATGCGGAGGGACAATCAAAGACAAAAGGATAGAGTTGCAGGGAAACCACAAAAATAGAGTAAAAGGACTACTTACCAAGAGGGGGTTTGCGGCTGAACAGATAAGTTCGTGAACCTGCGTAGTGGAGACATTTCTAATTGTTTTATCGGGTTTAGCCCATTCGAGATTAGTGTTAGCGTCGCAGACCTAGAGAAATAGGTACACCATGTACGTGCCGTAACCAATCAACAACAACACGCCTTCCCGGCGCGTCAATGTCAATCCTGTCCAGAATAGCACCAGTATGAGTGCGCACACCCCGCACATTAGAGCCAAGTCAACGAATGTATGTAAGACGAGTGGCAGTACTACAGCACATGCACCGATAACGAGTAGTATTTGGAACGAAACGCTTCCTATGATGTTGCCCACCGCAATGTCGCCTTGATTTTTGTACGACGCCATCGTCGACGTCGCGACTTCTGGCAATGTCGTCCCTATTGCGACTACCGTCAAACCAATCACATAATCGCTCACCCCTATGTAGCGGGCTATGTTCACTGATGAGTCTACCAGCAACCTGGCACCTACTGCTACTGCTACCAGACCGCCGACAACCATAAGGGCGTTGCGCCAAAAAGGGGCATGTTGATTCGCTGTGCCAGTCTTATTCGCTTGAAAAGCTTCGTGCACAAAAAAAGTTAGATACGCAACAAAGCCGATTAGCAATATCACGCCATCTGTTCTATCGATTACCCCATCCAATAGCACAAAAGTCATGAGAAGTGCAGCTCCCAGCATGATGAGCATCTCTCGTTTTACAACAGAGATGTGCACTTTCAACGGTCTTATTACCGCGCCCAGACCCAGGGCCAAACAGATGTCTGCTATGTTTGACCCGATTACGTTCCCAAGGGCAATGTCATCTATGCCCTCTAAAGATGCCACAAAGCTCACTGCAAATTCTGGTAACGACGTTCCATATGCGACGATAGTCAGTCCAATGACCATGGAGGATACGCCCAGACCCATAGCCAGGCAAGATGCCCCGTCTACCAGATAGTCAGATCCTTTGACCAGTAAAACGAGCCCGATGACGAAAAGCAATAAGTGCTGCCATATGGACATCATCGTCCAATCATAGTTTTATAGAATATTAAGCCTTTCAATTAACATTAACTATATAATGCTCACGAATAGAATGGCGATGCGATGAAAATACCAAGATGTATGAGTTCACAGCATCCAGATAATGTGACATCTCCCTTTTTTGCAGAGGATACCACCCTCGGAGGAGAGGATGAGATAAGAGAGGCATACTATGCGTTCTCCCATTTAGGGTGCGAAGAGCAAATGTGGGACCATGAAGGGAAAGAGGTTGACAACTTTGTCGTTAAAAAGTTGTTGACGAAATATGAGAGCTTCTTCAAGGACAACAAGCTGGGAAAAGATGTATTCCTCACCTTGAGAGTCCCCAATCCTACTTTCGAGAAGAGCGAAGCAAAGATATTGCTGGAGACTTTGGAGAGCATTCCGCGCTCCTTTGATGTGGCCAGACTCTTCTATCAAGAAGACATCTCGCCGATATTTGAAGTAATCTTGCCCATGACGACATCGCCCAAGTGCTTGAATAGGATTTACCATTATTACAAAAATTTCGTTGTAGGGAAACAAGATAAGTCATTCTTTAAGGGAGATGCCACGATTGCCGAGTGGATTGGTGAATTCAAGCCCAAGGAGATTAACGTAATCCCTCTACTCGAAGATAAAGAACACATGCTCAACGCACACAATATGGTCAAAGAGTATCTTAAGGGTAAAAAAGTTGAATATCAGCGCGTCTTTCTCGCAAGGAGTGACCCTGCGGAGAATTATGGCTCTGTAAGTGCAATACTAATTAATAAAATAGCCTTGCAAAGGCTTCATGAACTTGCAGAGGGAATTTCCGTGGAGATTTTGCCTATTATTGGTCTAGGCTCTGCGCCTTTTAGAGGCAATTTCAAGCCGACAAACGTAGACAACTGTCTTGGAGAATATCCCAGTGTACAGACGTTTACGGTACAATCAGCCTTCAAGTATGATTATCCCGAGGAAAACGTGAAGGGAGCTATCGACGAGATTAAAAGAAGAAAAAGAGATAAACCGGTACCCGTCGATGAGGAGAGGTGCCTGGAAACAGTTGAGAGGGTATCAAGAGAATATAGAAAACAGGTCCAGATTTTGGCTCCTTTGATTAACCAAGTAGCCACATACGTCCCCCAACGAAGAAGAAGGAAGTTGCATATAGGCCTGTTCGGGTACTCGCGCTCTATAAAAGAGATGTCTCTGCCCAGGGCTATAGTGTTTTGCGCTTCTTTATACTCCATAGGCTTGCCGCCAGAAATCTTGGGGATAAACGCGCTACGTGACAAAGATATAGAGTATTTTGAAGGCGTTTACAGGAATTTTGAAAAGGATCTGGGGGATGCCATGTCTTACTTTAACACGGACGCCCTGAAAATTTTACCATCATCACTGGCAAAAAGATTGAGGACCGATATCATCGAGTTTGAAACTAACGAGGAGCACAAACGAGTGACCAGCCAGATAATCAATTGCTTGAGAAAAGAGCAATTTAGCCACATACAGGAGCTTATCACCGAAGCTGCACAGATCAGGAAATTCTTGGGGTGAAAATGGGCAGCGTAAAGGATCTGGAGGTCATAATACCACCGACCCAAAACGAGATGGGAGTGGGCAGATTTCATTTTTCGGACCGCTACTCTGTTTTTGACTGGGGTGAAATGCCCGACCTCATAGAGAATAAGGGTCAAGCCCTGTGCATAATGGGCGCTTATTGCTTCGAGGAATTAGAGAAACGAGGCGTAAAGACACATTACAGGGGCGTGGTGGCACCTAATGGAAAACCCGTTACGACAAAAGAGCTGGAAGAACCAGTTAGCGTCATGGAGATAGATCTGGCAAGGGTGTTTAAACCAGAATTTCGTGGGGGCGAATATGATTATAGTATATTTGCCAAGATAGCTGAAAATAGCGAGGGTAATTTCCTGCTCCCCCTGGAAATCATATACAGAAACGCTTTGCCCCATGGTTCGAGTATTTTTAAACGAATGGAAAAAGGAGAGATAACCCTTCCTGATGTAGGATTGGACCACTATCCCGTGCCAGGGGAGAAACTTAAAAAGCCGATTTTCGAGGCGAGCACGAAGCTGGAGGAAATGGACAGGTACATATCCTGGTCGGAGGCGCAGCGAATCTCTGGCTTGAGCGATGATGAAATTGCAGAAGTTAAAGAAACATTGCTTCGTGTAGACGATTTAATCACGGAGGCTGCTGTAAAAGCCAACTTAAAAAACGAGGATGGAAAAATTGAGCTGGCGTTTGACCCTGGTAGAAGATTGATAGTTGTGGATGTCATTGGGACCCTTGACGAATGCAGGTTTGCATATAGAGACTTGCATGTGAGCAAGGAGATTGCAAGACAGTTCTACAAGAATACCAGATGGCACAAGGATATCGAAGAGGCGAAGAAAGAGGCGGATGCAAGGGGAATAAAGGACTGGAAGGGCTTATGCAAGTCCCAGCCGCCAAAATTGGACTCTAAGCTCAAAGAAATAATCGGCAGGATGTACATGGCAACAGCCAATGAATGTACGGGGCTCAACCTGTTCGACGTTTCTGGGCTTGGCAAAGTGGTTGAAGAATATGAGTCATATTTAAGACATAATGGATAGGGATGGGGATGCTGGAAGAATATATTGACCTGGAATATAAACCGGCGAGGGATGACCTGATCTGCGAGTATTATGTGGAACCTGCCAATGGAGTGGGGTTTGAGGAGGCTTGTGCGAACATAGCCGGGGAATCTTCCATAGACACGTGGACGGACATCTTGACCTTGTGCCCGAGACTGGCTGAAAAGCTTAAACCGCATGTTTTTGATGTAAATCAGAAGACGAATACCGTAAAAATCGCCTATCACCTGGATTTGTTTGAGAGCAACAGCATACCTCAACTGCTGAGCAGCATCGCAGGCAACATATTCAGCATGAAACTTCTGACCAACCTGAGACTGCAGGATGTATCGTTTCCCAAGAAGGTCATCAAAACCTTCAAAGGCCCCAAATTCGGAGTTCCTGGAGTTAGAAAGCTGCTGAACGTTAAAAACAGGCCGCTATGCGGAACCATCGTCAAACCAAAGGTGGGGTTAAGTTCTGAAAAACATGCGCAGGTTGCTTATGAGGCGTGGCTCGGTGGCATTGATTTAGTGAAGGATGACGAAAACCTGACGAACCAGACGTTCAATCCATTCAAGAAAAGGGTCATTAAGACCTTGGAAATGAGGGATAAAGCGGAAAGAGAGACAGGCGAGCGAAAGGTGTATGCGGCAAACATCACCGCCCCCACGTGTGATGAGGTGTTGAAGAGGGCGCAATTCATCAAAGAGCAGGGTGGAGAATATGCCATGATTGACATTATTCCAACAGGTTTTACCGCACTACAAACGTTGAGGGAGGCGAATGAGGAATTGAATCTCGTTCTGCACGCGCACCGATGCATGCATTCAGCCATGACAAGAAACCCGCGACATGGCATTTCAATGCTGGTCATCGCAAAATTGGTGAGATTGATTGGATTGGACCAACTGCACATTGGAACTGCAATAGGAAAAATGCATGGAGGAAAAGAAGAGGTGCTGGCAATAAGAGATAATTGTGTCTTAAATCACATCAACTCTAGGCTGAAGGTTCTAGAGCAGGATTGGTGCAATATAAACTCCGTCTTTCCTGTGGCATCTGGTGGTTTGCAGCCGATTATGGTGCCAAAGTTAGTTGAAATTTTTGGAAAAGATGTAATAATGCAGTTTGGCGGCGGTGTTCATGCCCATCCATTGGGGACAAAAGCCGGTGCCATGGCGGTCAGGCAGGCGCTTGATGCGGCCCTGGGCGGGATCCTGCTGGAGGAGTATTCACACACTCATAAAGAACTGAAGGTCGCCATGGAAAAGTGGGGTTGACGTGCATGGTGAGGCGCGAGGAAAGTTAGAATCGTTCGCTTATCACTGCATCAAATTCTCCGATGATGGTGACTATCATGCAGTCCTCATCCTGCCCTATATTGTACGTTAGTCCACGTGAAGGGGCAGTTTCAGCGAGTTTTGTTACATTTGTTACCTTGTCCACGGATGGGTTTTGATATATGCGAATGCTCTGATACCTCCCGCTCTCCAGTTGATGAAAATTAAGATAGAAGTAATCGGCGAAGTCCTCGACGCTAAGCCTTTCAAACTCGGCTGGACGCGCTTTTTCCAGTATCGCAAAGTCGTCCTTAGCGGACGAGGCGTTGCCTTCCATTACGTCAAGCACCTTTTTAACGTTCTCAAGCGGGCCGTAGATGTTTGGAGACCCCAACACACAGGCTACTCTGGTGCCGTCCACGTCTCGTATCAGGACTTCATGACCGAGATAGTCGATGAAGTCAATAGAGCCGATACGTGGTGCAGTCGCGGTTTGGTGAAATTCCACCCATGTTCCATCCTCGAACCAAACCACGCACATCTCTGTGATTTCTGCATTGTACAGCGAATCTGGCGGGATTGCGCCAGCTGACGCTTCACCCAGGGGCGTATTGTGCATCTTCTGAACGTCGATATATCGGACAAAAGAAACATCCTGCGGCGTCATGTTCAGTGCCCCTCTTATGGAATCGATGCTCCCGTCTTCCCACGCGTCGCTCCCCCAATTCGCCACCAGTATGGCAAGCGAAGAGGTAAGCATAAAGACGACAAAAATAATGGCAACGAGTTTTCGCTTCATTTTATCGCCACAGGATACGACCCAAGTATTCTTAACATACCAGCCTTTGCCTTGATATTTTCCAGCGCTTCCTTAATAATCCCATCCTCAATGTGCCCCTCCATATCGATAAAGAATAGATAATCGCCCAGCACCTTTTTGGTTGGTCTGGACTCAATTTTCGTCAGATTAATCCCCACGGATGCGAATTCACTCAGGATCTCATAAAGGGCACCAGGCCTGTCTTTTCGCAAATAGACAACCACGGAAGTCTTGTCCTTGCCGCTTGGCCTTGAAATCTCTCTTCCGAGCACGGCAAACCGCGTATAATTCTCTTTCCGGTCTTGAATGTCACGCATGAGTATCTTTAGACCGTACCTGTTAGCTGCCCCCTCGGATGCGATGGCAGCCATTTCTTTTGATTTAGATGCTACCTGGGCGGCGAAGGCTGTACTTGGCGTTTCCCTTCTTTCTACAGCCCTAAAATGCGACTTGAGGAAGTGCCTGCATTGTGCCAGTGCCTGGGGGTGCGAGAGAATAGTCTTGATGTCTGAAAGGGGCCCCTTTGAAAGCAAACAATACCTGATTGGAATAATAACTTCCCCTGTCATCTTGACGTCATATTGGAGTAGTGCGTCAAGTGTCATTCCAACCGGTCCCTCTAAGGAGTTCTCTATGGGGATGATGCCATGATCTACGGCGCCGTCAACCACGGCTTTTGACACATCGAAGACATCCTCGTAATATATCAACTCTGCTTTATCGTTCCACTTTTTTGCTGCCTGCTCGGAAAACGTTCCTTCTGGGCCCAGTATGCCTATAATCATTCAAAGGGCATATGCTACGTGGAGATATAAATAAGATTGACACAACTTTTAAATACAATGCACATTATTATACGCTGAGGTATAGATTTATACGGTGATTGAAATGAAAGAATTCATAGTGAAAGTAAGTAGCGGTGAAAATCTCTCGGTAGAAGAAGCCGAGAAGGCAATGGAGTTTATACTCACATCGGCAACAGATGCCCAGATCGGCGCTTTCCTGATTGGGCTGAAAATGAAGGGGGAGACGCCTGACGAAATCGCCGGCCTTGCTAAAGGTATGAAAAAGGTGGCGCATACTATATCGCCAAATGCCAGTCAACTAATCGACACGTGCGGCACTGGTGGCGATAAATATGACACGATTAATGTCAGCACAGCGGCTGCTATAGTGGCGGCATCTACGGGCATATCCGTGGCGAAGCATGGAAATTTCTCCATTACATCTAAGTGCGGTAGCGCTGACGTGTTGCGCGAGTTGGGAGTGAAAATCGACCTATCTCCACCCGAGGTGGAACGCCTGATTGAATCCATCTGCATAGGTTTCATGCTCGCACCTGTGTTCCATCCTGCCATGAAACGAGTGGTGCAGCCAAGAAGGGAGATCGGCGTGCGCACGGTTTTCAACATCCTTGGGCCCCTTACCAACCCTGCCAATGCAGAGGCACAGCTAATAGGCGTGTACGACCGGGCGCTATGCGAGAAACTGGCTAATGTGCTGCAAGTACTCGGCTCGAAAAGAGCGTTGGTAGTTAATGGAGGCGGGCTGGACGAGATATCTAATATGGGGGAGACGGCAGTAGCAGAGCTCAACAACGGGCGCGTAGAGACATATTCCATTACGCCTGATGAACTTGGATTTGAGATTGCAACGCCAGAAGAAATCGCTGGTGGAACGCCTGAGGAAAACGCCGCGGCCCTGGTAAAGGTTCTGAGTGGCGAAAAAGGTGCGAGGCGCGATATCATCGTGATGAATTCCGCAGCTGCCATATTTGTCGGCGGTGGCGCCGAGAGCCTGAAGGATGGAGTGCAAAAGGCAGAGAAGGCGATAGATAGCGGCGCTGCCCTGTGTAAATTAAAGGAATTAGTGGAGTGCACTGGAGATCCAGGCAAATTAAAGAGATTTCTATGAAGATTAAGATATGCGGCATCACGAACGCCGTAGACCTGGATTTGGCAATAAAATGCGGTGCTGATGCCGTGGGTTTCATCTCAGACGTTCCAGTGGATACGCCGCGCAAGATTGCTGCTGCAACAGCGGCATCGCTGACCAAGAAAGTGCCAGTCTTTGTGACATCTGTGCTTGTGTTAATGCCAAAAAGTGCTGACGAGGCGATTTCGCTAATCCAGAAAACCAGGCCCAGAGCAGTCCAGATTCACAGCGATTTGGCAGTCAGGGAGATACAACGTCTAAAAGAACAGACGAGCATACAACTCATCAAAACGATTGGCGTTTCGGATTTTGCGGATACGATGCCGCGGATTAACGAAGTAGAGGATTTCGTTGATGCAATACTGCTCGACACCGTTGGGGATAGGCCTGGCGGAACTGGAGTAGCCCATGATTGGAATGTCAGCGCCGAAATTGTGCGGAGGTGTTCTATTCCGGTTATCCTGGCAGGTGGCTTGAAGCCGAAAAACGTGTCCAAAGCGGTTTCCATCGTCAAGCCGTATGCAGTGGATGTAGCCTCAGGCGTAGAAACGAATGGGCGAAAAGATGCATCCAAGTTGAATGCGTTCATCAGGGAGGCAAAGGCATGATCAATCCTGGCAAAAAACAATTCCTGGAAATGGCAGAAGAAGCGAAGAAGCCGTGTGTAATCGCTCTGCACAAAGAGGTGGTGTTAAACAAAACGCCGCTTGAATGTTATGGAGCACTATATTCCGATAGGTGCTATATTCTGGAATCTATGGAGAAGGAGAAGAGGCATGCGCGCTTTTCATTCGTAGGTGCCAGCCCAAGTGCAGTCATATCTGCCAACGGCGGAATGAAATTGGAAGCGCTGGACGATACAGGCAGGCAACTGTCCACAATAGCCAAGCCATATCTTAAGCGTACGGATGCATTCAACGCACTATCATCCCTTTTTGAGAGCATCGAGTACCAGCCGAGTATCCATTTTGGCAGGCATGTATTCATGGGCGGTTTAATCGGATACATATCCTATGATGCAGCGCTCGAGTGGGCTGGTATAAAGAGCAGGCATGAGAAGAAGGACGATTTCAAATTCATGTTCTCTCCTTCAACAATCCTATTTGACCATTTGGAGGATAAAACGTACATAATATTCAACGCGCTGATAACACCGGATATTGCCCCGGAAGAGGCGTATGCTGGTGCAGTGGAGGGCATAAAGCGCATGGAGGCACAAATAAACTCCAAACCTGCACACGTATCCAAGACGTTAGTTGCCGCGTCCCATTCAAACACGAGCAAGGGCGAATACGAGGACCTGGTCAGGAAGGCAAAGGAGCACATCTATGATGGAGATATATTTCAAGTGGTTCTGTCCAGGTGGTATGAATTTGATTGCGAGGGCGATGCACTGCAGATTTACAAGAGGTTGCGAGATGTAAACCCTTCCCCATATATGTACTGCATTCGATTTGGAGATGATGCCATCATCGGTGCCAGCCCCGAGACGCTGGTGACCGTTCACGGCAGAAAGGTCATCACAAATCCTATTGCTGGCACGCGTGGGAGGGGCGCTACCGAGGAGGAAGATGAAAGGCTGGCAGAAGAGATGAAACACGACCCCAAGGAGGTTGCCGAGCATGTCATGCTGGTGGATCTGGGAAGAAATGACGTTGCGAAGGTGTCGAAGCCGGGGAGTGTTGTAGTTGATGACTACATGTCGGTGCTGAAGTACTCGCATGTCCAGCACCTTGAGAGCACGGTGACAGGAATTCTGAAGGATGAATGCAGCATGTTCGATGCAGTTCGTGCCATCTTTCCCGCTGGGACCGTTTCTGGGGCGCCAAAAAGCAGGGCAATGGAAATCATCGATGAATTTGAGAAGGGGGCAAGAGGCATCTATGCAGGAGGGCTCGGTTATTTCTCGTTTAATGGGGATGCCGACTTTGCAATCACCATCAGAACCATCGTGAAGGAGGCAAATAAGCTCAGTATCCAGGCAGGTGCTGGAATCGTTGCGGATTCAGTTCCTGAGAATGAGTACTATGAGTCAGAAAAGAAGATGGATGCAATGCTAAGAACGATTGAAACGCTGGAGGAAGCATGAAGACACTATTCATCGATAACAGGGATTCGTTTGTATACAATCTGGTAGATTACGTGGCAGTAACCGAACCGGATGTGTTCGTCGTGCCAAATACGATTTCCGTTGAAGAGGTGAAGCGAATTAAACCAGACGCCATCATCATCTCGCCGGGACCAGGCAATCCTTATAATCAAAAAGATATCGGCTCATGTTTAGAGATTGTCAGGGAGTTTAAAGAGACGCCGATGTTAGGCGTTTGTCTTGGCTACCAGGCAATATGCGTCGCATTCGGCGGAAGAATTGCACATTCTCCATCTGGCCCGGTACACGGCAAAACATCTAAAATCGTGCATGATGGCAAGACAATATATACAGGGGTAGAGAATCCACTAATTGGAGGGCGATATCACTCTTTAGCCGTCGTGGAGTTGCCAAGTGACCTTAAAGTGACGGCTGTTGACGAGGATGGCATAATAATGGGTGTGCGCCATGTCAAATACCCCATTGAAGGCGTACAGTTTCATCCGGAGAGCGTGCTGACGCCTGCCGGAAAAAAGATTGTTCAAAACTTCCTGGAGGGAGTGTGTTGATTGACGATATTGTAGCAGAAACGAAAAAGAGGATTAAAGACGTAAAACCCAGGTCATTTACGATTGAGAGAAGAGATGTCATAAGCAGGATGAGGGCAAAATGGGAAGAGGGGAAAATCTCCCTTATTGCAGAAATCAAGCCTGCATCCCCTACTCAGGGCAAGATAAGAGATGTTTCACAAAAGGATGCGGTGCGCATCGCGAAAACGCTGGCGGAGGATGCCGTTGCACTCTCGGTATTGACCGAACCCAAGTTCTTTGGCGGCAGCATCGAGACTCTAACGGCAGTGAGAAACGCTGTTGACATACCGGTGTTGCGCAAGGACGTTATCATCGATGAGCGGCAACTGCAAGAGGTTGAGTCTGACCTGATCTTGCTTATTGCCAGAGTCTTGGGAGACGATTTAGACTATCTCGTAGCACAGGCGCAATTTTATGGCTTTGAACCAATCGTGGAAGTTCACTCAGAAGAGGAAGTAAATGCAGCGCTAAATACGTCTACGAGGATTATAGGAATCAACAATAGAGATTTGAGCACATTAAAGGTCGATTTGTCGGTAACCGAGAAACTGGTGCCACACATTCAAGAGGCTGACCCCGCATGTTTCATAATTAGCGAGAGCGGAATTTGTAGCGCAGAGGATGCCAGAAGGATGATAGAAGCCGGCGTGGACGGCATACTGGTGGGCACGGCGATTATGCAGGATATTAACAAGGCCAAAGAGATTGTCAATGCGCTCCAGGTGGGATGATGAAGAAATTTGGGAGATATGGGGGGCAGTTTGCCCCTGAGGTTTTAATGCCTGCACTGGAAGAGCTTGCAGGGGCATACGAGCAGCATAAGAATGATGCCAAGTTCGTGGCAGAGTTGCGCCATTACTCAGAGGATTTTGGGGGGCGCCCAACTCCACTGTATCATGCCAAACGGCTGAGTGAACATCTCAACAAAAAAGTCTATCTGAAGCGCGAAGACCTCGTGCACGGAGGCGCTCACAAATTAAATAATACAATAGGGCAGGCATTGCTGGCTAAGTACATGGGGAAGGAGCGCATCATCGCAGAAACCGGCGCCGGGCAGCATGGCACGGCCACCGCAATGGCGGGTGCTGTTCTGGGGTTGGAAACGGTCATATACATGGGCGTGAAGGATATGGAGCGCCAGAAGATGAATGTATTCAGGATGAAACTACTTGGTGCAGAGGTCATACCTGTGAGCTCCGGTTCACAGACGCTGAAGGATGCCATCAACGAGGCGCTCAGGGACTGGGTGGCAAATGTCGGCGATACCTATTATCTCGTAGGTTCAATCGTGGGCCCCCATCCATACCCGACGATTGTCAGGGATTTCCAGACCGTCATCGGGCAAGAAACGCGGGAGCAAATTCTTGGAAAAGAAGGCAGGTTGCCAGATTCCATTGTAGCATGCGCTGGCGGCGGCAGCAATGCAATGGGCATATTTTATCCATTTCTTAACGACGATGTTGATTTATTCGCTGTGGAAGCAGGTGGCGAAGGGCTGAAGAAAACAGAAAAAGTGGCCTATCATTCTGCCTCGCTGTGCGCCGGCGAGGAAGGCGTCCTGCATGGTGCACGCACGAAAATCCTGCAAAATAAATATGGACAGATCTTGGAGTCACACTCTATCGCTCCTGGGCTGGATTACTCCGGCGTGGGTCCCGAGCTGGCGCGTCTGGTCGATACGGGTCGGGTGAAGGCGAGGAACATCAGTGATGAGGACGCATTAGATGCGTTTCACGTGCTGAGCAGATTGGAAGGAATTGTTCCTGCCCTCGAGAGCGCACATGCCATTGCATATGTCCAAAAGGATGACGTTGGAGATCTGGTGGTCATCAACCTCTCGGGCAGGGGAGACAAGGATGTCGAAACGGTGGCTGGGTTGAAATGATGATACGGGAAAAATTTGATGAATTACGTGGGAAGAAAGAGGGGGCGCTCATTGCATACATCTGTGCAGGAGACCCCATAGCAGAGAAAACCGTTGAAATCGTGGATGCGCTGGTCAAAGGTGGCGTGGACATGATTGAATTGGGGCTGCCATTTTCGGACCCCGTAGCAGATGGCGCTACAATTCAGGCGGCAATAGATAGAGCGCTGACATCAGGGATGAACCCGGATAAATTCTTCAAGCTTGCGGGCTCTATGAACGTCAACGTTCCGCTGATTGTGATGACCTATTATAACCTCATCTTTCGGAGGGGCATCAAACGGTTTGTATCAGACTGTAAATCTGCTGGCATCTCCGGTATCATCGTGCCTGATTTGCCAGTGGAAGAGTCTGAAGAACTGCACCAATTCTGCAGAGATGCTGGAGTAGACCTGATTTTCATTGTGGCGCCCACCACAACAGAAGAGAGGATGAACCTGATTCTGGACAAGGCATCTGGCTTTTTATATATCGTGTCGCGGCTCGGTGTGACCGGTGTGAGAGAGGATGTAGCAGATTCAACAGAGGGATTATTGAAACGCATAAAGGCACCCATTCCCAAGGCGGTTGGATTCGGCATATCCAAGCCAGAGCACGTTAGGGAGATATTGAAGGCGGGCGCAGATGGCGTAATCGTTGGCTCTGCTTTTGTAAATATCATCGCTAAAAATGAGCCAGAGATGCTGAAGAGCCTGGAGAATTTGGCGACAACGCTCAAGTCCGTCACACTGAACCGATAGGTTTAAATGTATTTATCGTGCTACTATGTGACATAGTAGCATAATAGACTGGAGATGATGTCATGTCTAAAATTGGAAAAAGCGTACGAATAGAAAGGATAACGGAGAGGAAGAGTGGGAACACATTGATTATCCCATTAGACCACGGTATCTCTATAGGCCCTGTCAAGGGGTTGACAAATCTTGCGGAAACCGTGGACAAGGTGGCAGAAGGTGGCGCGAATGCCGTCCTGATGCAAAAGGGAATGGTTGCCCATGGCCACAGGGGATATGGCAGAGACATAGGCTTGATTATACACATGAGTGCCTCGACGTCCCTTGGTCCAGACCCGAATAACAAGGTGCAAGTTTGCACTGTAGAAGAGGCAATACAGATAGGTGCAGACGCAGTCAGCGTGCACATCAACATTGGCTCCGAGACGGAAGCGAAACAACTGCAGAAACTGGGTAGTGTGGCAAAAAGTTGCGACAGCTGGGGGATGCCGTTGCTGGCGATGATGTACCCCAGAGGAAAGAACATCAAGGATCAGTTCGACGCAGAAGTAGTAGCGCATGTTGCACGGGCAGGAGTAGAACTCGGCGCTGATGTAATAAAGACCAACTACACAGGCGATCCAGATTCTTTCAAGCAAGTTGTTAGAGGATGTCCTGTGCCCATAGTGATAGCGGGTGGCCCCAAGACGAAAACGGACAGAGACACGCTTGAAATGATCAGAGGAGCAATAGATGCAGGTGCAAGGGGCGCGGCCATCGGAAGAAATGTATTCCAGCATGCCAATCCGATAAAGATGACAAGAGCAATAAGCAAAATAGTCCATGAAGGCACATCTGTAGAGGATGCGCTGGAGGAGCTCAAATGAAGGAAAAATCCCTGTGGATCAAAGCCGACGAAGGGGCATGGGAAGACAGGAAATCGAGGATTACGACCGCTCTGGAATCTGGCGCTGACGTCGCGTTCGTGAACGAGGAAGACGCGGAGAAGGTGCGGGAATTAGGCAGCATCAGGGTAGCAGCGCCTCTCAAGGGCGAAAGAAGTGATGCAGACGTCGTCGTGATAGGAATAGGTAGTGAAGGCGATGGAACAAAGGCGTTGCCCTCCGATTTTAATGATTCCATGGATTTGAATAGACTCAGGCGTTTATCTAAATCTGGAAAGGAGACTGCAGCGTACGTTGTTATCAAAGGAAAAAACTACGAAGAGTTTGCGGCTGCGCTGGGGAAAGTCTGCGACCATTTGGTGGTCATAGGCACTGACTGGAAAGTAATTCCCTTGGAGAATTTGATTGCAACACTGCAGGGGCATGATGTAGATATCATTGCAGGGGTTAAAAGTGCTGCAGAGGCAAAGGTTGCCCTCGAGACGCTGGAGCACGGCGCTGATGGCGTACTTCTGGATGCTGATGCATCGGAGATAAAAAAAGTGGCGAATATAATTGAAAGCACAGGAACTAAAGGCATAACTCTAGCTTCGGCAAAGATTACCATGGTGAAGCCAATTGGAATGGGCGACAGAGTATGTGTAGATACGTGCTCGCTTTTGTCCAAAGGGGAGGGCATGCTGGTCGGCTCGCAGTCCAATGGGCTATTCCTTGTACACGCGGAGACGGAAGAAAGCCCATATGTAGCGTCCCGCCCATTCAGGGTGAATGCTGGAGCGGTTCATGCGTATGTCAGGGTTGGCGATAAAACCAGGTACCTCTCCGAGTTGGGTGCCGGAGACGAAGTGCTAATCGTAGGTGTCAAAGGTACTTCAAGGAAGGCAATAATAGGGCGAGTAAAGATTGAGCGAAGGCCACTTATGCTCGTCGAAGCTGAAATAAAAGGAGACAAGATAAAAACGATCCTCCAGAATGCCGAGACGATTAAACTCGTGTCCAGGGATGGAACGCCAAAAGCAGTAACCGCGCTCAAGCCAGGTGATGAAGTATTGGTGCACTACGAAGAAGGCGGCAGACACTTTGGCATGAAGGTAGAAGAGACGATTGTTGAGAAGTAGGGGGCAGCCATGAAGATAGGCAATATCAGTCTTTTGGTACCAAGGATAGTGGGAGTGGTCAGCACTGTCGATGAAGTTATCAATGCGGAAAAAGCGGGGGCCGATTTACTGGAGGTACGGCTGGACTTACTCGAGAAAGCAAAAGATGTAAAACAGTTCTTTAAAGATGTCAAGATATCTTCATCGCTGCCAATCATCGCAACCAATCGCTGGTCGAAAGAGGGCGGCTCATTTACCGGTTCAGAAGACGAGAGGATTTCGATGCTGGCATCTGCGATGGAACACTCTGATGCAGTGGACATTGAGCTGAGGGCCGCAGGAAGAGATGTCGTGGCAGGGAAGGCAAAAAAACAGGGGATACCATCGATAATCTCCTATCATGATTTTGACAAAACGCCACCCAAGGAGCAGATGATGCGCGTGTTAGAAGAGGCGCGCAACGCAGGTGATTTACCGAAATTAGCGGTCATGGCAAAATCACTCGACGATGTGGTTCAATTGCTGGAGGTCACACTAAAGGCGCAAAAGCCCCTGTGCACGATTGCAATGGGCGATATTGGGGCGCACTCAAGAGTTATTGCGCCGCTATACGGCTCTGCACTGACATATGGTCATGCCGGCAAGGCCAAGGCGCCAGGACAATTGTCCGTAGGCGAATTAAGGAGTGCACTGGATATACTGGTAAGGCGGTGAGTTGCGTGAAGATGATATATGGAATAATCGGAAACCCCATAGAGCACAGCCTGTCGCCGGTCATGCATAATACAGCGTTCAGGCATCTGGGGATGGATTGTGCATACCATGCTTTCAGGGTCACCCTGGAAGACGTAGCGGATGCTATCATGGGAGCGAAAGCACTCGGCTTTGGCGGGCTGAACGTAACCATACCTCTTAAAGAGGGGGCTTTAGAAGTTGTGAATGCCGACCCCCTTGCGAAGGAGATAGGCGCAGTCAATACCGTTGATTTCAAGGACGGCATCAACGGCTACAACACCGACGGCATCGGCGCCAAACGTGCATTGGAAGAGCACGATATTAACGTGAAGGGCAAACGAGTTCTGCTTATGGGTGCTGGCGGCGCTGCACGTGCGATAGCATTTCAACTCGCGCATGACGGCGCGGGTCTCATCATCGCCAACAGAACGGCATCACGGGCAGTCAAGCTTGCGCAAGACGTGAGAAGGGTAGGCGATGCCATAGGTACCGATATGGACGACCTCGCCACTCTGGTTAAGAAGGTTGACATATTAATCAATACAACGTCAGTAGGGATGCACCCAGATGTGGATAAAACACTGGTCACGGCTGACATGATGCGCCCTGGCATGGTCGTATTTGACATCGTGTACAATCCCATCGAGACGGGACTGCTGAAAGAAGCCAGGAAGGCCAGCGCTTTAGCGATAGACGGAGTCAACATGCTCGTTCACCAGGGTGCAGAGTCGTTTAAAATCTGGACTGGGCAAGAAGCGCCAGTAAAGGTAATGGAGGATGCTGTGAGATGCGCACTAAAACATTAATCATCGGCGGCGCCGGAGAGATGGGCAGGTGGCTCGCGCGATTTCTAAAAAGGCAGGACATGGATGTTGCCATCGCAGATATTGACACCCATACGCCTGAGATAGCTGACGAACTGGGGGTTTCCGTGGGCGATGTACGTGATGTGGGAGACTTTGACATCGTGCTGGTTTCGGTTCCAATCGATGAGACAGAGGATGTGATATCCAGGATAGCGCCAAAGATGAGACTAGGCAGCCTGCTCACAGATGTAACATCAGTCAAGAAAGGCCCTATGGAGGCGATGAAAAAAGCACCGGATGGTGTTGAAGTAATTGGAATGCATCCCATGTTTGGCCATACAGTGCCAGATGTAAAAGGGCAGACCGTGATTCTGGTGCCTGTGAAAGGGCGAACTGAGAGATGGTTGCCAAGGATAAGAACGCTCTTGGAGGACAATGGGGCGCACGTAGAAATTCTTTCTGCGGAGGAGCATGATAGGATAACAGCAGTCGTCCAGGGGTTGACGCACTTTGCATACATCTCAACAGGTGCAACTTTGGCTGCATTAGATTTCGAGGTGGGTAAATCGCGGAGATTCATGAGTCCTGTCTACGAGATTATGATAGATTTTGTGGGCAGAATCCTGGCGCAGAATCCACACCTGTATGCGACAATTCAGACCAATCCAGAGGTAGAAAAGGTGCGCGACACGTTCATCGACCAGTGCAAGACGCTCTCGGAGTTTGTTAAGAAGGGAAATATGGACAGATTCGTCCGCTCGATGCGGAAGGCAGCAGCCCACTTCGGCGACACCGAGGCGGCGCTCAGGCGGTCGGATAAACTCGTGAATGCGAAGATAGCAGAGATAGAGGAGCTGATGCACTCGATTGGCGAGGAGAGGGCATTGCAGCATATCTACTCTAGCGTTGTGCACATTGGCGCTATCAGAAAGGTCACACCTCAAACCGTCGCGCTGGAGAGAAATGGAAAGGTTACAAAACTGAAACTGGAGAATGTTAAGCTTCTAACCCCGGATGAGTTAAAGCAGTGGAAGATTGAGAATCTGCGGCACCATAAACGGGATATATCCGTCGTCTTGGCAGAAACTGTTAAGCCAGAAATCATAGCCAGAATCGTCAGAGAGGTGGATAGCATCCTATCAGCAGAAGTGATAGACACATTCAAGCTCAAGGAAGGACATCTCAGCATCACGCTCAGGGTTGTCATTCTGGGCGACAGAAGCCCAAAAGACGTGCAGGGCGCGGTTGAAGAACTGTTGAAAGGAATTGGCGGGAAAATACGATGATTATGGCTGCAATTCTCCTTTTCCGCTCAGTTCGCGCTGGCGCTCGACGTTCATATCTATGAGTATTTCATAAATTCTCTTTACTGCGCCGGCATCCAGGTTGTGCTCCGTTGCTGCTTCCACCATCCTGTTGAGTACGATCTCCCTCTGCTCTTCGTCGTCGATGTCCTTGCCTTCCTTTTTCTTTTCTTCCAGCACATCATCCGCCAGGTTGATTCGTTGGGCTATACGTCCTATAATCTGGTCATCGATTTTCTGGATTTTCTCCCGAACTTCCTTTAACGACATTTTTCCACCCTCGCACCTTCATTATTGATTTTCGTCCTAATGATTTTTCCGTTGAAATTGCTCCATGCTTCTTCCACAGCGCTTATCTTATCCTTTTTCACCAGGGCGCAAAACGCAGGCCCGGTTCCTGATAGGCTGGCTCCACTTGCACCCGCCTCCAATGCCTTGATGATGACGTATGGGTCAAATCCAAGGGCGGTACAATACAAAATGCCATTTGATGTCATCGCCTTTTCAAACTTGCCATCCAGCGCCAGGTCGTATGCCAGGTCTACCCACGGAGCAATTAGTTTCATCTTTTCCACGTTTGTCTCTGCGGTGAAGACTTTTTTCTCCGGCACTAAAATCAGCACATTCTCGTCCTTTTCAACCCTCTTCACGAGCTGCATGGCCTTGTTATCAGTCACCACGATGCCGCCCAAGAAGGATGCTGCAGCATCGTCGAAGGCGCCTGTAATCGTCACCTTTGCATCGATGGCGGCTTGCACTCCCATGCGCACCGCTTCTAATGGTTCCATTTTCTTGCCCAGCGCGCTCAGCGTTGCCAGGACCGTTGCATTTGCCGCTGCAGAACTGCTTTTCAACCCTCTCGCGATGGGTATTTCACTGCTGGTTCTAACGTGCGCACCGCCTTTGTAGTCAAACTTCTTCAGCACCAGTTCCACGCAGCGCTCTATTAGCGTAGCATCGCCACCATTTTCGATTTCACCCTGGATGCCCTTCATGCCCTCGTCCAACTCGACCTCGGCGGTGGTTCGTAAGTCAATGGCGAAGGCTGCACCTTTCCATGTTGCGATGGCGTTTATGATCGTGCCTGCGCCACAGGCGGATGCTCGCCCCCTTGAAGTCATGTTAAGGAGACTTTTGTATCTCATAACTTAAAATATTATAGGCGGAATGGATGGGGAGTGGTGTTAACTTAAGAAGTTAGTTATTGATAACTCATGCCTCTACTTCTACAATCTCTTCTCTTTTAGGCTAACTTAAGCAGAAATGCCCAAGAACAAAACTAAGATGCCCCCTATTTGGTACGCCTGATCTACCTATCAGGATTCCTCTCACAGATGTAAGAGAAACATAAGAGAAATGAGAGAGGATGCAGAGAAGCTCTACAGAGGGCTAACTTTGTCTTTGAAAATTTAACCGAACTTCTCAAAGAGATCTATGAGATCAAACTCTAGAGGATAGACAAAAGAGCAAATAGATGGGCTAAGTCGGTCGCCGGGTTAGAAGCATTACCCTTGGCTTATGATGGAGAGATCATTTTTAACTCAACACTTTTAGTATTTCGATGAGCACTTCTTCGCTTATCCTGTATCCACTGCTCACCAAATCTTCAATCATTTTTCTGGCCTCTTTTCGAGAGAGCAGCTTTTTGCTAACCAATCTGATTATAAAACTAGTTGTCCAGTGTGTGTCTAATCCTAAAGTTCTGGCAACGCCCTGGGCAACCACATCATCTATTATTAATTCAAGGTTGAGATGTTTTGCCAGCACTATCGCTTCAGCTTCTCCTCCACCTATATTTGCAAATTGGGTTAATCTCTCTGCTTCAGCTTTTTGTTCGGAGGTCAACTCTTTAACTTCAATGGTTCCCTTCTCAACGGCATTCTTGATGATGCCAGCATCCAAAAATTTCTTTTCCAAACCCCTCACGACAGTCTCTTCATAGACGGAGGTGGGGATGTAGATTTGATCATAAACTTTCTCTAACAAGTCTAAATGATTTATCTTGGCCAGATAAATGAGCGGGGTAGAATTTGATATTGCTTTCAACTAAGACACCTTATTTGATTGGAAATCGATCCAAGTCCTTTTTTAAGTCCCCTGGGGAGTACCCTATATGTATGTCATGTGTCCTGCACAGCTCGATCATTTCATACAAAGTCATCTCGGCTAACTCCGAGGCTTTTCCAATTGATATTTTATGCTTTCTGAGTAGTTCTATGGCTTTTTCGATCTTGGCTTGCTTTAACGCCCTGTCCAATAGTCTTCTCACCAGCTCGGACCTGTCCACCTGAGACTCTTCCTTTAATAGCTCGATGTCCTTTATCATTTCATCATCCAATCGCACAGATACAGTAGCAGGCATATTTTTCACTGTATATATTTTAATAAATTGCATACATAAATAGATAACCCTTGTTTTTGATGAGATTCTCTAATCGCTTGGACTAATACCGAAAGTTTTAAGATTCTACAGGTAGAAAATTCTACTAGTGGTAAAATGCAAGAATTGAAAAGCGTTAAAATGAAATCGGCTGAGCTGAGTGAAATAAAAAAGATCCATGCTCATCTAAAGTCTGAGGGAGTGGATATCCCGCTATATGAACTGATCTCCAAGTCGGTAAAATATATGGTCGCCAACTTTCCTGAGTTTGAGAAGATAATGCTATCGAAAAAGAGCGTTTGGGATATAGTAACTCCAGTTAAGGGTATGGGAAAGGTCAAGTCAACGAAACTTGATGAAGAACTCTACGGTAGGTCGGCATGATTTTCATCGATACCACCTTTTGGTTTGCCCATATCGTGGAGACCGATGACATGCACCAAAATGCACTAGATGAAGAAGATGACATCAAGAGTGGGAAATATGGCAGACAGGTCACAAGCGATTATGTGCTGGATGAGTTAGCCACTTTGCTCAGAAGGGAGATAGAAACAAAAAGGGTGCATGAAAAAATTCTGGGAATCTTGGCAGCTCCAGATGTAGATGTCGTTTTCATGGGGCCTGCTTTTTTCAGCGAGGGGTTGAAAATCCTTAAAGAAGATGGCAGGCGAAAGTTTAGCATGACCGATGCGACTTCTGTCGCGGTCATGTTGAGCAGGAAAATTGATACGATCGCCAGTTTGGATGGCCATTTCACCAGATACGTAAACGTGGTTCCCTAAAAAACGTTCAAAGCATAAAAATTTCAACTCGAAAATCACAATTGTGCATCAACTTCGCCTTGCGCTCAAGCCGAAGAGGAAACACTAATATACCACTATAAGACAATAATTACTATATAATTATAAGAAATAAGAAGAGATTGAAAGGGGGGAGGGGGCAAAGCATTTTTTGAGCTTATGCTACATAGATATATGGCACCGTATAAAACACCGGATAGTACACCATATTACGACATTATTACGGCGCTACATACGACACCATGCACGCCCACATGATAAGTTGGTGATATGATGGGGAAAATGAATAGGAAGACGAAAGCACCAAACGAGAGGGGAATTTTTACATTTAGAAATATCGCCCTGATAGCCTTTGGACTTTCTGGAATGACCGCCCTAATATATGAAGTCGTCTGGGCGAGAATGCTTTCCCTGATTTTCGGTTCAACGGTATATGCGGTTGCAACGATGCTCACCGCTTTTATGGCAGGTCTGGCTCTGGGAAGTTATTTGATGGGCAAACGTTGTGATGAAGTCGAAGATTTGCCCCTTTACTTTGGATTATTTGAACTGGGCATAGGCATCTACGGAATTCTATTCATTCTTGCGTTGGGTTACGTCCAATATCCATACTTCTTCCTGTATAAGATTCTCCATGCTCACTTTTGGCTATTTATTTTGGCTCAATTCCTCCTTTATTTCCTTGTCCTGCTGGTTCCGACCACGATGTTTGGCGCAATTTTCCCCATAGTAAGCAAGATTTTTACACAAAACATGGATGAATTGGGGAAGGACATCGGTTATGTCTATGCCGTTAATTCATTTGGTTCTGTTATCGGACCTTTCTTAGCGGGATTCATCCTGATACCAATCGTAGGCATCAAGAACACGGCTTTATTTGCGGCGTCGGTCAACATGCTTCTGGCATTTATCATTTTGCGGTTTAGCAGCCTTAAAGAAGAGGGGAAGTTCTTTTTGCCCATCATGTTCGCATTTCTTTTGATTGGTTCCCAAGCGATGATACCTCCAATGTTAATCAACGCCTGGTTTGTCGGTGCGTTTCCAGACATAGCCGCTGCTGAAGAAACTTTGGAGGACGTAGATGTGCTATTCTATAGAGAGGGCCCTTATTCCACTGTAACCGTGGTCCATACCCTTGGATATATTGGATTAAAATCCGACGGCAGGGGGGAGGCAAGCACATTACCGGAGGACCTGAGGCATCAATTTCTCCTTGCATATATCCCCATGCTCCTGCATAAAAATCCAGAAAAGGTCTTGGATATTGGAGTCGGTGCCGGATTCACGTTGGGTGCCATTGAGAATTTCGATTCCAAGCAGATTGATGCCGTGGAGATAGACCCGGCCATTTTAGAGGCAAGTGAAAAGTTCTTTTCAAGATTTAATAACGATGCTCTAAACGATCCTAGGATTAGAATCTTCACGACCGATGGAAGGAATTATCTTTTGATGACGGAAGGCAAATATGACGTCATCGTCTCTGCACCGTCCCATCCTCTTACGTCAGGCGTATCCCACCTGTTTACCAAAGAATTCTTCGAGCTTTCCAAAGCCCATTTGAACGAGGATGGAATCTACTGCCAGTGGGTTCCAGGTCACCGATTTTCTCCAGAGGAGCACAAGATCGTCGTGAAGACGTTTACCTCGGTGTTTCCGCACACGATATTATGGATCAACAACGTTGATGCATTGAACGATTCCAGCCAAATGGTCGATTCATTTTTGATCGGGTCCATGCATCCAATAGAGATAGACCGTGAACGAATATGTGAGATAGTCAATGAGAATGAGAAGATAAAAGGGGATTTGGATACGATAGGGGTAGATTCAGCTGATGAGTTCTTTTCCCTCATGATATTGGATGAGGGAGGAGTCGTCAGTTACGCTGCCGACGAGGATAGATTAAACACTGACGATTTTCCAATCATCGAATTCCAGGCTCCCAAATCCCTTTTAGAAGATTCCGTGGTCAGGTTGTCTGATATAATGTCATAATGTCCAAATAGAGGGGGGTGTGGGGCAGAGTATGCAGAAGGTAACTGTACGAATCGTACTGATTTTGTGCCTATCCTTAGCAATTGCCCTCTATATGGTATCTGCAACTAATCAATTGTCAAACTCGACTTTTGATAGTGATTTAACCGGTTGGACCGTGAATCAAGCCACTCTCACTTCACTTGTTCAGGTTGATGCCGGGCCTCCCCAAAATGGCTGTGTAAGGGGGAGCGTGGTTGGGAAGGCTATTACTGGAGCAGGTAATATAACTCAAAGTTTCGAGGTCACAAGTACGGACACAAACGCTGCAGATCTATCTTGGAAATGGAGAAAGTACAGTACCCTCTCTGAAGTATCTGCGATAAATACAATTTACGTTCAGTTGATAGACCCTGGTGCTAAAGTTGTCTATGTATGGTCTGATGATACTTTGCCTGATCTGACGACAACTGCTTGGGTACCTGTAAGCACAGATGTCTCATCTTATTTAACAGCGACTGGAACTTGGCAAGTAAAACTTCTTTGGGATATAACAACTGGTAGGACCAATGGTGCAGAGATGGGTGCAGATTTCGATGACGTTTATATGAATATTACTTATGCTGTCGTTGCCCCTAACATAACATCCTTTGGGCCGACTTATGACCCAACAGATGTTGAAGGTGCGACAAGGACGTTCAACGTGACAGTGGATCAGACCGTGTACGTCAGCTGGCAGATTAACGGTTCTGAGGTTCAGACGAATACGAGCGTTACAGAAGCGTCTTATACGAATACCAGTGCGGCGATGGGTTATTGGAACGTGTCGGCAATCGTCACGAATGCAAACGGAGCTGATATGCAGACATGGTGGTGGACGGTAACCGATGGGACGGCTCCTGTGATAGGCAGCGACCCTGCGATTAACGATACGCTGCTGGCATTGGGAGAGGTCGCGAGGCTGAATATAACCGTAGACGATAATGTGGGAGTTCATATCGTTTATTTCAACATTTCTGGAACGAATTATACTCACACGGGGATCATGGAAAATGTGTATTATTATGATTGGGTGTGCAAATCTTCTGGAACGTATTCATGGGATACGACCTATGCCAACGACTCTGCCAACAACTGGAACAGTTCTACTGCCGAACTTCCAAAGACCTTTGAATGTGATGCCGTTCTTCCAACAGCGTTCAGCCTATCGTCGCCGGCTAATAACACCGTCAGCACAAGTGGAACGCCCACCCTTAATTGGGACGATACCGTTGAAACGAACTTCAAAAACTACACGGTCCAGGTTGATAACGATCCCGTCTTCGGCTCAGTCGATTACACATATGAGACCACGGGCGAGGTCACCAACTCTTCTTATACCGTCACAAGTCCCTGGGCAACAGATTTCACATGGTACTGGGGAGTTATCGCCTATGACCAGGCAGGAAACAGCAGGCAGTCGACCGAGACCTTCGTGTACATAACGGATACGACTCCTCTTGCATCGATAACAAATCTTCAAAATACCACTGGCAACTTCTGGATTAACTGGACGTGGACGAATCCGCCCACCGACTTCAATCATACGATGGTTTACATTAATGGAGCATGGACAGTCAACACATCTGATCCATTTTATAACGGCACATACTCAGCACATGCAACTAAAGAGATCGCGACACGGACAGTGGATGCTGCTGGTAATATCAACACCAGTTGGGTCAATCAGACGACGACGATTCCAAACAATCCTCCGGTTCTTGATACGATTGATGACAAGTCCATTGACGAAAATCAGCAACTGATGATCGATGCAAATGCGACTGATTTAGATACTGATACATTAACATATTCATGCAACCGAACCGATCTATTCACTGATTTTGATACATCCACAGGCAAAGGTAACTGGACTCCGACGTATGCAGACACTGGAATATATTATGTGGATTTTGGAGTGAGCGACGGTTATGATGGGACGGACAATGAAACGGTGACTATCACGGTCAACAACATCCCGCTCGTAATTGACAGCTATTGGAACAACATCACCGGTGCATCTTTGACGCTGACAGTCAATGAGTCAGAAGCAGTCGAATTTGGGGTTACAACCAACAGGACCGTCAACAACATTTCATGGTATGAAGATGACGTGTTCCAAGAAAACGATAGCTTAACGTCGCAGGGCAACTACACCACGTCTTGGTCTGTCAACGGCTCGTATACCGTCAATGTCACGGCATCAGATGATTACGATACGACAGCAAACACGACGTTTACAATAACGGTCAACGACATCACTCCACCCGCACAGGTCACTGGACTGATAAATGACACTCCCACGACCTCAACGGTCAACCTGACATGGAATGCAAATTCAGAAACGGATTTGGTCGGATACCATGTGTATCAGGATGGCAGTTGGCTCGGTGATACCGCCAACACCTATTATAACGTGACCGGATTAGATGCCTCTACTATCTATGAGTTCAACGTCTCTGCCTATGACGACAACAACCTTAAAGGTCCAAATGCTACGGTTTACGTTACGACTGCGACACCACTAAATACCCCTCCTGAAGAAATTGCAGATGTATATTCATTAGAACAGGATGCTGGCTGGGGTGAGACCTTCGGATTCGACTGCCAGGTCAACGATACCGAAGGCGATGACGTAACGGTCCGCTTGGAGATATCGAATAACAGCGGAGCGACGTGGAGAGAATATCAATCCTATTACACGGTTACGACCTTGCCGGGCTGGGCAAACTTTACCGTAGATTATAATGAAGGACTCGGAGGTGTAGACCTCTGGACATCCACCGATGTCGATGTCCAACTTCAGTATCGGTTCGTTTTGAATGATACGTATAGCTCTTCCACTGGAACCGCTCATGTGGTAGCCGAGAATCTGACCAAGGATGATACGACACTCAGCTATTCACAGGGGGATGGTGGGGTAGTAAATCGTGCTGGAACTGAAACGATCACCTTGGAGGCACGGCTGTATGATACCGACAGGGATGCATATCCTGAAGGGGAGACCATCACATTTGAAATCGATGCCAATGCGACCGCGGTCAATGACACCAAGACAGCCGCAACGAATGCCACTGGCTATGCAACACTTCTATTGGACCCGGATGATACGTATGATGTCGGCGTTAGGGCGTGGAATGCGTCAATCATAAACAATGCATCCTATAAAACGAATTCGACTGGTTACTATTCCTTCACGGTTAACGGCACGATAAACAATACGAACTTTGGCGAGGCTGGCACCTATTCCATAGGACCGAATCCAATCAACATCAACATCACCATCGATTCTGATGACGAAGGAGAGGAATCGACATACGGGTTGGTTGGCTGTAATGTTACTCTCTACGTCTACGATGACGGCGGAACACTTCGGGTCGATGGAGCTACCATGACCGATGAGAATAACGGCAACTACACCCATGCCATCTCGAATACGGCCGGATGGGCATCAGGATATCTCCGCATCCAGATTAACAGTAGCAAGCCCTATTACAACGGCGATGATGACTGGTATAACACTTCCATATTACTTGCCATATATGATGTCATAATCACCGACCCTGCGGACCAGACGACGCCCGTAAACGTGAATGCGACGTATGAAATCGCAATCAAGAATAACGGTACAATGGAAGATACGTTTGACCTGGCAGTTGAGAACACGAACAACGCAGCCATTGCAGCGTTGAACCAGTCCACGATCACTCTGGCGGCGGAAGCAACCGGTAACGTTACCCTGAACGTGACCGATGAAACGGCGGGAACATACAGCGTGAACGTCACCGCAACGTCTCAAGGGGATAGCACAAAAACGGACAAGATTACGGTTATAACCACAGTGGAATTTTACGATGTCATCATAACGGATCCAGCGGACCAGACAACTGCCCTCGGCGTGAATGCGACATATGAGATCGCGATCAAGAACAATGGCACTGTTGAGGATACGTTTGACCTATCATTGGTCAACACGAGCAGTGCAGATGTCGCGGCGTTGAATCAATCTGCAATAACTCTGGCATCAGGAGCTACCGGTAACGTAACCCTGAACGTGACTGATAACGATGCGACTGGGATATACAACGTAGACGTAACCACAACCTCGCGGGTTGATCCAAGTGCAACTGATACAATCACGATTGCGACGAATGTTACTAGTCCAAAGCTCACTCTCGGCAACGTCTCAGACGTCTCTGCGGACTGGGGCAGGGACATCGATCTGAGACATAACGTGACCGTAAGCGATGTAGACGCTACCAATCCTGTTTACATGAACTATTCCGTATCATGGATCAACAACGAGTCCTGGCCGAGCGGCATAGGCAAGGATGTCACAGAGTGGAATAATCAGACGATTAATCGTCCTTTGCCGAATGAGACGTTGGTTACCGTCAACGTCAACTCGTCCAATGCGGTGAATGCTTCGGCACAATTCTGGGTGAACATCACGAAGAGAGATACGGTTCCGAGCATAGAGAACACGAGCTCCATATCCTCCATGCCCCCTGTTACGTTCTGGGTCAATGCTACGGTAAGGGATGAGCATGGCGAGGATTACGTCGGCAACGTCACGCTGTTAAGGAATGAATCTGCGTACGATGAGATGAGTGCTGTCAATGGAGCGGTTAACTTCTCGGTCACGCAAAGCGATGTGGCGACGTACGAATATGCTCTCATCACCGACAAAAACACAACTTACTATAACGCCGATGTCACCACCGTGAATCGAACCGTGACCACATACCAGCCCACGCCGGTCTTGGGGAATGCGGTGGACCTGGAATCAGACTGGGGCAGAAACTTCTGGGTGAACCACAGCGTGAGCGTATCAGGCGGTGACATGACAAATCCTGTGAACATCAACTATAGTGTCAGCTGGCTTGACAACGAAACGTGGGATTCCATAGCCGAGGGAGCTACTGTCTGGCACAACCAGTCAGAAAGCAGACCTGACCCGGGACCGAATGACGTAATCATTAACGTCACAGGCAATGGTGCGACCAATGACACTGACAACCACATCTGGGTTAACATCACAAAGAGAACGCCTACGTCTAACATGGACAGTCCATCGACCCAAGTAGTTGCGGCAGACGAAACGTTCTACATCAACGCTACGGTGATTGATGAATGGGCTGACGACTACGTCGGCAGTGCCGATTTACTGAAAGAATTGAGCGTTGTGGATACCCTGTCGGTAACGAACAACGCCGTGAATTTCACATACAGCGAAACAAGTGGCACATATAACTTCAGCGTGCGGTTCTATAACACGACGCATCATTTCAACACTACCACAACTAACAGCACTGTGACAGTCGATATCGCATCTCCAGAATGGTATGACCAGGGACAGGATGTCAACAGTCTGCATAAAGGCGAGAGCATCACCGTCTCTACCAGATGGACCGACAACATCAACTTGAAGAATGCTACCTTATCGGCAAATGCGACAGTCGGATGGGAGGATATCGAGACCATCTATCTGGGTGGAACTGACAAATGGTCGAACTTCACGCTTACCACACAGTTGTTGAACTGGACTCCCGGAATCAAGGGCTGGAACATTACTGCCAATGATACGGCCGGCAATGAGAACACCACCGATGTGAAGACGTTCGAGTTATGGGGATGGTCAAATGTAAGTTGGACTTCTCCGACTGGGGGAAGCACGTATTCGCCGGGTGATATAGTAGAATTGAAGTGTCAGGTTAGAGATGCCAATTCCTCTGCTGTGATTGAGAATTATCCTGTGAAGTTCTGGTGGTACAATTCGACGATGACGCAGGATCTCGGAGAGAACACGACGGACGTGAATGGATATACAACCTTGAATTGGGATACATCTGACCTTGCTGAAGGAATCTATTATCCGAAGGCGAACATCACTGACAATGCGACGCTGTTCTATAACATCTCGGCAGATTGGGAATGCAATACGTCTGTGACCCTGAGCGATACGACTCCGCCCAAGTGGTATGACCAGGGGCAGGATGTCGACAGCCTGCACAAAGGGGAAAAGATCAACGTCTCTGCACGATGGACCGATAACCTCGAGCTGAAGAATGCGACGCTATCTCACAATGGGTCCGATGATTGGGTGAACGTATCGACGATCGCTTTGTCCGGAACAGAAGATTGGTCCAACTTCACGGTTACGGCGGCGTTGGATTGGACGCCTGGAGTGAAGGGATGGAAGATATATGCGAATGATACTTCTGATTGTGAGAATGCCACGGATGTGATGACGTTCGAGGTCTGGGGATATTCGAACGTGAGCTGGACTTCGCCACCGGATGACAGCACCCGTACAGTGGGAGACACGATAGAACTAGTAGCCCATGTGAGAGATGCCAATTCCTCTTTAGCCATAGATGGGCATCCCGTAAAATTCTACAACGTGAGTGGCGTGGTTGCGACCTATCTGGGCCAGAATACCACGAATGCAAGCGGTTATGCCGTCTGGTACTGGGACACCACTGGATTGTCAGCAGGAACATACTATCCGAAGGCGAACATCACGGATAACGCTTCCCTGTACTACAACGCATCTGCTGATTATGAGTGCAACATATCCCTAACTCTGGCAGTTTATGAGGTCATCATAACGGATCCAGCGGATCAGACAACTGCCCTTGGTGTGAATGCGACATATGAGATAGCGATTAAGAACAATGGTACGGTGGAAGATATGTTTGATCTATCATTGGTCAACACGAGCAGTGCAGATGTTGCGGCATTAAACAAGACTACGATTACCATAGGTGCGGGAGCCACTGGTTATGTAACTCTGAACGTGACTGATAACGATGCAACTGAGATATACAACGTAAACGTAACCGCAACCTCGCAGACCAATCCAAGTGCAACAGACACGGTTACGATTGCAACAACGGTTACCCGTCCAACGCTCATCCTCGGCAATATCTCCGATGTGTCTGCGGACTGGGGCAGGGACATCGATCTGAGACACAACGTTACCGTGAGCGGGGCAGATGCCTCCAACCCAGTCTGCATGAACTACTCCGTGGATTGGATTGCAAATGCATCATGGCCCAGCATCTCGATCGTGGAGACGAAGTGGAACAACCAGACAGTCAGCAGGTCAAGTCCTGATGAGACGCTGGTCACGGTGAATGCGAACTCGTCCAATGCGGTGAATGCCTCGACCTCGTTCTGGGTGAACATCACTAAGAGGGACCTGGTCGCCGAGATGCTGTCTCCAGCCACGCAGGGCAAGTCCACGGGCGTCACCTTCTGGATCAACACATCATGCGTTGACGAGCACGATGTGGACTTCACCGGGGATGCCGATCTGACCGAGAACGGCATCGTAATAGACACGAAGGCCGGCATCACGAGATATGCCAACTTCTCGCTGTCCAAGTCAGCGGAAGGCACCTACAACTACACGGTCACGTTCTACAACACCACGTATTACGTCAACGATACCACGGGCTATTCAAACGTCACGGTACGGTTTTACGATGTCATAGTAACTGCTCCGCCGAATCAGAATACCATCGTGAACGTAAATGCAACGTATGAGATAGCGATCAAGAACAACGGCACTGCTGGGGATACATTTAATCTGACGGTTGAAAACATAGATAATGTAGCTGTCGTAGCATTGAACCAATCCACGATAACTCTGGCAGCTGGAGTATCTGGTAACGTAACCCTGAACGTGACCGATGAGAGTGGTGGAGTGTATAATGTAAGCGTCACTGCAACTTCACAGGGATATTCTGGTGCAACGGATACGATTACCATTACGACGACCATACCTGTGATAATCAACGTCACCGTCGAATACACGCCGATTAAATTTGGCAACGTCAATCACAGTACCATAAATCATCCGGCTGACACGCAGAACGGCTTCCCAATGAACATAACCATAGAACCCGATACGAATGTTCACGTCGACATATTCTTCAAGGGAGATAACTTTGCCAACAATAGTTATAATTTCTCGGTCGGCAATCTCACAATGGATGAAACGCCCGAAATCGGCATTGAGCCATTCACGTTCAGCACTTCATATCCAGAGACCGGCGTCTTTACAAACGTACCTCCAGGAACGACCAAATCCTGCTATTTCTGGCTCTCAACGCCGTTTGGCCAGTATCCAGGATCATATGGCAATAACGTATCCATCAGGGTCAATGAGACGGTGGGTGGTTAATATGAGTGAGAAGGGCATTATAATAATCGAGGAGAAGTCACACCCACATAATTGGGGCAATGATTTATATGAGTAAAGAGGGGAGACATCTTAAAGGGAGGAGGGCATCCGTGTGGAAGAAGGTAGCCATCGTTTTTCTGAGCCTGCTATTTATCGCTATGCCGATCTCCCAGGTTTATGCATGGGATCTCTCCGTCCCCACCGAATTTGTGATAGTAGAGGACGTCTCTGCCACAATCACTGACTTCGTGATAAATCCCGCTTCTGTCACCTACTATCAAACTGTAGGGTTTACCGTGACCGTGAAAAATACGGGAAATGTTCTGCTCAATACCTCAGGCGTGATCAATATATCTGATTCTGATGGTAATATGGTGGAACCCTTAACCCTATTATCTTCAAGTAAAGACCTTGGTGTAAAAGGAACTCTGGAGTTCACAACAGAGTGGAATGTTGGCAGTACCGCCCCAGGCACGTACACGGCAAATGCGACGATATACTATGATGGCAAGTCCACATACCAAACGTCAGAGTTTTCCATCACATCACCGCCTGCCCCTCCTCCGCCCGGAGTTCCTGGGGGCGGGGTCGTCGTACCTCCCATAGTCCCTCCAGCCGAGGCTTTGGTTAGATTTACCAGACTTCCCGTACTCAGAGAGGCCAGACCTGGTGAAGCGGTAGTAACGGACATCTTTGTCACCAACCCTACAAAAACCGATTTCGGCGAAGCCAAGATAAGTATCTCGGGAATTGTAAAAGACTGGCTGAGTTCTACACCTGAAACCGTATTTTTATCCCCAAGAGAATCTAAAATTTTGAATCTGGCGATAAATCCGCCTGCAGATGCACTGCCTGGAGATTATAAGGTGGCAATCACCATCAGCAACGAAAATATCCATGCCGAGAATTTCTTCATCCTGCGGATAAAGCCGTATCCCCCTGGATACGCCAAACCATCTGTAACGAAAGTCGTGGAAATAGACAGGGAACGGTCCATCAGTACGGTCACGATAGAAATAAAGAACGGCGGATCCTATGTGGATATACTTGAAGTGGTAGAAGAGATTCCCAAAGAAATTGCGCAGCACGTAAACCTGCTTGGATTTGACACGCCTCCCAGTGAAGTCCTAGAAGCGGACCCTGTTGTAAAATGGATTATCGAAGGACTTGGACCATACGAAACCAGATCAATCTCATACAATACCCCAAAAATCTTGGACGAATACTCTCCCTATGTATACTGGCCGTTGAGGCAGATAAACGTCATCTATGAGGCCCCTCCGCCTGATCTGATTAAGATTTCTGAAATAAGCGCCCCCACCCTATACCCGGGCCGAACTGAAAAAGTTTCGATCAACCTGATGAATCTGGATAGAACCCCATTTGATGTAACTGCAAGACTCGAAACGCCAGCTAATTGGAAGGTAACTCCCGATGAAGTCGTCACGACCCTGCCTCCCCGAGGCTCCAGCACAGTGCTATTCTTTGTAACCCCGCCTTCCTATATCGAGCCCGGCACCTACACAATCTCATCTAAAATCCTTTACGACGGGAGGACGCTTACCAAGGATGCCACGGTAATCGTTCAACCAACATGGATGCCACCTTTACCATATTTAATAGGATTGATTATTATAGTTGTAGTCATAATTCTCATGAAGACGCAACGTGGGAGGCTATGGCGTGGATTGGGGACGTTTAGGGGGAGTAGTCGCATAGACATGCTAAACCAGATCAAACAGGAGATAAAAAGTAGCAGGAGACAGAGAAGGAGATGATATGAGAGTCATAGGGGTCGTATCTGGCAAAGGAGGGGTTGGAAAGACGACAACTGTGGCGAATTTAGGTGCAGCTTTGGCTTCCGTGTTTGGCAGGAGGGTTCTTGTAATCGATGCTAACTTCACCACGCCTGACGTTGGATTGCAGCTGGGCATGTTTCGTTTTCCCAATACACTTGAAGACGTGCTGGATAAGAGGGTGCCGAGCTCTCAGGCAATTTATGACCATCCCAGCGGTATGGGTCTCATTTCAGCATCTCTGGCGGCAGAGGAGACGGACGCACGTGGCTTAAAACGGGTTTTAAAAGAGTTAAAAGGATACGAGACAGTCCTGATTGACTCTGCTCCGGGCACAGGAGAGGCTGCTACCACCATCATAGATGCCTGCGATGAAATCTTAATCGTGACCAACCCAGAATTCCCTGCGATTACAGACAGCCTCAAGACAATAGAACTTGCCAAATCACTGGATATCCCGATCAGGGGCATCATATTGAACCGAGTAATGAGGGAAGGGTACGAGCTTTCAGTTTACGAAGTCGAATCCACCTGTGAGGCGCCTGTCATCGCCATCATTCCAGAAGATGCTGAAGTCAGAAAAAGCATATCTGATATGAATCCTGTCGTATTGAACTCTCCTGATTCCCCCGCAGCGATTGAATTCACGAGACTGGCTGCCCATCTAATCGGAAGAGAGTACATTGCACCTGTTGGAGCAATGGACAGGGTGATAGAGTCCACTGCTGGAGTGGCAGCTAAAACCACTGGCGTGTTGAGTGAGACTGAGAAGCGGGCTGTTGGCGTATTTAGCATCATCATCGGATTGTTTGTCGGACTGGCGCACGGAATGGCAGAGTGCATCAAGTTCTTGATAGAAGGTATTGCTGGACTGGTGAATGGCACTGCTAGATTCTTTACTACACTAATCAGTGTGGCCGTTGATCGGTTAAGAAGAATTGATGTACTGCTCGCTTGGGTATTGGGTGGGATCAAGGAAGATATCACGTTATTGGGAAGATATCTGGTCCAACTGATAAGACGCCTAATCGAATGTGTTCTCTGGGTTCTAAGCGGCATCGGTGGTTTCATCGTTTTATCTACAAGTAAGTCCACGAACTCGCTGAGAATGGCAGCTGCATTGTTTGTCGGCTTGTTAAGTGGCATCGCTGAATCATTTGTCATGTCGCTGAATAAGGTTAAAGACGACATCAAATCGTTTAGGGAACAGCTGACCCTATTGTTGCAAAAAATCATCGACCTGCCGACAAAAGCTGTAGAACTATTTGTTGATTTGGCAAAAAAGATTGCCGAATTGTTTGCTGTATTTTCAGTCGTCATTGTCGCATCATTTGTAGGACTGACCGGTAAGACGTCAGAATACCTCAAATTATTCGCAAGAAATCTAATCCAATTAGCAAGACATCTGGTAGAATGTATTGTCAGATTATGGGATAAAATAAAAACGGGCATTAGAGGATTGTCGGGCGATATCAAAGAAGGTAGCGTCCAGTTAGCAAGTGGAGTGAAAGAGTCCACTGTTGGATTAAGGAGCAAAACTACCGAACTGGTGGGCGGAGCCGAAGAGCGGACTGTTGAAGTATCCAGGAGTTTCTTGAAGAAGGTTAGTGACTCGTTAAGCGAGATCGCCGGCTCGTTCATGGGAGTGATGAGCAACGCAAAAGAAAACATCAAACTGCTTGCAAACCACATAATTCGGTCAATTGAATATCTGATAAAGTATATTGCCGAATTTGTAAAAAGGATCATCGATTTGTTGATCAAACCCAAAGAAGTTGAATTGCCAGAAATAAGGGAACGAGAGATGGTAGCCGAAATCCCCGTGCCTGTTGAACGGGTCACCAAGGTGGAGGAGTATCCTGCGGGAGTGTTTGATGCCGTCAAGATATCGCTTATTGGTTTGGCGAACAAAATTGAAGAAAATATCAAATTATTTGTGGAATACATAATTCAATTAATAAAACGTCTAATCGAGTTGTTTGTTAGAGTCACTGGTGAGATTAAGGACGAGATTAAGGTGGCTTTTATCGAGTTAAGGGCAAGGGCCAGTGGATTTTTGAGTGTGGCTAAAGAACGTACTGTTGGACTGTTGAATAACATTGCTGAACTGTCGACCAGATCACTGGCCATAACCAAGGAATATCTCACATTATTTGTGAGACGCCTGACCAGATTGATCAGACCTGAAGAAGTTGAGTTGCCAAGGGAGATCGCAGTTGAGACTCTACAACCCCTTGAACCCGAGTTATTCTATGAATTGGAAGAGGGGCCAAGCATATTTGACACCATAACAAAATCGTTTACTGGATTGTCGTATAAAATTGAAGAAGGCACCAAATCATTAATAGAATACATAATTCAGCTGATAAAATATCTAATCGAATGCACAGGCAGACTGGCTGAGAGGATTGGTGAACTATCGGTTAAGTTGACGAGCAAAGCTAAGAAAAGTATTGATCAATCCTTGTACAAGGTGCGAGAGAACATTCCTATTCTAACAACCAAAGTTATCGAATTCCTAAATAATGCTACAGAAGCACTGGTTGGACTGACGGACAATGTCGAAGAATATGTTCAACTGTTAGCAGGATACTTGAGCCAGCTGATAACGCACCTGGTAAAATATATCATCAGGTTAGTCAAGAAGATTGCCAGCCTGTTGAAGAGAGATGGCAAGATAGAGTACGTAAAGTTGCCCGAAGTTGAGGTAACTGAAACAGGGGAAGGAATTATTGAATTGGAAATAAAACACCCCAGGCCAGTTACTATGGAGAGGCGCATCAGCAGTCCGATTAAGAAAGTTGGCGAATCGTCGGGCCGATTGATAAAGAGGGGCAGAGAATACATCAGCCAAGTCTTGATGAGAGAAAGAGAGTAAAGTTAAAAACAACATTTTTCAACTGCTGCCAAAGAACTGTTGTGAATTATTATAAAGTGTAACAGTATCGTTCGTGATATAATGCCCTGACTGGTTTAATCCGCTCACCCCTTCGTGAATGATGATGTTTCCTTCAGCATCATAATTTGAATGGCAGTTCGTGCAGTATATCTGCTTGGTCAGGTTGTGCGCCAAGTTGATGCCTGCCTCGGGATCATAGCCATGGCAGATGCATCCCGTGGCATTATGCGCGCTGACCATCACCGTGGCGACGACATCTGGATGGCATTTGACGCAGAATTCTGCAGAGCCGTAATCTGGAGATGCTTTTCTTGTGTACATCATGTGACTGCCGAAAAACAGGGCATACGCTGTCAGCGAGGTGAATAACATCACCATCACAACCCCGATTATGATTATTTTTCTTCTATCTGACAGCATTTTTAATCACTCGTACACTTTATCCGGATACGTATGGCACCATCTGCACAGCGCAAAATTGGTCTTTGCACTTTCGTAAGAGGTTGCGTTGTGGCACGTCTTGCAGTCGATGATGCCGAGGACTGAAACACCGTCAACCATGTTGTTCTGCACATCAGATGTGATATTGTGCCTGTCTGTATCATCGACAGGGTTAGACTGTACGGCATGGCAGCACTCGCACCACTTCCAGTAATGCTCCGGGTAAGGATGATTTGAGGTAGTATGGCAGTCTACGCACCCTATTCCCGACGATGGTCCATGCACGCTCGCATTGAACATCGTGCTGTTCACGTATTTTGTGGGTGCATGTCTGGTGTTGTTCATGTACGTAAAGTCATAGTGGCAGTTGCTGCAGCTACCATCTGAAACGTCGTGCATGAGTTCGGTCACTCCGTAACTGGTGACAAACTTGCCATGACACTCCCTGCAAAGTGCATCTGACCAGTTAGCGCATACGTGTTCATAGAATCCAGTTACGTTGGGCGCATACGTGCCATTGGTGATTTCGGGTGGGATGTTTAAACTGGATGCGCTGAATTCGTTCACCATGTTTTCATAATTATGCTCGTCAGCATAATGACAACCAGCGCACCAGTAACTGTCGTTGACGGATGAGCCCACAATGTTATCTCCTCTCCAATTTGCCGGTCTTCCTAAGGCTATTGCCTTATGCTTAGTATCGCTGTGGCAATAGATGCACGCGGACAAACTATTATTCCAATAATCGCCCCAGCGCTGTCCTGTGTTTACCTCGCTGTGGTGAAGAGGTTGCGCGACTTTTGGGATGTTGTCAACAATCCAATCCATCTTGTCGGTCTGATGACATGTGAGGCAATCTCCAGCCGAGGCGTTCGAAGTGGAAAAAGTACCGTCAGATGTGAGATATAAAATCGGGTGAATCTTACTGGTAGCGTTGCCATGACATTTGTAACATTCTACGGTTCCGTTGTGCTTGCTCTTATCCCCATGACATTTAGTGCACAAGGTATGGTCCACAGATGGCTTAGCCAAGGCGGTTTCATGTATCCTTCCGGCATTATGACAACTGGAGTTAATACAGCTCGGATTTATAGCCCTTTGCGTGTGATTCTCAAGGTTCTTGAGGTCTATATTGACAAAGGGAAATGCCGTCGAGGCATTCTGATGACAATATGAACAGTTGGTATAAAGAGGGGCGCCAATTTGCAGGTCAGTTCTCTTCCTGCCATAGTGAGAGATGAGCGATAGATTAGAATAATATTTAGCGGTATAAGCCATCATCATCTCGTCCTTAGAATGACATTCTATGCATGATTCAGTGTTACCCGTTGCACCAGTGACCGCATGGATATCATATCCTGATTTAAAGTGCTCTGTGACGTTCGGGGCATTGCTCACGTTGGCGTATGGTTTGCTGATATCGTTGTGGCACTTCCAGCATCTGTATGGGTTGTGTACATCATGCTTAGTTGGCTGTTGTCCATCAGATATATGGCATGCCCAGCACCTCTTGTTATCAGCATCAACGGTGGCAATTGCGTTGCTGTTTAGATCGACATGAATTGAATTGATTCATCGCGGAGACGTCCACTTTGGACGCACATTTATGATCTCGCCCTATATTATGACAACTCACACAATCGGGTCCACCCATCCCATGCGCAGAAACACTTACGGTTAATAACGATATCCCCAAAGCAGATACAAGCCCTATGAGTACTGCTATAATTAGAAGCCGCCGAATCGTCTTTGGCATCGTCTTATTCACCATCATGCACTTATTATTATTCTATCCTAAATATCTTTTTGGTAAATTAGGACTTTAAAACAGTGGGTATAAACCCTCCTCGTAGCATGTGATTCGCGAGAACGAGCGCAACCATCGCCTCTGCCACGGGAACGATTCTCGGGCAAATGCAAGGGTCATGACGCCCTTTGATTTGTATCTCGGTGTTAACCCTCTTCGACAAATCCACTGTCTTTTGCACTTTGGAAATGGAGGATGTTGGTTTGACCGCGATTCTGCATACTATAGGCATGCCGTTGGATATTCCGCCGAGGATGCCCCCTGCGTTGTTTGTTTCTGTTATCACAACGCCACCCTCAATCCTGAACGGGTCGTTCATCTCGCTGCCCTTCATCTTTGCTGCTCTGAATCCGGCGCCAATATCGACGCCTTTTACAGCGCCTATGCTCATTAACGCCTTTGCCAGCTCTGCATCCAATTTGTCGAAGACTGGCTCACCGACGCCTGGGGGCGCATTCAGCGCAATAATTTCGACGATACCGCCAACGCTGTCTCCCTCTGATTTCGCCTCCTCTATGCGCTGTCTCATCTCCTCCGATATCTTGGCATCAGCGCACCGAATAGGATTCTTTTCCACGTTTTTTCGTATTTGGTCTAAGGTGATATCGCCAACTGAGATGTCACCCACTTCAATCACATGCCCCAAGATTTCCACATTCTTCGTTTTGAGCAACTTCTTGGCTATGGCACCAGCAGCAACCCTGCCAACCGTCTCTCGCGCAGAAGAGCGCCCTCCTCCTCTATAATCCCTGAAACCGTATTTCGCCTCATACGTAAAATCGGCATGCCCGGATCGTGGCGTATGTCGTAATTCCTCGTACACGCCAGACTTAACGTCCTTATTCCAGACCAGCATCGAGATTGGCGTGCCGGTCGTCTTACCATCAAAAACTCCGGACAGTATTTCAACGGCATCTAATTCTCCCCGGGGCGTAGTAACCTCGCTCTGCCCAGGTCGCCTTCTATCTAATTCAGCCTGAACATCCTTCTCGCCTAAGGGCAATCCTGCTGGACAGCCATCTACGACGGCACCAATCGCCCTGCCATGACTCTCGCCCCATGTCGTAAGTCTAAACACCTGCCCAAATAAATTTCCAGACATCATTCCACTCCTATATTTGCTCCCATACTAAATAAGTCATCGAAAAAGTCCGGGTATGACACCTCCACGGATTCTGCATCATCGATGACTGTTTCTCCTTCTGCGACCAAACCAGCGACAGTAAGCGCCATCACAATCCGGTGGTCGTTGTATCCGTGCAATCTGGCGCCGTGCAAACGCGATTTCTCAATGACCAGGCCATCTGGCAATTCTTTTACCTTTGCACCCATCTTCCTTAATTCCGTTGACATCGCCCTTAGCCTGTCAGTCTCCTTGTAGCGCAGATGAGCTGCATTGGTGATTTCTGTAACGCCCTCGGCGCAAGTTCCCAATACTGCAAGAGTTGGAACCAGGTCTGGGTGAGCGCCTACATCAATCCTGATGCCCTTCAAGTCTGCACCATCAACGGTCACCACACCTACATCCTGATCCCACACCACATCTGCACCCATTTGCTGAAGGATGGATACGATGGCAACATCTCCTTGTTTAGATGGAATCAAATTTCTCACAACCACCTTTGAATTGGTAATCGCTCCAGCTGCGAGCAAATACGACGCCGAAGAGAAATCGCCTGGAATGACATATGAGCCAAGGTCAAACTTCTGATTATGGGGGATTTCAAACTTGGTGAAATCCGTAACTATCTTGGCGCCAGCGCTCTCCAGCATATCCAGCGTCATCTCCACATATGGCTTGGATTTCAGTTTACCCTTTACCGTTATTACGGTGTCTTCACACGCAAAAGGACAGGCGAGTAGCAGTGCAGAGATAAACTGTGAACTAATTTCCCCGCTAATGGTGGCCTCTCCTCCTTTGAGCTTGCCCTTGACCACGATCGGTGCAGCCCCATCATCTTTGGCGGAAAATGCATTCGCCCCTAAATCGTTAAGCGCTTTTAATAAAGGCCCATTAGGTCGCTTCCGCAGTGAATCATCGCTGGTCAGGACCACCGCCCCATCTACCAGGCTTCCCACGGCAGCCATAAACCTGAGCGTTGTACCGGAGTTCGCGGCATTTATCACATCCTCGGGAACCTTGGGATGCCCGTCAACGCCGATAATCCTTAAAATATCCTCTTTTTCTTCAGGCGTGTGTATCGTTGCCCCAAACGCCTCACATGCCCTAACAGTGGCCATCGTGTCTTTAGAGAGAAGGGGATACGAAATTTCCGCCTTCTTGCCAAGAGCGGCAATTGTCATCGCTCGGTGTGTATAGCTCTTGGACGGAGGCGCATAAACATCTCCATGGACTACAGAGGGCCGAACCTTAACATTCATAGCGAATAGATAATATCCTTAGTAGGACTATAATAATTATGGTGTTCACATGCTGGCCAAAAGGTTAGAGCGCGAAATAGACATACTGGGGCGCCATCTTACCGTGCTAAAAGCAGTAGTACGGGAGGAGCCGATTGGGATACTGAAACTCGCAGAGGAGGTAAAACTCCCCAAGCATAAGGTACGCTATTCGCTGAGGGTGTTAGAACACGAGGGTTTGATTGAGCCATCTTCAAGGGGCGCAATAACGACGAAAAAAGCGACGAAATTCATCACTCAGTTCGAATCAAAGATGGGCCAACTGGAGAAAAAGTTAGCCGATATATCAAAAACCTTAAGATGATGCGTCTCTTTTTGTTGTCCACAACGTAAATAATATACAAGCCGCCATAACTCAGTTGGTAGAGTACCTGGCTGTTAAAAGATGCAGAGACCAGGTTGTCACAGGTTCGAGTCCTGTTGGCGGCGCTCAAAATCATGAAATACGAATCTGAAAGGAACAAATTGGTTGAAAAGCTTAGATCATACGGCATAAGCGAATGCGTAGTAGCAGCGATGAAGCGAGTGCCAAGGCATGTATTTATCCCGATAGAATTTAGGGGCCATGCATACGCCGATTGCCCACTCCCAATAGGGCGAAATCAAACCATTTCTGCACCGCATATGGTCGCAATGATGTGCGATTTGTTGGATTTACAAGATGGCATGAAAGTGCTCGAAGTCGGCGCTGGATGCGGTTATCATGCAGCTGTCATGGCAGAACTAGTTGGAAAAGGACATATCTATGCCATTGAACGCTGGAAGTCGTTAGCTGACATAGCGCGAAAGAATCTCAAGGACGCTGGCTGCAAAAACGTGACCATTGTAGAGGGGGACGGCACGTTGGGTTATGCCAAGCACGCTCCATATGATGGGATTAGCGTTGCATGTGCAGCGCCAGACGTTCCACCGCCCCTGTTCGAACAACTCAAGCCAAATGGAAAAATGGTCATACCCATCGGGCGCCATCTCCAAGAACTCTATTTGATCGAAAAGAAGGACGGCATTATCCGGAATGGAAAAGGAGGCGTGATGTTCGTCCCACTGATAGGGAAGCACGGATTTCGCAAGTAATCATTTGAACGTTTTTATCTGAACTTTTTGGTAGATTCATCCAACCCACTGGTCCAGGGTCTTCTGCCCCCTGCCAGATGCTTCTACCAATCGTGCCAACGCCTTGTGCACTCTGTCCTCAGAGAAATCGTGTTCATCGCACAGAAATCTTTCGACTTCTGCCTCTCTTGGCTCGTGCCACGTTATCTTATACTCAGATGTAGCGTCCGGATTCAGGAAGAAGCCTTTGATGGCATCGAAATCCTTGATTTCCTTGCCGAGTTCAGCTAGCGCCCCTTCGATTGAGCCATGCTTTTTAATCAGTTTCAATGCAGTCTTCGGCCCTATGCCCTTGATGCCATTATTATAATCCGTGCCTATCAAAATCGCAATATCGACCAACTGCTCCCTCGTTATTTCCAGTGCATCAAGCATCGATTTCAGTTCTATCATTTCCGGTTTCACTGCAACATAGACGTTTTTTCCAGGCAGCTTCCTGCGCCCTGTAATCGTCAAATTTCTCACGAGTTTAGGGGCACCAAACAGCAGCGCATCATAATCTTGCGAACCTACGGCATCAGCATCGCCGTTGCTAACAATGAACGCAGCCTGCGCTTCTCCCTCTGACGGTGCCTGAACACATGGGATTCCCATGTATCCCAGGAGCGCTTTGGCATCCTCGGTTGTTTGCTTGGTTACCCTTGCAGACGCCTGTGCATACTTAAAAGCCTCCTCCCCTCTCTCCTTCGCTTTGATCCACTGCTTTTCTGCTGCATCCCTGATTTCGCTCCGCTCTTTGATCGTAGATGCCTTAAAGTCGGGTGGCTTTCCGTCGAACACAAAGATGGGTTTGATACCCTCTTCAACTAGGTTTGTCGTCCTGTAGAGTAACCCGGAAAGATGTGATGTGATGTTTCCCCTGGAATCCATCAATGGTGTGCCATCCGGCTGGCGGATGATGCTGAGGAACTGATATAGACTATTATGTGCATCTATGGCTATTGCCTTTCCAAATAAGTCCTTTAAAGAGATTTCCCGCCTCTCGACCAGATCTCCGAGGTCTACGCCCATTGATATCTCCGAGTAAACCTATGCTTTAACGTCTTTATTATATTTTCCCATAAAACATGAAGCGCTTCCGCTCGCTTATTAAAAATATTAAAATATGATTATCGATACTGCCGTCGTGTCAGAGATTCCAGCGCTTCATTAATCCTATTGAGCATCATGTTTAATTTCCTGTCCACGTTGTCCTCTACGCCCTGGATGTTAACCCTGATGGACCGTTCCTTGGCATCAATTTTATTCTCTACTACTCCCAACCTGATATCGATGCTCAAGAGCAATGCAGCCAGCGCTCCGACCAGCACCATCGCTGCCAGAACTATGACAGAATCTCCCAATCCATATTGACCAAGCCATCTATAGGTGAGCACGAATGCGGAAACCACCATGACGACCGAAAGTAAAATATCCCTTGCTTCCATTATTCCACCTCATTGGCAAAGACTAACTCTATTGGATAATAATACACCTATATATTATAAATCTTCACTTATTAGTGTGGCAGGAGCAAAATGAAATCTAAAACCATTGCGAATTATTTGCCGTTTGCCTGCATGGGCGTCTTCCTCATAATCGTGCAGGTCCTTGCTTTACTGCTAACCCCCCAGATGGTCGCCCATGACATGCAGGCATTTGAAAATCCTCAGTCCGTCTGGAATCCCATACTGTACATGGGTTTGATCTTGCTCTTCACGCTTGCCACGCTGTTCGTCATAAAATTGAAATTGAAGTGGCCATTTCGCGCCTTCATCTTGGTTGTCATATGGTCTACGCTGTACACCGTGTTCTTTGGGTTGTTGACTTTTGTATCTACGCTTGATATCTCAATAATTAGTTCACTACTAGGAGCGGGCATCCTTTTCTATATGGATGGAACAGGGTATCTAATAAGTATCTCGATAATCGGTTCGCTGCTCGGAGCAAGTGCTCTCACCTTGCTAGTGTATAAATTCCCAGAATGGTACGTCATCGATATTGTCGGTGTTTTGATAGGCGCAGGCGTCACAGCTATATTCGGCATATCGCTGGACATCAAGCCCACGTTAGTTCTGCTGATAGGCTTGGCGGTATATGATGCCATAGCGGTCTACAAGACCAAGCATATGATTGCGCTTGCCGAGGGCGTAATGGAACTGAGACTCCCGGTCATGTTCGTCGTTCCAAAGCACAGAGGCTACTCATTTTTGAAGAATGGGTCTAAAAAGGGTGAGAGGGGTGCGTATTTCATGGGGCTGGGGGATGCAGTCATACCCTCAATTCTCGTGGTATCCGCCAATGTTTTCATAGCCCCTTCTGCAGGATTCCTTAATCTCCCAGCGCTTGGTGCCATCATCGGCACGCTAATAGGCTTTGTAGTATTAACAAAATTCGTCGCAAAAGGAGAGCCACAGCCAGGGCTGCCGTTCTTGAATAGCGGTGCTATAATCGGATTTATGGCTGGTTGCTTGGGCGCCGGCATTCTTTGAGCATCTCTATCAATCTTGCCTTTACCTCTGCTACGCCCTCGCCCGTCCCCGCGGACATGAGTATATCTGTTTCTACCTTTTTCAAATCGCTTGTTAAATCGCTCTTATTCGCCACCACCAGCACTGGAATCTTCAGTTCACTCTTGATTTCCTCCAGCAGGTGCTTTTGTGATGCCAGCGAATACCCGCATGTCTCGCTTGGGTCCAGTATGAATAAGACTACATCGCCAAGATGCCTGAGCGCAGATATGGCTTGCAGTTCAATTTTGTTCCTCTCTGACAGGGGGCGGTCCAATAGCCCAGGCAGATCAATTACCTGATACTTACACCTTTCATGCATGAAATGCCCGATAGAAACCCCTTTCGTCGTAAATGGATACTCTGCTACCTCTGGCTTTGCGCTGCTGACTGCGGCGACAAAACTCGATTTGCCGACATTGGGATATCCGGCTACTACTATCGTGGGTATTTCGCTCACCTCTGGAAGCTTTCGTAATTTATCCCTTGCATCGTTCAAAAACGCCAGGTCTGGCCCCACTTCTCGAACAATCGAAGCAATGCGCCCGAATGCTTCCTTCCTAACCCTGGACGGGTCTTGCCCTTTCCGCAGCTTTCCAATATGGCCCTTGGATATCTCCTTGACCTTGTTGCCTGCCCAATTCACTGAGGCCAAGGACATCTTGAGTTTGTCCACACCGACCAGGATATCGGTCAGATCTCTGTAAAACGGCGGCAAATCGTCAAGATTTGGGAATCGCTTTACAACGTGAATTAAATTGTCAGAAAGGATATTCGATGCAGTCATTACCATCGATTCTGCCGCTCCTCTCCTGTCCCTTGTCTTCCCTCTTCCTGCACGCGATGCCCTTCTAAATGCCTTATCGACCAGTTCATCTGCCATGGGAACCGTCGGTATCTTCTCAAATATCAATGCAACCTCGTAATATCATGATACCCTACATACCATATGAAACATAATAATCTCACGAAACGTATTTAACATACCCTATGTATATTACTATTAATCATTATGATAAGAAAACTCATGGAACTCCCGCCTATACAAAGAGAGATTCTGACAGCATTGATTAACCTGGCCCGGCAGAAAGGAACCATAAGAGGAGAGGAAATCGCAGGAGTCATTGACCGCAATCCTGGTACGATTAGGAATCAAATGCAAGCTCTAAAGGCGCTGGGGCTCGTGGAGGGCGTCCCAGGGCCCAAGGGAGGATATAAACCAACCAGAGAGGCATACGAGGCGCTTAATATTGAAGATATAGAGGAAGAGGTGCCCGTCCCAATATATAGGAATGGTGCATTAGTCGAGGGAGCGACAGTTGCAGAAATTAATTTTACGACAGTGAGGCATCCCTGCCTATGTTACGCTGCCATAAAGGTTCTTGGGGATATACGGGATTTTGACATAGGGGACAAAATTCAATTTGGACCCACGCCAGTCAACAAATTGAGAATCAGAGGGGATGTACGCGGACGCGATGACACAGATAACGTCATACTGTGCTCCATCTTAGAGATGGTATCCCTACCAAAAAAACCAATTAAAGAGTACATACCCGACAAGATGGTCTTTGTCGCCCCTGACACGACAATAGAGGAGGCGGCACGTACCTTAATCGAACATGACATTCACGGCGCCCCCGTGAAGGATAAGGGGAAACTAGTCGGAATTGTGACGTTCACCGATGTCGGAAGGGCGATAGCAGAGAAAAAAATGAAGTCTCTGGTCAAGGAGGTAATGACAGGGGATATCATCACGATTGATGCTGAGCAGACGCTTAACGATGCGATTAAAGTTTTAGACGAGCATAAAATAGGGCGGCTTGTGGTAACTGAAAAAGGAGAACCAATAGGGATTATCACGAAGACCGATGTCCTAAGTGAGCTGGCTGTGTATTGACGCCTATTTTCTGCGTTTTCTCAGTTCATTTGATAGGTCTTCGAGAGACACGCCCTTGGATGCCATGAGCACCAATGTATGGAATATCAAATCTGCGGATTCATGGATGATTTCATCTTTATTTCCACACTTGGCTGCGACTATCAGTTCGCCCGACTCTTCGCTGACCTTTTTTAGAATCTTATTCTCATCCTCCAGCAACGAGCAAACGTAAGAGCTTTCTTTTGGATTTTCCTTTCTGTCGAGGATTACATCGTAAACCTCTTGAATTATCGACAAATCTTTCATCTCTTTCTCCTCCGTAATTTGGTTGCTTCCACCAGTGGGTGTCTGGCATAGTCAAGTACCTTAATGTCGTCTAGTGAATAAAGCCCTGCATCCCTGGCGGTTTTTTCCATTCCCAGCGGAATGTCTTTTTCCAGCATGAGTGTATACGCATCCATCACATCTATGCCGAGCTTTTTAGCTGCCACGACCCTGTGATGTCCATCCACCAATACTATCCTGTTTGGTTTTTGTATGACCACTAATGGCTCAGTCAGGCCTTTTTTTAGTTCATATATCCGGCCCTCAAGTTCATCCGCATAGATTTTCGGCTGCGTTGGCACGAGCTGATTTATTGCCACTTTGCTCCGGCCCACCTTTATCTCTATATTATGGATGGTTTCTAATGTCCTCTTTAACTTCCATACCTTTTCGGGTGTAGCCCTCTCGATCTGCGAGCGTATGACGTCTGAGTTGCTGAGTAGCCCTACCAAGTGCCCCTCCTCGTCTATAACGGGTAGTTTGGAGAAGCTCGTTCTAAACATCACCCTTGCTGCGTCTGTAAGGTCCATGTCGGGATTGGTGACTATGAGGTCGGTTGACATGAGTTTAGAGATGGGGTCTTTTGGATTGTGCCGTAGTAAATCTGCAGATGATATATAGCCGATGACCTTGCCGTTCTCCACCACGGGAAAGCTTTCATGTTCGGTTTTGCATATGATGTCGATGACGTCCTCCACTGTGTCCTCGGGTGAGACGGTCACAACGTCATGGGTCATATAATCTGCAACCTTGATCTTATTGGTTATGCGTTCCACCATGTCAGCAGGATATTTATCAACAATTGTATAAAGTCATATTGTAGATGGCACATTTTTCGCGATTTTACGAAAGTTATATATACGACCTCATCATTATCATCATTATGAGGTGAGGTAATGGTCAGAATAATATACGCGCAAACAGTGCTTACCGCTGAAGACCTGGACCGGTTAAAAAAGAAGGTCGGTACAGATTCGACAAAGGAAGCACTTTCAACAGCAGTTCAACATTACCTCGAATGTGATAGCACAGAAGTGGGTGATCTATGGCAAAGGCGATTAGAGCGCCTGACAGAAGGGAAGCGATAGTCGTCTTTAGCATCCGTCTGTGCTAAAAAGAGGACATAAGAGGTGAAAAGAAATGAAAGCAAATGGGAAATTCAGAGCAGATGAGAAAGCAGTGAGTCCAGTCATTGGCGTCATTCTAATGGTCGCCATAACAGTCATTCTCGCAGCCATCATCGCAGCCTTCGTGTTCGGCATGGCACCCCCAGCGATGGCACCCCAGGCGAGTATTAGGGGTACAGCAATCACAGATCCTAGTGGTAATACTACTCACAACGTCATCAAATTGGAGCATCAGGGCGGAGAGGAAATACCGTTAACAAGTGCTTCTATAAGGGTCATCGTCAACGGTACGGCAGTTCAGAATCTCCCTGCAAGTGGAAAGTTGACGGCTGGCGAGAGTTGTTATATCTGGCTAAGCGACGGTGAGTATCACTTAAGGGAATATAAGGAGAATGTAGGCCCAGACGCCTCGTTGCCTGAAGCTGGAAAGACTGCTACAGTAAAAATCATTGATGTCGTGAGCGAGCAGTTGATCGCGGATATATCTATAAAGGGCTAATTTTATTTTAAAAGCGTAAATCCAAGAGTGTCAAGCTTCAAGTTCTACTTCTCCATATCATTTCAGGGTTTACCAAGGCGAGAGTCACGAGAATGTGATTACTATATTCTTCAATTTTTTTCCGTCGCCGTTAAAAAAACAAAAATTTAAATCATAAGTCGTACGTTCATATTTATCTAATATATCTATCAGCATATCGGCAACTCAGGGGCTCAAAGATGGTTCAAAACGAAATCGAGCAGATTAAAAAGGCAGAGGCAAAGGCCTTAAAAATGGTAGAGAAGGCCCAGGCAGAGGCCGAAGAGACCATCAAAAAAGCACACGAAGATGTTGAAAAATTAATTTTGGAAAGCCAGGAAAAAGCGAGAGAACTCATCAAGAAGGATAGGGAAACAGCAGAGAAGGCTGCAACGAAAGAGGCAGAAAAACTCAGGCAGCAAGGCAAAGATGAGGCTGAAAAACTCAGAAAAGAGGCAGAGAAAAAAATTTCAAACGCGGTTAAGTATGTTGTCGAAAAGGTAACAGAGGTGGCGTAGTGTTTTTTCCGGCAGAAATGAAAAGTGTGACGATAGTTACCCATGACGCGTATCGTGAAAAAATAATCTCAACCCTCCATGAAGCTGGAATCATGGAGATTACAAATGTCCAGGATTCAAAGAGCGAGACCATCGCAACCTTGGAGCAAGGAGAGTCTCATTCCCTGGCTGGAAAGTGTGCAGAATATGCGCTGAAGGTTAGTCGCGTCTTGGACGCATTAAAGGGATTTCAAGATTCTAAAGAAAGCATAATAAAGCAGTTCCTCTCTCCCGAACCCGTCGCTAAAACTCCTGTGAAGGAGAGGGATCCCAACCAGTTATTTGCTGAAGCAGAGTCCATTTTAGAGAAGGCTGAAAGGGCCATTTCCATCCAGGATGAATTGGCTGGTACAGATGAAAAAATTGGTGCATTGCAAGCACAGCGAACGCCCTTTGAATTATTGAAGCCATTTGATTTTGACCTGAGCTATCTGGGTGAATCAAAATACCTGTATGTCGTTGCTGGAACTGTTAGGGTCGGAGACTATGAGCTGTTCACACAGACGCTCTCTGCAATCGAGGATATTTTATTGCTCAAACATCAAATTGGCGAGTTATACGTGGTCATCATCGCAGTGCCATCCAGTGCAAGGGAGGAACTTGACGACGTCCTGAGAGGGCGTATTTTCAATGCGATTAAGATAGAACGCCCAGAAGGCAAGCCAGGCGAGCGCATCACGCAAATAGATGGCGAAATACAAGGGCTGGGAGGTCGTAAAAAGGAGTTATTCAAAGAACTCAAGACCATGCACGGTAAGTGGAATAAGAAACTTTTGACCCTCCAGGAAGAGTTAAAAATCGAAAAGGAGAGAATGGACTCACCTTCTAAGTTTGGCAAAACCGTAAAAACAAGCATTATTGAAGGGTGGATTCCAGCCAAAAATGTCGATGAATTGAAGAAACTGTGCGACGACGCATCAGGCGGGCACACTTTTTATGAATTCAGAGAGCCAGAGGCAGCGCCAGATGAGATTCCAATTAAATACGACAATCCTTCATGGCTGCGACCATTTGAAACGTTGACGAAGATGTTCGGACATCCCAAGTATGGGGAAGTAGACCCTACGATATTCTTTGGTACAGTCCTCGTCGCATTCTTCGGATTGATGCTTGGAGATGCCGTCTATGGGTTGATTATCGTCATGGCAGGATTTTTACTATACAGGGGTGCAGGCAAGGTCAGCGAATCGATGCACAATATGAGCATTATTCTGATGGCGATAGGCGCATCGACCACTATATTGGGAGCAATACAGGGGGGCTACTGTGGAGACGCATTCCCCAGATTTTTGGGCATGGCATCGCCGTTCATGTTGATAGACCCATTGAGGGAGCCCACAAAAGTGCTTGTAATTGCCCTGGTGATAGGAATCATTCACCTCAATATGGGCCTAGTTGTGGCGGCTTATCAGAATGCGCGAAAAAAAGCGCACAAGGACCTTTTAGGCGGGCAGATATCGATGTTCGTCCTCCAGCCGTGTGCTGCCATACTGATCCTCGACTTCTTCAACTGGGCGGCAATAGCGCCTTCTTTAAAGACCGTTGGAGGCGTGGGAGTTCTTATCGGGATAATCCTGATTGCCATCAAAGAAGGACCTCTCGGAGTGTTCGGTCTCACTGGATTTGTGGGCAACTGGCTGTCATATTCTAGGATTCTCGCATTAGCGCTAGCCACCAGCGGCATAGCGATGACCATAAACATCCTCGTAGAATTGATAATGAGCATTCATCCTGCCGCAGTTGTTCTGGCAGCAATCGTCTTCGTGTTTGGACAGATATTCAACTGCGTGCTACAGGCGCTTGGAGCATTCGTTCATTCGCTGCGTTTGCATTATGTGGAGTTCTTTGGACAATTCTATAGTGGTGATGGTAAGTACTTTATCCCATTCAAGTCCATTAGAAGATACACCAAACTAAAGACATAAAATAAACAAAAGGAGGTAGAAAATGGTAGAATTTGGAATTGGCCTTGGGATTGCGATTATAGGATGTGGTATCGCAATCGTGGGTTCTGCACTGGCACAAGGAATGGCAGCATCAGCTGCCGTAGGAGCAACCGCGGAAAACCCAGAAGCATTCGGTAAGAATGTGGTCTTTGCAGTATTGCCAGAGACGCAAGCCATCTATGCATTGCTGATAGCAATCCTGCTGATGGTCGGCATGGGATTGATTTAAGGCAAGAGTTAGAAATCAACATTCCTGTACATCGTAGCGCACAGCATGAGTGGGTCAGATGAATGGCATAGATAAAATCATATCTAAGATTGAGAGCGATGCAAAAGTAGAGATGCAGCACATCAAAGCGGATGCTATGCAAGAGGCAAAGAAGATCTTAGATGAGGCGAGAAGACAGGGTGAACAAGAGCACACTAAGATAATCGAGAGGGGCAAGAAGGACATTGATACATCAGTTAACAGAATCCAATCTGGAGCAAGAATCGATGCTATGCGAACCGTCATAGGTGCTAAAGACCAGGTCATTTCCCGGTGCTTTGCAGAGGCAAGGGAAGCGCTGAGCAAGTTGGCAAACACGAAAAAATATGAAAATATTCTAAGAGATTCGATAGATGATGGAGCGAAGTTAATAGGAAATGACGTTATCCTCCTATGCAATAAGAAGGATAAACGCGCCATTAAAAAAGTAATCTCTGGCATGCCAAAGAAGGGCCTAAAAATCAGTGTTGGCAAAGAGGACATCGATACCATCGGCGGGGTTGTTGTCAAGTCAAAATCCGGCGACGTCATAGTGAACAATACATTTGAAGCGATATTGGAACGGCAAAGTAACGAGTTGCGGCATGAGATATCAAGGATTTTGTACGGTGAGAAGTGATGCTCGGTGATTTGCTCAATTTATTAAATCAATTTGACAAACTTTTGGGCGTAGCACTAATTGAATGGCTATATGTGATGGCGCTGGGAGTCTTTGCCGTCGTCATCGTGAAGATAATTGCCCCTAAAGCGCAAATACTCGTGAATGCCATGCGCTTTGCATATCCAAACGCAAGGGTCAGGGCAGTTGGTGTGCCCTATGTTCTTGCGACCAACATGCATCCACTCTTGGAATCGAAAAACGTCTCCGAGGTAATCTCAAGAATTGCAGATAGTTATAAACTCGATGTAACTGGCGATGACCCAGATGAAATCGAGAAGGCGCTAAAGCTGGCTCTTTTCAGAACGTACAAAAACACCATTGCCAGAGTGCCAGAGTGCATAAAACCCTTCTTGGAATCATACCTGACGAAGTTCGAGGCGGAGCAGTTGAAGGTTGCCATAAAGGGCAAAAATGCAGGACTATCTCCAGATGCGATTAAGAAAAAAACGGTTTCAGTAGGGAATATCACTCCAGATTTGATAGGAGAACTGGCAGAGGCGGATAGCATGGACAGAATCGTCCAGATACTGTCAGATACGGCATATGGGAAAACGCTATCCAATGCCCTACTCGATTACGAGAAGACTGGATCGATGCTGCCTCTGGAACTGGCATTGGATGGATGTGTGTTCCAAGGGCTCAGCGAATCTGCATCTAAAATCCCTGCATCGGTGGTTGCGTCTATAAGCAAGTTCGTTGACACGTACGTCGATGTAACCAATATAAAAGTGGTCATAAGGGGCAAAAAGGAGGGTTTTGAACCTGAAACAACCCGAAAATACCTGCTGCCAGGTGGAACTCTTCCAGCATGGATGCTCATTCAGGTTGCTGAGTCCAGAGATGTAGCAGAAATAGTCTCAACACTTGAGAAGACGAAGTATGTACCCCTACTCAAGAAGGCGATGTCCGAATACGAGAAAAGCGGGAGCATCTACGCGTTTGAGGCAATTTTTGATAGGCACCTATTGCACATGGTCTTCGGGTTTGCCAGAGAGAACACCTTCGACGTAGGGCCGATAATGAGGTTTATAATAGCAAAGGATTACGAAGTTAGGAACATCAGGGCGGCGCTCCATGGAATTAGAGAGAGCATGTCGTTGGAAAAGATGAAGGATATCGTGATATGTGAGGAAGGCATATGAAAGCGGCTGTGATAGGAGATAGAAATATGACACTTGGTTTCTCGCTTGCGGGAGTGAAAAAGATGAGAGTAGTAGAAACTCCCCAGGAAACGGAAGAGGCGTTAAAACATTTTCTTGTCGACCCTGAGGTAGGCGTGATAATACTTTTAGATAGCCTGGCAGAAAGCATCAGACCGTACATGGACAAGATTCAAGTCAAAAAAGAGGTTTTTCCAATTGTAGTTGAAGTGCCAGGCAAAGAGGGGGCAAGAGCAACCGACCCCATAAACAGATTGATTCGGAGAGCGGTCGGCATCGATGTGGAGAGAGGTGAAGTTAAATGACACAAGAAGGCATCATCAGCAGGGTCGCGGGCCCCGTCATTTCTGCCAAGAACATGAGGGGCACAAGGATGTATGAGTTAGTTCGCGTGGGAACTGAGCGATTAATTGGAGAGATAATTGGATTGGACGAAGATACAGCAACAATACAGGTATATGAGGAAACTGGCGGCGTCACCCCTGGTGAGAAAGTCATACCGACCGGTATACCGCTGTCTGTTGAACTGGGTCCAGGATTGCTTGGAAATATCTATGATGGTATTCAGCGCCCCCTTGATTTAATCAAGGTTCAGATGGGGGACTTCATAAAAAGAGGGGTCGAAGTGCCTGCACTGGAGCGGGATAAAAAATGGGACTTTACGCCTGTTGCCAAAAAAGGCGAAACCATGGGCCCCGGCGACATATTGGGAGTCGTACAGGAGACAAAAACAATCGAGCACAGGATATTGGTCCCGCCCGATGTCGCGGGAAAAGTTGTTGACATATCTTCCAAGGGCAAATATACCATCGAGCAAACCATAGCAAAAATAAAAACGGCTGAAGGGGTCAAGGAAATTCAGATGCTCCAGAAATGGCCGGTCAGAATAGGAAGGCCGTATGCCAAGAAACTGGATCCGAGTGTTCCCTTAATCACTGGCCAGAGAGTCATCGATACCTTCTTCCCTGTGGCGAAGGGTGGAACGGCTGCAATTCCGGGTCCTTTTGGCAGTGGAAAGACTGTGGTACAACAGTTGCTTGCAAAATGGGCAGACGCGGATATAATCGTCTATATCGGATGCGGTGAAAGAGGAAACGAGATGGCAGATGTCCTCAGGGAATTCCCTGCATTGGAAGACCCAAAAACCGGCGAGCCCCTGATGAACAGAACGATACTCATCGCCAATACCAGTAACATGCCAGTCGCAGCACGAGATGCAAGCGTGTATACAGGAATGACGCTTGCAGAATACTACCGGGACATGGGGTATGATGTTGCGTTGATGGCTGACTCCACGTCAAGGTGGGCAGAAGCGATGAGGGAAATTTCTGGCAGGTTAGAGGAGATGCCAGGTGAGGAGGGCTATCCAGCATACCTTGCATCCAGGCTGGCAGATTTCTATGAACGCTCTGGACGCGCTATATTACATGGAAAGGGTGAGAAAGTAGGTTCGATCTCCGTTATCGGGGCGGTATCTCCCCCTGGTGGGGACTTCTCAGAGCCTGTGACGCAGAACACGCTCAGAATTACGAAAGTCTTCTGGGCGCTGGATGCTGACCTGGCGAACAAGCGCCATTTCCCTGCCATCAACTGGCTGCAATCATATTCACTTTACGTTGACCATGTCAAGGATTGGTGGCACAAAGAGGTAGGGGCAAAATGGGGGGAGATGAGAAATGAGGCGATGAGATTACTTCAGAAAGAGAGTGAATTGCAGGAGATTGTGCAGTTAGTGGGACCGGATACCCTTCCAGCAAGCGACCAGGCCGCTCTTGATGGGGCGAAGTCCATCAGAGAAGGATTCCTCATGCAAAATGCGTTCCACAAGGTGGATACCTACTGCCCCAAAGAAAAACAATACAGGATGCTCGAAATCCTGTTGAAGTTCAACGAGTTGATGTATAAAGCAATTCAAAAGGGCGCTTCAATCGGGAAGATCAGGGAGATGCCAGTCAAGGACAAATTAGCCAGGATGAGCACTGTTCCGGATGCAGAGTATCAAAAGCAATTTGAAGAGATTGAAAAAGAGATGGCGGCTCAGTTTAGAGAGATGGAGGGATGACCAAGATGGCGATATCAAAAAGCAAGGAGTATACGACTGTAACAGAGGTAAGTGGACCGCTGATGGTCGTAGATAACGTTTCAGGTGTGGCGTATGGAGAGGTAGTAGAGATTAAGACCCCCTCTGGCGAAAGAAGGAGAGGACAGGTGCTCGAAGCCCAGACCAACAAAGCAATCGTACAGGTATTCGAAGGCACGCATGACCTGGATACAGATACAACAGCAGTCAGGTTCACTGGCGAAACCATGAAGATCCCGGTGTCAGTAGAGATGCTGGGAAGGGTATTCAACGGCACCGGAACGCCAATCGATGGCGGCCCTCCTATCATCCCGGAAAAGGTGCTAGATATACATGGTGCCCCAATTAATCCGTGTGCAAGGGAATTCCCGCGAGATTTTATCGAAACAGGTATTTCAACTATCGATGGCATGAACACGCTTGTCAGGGGCCAGAAACTCCCCATATTCTCCGGTGCAGGATTGCCCCATAATGAACTGGCAGCACAAATAGCCAGACAAGCAAAAGTTCGGGGGAAAAAAGAGGAGTTTGCAGTCGTGTTTGTTGCCATGGGAATTACCCATGAAGAGGCGAGTTTCTTCATCAGGGACTTTGAGAGGACAGGTGCCTTAGAAAAAGCAGTGCTGTTCCTCAATCTTGCTGACGACCCTGCTATAGAGAGGATTATTACTCCAAGGTTGGGATTGACTACGGCAGAATACCTTGCATTTGAGAAGGATATGCATATACTCGTCATTTTGACCAACCTGACCAATTACTGTGAAGCGCTCAGGGAAATAGCAGCCGCTAGGGAAGAGGTGCCAGGGCGAAGGGGATATCCCGGCTACATGTATACTGACCTTGCATCAATCTATGAAAGGGCCGGCAGAATAAAAGAAAAGAAAGGGTCAATCACTCAGATGCCGATGCTGACGATGCCAGACGACGACATAACGCATCCAATCCCTGACCTAACAGGTTACATCACAGAGGGACAAATCGTGCTGTCCAGGGAGTTTAGTAGAAAAGGCATATATCCTCCAGTCGATGTTCTTCCGTGCCTATCGCGGTTGATGCAGGGCGGAATTGGCGAAGGTCGAACCAGAGAGGACCATGCTGATGTAAACGACCAACTTTATTCTGCATACGCCGAGGGGCGAAAATTACGGGATTTGGTCGCAGTCGTAGGGGAGGAGGCTTTGACCGAGCTTGATAGAACCTATCTGGCATTCTCTGACCGCTTTGAAGGGGAGTTCATGAACCAGGCTATCGATGAAGACAGATCGATTGAGAGAACGCTTGAAATTGCTTGGAATCTGTTATCAATGCTTCCAGAATCCGAGTTAAAGAGAATCGACCCAGAATGTATCAAAAAGTATCATCCTAAATATACGAAAGTTTAAATGAAGTATAGAGGAGTGGATAAAACTGGCTAGGGAGATTCTCAGCGGAGTCAGACCGACTCGGATGGAGCTTTTAAAATTAAGGAAAAGGCGAACGTTGGCTGAGAAAGGGCATAATCTGCTGGAGGAGAAGCGGGATGCACTGGTCATGGAATTCTTCAAGTTGATAGATGCACGCAGAGACCTCAGGAGCGGGTTAGGGGTGAAAGTCAAAGGGGCATATGAATCCTTGGCAGAGGCGCAAATGATAATGGGGCGCTCTGGTGTAGAGGATGCATCCTATTCAGTTGCAGAGATGGCCGATGTGGAAGTTGACACCAAGAGTATAATGGGTGCAAAGATCCCCATCATAGAGGAAGTGTCCCTTCAGGCGGGTAAAGAAAGAGGATATGGTTACGCTGGCACGTCAGCAAAGTTAGACGAGGCAGCGAGTTACTTTGAAGAAGTATTGAAGCACGTGCTCAAACTGGCAGAGAGCGATGGCGCAATAAGAATGCTGGCCCAAGAGGTAGAGAAGACCAAAAGGAGGGTCAACGCGCTGGAGAACATATTCATACCCAAGCTCAGCGCAACGCAAAGTTACATTGAGATGCATCTTGAAGAACTGGAGCGGGAAGATTTTTTCAGGAGAAAGAGAATCAAGGCATTGCTGGAAGAAATATAGAAATAGTAAAAGAGAGCAATATCATTTTAAAAAAGAAGGTGATGAAGATATTATCCACTATTACAGTTTTTAATATATTCTCGCCAGTTATCTTTGCTGCCGCTGAGGTTTCGCATGAGGTACATCAGGGACCACCTATATCATCCACGATTTTACATCTGCTATACTGGGCCTTCTGGGCAGCGCTGCTGGTGACCATAGTGCTACTGGCAGCTTATGCGAGACATGCCGGCAAAGCAGAGGACATCGAATTTACAATTCTAATCACCATCATAGCCGCAATTGCCATTCTTATCCTTAGGGGAAAAGCAGTAGCGGAATATATGGAGCACTTGCCATCTGTAATTGGATACATAACATTTGTCGTGATGATGGTCGCGACAGCTTTCCTGGTGTTTTATGCAGTAGAGGGCAGACATGCTCATCATTAAGTGGGATGTTTGACTTGAATGACGAGTGGTTGAAGGACCTTCTTAAAAAGCCGGAGATGCGAGCTAAGATCTACCTGCTTTTTTTAGTGGGACAAATCTGTGCAGTATTAGGCATAATAATCGGCGCTATCATGCTTCTCCTGCACGTGTTAGGCGTCATCTAAAAGTGGAGGAAGTATTCCAGCGCGATGTATATGATATATATCGTGAGCATGACCGCCACTATGAATAATGCAAATCCAATGCTCTCGACATGGGGCATGGTCGGTTTATATGTTTCCCTAAATTGGCGTGTTTTTTCGCTAATGCTCGTGATGGGCTCTCCAGACTTTTTGCTTATTAAGTCCAGGATATAGTTAACAAAAGCGTAAGGATACGCAACAATCCCGACGAGCGCCATGCTTATCTGCATAAACCAGTTGGAGACGAGGACTACAATTGTCGGAATTGGGTCTGCGCCAAATGTGGTGAGTTTGTCGTACGTCCCTGTAAAGTGCACTCTTCTGGCTCTTGCAACAGGCCTTCTGGCTAATGCGACGGCTCCTTTTGCGCCCTTTACATAACCTTTATCCACCCCCTTGTCAAACCTCGTAGCAGGCCCTTTTGCAAAGTCAACGAATCCTTTAGCACCCTTTACATATGCCCTGTCCACATCCTTGTCAAGTTTCGTAGCAGGTCCTGCAAGTTTGAGGAATTTTTTAGCGCCCTTTACATAGGCCTTATTTATATCCTCATCAAGCTTGGTAGAAGGTTCCACAATTCCGAGGAAGCCATTAGCTGCTGCTAGATACGCTTTATCTACCTCTGCGTCGAATGCTGTGAACGGTTTCTTGCAGAGCCATAGAAATTTATCGGCAAGTTGTCCATACCAATAATCAACACCAAACCAGCGCGGAATCTTGTGCTCCCAGTGGAACCACCCAAAGCGTATACCCGTTACGAATATGATGCCGCCTATCATCAATTCTGTGCTTGCAACCAGCACACCCTCTGCTGTAAAGAAGTGGAGAGGATGAGTCATGTATTCTGCCAGATGCTCTATCCCATGCAAAGAGAAAGCATGAAGACCTGTAGCAGGAACTACTATACTCAACAGCAGATTGGGCATTATGCCTATTAGAATAATCGATGCTACCAAGGCGCCCATTGCAATCTTCATCGGCAGTGGGGCTGGTTCTACTTTCCCTATTTTCTTGATATTATCTGGTTTCTTGCCCAGAAAAGTGAATATGAACATTTTTATGTTCGAGGCAAAAGTGCCACCAGCAGTTACTACAAATATAATCTCTGCAAAGCCCAACAAAGGATCGCCATGGTGATGATAGGACTCAACGATGGCATGATGTAACAGGGACTTGCTCACAAATCCATTAAATCCTGGTACTCCAGATATGCCCATGACTGCAACGAACATGGCTAATGCCGTGAATGGCATTTCCCTCCATAGTCCGCCCAGTTTGTACATATTTAACTCGTTCGTTCGATAATACACAGCTCCTACGGTTAAGAACAGGCACGATTTGAACAGGGCATGGTTTATAATATGGTATAGCCCTCCAGCAAGGCCCAGTGCTCCATCAGCCCCAAGATAGGCAGCGCATCCAGCCCCCATTATGATATAGCCCATCTGGCTGATGCTGTGATATGCCAACATCCTTTTTGAGTTTTCCTGCATTAAAGCCAGAATGACAGCAAAAAACATCGTGATTATCCCTATCCATATCACCACATATCCTATGTTAGTGGCCGTAGCCCAGGTTGCAGCATGTTCAATGACGGTTGCACCGTGTTCTGCCACTTCAGCAGGTGGCGTAAATATCATATTAACAGTCCTGAAGATGCCATACGCACCCGCTTTAATCATTACACCGGAAAGTAGTGCAGACGCTGGGGTTGGCGCGACTGGATGTGCATCAGGAAGCCATACATGTACGGGAAACATACCAGCCTTTGCGCCAAAACCTATGAGCATTAACGCGCAGATTAGGTACCTCAGGTATCCTATTCCTTCTAGTGCTTGGGCAAGTGAGGTGATTTCGAGTGTTCCAGAATAATGGTACAACAGGAAAATAGCCGCCAAAAGGCATAGCCCCCCCGTGATCCCTATAAATAAATACTTCCTGCCGGCAGCCATCGCCTCTGGCATTTCCACATGGATAACCAGCACATAAGAGAATATCGCCAGTAATTCAAAGAAGATATACATGGTGAACAAGTCGCCAGCCAGGAGAACTCCAAGGTCAACCGCCAAGGAGAGCAATGAGAATAGGTAAAATCTGTTTCTGGCATGCTCATGAGTCATGTAACTCAATGCATAGATTGTGGCAAGCATCCAGACGAAGGATGTAACCAGGGCAATCAAGAAGGCAAAAGGATCCACTACAAATGTGGGTTCGTATAGGGTGAAAGGTGAGTGAAGTGTGTATGCGATTTTACCTCCAGACAGCATGACGGGGCACATAGAGGCCACTAAGCCAAAGGTGAGTATGGTTATCGCTACCGCTAAAACATCCCTTGCCCTCTCTGACCGCCTCCCGATGACGTATGCTAGAATAGCACCAATCAATGGAACTGCTATTGCCCACACTGGAACCGATGATATATGCAGATGCGCCGCTTCCACCATCCCGTGAGCAACTTCGTGAGATATATCGCTCATAACAGACCTCCCATGATCTGTTCAACTACGACCGACGCTAGCCTGAGGGGTGTAAATGGCGCTCTCGGTATTAACCCTAAGAATATGGATGCCAGCGCACATAGCACGATGGGCAGCAATAGCCACCAGGTAGGGTCGTTATCCTTCTTGGCTCCCTTTTCCGGCTCCATAAAGAATGCATTATAGATGGGAGGGAAGAAGTAGGCTATGTTCAGCAACGCACTCGTTAATAGCACGGCTACGAATATTGGTTGTCCTGCTTCCAAGGCCCCTAAACACAAATACCATTTGGTTATGAATCCGGCCATTGGCGGAACGCCAGCCATACCCATGGCACATATCGCGAAGCATATCATCGTGAGGGGCATAGTCTTTCCAATGCCGTGCATCTCGCTGATGTTCTTTTTGCCGGTCTGGACGAAAATCGCACCAGCACAGAAGAACAGCGTTATCTTCATGAATGCCTGGTTTGCAATGTGTATTATTCCTCCAGTGGCAGCGCTTGGTGTCAGCAGTGCAACACCCAAGATGATGTAGGATAACTGGCTCACTGTAGAATACGCTAACCTTAACTTGAGATTGTCCTGCGCCAGCGCAAACAGCGACGCTACGATGATTGTGATTGATGCCGCGATGGCAAGGGGCAAACCAAGACCAAGCTCCCTCATGAGATCCGTGCCATAAATGAAATATATCACCCGTATGAGTCCAAAAACGCCTGCCTTTACGACCGCTACAGCATGTAGCAAGGCGCTGACTGGCGTAGGTGCCACCATGGCACTTGGTAGCCAGCCGTGAAGCGGCATAATGGCAGCCTTCGTACCAAAACCGATGACAAAGAGTACAAACAGTGTCTTCAACGTCTCAGGTGTGCCATGACCAGCTAATATGCCACTATTAGAAAAGGTGAGAGTTCCAGTTAAGGAGTATGTTATGACCATTCCGAGCAGGATGAATAGACTTGCACCCAAAAGATATATCAGATACTTCCTGCCGGCAGCCATCGCCTCTGGCGTTTCCTCATGGATAATCAGAGGATACGTCGCTATAGTCAACATTTCATAGAATATGAATAAGGTGAACAGGTTGTCTGCAAAGGCTATGCCGATGGTAGATGCTACACACACGGCAAACGATAAGTAATACCTAGTTTGTGAGTGCTCATGGAGCGACCTCATATAGCCTATCGAATATACCGATGTCACGATCCACAGGAAGGATGACAAAAATGAAAAGAACATGCTGAAGGCATCGACCCTCAAATCAAAACCAACACCGGGTATGATTTCAAACGTGGAGAATATGTATTCGCCGCCATGATAAACAAGGGGGAACATTGATATAACTATAATATATTTGGATACAGCTGCGGAAAGAGTCCAGAATTCTCTAAAGTTCCTATGCCTTTTGCCCGTGAGACCGATCAACCCTGCACAAGTCAGCGAAATGGCAATTGCAAGGGCTGGTCTTATCGAGTATACTGGCTCCATTGTTTTTCTCCTCTATCCAAGTAGTGCGTGAACCGCTAACTCTATGATTGACAGCGGTAGATTTGCGAATATTCCGAATATTATACAACCAAGTGCAAGAGCGATAATTGGTATTAACATGCTCGGTCTAGGATCGACTTTTTTCACCGGCTTCTTGGACCTAGGACCAAAGAACGCCTTGATGATGACTGGCATATAATAGATGGCGTTCATCAGACTGCTCAACAATAGCACTGCTACGAACAACATAAGGACGATATTGCCTGCTTCGAGTGCACCGAGACAAAGTATCCACTTGCTGACAAAACCGTTCAGAGGAGGAACGCCTATCATTGAAAGTGCTGCTATTGTGAAACATAACATCGTAACCGGCATCTTCTGGCCCAACTCACCAAAATCGTCGATGTTTCTGAGCCCGGTTTGATGGATGATGGCACCGGCGCAGAGAAAGAGGCACCCCTTCATGAATGCATGGTTAAAGAGATGAAAGATGGCACCCTCCAGTCCACTGGGAGTTAGCAGCGCAGCGCCGAGGAGTGGATAGCCTATCTGGCTTATGCTCGAATACGCAAGCATCCTCTTTATCTCCTTTTGAGAAATCGCTACTGCACTGCCTAGGAATATCGATATTCCAGCGAGAATTGCCAGTATTATATGAACTCCTATTTCAGACACGAGTTCGGGACCGAATACATTGTAGATCACCCTAATAATGCCATATGCGCCGCTCTCGATCATCACGCCGGAAAGTAGTGCAGACGCAGGCGAGGGTGCGACTGGATGTGCATCAGGAAGCCATACATGTACGGGAAACATACCAGCCTTTGCGCCAAAGCCAGCTATAAACGTAAAGAAAAGGATACCATATGCCAATTTTGATGCGCCTTCATGTGGCAGAATGCCGATTTGAGTTAGATCCAGCGTGCCCGCTATCATATACGTTACGAGTATCGATAGCAAGAGGAAAAGCCCAAATCCGATGGAAATGAACAGATATTTTTTGCCCGCCGATAGCGCTTCATTGGTCTCCTCATGTATAACGAGCACATACGACGACAACGCCATCATCTCAAAGAATATGTACAACGCGAACAAATTCTTTGTAAGCACAATGCCCAATGTAGCGCCGAGGGTTAGCATCATGAACGCGTAGTATCTATCCTTCGCATGCTCCTGATCCATATATTCCCTCGAGTAAATCGTAGCTACCATCCAGACAAAGGAGGCGAATATCGCCATTATCAAACTAAGATGGTCTACCCTAAATGCGACCTCGACCGGAGTTATGTCTTTAGAGATGAGTAGGTATTCAATTATTTTGCCGCCCATCAGGGTGGGAATCATTGCCATGACAGCCAAGAAGGCTATCACACTTACCCCTATTGCAAAATAATCCCTAAAATCCTCGGAAATTGCCTCTCTCGCAAAAAACACCAGCGGTGTGCTCAACAGGGGCAAAAATACTGCTATAACAGGCAAGATTGATATAGCTATTTCTTCCATACACACACCTTCGTGATTAGTTATCCTTGATGCTATATTTTATTTTCTAGACTCCTAACAGCACTTGAGCCGCAGGTCTCAGTATCGTGAGCGGCAACTCTACACCAAAGCCCAATATCAGGCAGCATGCAGCCAACATTACTATTGGATACAACATCGTGGGCGGGGCTTCATCAATCTCGATCTCCTCTTCTGGAATGCCAAAGTATGTGATGTTTATCACCCTTATAAAGTATATGGCATTCAGCAAACTGCTCAATAATATAACGATTGCACACTCAGGTCTTCCTGCGGTCATAGCAGCAAGTGCGATGTAGAACTTGCTCATAAATCCATTCGTCGGAGGAATGCCTACCATCGAGAGCGCAGCCAAGGTGAACGCCCCCATCGTAACCGGCATCTTTCTCCCCAGACCGCCAAACTCCCTGATATTCCTTGTTCCAGTCTTGTAGATAATCGCACCTGCACAAAAGAATAAACATCCTTTTGTGACAGCGTGATTGATAATATGCAGCATCCCTCCTGTCAAGCCAAGTTCCGTGCCTACTCCAATGCCGAGTATCACGTATGCCACGTGGCACACAGACGAGTATGCCAACATCCTTTTGATGTCTGTTTGAGATATCGCGAATAACGAGGCCACAATTATTGCAATTGCTGCTATATATGAGAGGGCAGCCGTCATTGGGATTGTATTTATGACAAATGATGGCTGGAATATGTTAAATAGGAGCCGGATGATTGCTACGGCTCCCACCTTTATAACCAGGGTTGATAGGACTGGCACAGAACACGGCGCATTAGTATACGCATCCGGCAGCCATACGTGCAATGGGAACAACGCGGTTTTTATGCTGAGGCCCACGATTAGCAGAGCCAGCGCAGCGAGAACGGTCCAGGAACTGTAGAGAGGTGGCAGCCTTACGAACATATCCGCCATATTCAGGGTGCCGGTAGATATATACAGGTGCCCTATGCCAAGCAGTAGGAAGCTGGATGCAATAGCGCCTATTAGCAGGTATTTATAACCTGCAAGGAGCGCTTTACCCTCTCCGCTGATGGACACAAGTGCATAAGATGATATTGATAAGATTTCAAAGCAAACGAACAAATTAAATAAGTCTCCTGTAATCGAGGCGCCCATCATAGAGCCGGTTAACAACAAAAGCAGGGTATAATACTGGGGCCTTCTTTGTTCTGACAGTTCTTTGGTAATGTACTCCTTAGAGTACAATGCGACTAGTAGGGTGATAAATGATATGACGACGCACATGTATGCGCCCAGATAATCCACTACCAGCTCAATACCCCAGGGGGGCATAAATCCTGCCATATAATAGTGCATGGGTCCATTTACCAGCACAAGCCTCGCGAGTACGAGTGACGCCACAAAAGAAAGAGCCAATGCGACTACTGCAAGGGAATTGCACCATTTTTTCCATTTATGTCCCACTAACGGCATGAGGTACGCAGCCGTTAACGGTATCAAAATCACGATGATGGGAAGATGGAATAATACGTTCATCACATCAGCTCCAGAATTCTTTCCGAGTTAAGCGTTCCATATTTTTCGTATATTTTGATTGCCAATGTAAGTGCAAGCGCTGTCGTAGATAGGGCGACGACTATTGCCGTGAGTATCAGCACGGATGGCAGTGGATTCACATATACCACGTGCTCAGCGGCATGCTCGCCGTGTACTATGACGGGTGCAACCCCCCCTTCCACATCACCCATGGAGATGTAAAAAAGAAATGTGGCAGTCTCGACGATGTTTAGTCCCATGAATTTTTTAATTAGATTCTTCTTCACGATCATGGTGTAGAGCCCTATCATAACAAGGATTACAGACGTCCAGTAGTTATAATGCCTGAGCAGAAACTCAAATTCAACTGGTATCATGTTTACCACCCGCCATGGAGAAGAATATCGTTGTTACCATCGCCATGACCGTAACGCCAATGCCCACCTCAACTGCTGATATCAGGATCGCGCCTACTGCCTGCAAAGAGGGCAAAAGCGGCACTGTCGTATATTGTAGATAGTAGCCGCCGCAGGCCATGCATATGATGCCTATTACCACAAAGTTCAGAGGACCGAAGCTTTCCAGGGGCAATCTCGCCTTCTGCTTGACCCTGTCCTTTGCCTCCTGCAAGCCGAGTGCTATGGCAATTAATATAAAACTGGCCGCCATCATCACGCCCGCTTGAAAACCTCCGCCTGGTGTAGCATGGCCGTGCATGAGGACGTAGAGGGCAAACAACTGTATGAATGGTGTCATCAGCCTTGCAATCGTTCGTACGATTACATCCTCGAACAACTCTGGCAAGTTACTCCCTCCCGAGAAGCGCGATGACCGCTGCTCCAGCAGTAAATATGACCGTAACCTCGCCAAATGTATCATATCCCCTGTAATATACGACAATGGCAGTTACTATATTGCCAACACCAGTCTCCTCGACGCCTTTTTCAAGATACCTTGATGCGACATGCGTGTATGCCGGTGCATCTGAACTGCCAAATGCTGGCATGCCTGCCACCGCTACGGCGAGCGTTGCGCCGATAATCAGTACCACGATAAGGGGGGCAAGCTTCAATCTTCTTCCCTCCTGGACGTCTTTGATATGGCTATTATAAACAGAACAGTCGTAGCTCCTGCCCCTACAGCAGCCTCCGTCAGTCCCACATCAGGAGCGTTGAGCTGCGTGTATAGCATCGCCATGATAAAACTATAGATAGAAAATGTAATCGCTGCAGCGAGCAGGTCTTTATTAACGACTACCGCAATGGCGGTAGCAACTAAAAGCATCAAAAGTGCAATATTGAGCAACCAAATCATTTTAATCGCCTCTTTATCCTCTTCGCCTCTTCTTTGTACATGTCAAGACTCGTAACATCGCACGGCTTTACACCATGTAAGTATGCACCTTTTGCCAGAGCATGCGCAGCCGTAGGATTCGCTACTAAGACGAATACAATGATAAGCAAAATCTTCACGCTCGTAAACGTCGCCCCATCATAAAATATTACGCCAAGCAGCACCAGCGCCTGCCCGAGAGTATCGCATTTTGTCGTTGCATGCAATCTCGTGTACACATCTGGCAGCCTGTTCAAACCTATCGAGCCCACGATGAAGAAGAAAGACCCCGCGAGGAGGAAAATAGTTGAAAGAATTAACAGAACACTCATGTAAACACACTCCCTGTGGCAAGATATCGAGCAGCGACAAGCGTGACCAGGAAGTTCAAGAGCGCATACGTCATGGCGATGTCGACGAACATCGGTTGATTGCCTATAAAGGCGATGAGAACGTGTACGACTATCGTACAGGTAGCTATCACATTGACGGCTACAATCCTGTCAGGTGCGGTTGGCCCTTTAACAGTTCTATAGAGGCATAATACTGATGCAAAAACCAGCAGCAGTGCTGTGAGCAAAAATGGTTCGATCATTCTTTGCCTCCAAATACGCGTGCTACATATGATTGCATTGTTCCTTCAAGAAGACTGTCCCCATGCCGTTTCGCCAGACAGTGAACATAGTATGTCTTTTTCTCGTCTATGTCAAGCGTTAACGTCCCCGGGGTCAGAGTGATTGAGTTAGCCAGTGTGGCGAGTGCCACATCGTTCGGCAGTTTCGAATCAAACTTGACAATTTCAGGGGATATCGGCAATCTGGGGTTGAGGATAATCATCACCACATCGACATTGGCTTTGATGATTTGCGCTAAAAGCCAGAATGAATATGGAATAGATTTGACAGCGGTTTTTATAACTGCCAAAACGTGTTTAGTGCCCTCGGGCCGTATCAGCAGGTCATAAGATACGTATGCCACGAGAAAAGAGCATATTAGGCCCAAGGATAAATGCACAATATCAAAAAATGTCGACAAGGCTGCCCAGAGCGCGAATAAGATGATGAATGTCAGTGCGAAACTGGCTATGTTCTCATTCCAATTCAGCGAGCGCATCTAACTCCATCCTTTTTTTACTAGATAACTAGACTAGATATTATAATCATACGTAATATCAGTTAATGATTATATCAAATTATACAAAATGCATAAAAACCTTTTGAATTATAGGCTTTACGATTGATCTTTGCATATTTAAGTGATGCTCTGATCTGGGCATTAACATTCTGATTTGTGATGTCTCCGTGTCCTGGGTAGAGAATGTCAACGTCTAGCGCTGTCAGCAGTTTAATTGAATCAACCAATGCATGTGCGTCTCCCCCCAAGTCCGTACGCCCGATGCCGCCCGCCACGAAGATTGTGTCACCGGAAAATAGAAGACCGGAGCCATAAAGGCAGATGCTTCCCGGGCTATGCCCTGGTGTGTGAATTATCCTAAGCGAGATATCACCTAAATCAAGCGATTTCCCGCCCTTCAGCAACATATCTGGTTCTATGCTTGGTGCACGCGCTCCAAAGATGGCGGAGGCGGTTGCACAATCATCACCAAGCAGCTTCGCGTCTTCTTCATGGATTGCGATGCTTGCACCTGTCCGTTTTGCCAGCTGGGTAGCGCCGAGGGCATGGTCATAATGGCAGTGTGTTAGAATGATGTACTCTAAATCAGTTGGATTCAGAAACTTTTTCAGCGCGTCAGACATGTTGGGTGCGCCAACGTCCACTAAAATTGGATGCTCAGCATCAATCAGATAGGCGTTTGCCCCATGTGAGCCAGTAATTTTATGCACATTGACCATATGATAAATCATTCGCGATTAATATCACATAAATAAATGGTATGACGATGACCTTAATCGAAACCGCCAGTAGAGGACAGATAACGCCAGAAATGGAGGCAGTTGCACAAGCCGAAGGCATCGACGTCCAAAAAGTTAGAAGATTGGTTGCAGATGGACGATTAGCCATCTTGAAGAGCGCTACCAGGGATGTTATGCCCGTTGGCATTGGCGAATTGGTGCGCACTAAAATCAACACTAACGTGGGCACGTCCATCGATTTCGTCGATATGGAAGAGGAGATAAAAAAGGCGTTAGTGGCGGCAAAACATGGCGCAGACGCGGTCATGGACCTTTCAACTGGCGGCGATCTGAACGTCATCAGGAGAAGGATTCTCGATGCTGTCAGCGTGCCGGTGGGCTCAGTCCCCATTTACCAAGCTGCACAGAACCCAGATATGAATTCTGATGACATGTTCAATGCCGTTCGGAAGCACGCAGCAGATGGCATCGACTTTATGACCATCCATGCCGGCGTCACGTTAAGCGCTGTAGAACACCTCAAAAAGAGACGGCGCATCTTGGATGTCGTGTCCAGAGGGGGCGCATTCATGGTTGTCTGGATGGCACAGCACGAACAAGAGAATCCATTCTATGCAGAGTACGATTATCTGCTGGAAATCGCAAGAGAATATGATGTTGCGATCAGTCTCGGCGATGGCATGCGGCCTGGATGCATCTCGGATGCCAGTGATGCACCGGAGTTTACTGAGATTGTCACGCTCGGCGAGCTTGTGTGCAGGGCAAGGAGTAAAGGTGTGCAGACGATTGTAGAGGGGCCGGGGCATGTTCCATTGGATGATGTTGGAGCGAGCGTAATAGCGATGAAACGTCTAACGCATTATGCCCCGCTTTACCTGTTAGGCCCACTTGTGACTGATATAGGGCCAGGTTATGACCATATAACAGGTGCTATTGGGGGAGCTGTAGCAGGCATGTATGGGGCAGACTTCCTGTGCATGGTATCCCCAACAGAACATCTCGCCCTGCCAACTATCGAGGATGTTAAAGAGGGCACCATAGTAACCAAGATTGCAGCGCATGTCGCGGATTTAACCAAGGATGGGCAGAAGGACAGAGCAAAAACATGGGACGATAGGATGGCGCACGCACGCAAAAACCTCGACTGGGATGCACAGTTTAATCTTGCAATAGACCCTGAGAAGGCGAGAAAGATTCGGCGCGGCCGAAAAACATCCAGCGATGCATGTTCCATGTGTGGGGAGCTTTGTGCAATCAAAATCATGCGTGACATCCTTAAGGAATAAATCATGAACGATATTTTGGTGTTGGTAGGGCATGGAAGTAGTGACGGAGAGAGTGAAGATGTAGTTCGGCACCATGCCGCGCGCATACAAGAACTGGGCATCTTCAGCCATGTATATGCATGTTCCCTTCACAACATGCTGGCCATCAAAGAAATACTTCAAAACATCAAATGTAACCGTGTGTTTGTTGTTCCAATGTTCATCGCACACGGGCGACATACCAAGGAAACTATCCCAAAAGCGTTCGGCATCAAAGAGGGCCATAGTACCATTAACAGTGCTGAAATAATCTACTGTGAGCCAATCGGTTACAACGACAAAATCACAGATATAATATTAGAGCAGGTCGCAGAGAAAAAAGACTAAACTTTTCCCAGAATCCTAAGTGCTAGGTGGGCTGCATTCTTTCCGTTATCGATGCCGACGGTCGCCACTGGAACGCCAGAAGGCATCTGCATCATCGAAAGCATCGCATCCAGGCCATCCAACTTGACGTTAACGGGCACGCCTATCACTGGCTTTTTGGTTCTGGAAGCAATGGCGCCAGGAAGTGCGGCGGAGAGCCCGGCAATGGCAATGAAAACATCTACATCTGACTTTTTGATGTACTCATCCAGGGCAGTAGGATTCCTGTGCGCGGAGATGACCTGTACGTCATACGCAACGACATGCTCTTCCAGCACACGTACGGCATCCTCGGCAACCTTCCTATCAGACTCAGAACCCATAATAATGGCTACTTTTCCCTTGTGCATGTCACTCACTATCTCCCTCTATATCTATCACTACTACTTAGATAAGCCCTTCTATCGCTCTTTCATCTCTTTCTCCACTTCTGCCTTGATTCCCTCTTTGAGTTTCTTCCAATCTGCTACTGCTGCTTTGATGTAACTCTCTGGGGCGCTTTTTTCCCTTAATGCCACTGGATATCGTCCCTCATGGATTACATACTTGAGTCTTTGCTCTACAATGGCATCGATATCCTCTTTGCTTGGCACATAGCCCTTTGTCATCTTCCCGCCGATGGATGTGACAAACGACCCTAACTCCTTCAGAAAATTGGCATTCTTGCCTTCGTAAATAAACAAGCCCGTATTTTTCTCGGCATCCCACTCCGCATACAATTTCTCGGTCTTAGACGTCCAGGAACCGGTATACGGTCTGCTGCCCTTCTTCCATGCAAGACCATACTTCTTTATACTCTTCTTAAACGCCTCCTTCTTTGCAGAGTACGCATCCTTTTTGAACTCGAACTTCGTTTTCATCTGCTTTCATCTTATATTCTCATGTTTGCCTTAATAAGTTACTTTTTTATATCTTTACGGGCGCATTCCATAACAATGAATTCAGAACTGCTGATGATACCGGGACCCGTGCTTTTGCATTCCAGGGTACTGAAGGCGATGTCCAGGCCGATGATCAGTCACCGCAGTCCAGAATTTGCGGAGGTATACGGGGAGTGTATCGCGATATTGAAAGAGGTTTTCCAGACAAGGAATGATGTTTTCGTGCTCAGCGGCTCTGGAACTGCCGGAATGGAAGCAGCAGTCAGCAACGTTGTAGATGGCGACGATGTGGTTACGATTGTAAACGGCAAATTCGGCGAGCGCTTCAAGGAAATCGTCGCGCTGTATGGAAATCCGATACCCATGGAGTATTACTGGGGAAATCCTGTAGAACTAGGCGGTGTAGAGGGCGCGCTGGAGAAGGGCGCATCAATCATAACCATGGTCCACAACGAGACTTCGGTTGGCATGCTAAACCCAGCTAAAGAGGTTGGAGCGCTGGCCAAGAAGTACGATGCCTTGTTCATCATGGACGGTGTTTCCTCAATAGGCGGCGTGGATATACCAGTGGACAAATGGGGCGTGGACATTGCCATCGTCGGCTCACAGAAATGTCTTGCCGCACCTCCAGGGTTAGCGGCTCTCGCTGTCAGCGAAAAAGCTTGGGGGCGTGTGAAGGCAAAATCTCCATACTATCTTAACCTCCAGGCATACCGAAAATATGCCGCAAAGGAGCTGGCGCAGACGCCATATACTCCAGCCGTGTCTCTGTTCTTTGGACTACATGAAGCGCTTCGTATGATGAAGGAAGAGGGCATGCACGAAAGAATCGAGCGGCATAGGAAGTGCGCGGAGGCAGTCAGGACGGCGATGAATGCAATAAACCTGCAGTTATTCCCGCGTTTGAACGATGTCAGCGCGTACTCGAATACGGTTACGGCAGTAAAAATGCCTGACGGCATAACCGATAAGCAGCTGCGCGGCGGCATGAAGAAAAGAGGAGTGCTCATAGCAGGCGGGCAGGCGCATCTCAAAGATAAAATATTCAGGATAGGTCACATGGGCAATGTGTCCACAAAAGAGATTTTGACTACATTGGAGGCATTGGAGTCCACGCTGTCTGAACTCGGTGTTAACGCAGAAGGTGGCATGGCTGCTGCAAAAGATGCGCTGAAGTAATCATCTCATTTTTGGAAAGAAACTCTTAAATGAGATGCATCGCATTCATTGTAGCGATGAAGGTCGGCATCGCAGATACAACGTTCGCGCGCTTTGACATGGGTGCCAGCGCAATAGATGAACTGAGGAATAGCACATCAATTCGCATCGAAAGATATACTGTTCCAGGCGTCAAGGATTTGCCAGTGGCAGCAAAGAAATTAATCGAGGAGCGCAAGTGCGATATCGTGATGGCACTTGGAATGCCTGGTGCTATGCCAATAGACAAGACATGTGCACACGAAGCATCTCTCGGATTGATTCAGGCGCAATTGATGACGAACACACATATTATAGAGGTGTTCGTCCATGAAGATGAGGCAGAGAATGACAAAAGCTTGGTAACGCTGGCAGACCGTAGGACCAGGGAGCATGTGCAGAACGTCATTAAGTTGTTGCTCAAACCGCGGGCGCTTGAAAAGAATGTAGGGATGGGAAAAAGGCAGGGAAGTGAGGATGCAGGACCTTTAAGATTATAGCAGGAGGATTGAAAATGGATAAAATCAGACTTGGATTTGTCGTGTCGGAATTCAACAGAGATTTGACGCATCAGATGGAATTACTGGGGAAAGAGCACGCTGCGTTTCTCGGTGCATCTGTGGTGCAAACCATTCTCGTACCAGGCGTTTATGATATGCCCCTGGCAGTGAAGAAATTGGCCAAGGATAAGAATATCGATGCCATCGTCGCTCTTGGTTGCGTTATTGAAGGCACGACAGAACACGACGAAGTCATCATGCAGCAAACATCCAGAAAAATCACAGATTTATCGCTGGATTTTGAGAAACCCGTTGCGCTGGGCATATCTGGTCCTGGAATGAGCAGGCTGGAGGCACACGAGCGCATTGATTATGCGAAGCGGGCGGTTGAATCAGCGGTAAAGATGGTGCAGCGAATGCGTGAGTGAACATGCCATCAGAACGGGTCAACAGGATAGAAAAATCTGCGACGCTCAGAATATCAGACTTGGCGAATAAGTTAAAACGTTCTGGAAAGGATGTCATCAGCTTCAGCGTTGGCGAGCCCGATTTTGCCACTCCGCAGCACATCATGGATGCTGCGAAGAAGGCGCTGGACGAGGGAAAAACGCATTACACGCCGAGCGCCGGCATACCCGAATTAAGAGAGGCGATTGCGAATAAATTCAAGGAGAACGGCATTAGCGCATCCGTGGACAACATCATCGTAACGCCAGGGGCAAAGCAGGCGATTTTTGAAGTCGCGCTTTCCATACTCAACGAGGGTGACGAAGCAATCTTGTTCGACCCTGCCTGGGTTTCATATGAGTCCTGCGTAAAATTTGCATGTGCGAAGCCAGTATGGGTCAGAACGGATGAGAAAAGAGGATTTATACCAGACAACTTCTTGGAGTTCATCACTGACAAAACCAAACTAATCATCCTAAACACGCCAGGCAATCCAACCGGGGCAGTTTTTGACGAAAACACGCTCAAGATGATTGCAGATATCGCAAAAGACCATGACATACTCGTGCTCTCCGATGAGGTATACGAAAAAATCATTTATGAAGGAGCGCACATCAGCATCGCCTCCTTCAATGGTATGCATGAGAGAACGATTACGGTCAATGGTTTTTCCAAGGCATATGCGATGACCGGTTGGCGGCTGGGCTACGCAACCGCTCCGCCAGAGATCCTGGATGCCATGCTCAAGATACAGCAGCACTCTACGAGCTGTGCAACATCCTTTGCGCAGTATGGCGCGGTAGCAGCGCTGACAGGGGCGCAGGATTGCATTGCCGGGATGGTGAGCGAGTTTAGAGCGCGCAGAGACCTTATGGTAAACGGTCTTAAGTCAATGGGATTTGAATGCGTAAAACCAAAGGGCGCGTTCTATGTGTTCGTGAACGTTGACCAGTATAGAGATGGAATGAGCGTTGCAGAACGCTTGCTGAACGAAGCGTATGTCGCGGTTACTCCCGGCGGCGCATTCGGGCCATCTGGCGCCAATTACGTGCGGATATCCTATGCAACCTCGCAGGCGCGCATATCAGAAGGGCTGGAAAGAATTAAGAACGTTTTAGTGAGGTAACTTTTTCATCTATAAGTGTAATGAAAACGATTCATGCCACAGATTGCGTTGCATTTCTTGTTAGCATCCGCCCTTGTAGGATGCGCTCTGGGCATCATTACCGGGTTAATCCCAGGGCTTCACGTCAACAACGTCGCAATACTGCTCGTCACATTCTCTCCAGCGCTGCTCCAGCATGGCATTTCGCCGGTCTGTATCATTATTATAATCCTAGCAAATGCGGTAGCACACACTTTTTTGGATTTCATCCCGTCAATATTCCTTGGCGCACCTGAGGCAGAGACGGCGCTTGCGGTCCTGCCAGGGCATAGGCTGTTGTTAGAGGGAAGAGGCATTGAAGCGATTAGATTATCTGCGTTGGGCAGCGCCGGCTCGGTGATAGTAGCATTGGGACTCATACTACCGCTCGGCATCCTCTTCAAGCATATCTATCCCATTCTCAACCAATATATGGGCTGGATTTTGCTATCCATCGCACTAATTATGATAGGGACCGAGAGCGGTGAGAGAATAGACCCTTGGGAGTCGAAGCTCAAATACAAAGGATATGCTGCACTGGTGTTTCTGCTCTCTGGTATGCTGGGCATCTTTTCCTTCACCAGAAGCGGCTTGATGTGCCCTATAATACCCATTGGCGAACCTTCTATATTATTTCCACTGCTCTCAGGAATGTTTGGGGCAAGCATGCTCATAATTAGCTTGGTCACCAAGTCCACGATTCCTAAACAGGTGAAGACGAAATTTAAACTGTCAAAACGAAGGGTAACAAGGGGCATATTCACGGGAAGTTTAGCTGGGTCCATGGTGGCATGGCTGCCCGGGGTATCGCCTGCAGTGGCGACAGTGGTAACTCGGTTATTGGTCAAGGAAAAAGGAGAAGGTTCTTCAAGGGAGTTTATAGTCGCAGTCAGCGGGGTTAACACGGCGAACGCAATTTTTGGCATAATCGCGCTATATACTATTCAGCGACCGCGCAGCGGTGCCATGGTTGCCATCAAAAGCGTCATGGAGCCAAATGCATGGAGCATATCATTAATAGTGCTTCTCTTGATGGTCGTTGTAGGAGTTTCAATTCTATCTTACTTCGCCACGATTTTTATAGGTGACCGTGCATCTAAACTTCTAGTCCGCATGAACTATTCAAAGCTCAGTGCAGCAATTTTGCTTTGTCTAGGAGTAATGGTTGTTTTGTTCACGGGTTTGTTTGGGTTTATCGTCTTCGCAATCGCTATGGTTGTTGGGATGCTCTCGCCTTACCTTAAGGTGAGAAGAACGCATGCCATGGGCATATTACTGCTTCCACTAATTTTGTACTTTTTTGGCCTTTTTACATGGTAATTTGATTGCAGAATTCAAAATCACGTTGAATATACGGGTTTGGCATCAAGAAAAAAACGCAACGTTGAAATAGGAGAGGATTATATCTTTATCTACTGAGTAAAGTTTGGGGAGATTGAATATGGCAAACAGAGCTAAAAAGAATTTTGGTTTGATAGAGAATGGTAAAGAATTGGGAACATTCAGTGGTTTTCAGCCACGAGATGCTGCTCTAAAATGCGCAAGCAGAGGAAAGACAAAAATAGTCCTCAGAGAGAAGGGTACAAAAAGACTTCATGTATTTACTGGTTCGAGAGAGAAAGTCAGTGCTCCAAGTGGTGCACCGAGCTGGTTACCATCAACGGTCTGGAAACCAAAGGTTAAGAAGGTTGGCGTTCGCCACCTGAAATATAACCAACTATCAAGAAATCCATCTGACGTTTTGAAGTAACTACTTTTTTTCCTTCTTTTTTTTTATTTTTTTATCTAAATAGTGGGCCCGGGGCGATTTGAACGCCCGACCTCACGGTTATCAGCCGTGCGCATATTGCTCTTACGAGTTCCAACCAGACTAAGCTACGGGCCCAGATGAATTGCCACAGAGTTAGGGCAGCATATAGTTAAAGTTTTCTTTATATAAAAAGCCCCTCACCGATAGATTTATTGTAAAATCTTGCCATTCAAGAATATACTCGGGCCGGTAGATCAGGGGTAGATCGCTACCTTGGCAAATGTCATGGTCTGAAAGAGCATGACATCCTTATTGGTAGAGAGCGCTTTGACTGCGCCTATAAGCCTCGGGTTCAAATCCCGACCGGTCCATGATGCAGAAAGAAGAGAGAATAGTGGCAGTCCTGCTTATAATGGCATTTCTCTCGCTTGCCACAATTTACTTTGTTCTGCCGGTATAAAACCCAAAAGATTTATGAGTAATCGTATATCATCTCTTTGGGCAAGGGCCCGTGGTCTAGTTGGTTATGACATCGCCTTTACACGGCGGAGATCGCCGGTTCGAATCCGGCCGGGCCCATGCATTCGCTTAAACGAAGTATAGTCCCGTAGGGTAGTGGTCAATCCTGCGGGCCTTTGGCACAACCTTTTTAAGGGTTGTGAAGAAAGCCCGCGACGGCGGTTCGAATCCGCCCGGGACTATCTTATGGGGGCGTGGCCTAGTCCGGAAGGGCAGCTGGCTCCAGACCAGCCGATCGTGGGTTCAAATCCTACCGCCCCCATTCGGTAACTTTATTAGTGCCGAGTATGTTTAAAGTATATTTAAAAATGGGCGGAAGTGGTGGTATATGATTAAAAAATTATTAATGGCTGTTGATGGATCATCTGAGGCAGAGAAAGCGGCCAGGTACGCCTTACAATTTGCTAAAGATTCTGGCGCCAGCATTACTGCCCTTCACGTCATCACATCGCCAGTTGCGCAAGAAGAGAGTGAGAGAGTGCTCGCGCAAGTCAGAGATATAGCAAAAGGAATTGGTGTTGAATGCAACACCAAGTCATACATTAATTCTGTCATTTCCAGGGGCATTATTGAAGAGGCAGAAAAGGGAAATATTGACCAGGTAATTATGGGGTCAAGAGGTATCACAGGAATTAAACGAATGGAGTTGGGGAGTGTCGCTGAGGCTGTAACTCGCTATGCCCCCTGCCCGGTAACCGTGATAAGATAAGTCACTTTAAAACCTTCGACTTCAATTTGGAGGTAACCTGTCCGACTACTTTATCCTTGAGTTTATCTTCGATATCAAAGTCGCCAGAACTTTTCGCTTTGGATTCAACCGGCTTGGGCGTTATGGATGTAGCTGATTTAATCTCTGATTCAAATTCCATCTGCGCCTTCTTGAACTCACCCATCGCCTTGCCCATCTGACGTGCGATTTCGGGCAGTTTGTTGGTGCCGAATAAAACTGCTGCTATAGCAAGTATAGTCATCAATTCGGTTGGGCCTATCATGTTCCTCTTCTTTAGGATATTATATGTGGGATATTAAATCCTTCGTTCTATCCGACAAATTTTGGCCTGGAGGATAGGTATCTGGGCAGAGGAAGCGGTTTATAGGGCATAGGTTTGGTCTTTGCCAAAATTCGGGAAGATAGTTCAGTTGGAGACATATCTACATTTTGCGCTTTTTTAGGTCTAGACTCTTCCCTGATTGTAACCTTAAGCATGCCACTTTGCATTTCATTATCACCAATTACCACTACGTATGGAATCCACTCCATGCCCGCATCCCTGATCTTTTTGTTTAGTGTCCCCTCTCTGTCATCGACATCGACCCTGATATGTTGCATCTCCAGTTGCGTTGCAATTTCATCAGCATATTTGAAGTGCCTGTCTGCTACTGGGACTATCCTGACCTGTGTTGGCGATATCCAGAGCGGTAGCATTGGCATTTTTCCATGCTGGGCATCCATCCATGCCTTTTCCAGCAGCGCATACATACATCGTTCTATGGCGCCACTCGGCGAGCAATGCAGGATAGTTGGTCTTTTTTCTTTGTTATTAGCATCTATAAATTTGATATCATACCGCTCAGCGTTCTCCACGTCTATCTGCACCGTTGACATGGCGCTTGCCTTATCCAGCGCATCTACGAAGTTGAACTCGAACTTGAGTACGAAGTAGAAGAAACGCTCATCCCACATCTCGATTAGAACGGGTTTGTCAACAATCTTGGCCAGGCTGTGGATGAACGTCTTGTTTGCATCATAAAAATCCTTAGTAAATCTGATGGCAACTTCGTAGTCTTTTTGGCTAAGTCCTATGTCAGCCAAGACATCCATGCACATCTGGTATTGTTTCTTAAACTCCTCGACAGCCTGCGTCATGTCTTCACATAAAGTGTGCATATCCGGCATCGTGAAGGTTCTGAGGCGACGCAGTCCAACCAGTTCGCCTCTTTGTTCCCTCCTGAAACTATACCTGGTCATTTCGAGCATCTTTAACGGCAGGTTTCTGTACGAAATCGTCATGTCATGATTCATGAGAAACTGGCCAAAGCATGCGGAAAATCTTAGGAACAGTCGTCTTTTGTCAGACTCCATTGAATACTGGCGTGCTGGAAACCTCTCCAGGTATTTCCGCAACGTGGGATGTTCCATGTCATACATAATTGGGGTTTCGACTTCCATGGCACCATAGTCAATAGCACGCCTGAGCACATAGTCTTCTAACAAACTTTTCACAAGCCTCCCTTTTGGGTAGAACCGCATGTTGCCAGGGTCCGAGCCGGGCTCATAGTCTGCGAACTCAAAACGGCGCATCAACTCGACATGCGGTGGTACTCGCTCAACGGCCCTACTTTTGGTCATCTCATAATCGGCGAACTTTTTGAGCTTCTCGTGTTTGGAAAAGTCAAATTCGTTTATTTCCAGAAGTTCGTCATCCGGCGTTAATACACGCCAATGTGATTCAATCTTCTCTGCCTTCAGGGCTTCTGAAACCTTCTCTTTCTCCGTGGGTTTGATGCTCCTGGATAACTCTGATAAAGGGTGTCCTTTGCAGCTGAGCTTAAATGCCTTGTACCATCCAAATGGCGCTCGTACAACGCTAAGATGGGGCTTCAAAAGCTCTTCAATGCTCTTTAGCACTTCCACTGCAACCTTTGGCGACGCAAGATCGGAACTTAGGTGTGCATAGGGGTAGAGCATGACATTTTTAGCCTTGACTTGATTGGCAACATTTTTAATTTCATCTGCAGTTTGCTCTGCCGCTTTTTTTGGATTTGTTTCGTCGACCCTCTCAACTGCGATGAACGCCCCTATGGAATCCTCCAGCCGACCCTTCTTGAGCGATTCATCTATCTTCTCTGCAATAGGGGTCTCCTTTGTTACCTCATATTCGATATAATCCGAGTGGATGAGTAATAATTGCATGATTTTACCCTATCTTTCACTCTGCATCGTTCTTAACTTTATTTATCGATTATGCCGACCAGATATGTGGGTTGCGCGTTAATGACCTTCGCCCTACAATGTAGGGGTATTATCTCTTTCTTCGATGAATGTCCTGTATGCTGCTATAAGTAAGCCAACCATCATCGGTGCCAAGAAGAAGCCAGCAATGCCAGCGATCAGTCCTCCGCCCAGAAATGCCAGCAGCATCAGAAGTGGATGAGTTTTGGACATTACGCTCACGATATATGGTTTCAGGAAGAATTCAGACGGCGCATATATGGCAATCGTAGAGGCAAGCAAAAATCCCAGCGCTCTTTGAATCCCAAAATTCCAGTACATAAATCCTGTTATAGGAATAAGCACCATCCAACCGCCGATTATGGGGAGCAGTGCAGCCAAAAATATGAAAGAGGATAACACAAAAATATGCGGTATGCCAAAAAAGAAAAACACGAATAGGGAGATTACACTCACGACGATTGCATTGTAAAAATTGCCAGTATAGATGCCAAATAATATCGTATCAGCATGCAGGAGGTATGACTTGAGTATCTTCTTTTTTTCTGACGGCAGGATGTCTATAACCGCTTCTGCAAACCGTTCACCATCTGCAAGTAGGAAAAAGCACACAAAGATTGATACCAGAAAATTTGTGCCTATCATCGCCAAGCTTCTGGCATGCCTCAGCGTCGAAATCTGGCTGATTGCTGCTATGAACGAACTGGCATAGTTTCGCGCGAAATCCAAAATCGCGCTGTACACCGGCGGAGGTAAATTCATCGCAGCAAGTGTCCCGATGAACGAATCTACTATCTCGGATTGGTGTTGGGCTATCCAGATGAGCTGATTTATCGTCTCTATCGTGCCCAGTCCAAGAATTAGCATACATGGTATAATGATGCAGCACGTGGCGATGAGACAAGACAGATATACATGCTTTTTACTCACTCTCTCTTTTATGGGCCTGGCAACATAAGCAAAGACAAGCCCTAATACCAAGCCGTCTATCAGGGGGGAAAAGAAATAGGCGGTAAGTAGCAGCAGAATGAGCGCGGATATTGCACTTGCAATTAGCCACTTTTTATCAATTAGATATTTTATGCCATCTTTCTGTTTATCGCTCATGACTTACTATATCTCCTCATTTGATATGTAGATTACGAGGTTAAGGTTATTGTTGTTTTTTATGGTAAACTATATATTGTCAAAACTAATACAAAATACCATGGCTTTTGTGATATGTGGAAAAAAGTTAAGTCCTACACTTTTAATGCTATTTCTCCTTGTTTCTGCTACTTCTTGTTTCTTTGGGCTTGGCTATGTGTTCGTCAGTTATTCAACAATCATTAATTCCGACACACTTTTGGCGCTAGCGATGGTACTTTTCATGGTATTATGCTATCTCGTCGTACGCTATTGTGACTAAAATGCCCTGATATACTATTATATTTGTCTATCTTTTAATGTGGAACTCTATTTTCCTTAATATCCCTCTAAAGGTTTGCACTTCCCGTCCGGTGAGCATTGCCCTTCCAAATATTCTGCGTAGCATCAGGAGCGTTTTATTTTGCTTGTGCTTAGGATAGTCTGTTTGGTTTAAGATAAATTGGCAGTGCTCATACAATCGCTCTAAATCGTCATGCTTGGCAAGTTCGATTTTCCCCGGAGGGACATTGTTTAATTCATACAAAATTATGGCTACTGCATGGGATAAGTTCATCACTGGATATTCCATGCAAGTTGGAACACCTACAATCATGTCGCATTTCTTAATCTCCTCGTTGCTCAGCCCCGCATCTTCCCTACCAAAAACCAGTGATATCTCTCCTACCTTTCCACACAATTTCTCCTTTAGATCTTTAGGCGTAAAGAACGGCATCCGAGTGTGTTCATCATCACTTTTTCCGGTAATTGCAGTTGTGCCAACCATAATGTTCGAATTTTTCACCGCATCTACAAATGAATCGAAGGTCTTGCAGTTATTCAGGACATCCCCTGCATGCGAGGCCATTGCCCTGCAAAAATCACCCAATGGCGGCGGTTTTACCAGTACCAGCTCTTTAAAACCAAAATTCTTCATCACTCTGGCAACCGAGCCGATATTCCCCTCATATTTTGGCTCTACGAGCACAATTCTAAACTTCATGGTTTCATCGCTTTCGGAATGTTGTCTATAACATCTGTTGCCAACAGGCCGAATCCATATTTGTTAAATGCGAAATCCCCTGCTCTGCCATTTATGAACGCTCCTACAAGGGCCGCCTCGAAGGCGCTATTCGTTGCGTACAGCGCCCCTACGATGCCAGCAAGCACATCACCTGTTCCGCCAACTGTCATGCCCGGATTGCCGGTTTTGTTTATTTTTGCCCTCTCTCCATCAGATATTATGTCCATCTTGCCCTTCAACAGCACTACAGCACCGCTATCTTTGGCAAACTTTTTGATCATTTCAGTTCGCTTCTTCAAGTCTTTTGGCAGGTGCATATTGCTAAGCGATTCAAACTCCCCTACATGAGGTGTTATTATTGCCCCCTGTAACGGAAACTCAAGTGCACTCAATGCATCTGCATCGATTACAACCTTTTTGCACAGTGGCACGATTGCTCTAACCGCCCTAGCCGCAGGCTCGCTCTTGCCCAGACCCATGCCGATTACTACCACGTCATGCTTGGCTATCAGTTCGGTTATGATTGGCACGTCATCGGGCACGAGGACATCCGATGTCAGGGATGAGATAATCAGGTTTGGAGAAAATGATGCAATGATGCCTGAAACGCTTGACGGCGCGGCAACTGTCACTATGTCTGCGCCCGCTCTGAGCGCTGCTAATGCTGTTAGTGCAGGCGCGCCGACGTATGCACCGCCACCTATGACGAGTATACGTCCATTGTCGCCTTTGTGGCTTTCTGAGTTCCTTGGCGCTAGCATCTGAAATCTCCAGGCCCTGCCAACAATTCCGCCTCTTCTGGTATGCCGATATCTACTACTTTTACATTAGGCACTCCTATCAATCCTCTTTTCATTTTGTGGAAGGTAATCGTTAAATCCGGATGGACAATTTTTTCACCTTTACCCGTGTCTGGATTCATCCCGCTTGGAATGTCAATCGATATTACGAACGTATTGGATGCATTAATCAAGTCTATAGCGGTTGCTTCCGGCTCTCTGATTTTTCCTGTAATGCCCGTTCCGAATATCGCATCGATAATCACGTCCGAGTCCATGATGTAAGTCTTATCGAGGTCTTTTGAGCTACGCACCTCAGCCAGCGTCACTTTGGTATCTTTCAGTCTATCCCAATTAATCTTTGCCTCTTTCGTCTTTATGTCATCGGCGCTACCGAGCAGCATCACCTGAACATCAAAGCCCTTCAGATGTCTGGCGGCAACGAATGCATCTCCGCCATTGTTGCCTCTCCCAGCAAGAATCGTGATTTTACCTTTATCAAAGCGTTCTCGCACAACATTTGCAACTGCTTTGCCGGCGTTTTCCATGAGCACCAGGCGAGGGATGCCAACGTATTCTGAGTTGATATCTATCGCCCTTATCTGTTTTGACGTGATGATTTCAGTCACTGATTCCATAATCTTCAGGCCACTCTATAAAGGGTTATGTTTAATAGTGCGTACACTCTTTCTCCTATACAGATGGAGTAAGTATTATGATTCCTATGAGAGGCATGAATCCACGCAGGTTGCAGCAGATGATGAAACAGATGGGCATCAACATCGAGGAACTTAGCGGTGTTGAGGAGGTTATCATCAAGACGGCAGACAGCGAGATAGTTTTTAGCGATGCTCAGGTCACGATAATGGGTGCCCAGGGCATGAGGACATATCAAATCACTGGCACACCGGAAACACATCCTCGCGAGTTGAAAGTACCTGAAGAAGATGTAACACTCGTGGCTGGGCAGACAGGGGTATCTGCTGATGAAGCGAGGGCAGCCCTGAAGGATGCCAAAGGCGACCTAGCAGAAGCAATAATGAAGCTGCGAAAGTGATAGTTGTGGTAGCTGATAAGAGTCTAGTTCTGCTTAAAGGCAAGAAGCGCGAATATCTCGTGGAGGCTTCTGATAAAAAATTTCATACCGACCACGGAATCCTCGATCTAGGTGAGTTGCGCGAGAAAACATTTGGAGACACACTCATGACGCATCTTGGTTATGAATATGACATTATAAAGCCAAGGGCGCCAGATTTTTTCAGGCACTGTAAAAGGACGGGTGCGCCAATGATGCCGAAGGATATTGGAATTATACTCGCATATGCCGGTTTGTGTCCAGAAGACCACGTACTCGACGCTGGCACAGGCTCGGGAATCCTCGCCATCTACCTTGGCAATATCGCTAAAAAAGTGGTCACCTATGAAAGAAACGGGGAATTTGTTAAAATTGCCCGAAAGAATATTGAGGCTGCTGGGCTGCGAAACGTCGAACTGAGGCACGCCGACATCGTATCTGAGGCGCCACACTTGAAAAAGAATTTTAATTTGATTACGTTGGATATGAAGGATGCTGCCATGGTCGTACCACACGTAAAAAAAGTACTAAAGCCCGGTGGTTTTCTGGCGACATATTCGCCATTTTTTGAACAGACCGAGGATATAAGAGTTGCCATCGAGAGAGAAGGATTTTCTGAAGTGCAGACTCTTGAGTGCGTTGAAAGGAATCTAGAATTCACTAAGAGAGGTACACGTCCCTCTACGCGTGTAGCTCATACGGGATTTATCACGATAGCACGGCTGTGATATTATCCGCTGACTCTTATATCTGAGAAATCCGATGTGACACTTATGTGGTGGTGCTCGAACGATTGAGACCACCTATGCTCACATACAGATCCGCAAAAACCAGCGGCAACATCTCCAAACTCTTCAGTATATCTTATACCACACCAAATACACCGCATCTCCCATCCCCAGATTTAACTGGGACTGATCTAGTATATAATCTTTGTGCCTTGTTCTTGCTAAAACGGAATGAAATAAATACTCGAACAAGTTACCTATCTTAAGGTGACCCTATGAAGCATGTATTGGTATGCACCGCAGGACCTGAACCCGCCTCAGCAGTAGTGCACCATGTAATGAAGGTCGTTAAAACCTTTGATGCTAAAATGACCGTGTTGCATTTATTGCCTCGTTTCTCATTGGTTTCGAATGAGGAACTGGAGATAGAGGGCAAAAAAGCGCTTAAGATATTTGTCGATGCCGCTGAAAAGGCGGGAGTAAAGGCGAATCCTCTCTTTGAGTCCACGGAGGACGTTGCGCAAGGCATAGTAGAGGTGGCCGGCAGGATAAAAGCAGACTTGGTAGTGGTGGGTGCCGGTGAAAAGCCATCTTGGTACAGCTTTGAAAAAAAGGAGGTAATAGGGGAGGTAATGTGTAGTGCTGATTGCCCTGTGCTGGTCATACCAGGGGCGCTTAAGAGGTCTATTTTTGGTGCAGTACGAATGCACAAACGACAATAATTTTAAGTAAAATCCCGCTATAATCAATTCGATGTTCACTAAAAAGCACATCATCTCGATGAGAGATTTCTCCAGGGCGGAGATTGACGCTATTCTTAAAAAAGCCGAAGAACTTGAGTCTTTTGCCAAAGGTAAAAAGTCTGATTTGTTGGCTGGAAAGATTTTGGCACTGTTGTTTTACGAATCGAGTACGCGCACCAGACTATCTTTTGAAACTGCGATGAAGCGCCTGGGCGGCGAGACGGTCAACATGATTTCTACCGAGACCAGCTCCGCCTCCAAAGGTGAAACACTCGCTGATACGATTAGAGTAGTGAGCGAATACGCGGATGCCATCGTGCTCAGGCATTCCAAAGAAGGCTCGGCAAGGATGGCTGCAGAGATATCAAATATCCCGGTCATAAACGCTGGTGACGGAGCAGGCCATCATCCTACGCAGACCTTGCTGGATTTGTACACAATCAAGCGAGAGAGCCATCTTGAAAATTTAGACATCGCACTGATTGGTGACCTTAAGTATGGCAGAACCGTTCACTCCCTTGCTTATGCATTATCGTTATACGGCGCTAAGATCTCCTTGGTATCCCCTGAGCAGTTAAAGATGCCAGACGAAATCAAGGGCGATTTGAGGAAGAGAGGAGTCGACGTGTCTGAGGCCACTAAACTGGAAGACGTAATCCCTAATGCAGATGTGCTCTATATGACCAGAATTCAAAAAGAGCGGTTTCCAGACCCAAGCGAGTATCAGAAGGTTGCTGGGACCTACCGCATCTCGGCAGAGTTGCTAAAAGACGCTAGGGATGACATGATTATCATGCATCCTCTTCCCAGAGTAAACGAGATAGATGCAGATGTGGATGCGACGAAGCATGCAAGATATTTCCAGCAGGCCTTCTATGGTGTGCCCGTGAGGATGGCGGTCATGTCCCTCGTGTTGGGGGCGAGATGAAGAAGGAGCTGCGTGTTAGGCCAATTAAGAACGGAACGGTTATTGACCACATCGCAGCTGGGCAGGCGCTTAACGTTCTTAAAATTCTTGGCATTATTGGGCAAACAGATGCGGTGATAAGCGCGGTCACGAACGTGCCCAGTCAGGCAATGGGAACAAAGGACATCGTCAAGGTAGAGGGCAGGGAGCTGGCGCCTCATGAAGTAGATAAGATTGCGCTCATTGCTCCGTCTGCCACAATTAACATTGTTCGCGAATACAAAGTGAAGGAGAAGCACAAAGTAGCGCTGCCAAGCGTAATCGAGGGCCTGGTGAGGTGTGCCAACCCGAACTGCATATCAAACACAAATGAGCCAGTAGCATCCAGGTTCATCATCAGCAAGCATGGAAAGAGCGTGTGCTTGAGGTGTGTTTACTGCGAGCGCATAATCTCCGAAAACATCGCGGAGCACCTGTTGTGAAGTCACCTTTAACTCCCGGTGCCTGCAAGAATCCATCTGTGGACTTCTTAAAGCTGCTCTTCCAAAATTATGTTCAGGAACATAAGTCTCCTCTGAATAGCTGAGGTGACCACAAGATAGGAAAGTTTCATAAATGTGGGCACCTATTGTGATAATATGTATGTTGAAAAAAGAAAAACGAAGTATGGGATAAAATACTATCTTGTTCATTCTTACAGGGATCAAGACAAGGTAAAAAAAATAAGGCGTTATCTGGGCAAAGATTTGAGCAGGGACGGATTGGAGACGGCAAAGAAAAAAGCAGAAAAAAGTATTCTTGAAGTGTTAGAGGAATTAAATACACGAGTGTTTTTGTTCAGTTTAACTAAAAAACAAGTTGAAGCACTTAACAAGTATGATAAGAAACTAAAAATAATTCATCTTGACCAGAAAGACTGGCAAAGATTCACAGAAGAATTTGTTTATAACACAAACGCGATAGAAGGTTCAACAGTTGCAGAAGACGAAGTCCCTGAAATTCTTCGCAAAAAACAAGCAACAAATGCAGAGGAACTGGAAACAAAAGGCGTGGCAAAAGCTGTTGAATATATCAAAAAAACAAAAGAGGATTTGTCTTTAGGATTAATAAAAAAGATCCATAAACTATGTTTTGAAGGCTCAAAAGATTTTGCAGGAGAATTTAGAACTCTGGAAGTTGTTATAAAAAGTTCAAAAGGAGAAGTCATACATGCAGGTGTTCTTGCTAATGAATTAATGGATGCATTAAAAGATTTGGTTGATTGGCATAAAGAAAATAAAAGCAAGTTTAAGCCTCTGGTTTTATCGGCAATAATCCACAACCAATTTGAATACATACATCCATTCCAAGACGGTAATGGAAGGGTAGGAAGATTGTTATTGAATTTTATTCTTATTAAGAATAAATATCCTCCAATAAATATTTCAATACAAGATAGAGAAGAGTATTATGCGACTTTGCAGAAATACTCAAAAAATCAAGATTTAAAACAAACAGTAAAGTTTTTGATTAAACAATACAAAAAGACGCTGAAAAAGGCGCCCACAAAAAGAAGAGATAAATAATTCGTGGTCACCCAGATGGAAAATAGTAACAGGATCAAATGTAGTAAAGATGGTAGGAATCTACTGGCTGGTAATCTACTGTTACGACCATCATAATAATGTGCACAAGCGGAGGTCTCAGAGTAAGGCATGATTTTTCTTCTAACGTTGTGGATAAAAGAAGTTTTTGCGAAGCAAAAATTTGGGTGAGCCCGTAGGGCGAACCTTTTATACTGTGTTAGGCGAGCGCACAATCTCCGAAAATATCGTGGAGTACCCGCTCTAACTTTAATAACTGTACTCTTCGGTTGGAAACCTACCTTCTTCGACTTCCTTTTTGTACATTTTTGCTGCGCTCAATATCAATTCCCTGAGACTTGCATACTTCTTCACAAATTTGGGCGTCTTTTCATAAAAGCCCAGAGCGTCATGTGTCACCAGGACTTGTCCATCGCAGTGGGGTCCTGCGCCTATCCCAATCGTCGGGATTTTTAATTCGTCTGTTATCTTGCTCGCGAGGTCTGATGGCATTCCTTCTAACACAACTGCGAATGCTCCTGCCCTTTCAACCGCCTTCGCATCGTTCAATATCTTTTTTGCCGTTTCGGGTGTCCTACCTTGGACTTTATAGCCGCCCATTTTATGCATGGACTGCGGTGTTAACCCAACATGTCCCATGACTGGTATGCCCATTTCCATCAGCCCCACAATCTGGTCTTTAACTACTGTGCCACCTTCGAGTTTGACGGCTTCTACTCCTGCCTGAATCAACCTTCCGGCATTTCTCAATGCATCTTCTACGGTGAAATATGTGCCAAAGGGCATGTCTCCCACTACTAGCGAATTCTTCGTACCCCTGGATACCGCTCGTACGTGATGAACGACATCCTCTATCGTCACCGGAATGGGATTCTCGTATCCCAGAACTACATTGCCCAGTGAATCGCCCACCAGCAGGATATGAACTCCTGCCTCGTCCAGAATGCTTGCCAAAAGCGAGTCGTAGGCGGTGAGCATCGTAATTTTCTTTCCAGACTTCTTCATGTCAATTATATCTGGAACAGTGATTTTGTCCCTCATTTTTGTCCCTTTTTGGAGAGTCCATTAAGAATCTCCTTAGCTCTTTCTACTCGTATTTTCCCTTCCTCTGTCATAATTCTCGCAACTTCCTCGACTAAATCCCCGGTTGCGCCTGCCACGACTGCTATGTTTCTCGCATGAAGGGACATATGTCCTCTCTGTATGCCCTCCGTGGAAAGTGCTCTCAACGCAGCAAGGTTTTGAGCCAAGCCGACTGATGCTATTACCTGTGCCAGCTCAGAGGCAGTTTTCACTCCTAAAATTTTCATATTGGCCATTGCGGTGGGATGCACCTTTGTGGCGCCACCAACAGTACCGACAGCGATGGGCAGTTCAATGGCGCCGACTAAATCGCCATCCTCATTTTTCTCGTAGGTCGTCAGAGGTCTGTATCTGCCGGAAAAGGACGCATATGCATGTGCACCCGCCTCTACTGCCCTGGTGTCATTCCCGGTCGCCAGCGCCACTGCAGAGATGCCGTTCATTATCCCTTTGTTATGGGTCGCTGCCCTGTACGCATCCGACTCTGCGAATCTTTGTGCTATAATAATGCCATCTACGACACCCTCTCCACCTAACGCCTCTTTGAAGAAAGTCGCCTTTGCTCTTGCCAATCGTTTGACCGCGAGATTTGAAATTATCCTGAGGTATACTTTACCAGTGGTCAGCTTTTCGATTAAAGGCGCTACCACCTCGCACATCGTGTTGACTGCATTGGCGCCCATTGCATCCCTACAGTCGACCATCAAATGCGTGACCACCATCTTGCCAGCAGGAGTTTCAATAATCCTTGCCTCTATATCCTTTGCTCCACCGCCAAACTTCACCAAAACGGGATTCTGCTCGTTGGCCAATGCCAAAATCTCCTCTTTTGCACCCAGAATGGCACTCTTCGCCTCTTCTGGCGTCTCGCACATCATCTGGATTTGCCCTATCATTATCGGCTCTGTAGTGCTGGCAGAAAAACCACCCTTCTCTCTTGCTATTTTGGCAGCGTTGCTGGCTGCTGCGATGACCGACGGCTCCTCTGTTGCCATGGGGATGAGGTAATCCTTTCCGTTAACCAGGAAATTGGTGGCAATACCCAAAGGCACTTCCATGATGCCTATTGCATTTTCAACCATCTTGTCTACCTGGTCTACGCTCAGTGCTCCAGTTTTACTGATGCTGTCAATAGATGCCTCATCCAGGTGTGTGAGTTTTTTCACCACGCTTAACCGCTCTTGTACATCTAATTTGTAAAATCCGGGAATTCTTGATGTGCTCATTTGGATGCCTCTCTTAAGGGCGTAAATTTTGTGCCATAATAAATGATGCCGCTAGATCCATCTTCGCCTAGTTTTCTGAAAATCGGTCGCACCTTCATGCCAATTTTAGTCTCATCTGGATTGCAGACTATCTGTCCAGTCAGCTGTGGACCTTCATCTAACCTGATTATGGCAAGAACGTAGGGAGTCTGCCTGCGAAATGTACTTGACGCCGAGTAAATTATCGTATATGTGACAACTTCTCCGGTTCCCTTGAACTTGCGCTCTATGATTTTGCCATCTCTTCTACACGTTGGGCATGTTGTTCTTGGCGGGAAATAGAGTCCGCCACAGATTTGGCACTCTGTTCCAATTAGGTTATATCTTGCCGGAATATGTCTCCATAATCTTGCTACTGCCATGCTACCTCTTGTTAACGCTCAATATATGGACTACCGCTGTCCCTCCGGTCCCTCCAACGTTGTGAGTTAAACCGATCTCTGCTCCATTTACTTGCCGCTCCCTTACATCGCCCCTGAGCTGTTCCGCAATTTCAATAGCTTGTTTTATTCCAGTTGCGCCAACTGGGTGCCCACATGCTTTTAAACCGCCGGAGGGATTTATCGGAATCTCCCCATCCAGTGCAGTTATGCCCTCTTCAGTGGCAGGGCCGCCATCCCCCTTCTGCACAAATCCCAGGTCCTCTATGGCGCATATCTCGGCAATGGTGAAGCAATCGTGCACCTCTGCGACATCAACATCCTTTGGCGAGATGCCAGCCATCTCATATGCTCGCTTGGCGGCATACACTGTGGCATCTAAGGTTGTAATATCCCGTCTGTCATGTAGGGTAATGGTATCGCTCGCCTGCGCTGATGCGCGCACATATATTGGCGTATCATTTAATTTTCGAGCCAATTCTGCCGGTGCAAGCACTACTGCTGCTGCGCCATCTGTAATCGGAGAGCAGTCGTAAACCCTGAGTGGATCCGCTACCAAGGGAGAATTTATAACATCATCAATTGTAATTTCTTTCCTGTACTGTGCCTTGGGGTTCATTGTTGCATTATGGTGATTTTTCACAGCCACCGTTGCCAGTTGCTCTCGCGTAGTTCCGTATTTATGCATGTGCAGGCGCGCCATCATGGCATACAGTCCAGGGAACGTTGCACCCATGAAACCTTCCCATTCCCTGTCAGCGGCTGAAGCCAGTGCATCTATCGTTACCCCTGTTTCAACGTCGGTCATTTTTTCCACACCGGCTGCAATCACGATGTCGTGTAGTCCAGATGCTACGGCCATCACACCATCTCGCAACGCCAAGCCTCCTGAGGCGCATGCCGCCTCCACTCTCGTGGATGGTATGTGTAAGGAGCCAGCCAGTCCAGCGTAATCTGCTATCAGAGCACCGATGTGCTCCTGGTCAATGAACTTACCAGCGCTCATATTCCCGACATATAAGGCTTCAATATCTTCCCCTCTGGTGCCAGCATCTTCCAGGGCATTCAAACCGGCCTCGACGAACAAGTCTCTAAATGACCGCTCCCACATCTCGCCGAACTTTGTGCAACCAACGCCGATTATCGCTACATCTCTCATGTTCACACCACAATCTTGCCTTTATGCTTTGCGTACAATGCATAGTCTATGTATTTGGGACTTTTCAATAGTTCTGCAATGGTTGGCGCCTTCCCCCGAGTCTCTTCGATTCCGTCGGTGACTGTCATACTAAACGCATCGCTGCCTGCACCCGAGCCGAACGACGTCATCAATATCCTTGATCCTGGTTTAGCCTGATCCAGAACTGCTGCCAGTCCTATCAGGGATGAACCTGAGTATGTGTTGCCCAGTTTTGATACAACCAGTCCAGGCTTGATTTGCTCTTCTACAAATCCCAACATCTTTGCCATGCGCAGCGGAAACTTGCCATTTGGCTGATGAAATACTACATAATCGTAATCGCCGGGCTTGGTACCGACCTTTTTCATTAGACTCTTTGTTGCAGACATTATATGCTTAAAATATGCCGGCTCGCCGGTAAACCTCCCGCCGTGCATGGGATAACTCTCCCCTTCGCGGCGCCAGAAATCAGGCGTATCTGTGGTAAAAGAGAACGTATCTTCTATCTCAGCGATGAGATTCTTTTTTCCGATAATATACGCCGCACCTCCTGCAGCTGCTGTGTATTCCAGCGCATCACCCGGTGCGCCCTGTGAGACGTCAGCACCTATTGCCATGCCGTACTTGATCATCCCCATCGTCACTTCACCCATACAGGCTTGAATCGCAGCAGTGCCAGCTTTACAGGCAAACTCGAAGTCTGCAGCGGTCAGGTCTGGTGTTGCTCCAATCGCCTCTGCGACTATCGTGGCAGTGGGCTTTACAGCATAGGGGTGGCTCTCTGATCCAATATAAACCGCACCTATCTCCTTGGGGTCGATATCGCGTCTGCGGATAGCATTTCTCGCAGCCTCTACTGCAATCGTAGCAGCATCTTCGTCAAGGTCAGGTACTGATTTCTCGCATATTAGGAGTCCTTTTTTGATATGCTCCGGATTGTCTCCCCATACTCTCGCAATCTCCTCAACCTTGATTCTGTAGCACGGAATGTATGCCCCATAACTTGTGATTCCGATCATTTTACCCCCTCTATTTCAAATTCCTTAGAACATCGATTAGCTCGTTCTTGGCAAGGTGTGTTATCATTAATGGCAATCCCTCTATTTCTGCAATCTTTATGGCGATCGGATCCACTTCTGGCATTTTCAATCCGTGCAAGACTACAACGCCAGGTCTAAGGTTTGTGACCCTGATTGCAACCAAGGGGGATTTGCCGGTCGATACATTTGTGAAGACTAATGCCCTTTCAGTGCTCCATCCATAAAGCCTAAAGAATTCGTTTGACGACAACTCCAGGATCGCTCTTGGACCATCTATCATAGTATGCCCGTTAATCGTTTTATTAAAATCTCCCGTAATTTTTTCCGCTTGAATTAATTCAGCGAAATTGTCAAGTCTTACGGGCGTGGCATATTCGTGGATGTCATAGATAATATCAACGTTAAATTCGCTGCGCAGGATGTTTTGATAGGACCTGATTTTTTTCGCACCATTTCGTGCATCTAATTCTAAAATGCCCTCTATGATTTTGCTGACAATCAAGGTTCCGGGCGATTTTCGCCGCCCTGATTCATAATCGCTGATTACCGAAGGGGAGATATCTAAAAAATCTGACAAATTTGTTTGCGATATATCAAAGTTTTTTCTCCACTTCTTCAGCGTTTCACCGGGATTGTCTGAAAGAGTTATTTCCCCGGCCATCTTTTCGGCCAGCCTGTTGCGAACGTCGGCGACATTTTCATTCATTAGAGTGCCTAGATGCGGGGATAGGTTATAAATTTAACGAATTACACATCGACATTAAACGTAATTATGGCATCAGTGGGGCTGCGGAGATTTGAACTCCAGTCAGAGGACCCCCAGTCCCCTAGGATAACCAGGCTACCCTACAGCCCCTTAGCGCAAACTCCTGATTTTGTTCTCTACATCAACGCCGGTTTCGGTCAGCGCATATACTTTTTCGTCGACCCTGATCAACCCCTTCTTCTTCAAATCCTCTAAAATTCTCACGACAAGCCGCTCAGGTATGCGCGATATCCTGGCGATTTTGTCTGCTTCAAGGGGGCTATTTGAAAGTGCCTGTATGATTTGCTCCCTTTTTCTATTTCCGGAAACGTAGCCGACCAGTTCTTCTGTCATGTTGATTCCATATCGCGTATACTGCGATAAGTTTATTGCTTCTTAGCATTTATGTTTTAAACTGGCGGGCTAGCCTGGGCGATTCGGCGTCGCCTGTAACTCGAAATCGTCGATATGCGAGGGGCGAAGCTTGAGGAAGACGTTTCCATTGTGATTCAGTCCAAGAACCTACTATGATGCCCCGTCCTGTTGGGTCGGCTTTGGTTGAGGGCTAACCGAAGGGTTTGTCTTTAATCTTGGTCACGGGTACTGGTTTAGGTCCGGAAGGGAGCAGACTTACCGTGAATGACCGGCGCTCACAGGGTTGCGAGGCAGAGGATGGGTCTCGGGTTGCTGGGGTATGATGGGAACGACGACCGATAGCCTGCCTGCCACACAATTAGAACAACCTCTATAAGTAGCAATACACAAATATCTAAACGGGATATACTCTTTAGTCGAGGTCGCCTAGCCCGGTATGGCGCAGGTTTGCTAAACCTGTGTCCCTTAGGGACTCGAGGGTTCAAATCCCTCCCTCGACGTTGGCCGCGGGCCCGTGGTCTAGTTGGTTATGACGTCGCCTTCACATGGCGGAGATCGCCGGTTCGAATCCGGCCGGGCCCATATGGAACATAGAACAAAAGTGCTGGCATGTCTGGCAATAGCCATCGTATTTTGCGCAGTACTTGTTGCCGCTCTGGTGTATATTGGCCCCATGAAGGATATCCGGGCGGGAAAACAGGTTGCCGTGATTTATGTCCAGGGAGGGATGATAACTGGGAATGTGCCTTTGGGCATAGGATATGCAACGTCAGAGAACATATGCAAAAACATCAGGGAAGCCACCGAGGATGCTTCAATCAGCGCGATAGTATTAAGGATTAACAGCCCTGGAGGGACGCCGGCTGCAGCGCAGGAGATTGTAACCGAGATTAAAAGGGCACAGGATAAGGGTATTCCAGTAATCGTGTCAATGGGCGATATTGCCACTTCAGGTGCTTATTATATTTCAGCACCTGCGGATGTCATCGTAGCCAACCCAGATACGATGACGGGAAGCATTGGCGTAATCTGGGTGTTCACAGATAAATCAGAGTATTATGGCAACGAGGGAATCGAATTCTACACCGCTCAATCTGGTGAGTTCAAGGATATGGGTGCGGACTGGAGAGGCCTAACTGATGAAGAGAAGCAACACGCAAATGATGTTGTGATGAGCGCGTACGAGCGATTTGTGAGCGAGATTGCAGAAGGCAGGGATATGCCCATCTATAAAGTAAGAGGGTTATCGGATGGCAGAATCTATACTGGTGCCGATGCGAGAACCCTTGGATTGGTTGACGAATTTGGCAACTTGTATGATGCAATTGACATTGCTGCTGAACTGGGGGGCATTGAGGGAACGCCGAGGGTGAAATACATGAACACACCAACGCTTGCTAAACTGCTTTTTGGCGGCGAGGCCTTGGAAGGGGCAGATTACGCTCGGTATTACCTGCGGTATCTTCAAGAAAGCCCATATGGACGGTTAATATCCAGCACTTAATGGGTCAGTTTTCATATACTCGCGCAGCACAGTCGTCGCATAGCTGCCCTTTGGCAGTGAGAATTGCAGTACTACTTCTTGCTTGACCTCATAACTCGGGCAAAGGTAGCATAATATCTCCCTTCTTCTACCCTTGGATGCCAGTTCCGGTGCCTCAGGTATTCTGAAATCATCTTTCTCGATTTTCATGCTCTCGATAACTGACCGCTCAATCTCGCCTGGTACACCATCTGCAAACTGTGATTCATAGCCAAATAGCGGCGCGGTAACGAAAGCCCTCTTTCTTGTGATTAAATTATTCATACCCTCAACATTATCTTCCTTGACTCTCTGAGTTCGCAAGACGTTCGGCAGCCCAGTCTTATTGGGAAAACAAACGATATCACCGGGCAGGGCACTGTTTAACGACAAATTCTTCCTGAGTCTTTCGCTCAGTATTTTGTTGAATATGCACGATTGATACGCGTGAACGAACATCTGTTGCAGTTTTTGGGGCAAGGCTCCCAAAGCGCCAAGATAGTCTTCTGGGTTTTGGACTAGTACATTCAGCATCGCCCTTTCATACCTCAGAAAAAGCGGGAATTCTTTTAACGCCTTCTGGAAATCCAAGTCCTTTGCGAGTGCACTTCTTGCGTTTTGCACATCCTCCAGCTCGTTAGGGGAGACTTCCGCGAGATATGTCAGCACAGCCTTCTTTAAATCACCCCTGACAATCGCCTCTCCGACTAAATGGGTTACGGGACGCTGCACACCGAATCGCTGCATGCCAAAGAAGTTTGGAATGCCCCCCATCTGGGCAATCTCATCCGTGATGGATTTTACCCTTTCTTTCACGACATCTAAGGAGGACTCTACATCCCTGATGACAATCCTGAATTTGTTGCCCCACAGGTTGCCCAAGACCACTTTTTTGTTGGACCTGCCGACAACCCTTAGCTCAACGCCCGGCAGATTAATTCTCTTAAGCGCATCCTCGTTTACGTCCCAGATACTAATCTTTTGTTTTGTAAGTGCCCTCTTGTCTTTTGTTCCTGCAAAGCCGAACCTTTTCTGGCTAACGCCGAGCGCTCTGGATAATTCCCTTATCAAGTGGTGCGTATCCCAATCGCGTTTAGTCAGCTCGAGAATCAAATATTTTCCTTCTGCCCCCTCTTCCCTACTCGTGATTTCCTCTACATAGAAATCTTCTATTTGCTGGCGAATCTTGCCGCCTATGCCGGGATTTTTTGTCAGATAAAGTTCGATGCCAACCTTTTGCTCGAGTGGGAACGCAGGACTGCCCATCAAATCTCCTTCAGTGTTTTCTTGACGACCTTTGCCGACTCTTTCAGCGTTATCATCTCTTCTTTGCTTAGTTCGCACTCCAGCACCTTTGCTCCATGTTTGCCAATTATTGCCGGCATGCCTATCGCGACGTCGCGCAGCCCATATTCTCCTTCCAGCGCAATGCTTACCGGCATAACAGCATTTTCATCACTCACTATCGCCTTCACGATTTTTGCGACACATGAAGCGGGAGCATAATATGTGGCGCTCTTCCTCTTTATTATTTCCATCCCTCTTTCCTTTGTGGCCTTTGTGGCAATTTCCCACTCCTTGCTTTTAATTTTCGTCTGCCCCTTCAAGCAAACCATACTATCCCCATGCTCGCCGATTACCATTGCATCAGTTTCCTCTATGCCCAATCGCAGTATTTGCTCCCTTAGCCTGGCCGTATCATGGGATGCGCCCATGCCCATAACCTCATTTCTCGGCTTTCCAGATGCTTTGTATGCAACGTATGTCATCACATCAACTGGATTCGTTGTTAGAATAAGAATTGCATCCTGGGCATGTTGGCATATCTTTTTTATAATGTCCTGGACAATGCCTGCGTTCGTCTTGGTCAAATCCAGCCGGGTCGTTCCAACTTTTCTTGCGATGCCAGCCGATACCACGATAATGTCCGAGTTTTTCAGGAGCGAGTAATCATTTCCACCCTCCACAATAACGTTTTTACCCATCGCAATTGCTGCCGTCTCCAGGTCCATCGCCTCGCCTGCTGCTAAATCCTCAACTAGGTCTACTAACGCTATTTCATCACAGTCCACGTCGTATAGGGTAGCATAGGCTGATGTCGAACCGATTCTTCCTGCGCCCACAAATCCAATCTTAGTCATTTTATCCTCACAATAACGGCAAATCCCCTGTGAGTCTGTCCAACTCCTCGCTTTTTGCAGGTCCGATGCCCAGTGCAGTAACGGTGTCAGGGGGAATTTCGGTTAGCCCCGCATCCGTAATCAGTGCTGCGGGGAAACCAAGGCGTTTCGCCTTCTTCTCCAACTCGTACAACTCCTTTAACTCCTTTACTTTCAAAACGACCTTTTTCTGCCCCTCGCCCTTCCATGCCCTTCGTATTTTCGGCTCAGCCCGCTCATACGCTCCTATGGCGGCGTGTGCCACCTGTACAGCCAACTTCCCAGTCGAGAGTTTCAAATCAGACCTGATGACTATGCACTGTTTATAACTAAACATGGACTCACTCGCTTATCATCATTCCCTGCTCGTCGAATTTAAGCTTGTCTGCCTCGTTTTTCTTCCATGATTTGCCAGCTTTTTTAGCCTTTGTTTTGTTGAATTTATCAAGGATGATTTCTTCCTCTGAGACCTCGACAACCTTGCCCAATGGAATTGCAAGAATCTCCTTTTTATTTATTACTAGCAATTGCTTTTCATCAACGGCTATGCTCTCGCCAATTTTTTTACCTTGGCATTTAACAATTTTACACAAATAGTCAACTTTAGGCATTTTCTTTTCGTCTTTGTCTGCGCCTTTGAAAATACCGAGAATCTTACTTTTAACAGACATCTTTTTACCCCGCGCTATGTTATGCACCCCACTCGATAATAAACCTCACGATGACAAATAGCGCTAGTCCCAGCCCCCCTGTCAGGATTGTCTGCTCTACTAAATCGATTTTATTCCCGAATATCTCTCTTATGCTGAGGTAACTCGTTTCAAGCGCACATATAAATGCGACGATTTCAATAATAGGCTGCATAGATGGAGAATATATATTTTATACTTAAAAGGGTGTGCCTGATACATGGAATATGATGTGGTGGTCGTTGGGGCTGGTCCAGTTGGATCAATGGCAGCTAAATATGCGTCGAAAGGTGGCGCATCAGTCCTTCTCATCGAGGAGCACCAGGAAATTGGCAACAAGGCATGCACCGGCCTCATCAGCAACAGGGCTTTGGATGAATGCGAGATTGGATTGGGAAGGTGGATACGGAACAGGATACGGGGCGCCTTCATTTATTCGCCGGATGGAACAGGCATAACAGTCGATGGAAAAGAGACCAAGGCATATGTGATAGATAGGAAGATTTTCGACAGGGAGCTTGCGAGACAGGCGGTTAAGGCAGGTGCTGACCTCTTGGTCAAGGCTAAAGCGACTGGCCTGAAGAACGAAAAACTCAACATCATCGCCCAAGGCGAGAGTTTGGAGGTAAGCACAAAAATCATCATCGGTGCAGATGGCGTCAGCAGCAGGGTCGCAAAATGGGCTGGCTTGGGCAGGGCAAAAAAGGTTCTTGGCGGCGTGCAAATCGAGGGACTGTATAATGCACATGATATGGACTTTGTCGAAGTGTTTATTGGTTCGGTGGCGCCAGGATTTTTTGCCTGGGCAGTTCCAGTTGAGGACGGCGTTGCAAGAATCGGGTTATGTGCTGCTGCTCACCCCTTGCGACATCTCAAGAAGATGCTAAAGTCCCACCCTATTGCATCAAAAAGATATCATGGTTCCTATCTTGGTTTTGAAGCAGGTGCTATTCCACTTGGTCCACCCGAGCGAACGGTTGCCGAAGGACTAATGCTCGTCGGCGATGCTGCTGCGCAGGTAAAACCCACGTCCGGAGGGGGCATATACGCCGGTGCCCTATGCGCGAAGATTGCGGGAGAGGTGGCAGCCGCCGCTGTAAAAGAGGGCGATACGTCAGCGAAACGCCTGGTAGAGTACGAAAAGCGATGGAGGTCTGCCATAGGGCGAGAATTATTGATTGGAATGAGGATTCATGAGGCTATGGGGAAGTTGAGTGATGTAGATTACGATAAAGTAGTCAAGACGCTTGAGGATCCAGAGATTTTGGACATCATATCTCAATATGGCGACATGGACTATCCTTCGGCGGTGGCGAAGAAATTAATTATGGCAAAACCGGGATTGTTGAAATTGTCGGGAGTTTTTGCTAAGGCGCTGAGATAATAAAGATAAAACACCTTCACCTTGCTATCAGGAAAGATATAATAAATATAGTGCATCAACATAAAATAAAAAATGTATATCAACTCGATGATAATACTGCCAGAGACAAAAATAGAACATCACAGTACTACCATTAGTGGTTTGAAAGAAGATGGAGGAACAAGGAAAAGAGAAGATGATTAGAGAAATCTCAAAGTGTGAGGAAAGACTATTCACATGTCCTTATTGCGATGGAGGAGGTTTAGTAGGACTAGGTTGGTACCCCAATAAGGGGGCAATAGTATATACGGACTCTAAACGCGAGTGCAGTAAATGTAAAGGTACAGGAAAATTAAAGTCAAAGGTTGAAGGCAAATTAAAAATCGAAATAGTGAAATTACCTCTTTTTCCTTTATTCATCATAAAAGAGAAAATAGACGTCCTTCACAAAGAAGGTGGTCCCGCCAACGTTGGAACTGTTACCAGAATTAATTGGGGGAAAATTAACATAGAAAGATCGGAGAATTTCAGTAAAATGAGCCGCATGTTAGATGAGAAGCACCTATCAAAGAAGTATTTAAAATTTACAAATCAAAAGAATACAGAGCCAAGAATTAGTTTTGATATTCTCCTATCGAAGCCCGTTGTTAAATGGTAAACAAATTATAATGTTTTAAAGCGGTTTAGAGCTTTAAGATTGAGATAAAGGTCCAATAAAATGAAATTAGAGGTAAAACTTAAGAAATACAATGGTAAATTCGTAGTTACAGCGCAACATCCAATAAAATAAGATTGAAACTTCGCAAAATTCTCAGAAGAACTTTTCAGTCCGCCTTTCGAACATCATCAAAGAAATTCATCAGCGCATACTTGACCTTCCCAGGTGCCACATCTATTATTTCTTCTTTCTCTTCTGGCGGAAGACTTGGGTATACTGAATATTTGCCCATCGTTTTCGGGGACTCACTCGTGTATCGCACATCTAATAACATCCTTGCGCCGTAATCCTCCGGCGACCTGATAACTCTCCCCATTGCCTGTCTAACTCTTCTAATCATAGGGGTCTCAATCGCATAACGCCACCCCCTTCCAGCGCCGAATTCATGGTCATACAAATATTGAATCGCCCTAATCCTATCGCCCAGGGCAGGATACCCCACTCCGACGATGACCACAACTCTCGCTCTATCATCCCTATAGTTCACACCCTCTGTCAGCGTTCCCCATAGATAAGAGAGCAGCACAGCCTTGTCGCCGGACTCGCCGATTCTGAAAAAATCCTCCTTGACGTTGGTAGCTGAGACGCCCATTTCATCTAGGAATACAGGAACATCGACATCTAATAACTCCTTATACCGAACCGCCTCGCTGAAACTTGGGAAGAAAATCAAGACGTTTCCATTCGATTGCTCTATAATATCTTCTAATACACTTGTGACAATGCCTATAACCTCCTGGTCATCCCTGTTTCGCAGGAATAGCGGAGGAATCGTCACTGCCATGGTGCGCCTTCTCTCCTTGGGAAATGGCGACGTATGCACGATATTTTTTGTCTCTCTGTCGATGCCCAGCGTCGTTTTGACGACATCAAATGGTCGCAGAGTGGCGGACATTAGGACCGCCGAATGTAATGAGTCAAACAATGGTTTGGTCACGTTCTTTGGGATGCATGCAAAAAGTTCGATTCTTCCTGATATCTCGCCCCCTTCACGCCTTACATTTATCAGCGGATAATATCCAGCGTCGCCCGCCAACTCAAAATATCTTTTGAGGAACGTTGCCACATTTAGCAGATGAGAAACCCTTCTGCTATCAGACAACCCCTCTTTATACTGGTTGCGATATATCGTGTCAAATTTCGCACCAAGGGTACACACATCTTCGATTAAATCGACAATGTCGGGCAGTCGAGCACGCAGGTTTGTAGTCAGACCATCCTCAGTGTCGGCAGGTTCTCGTATCTTAATATCATGCCACTCGGCGCCAATACGCTCCATTTCGCCAAAGGCGAACCGGGATTCATATGTTTCCCGCAGTGCCTCTCTCAATTCAAGAAGGAGATTTCTAATCTCTTTGGCGTCATGATCGCCCATGTCTGTCAGTTCGTTCAGTGCTCTTTCTATGGTGCGTTCAGTCAGTATCAGCGATGAATGCGCCCTGGCTGCCGACTCCAGGTTATGTGCCTCGTCAAATATTACTATAATATCTTCCAGTCCACAGCCTAACCATGATAGAAACATCGTCAGGATTTCTGGGTCCAGGAGGTGATGGTAGTTGCAGATAACCAAGTCCGCATTCATCATCCCCCTCTTCAACAACTCATATCCGCATGTTCCGTCTTTGGAAGCCCTCTCCGCAACCTCCTCTGGCGTTCTAACTTCTGAAAAGAGCCATTTGTAAAAACTGTCATCCTCTCTCTTGAGCGTATTAAGCAGGTGCCCACATGACCGCTCCTTAAGAATTCTCATGCGAGCATCATCGATCTCTTGATTCGCATTTTGCTCCAATTTGAGCAATTCGTATGTATTCTCCCTGAGCACGTCGCACTCTTCATAACTTCTTTCAGCAGGGCACATGTGAAGTTTGCCCTTCAGCACGATTACGTCGACATCTGCTACGCTTTTGATATCTTTTGCTTCATCTATGAACTGCAGCATTTGCTGGTGAACATTCGTGGCTATTACCACGGTTTTGCCGCGTTGCTTTGCGACGTGCAGTGCGGGAACGAGCGCGCTCAGCGTTTTTCCTGTGCCACATGCACCTTCAAATAAGGCGATTTTTTGCTCTGAGAGTGCATCATAAATCTCTTCTATCGCCTCTTTTTGATTGGGATAAAATGACTTCTTTGGGAAGTATTTTAAGTAGTCGTTCATCGCACTAGAAAACGCGGCTTGCGTACATAAATGTGTAACCTTTTTGTCCCACAAATATTTAATGCATCCTTCCCTATCTTGTATAGATGGCTCAGATGCGTGGTTGGCTGCTCGATGCAGATTACATAACAAAAAACGGCAAGGCGGTAATAAGGCTATGGTGCAGGGACGATACGGGAAAAAATGTAGTGGTCTTTGACCCAAATTTCAAGCCATATTTCTATGCAATCGGGAAAAGAAGCGCTGATGACATAATGGAAGTCAGGGCAACGCGGTATGATGAAACCATCCGGCCGAAGAAGGTTGAAAAGGTCAAGAAGAGAGATTTTGGAGTAGAGATTGAAGCTTTTAAGGTAACGGTTGCGCACCCACAGCACGTGCCAGGTTTGAGAGATGCAGTTGGCAATCTCGGCTTTGACATCAGGGAGGCAGACATACCTTTTGCGGTGCGCTACATTATCGATTGCGAGTTATCACCTCTTGACGGAATTGTTGCGGAGGGCGAATACATTGATGTTGACTCAGGGGCGGGATTTGAAGCGAGCAAGGTCAGGTATCAGAAGAGGGATGAAAACCCGGAATTGCGCATCATGGCATTTGACTGCGAGATGACGAATCCTAGGGGTCTGCCCAATCCAGAGCGCGACCCCATCATAATCATATCAATCGCTACGAGTAAGGGTGATGCTAAACTCTTAACGATGGACAAAGACGACGCAGCCCTGCTGAAGGAATTCGTGGAATTTGTTGAGGATTTCGACCCTGACATCATATGTGGCTACAACTCAGACAACTTCGACTGGCCTTACATGCTTCATAGGGCAAAACTGCATAAGGTGCAGCTCAACATCGGCAGGGATGGAACCGCGCCGCGCCTTCAGCCAGGCCCTCTTAATAGGGTTTCGATTGTTGGCAGGTCTAATGTGGATTTGTATAGGGTTGTTGACAGGGATTTGGGCGGTGTCCAGATTAAGACGCTGGAGGACGTTGCAGAGTTTTTGGGCGTGATAAAAAAGTCAGAGCGAACGAACCTGCCTGCGGCAGAGATGCACAAATACTGGGATGACCCTGAGAAGCGCAAGATTCTCCTGAGATATGCAAAAGATGATGTAATCAGCACACTTGGCATTGCTAAAAAACTGCTTCCGCTGCAATATGAGTTTGCTAGGATGACCAGGCAACCCTTGGATGAGGTATCGAAGATGGGGCGCGGACGGCAGGTAGAATCGCTCCTGTGCGCCGAGGCTTACAAGATAGGGGAGCTGGTACCATCCAGGGGGAGGGAAGTCGGTGAAAAATATGTTGGCGGTTTTGTTCTGGAGCCGAAGAAGGGAATACACGAGAATGTTGCCTGCTTGGACTTCTCGTCGATGTATCCCTCGATTATGATATCCTTCAACATCTCGCCGGACACGGTGACAGGCGAGGATGGCTATGAAGCGCCGGAGGTCGGATATAGATTCCGGAAAAAGCCGGACGGTTTTTTCAAACGAATTTTACAGGAATTGGTCAGCAAGCGGAGTGCGCTGAAGCGCGAGTTGGAAACGTTACGCAAGGATACGCACGAATATCAATTGCTCGACATCAGACAACAGGCGATCAAAATCCTGACGAATGCATTTTATGGATATACTGGCTGGACTCCGGCGCGATGGTATCGAAGGGAATGCGCAGAGGCTACGGCGGCATGGGGCCGACATTTCATCAAGCAGGCAATTAAGAGGGCAGAGGAAATGGGACTGGAGGTTATCTACGGCGATACGGACAGTTTGTTCGTGAAGGCAAGAGATGACCAGCTCATGGAGAAGGCGAAGGCACTTGCTGAAGCCATGTCGAAGGAGCTTCCCCTTGAGCTTGACATTGAACGCGTTTATAGCGTCATATTCTTCACAGAAAAAAAGAAGCGCTATGCCGGACTTACATCAGATGGCGAGATCATAATCAAAGGTCTGGAGGTCAGGCGGGGGGACTGGTGCGCCTTGGCAAAGGAAATCCAGGCGGACGTTCTCAGGGCAATTCTAGAAGAACGCGACCCAGGCAAGGCAGTGCGACTTGTACAGGGGGTCGTGTCTTGTGTGAGGGAGGGTAAAATTCCTCTAGATAAACTGGTGATTCATAAGACGCTGACCAAGAAGATATCCTCCTATGAGTCCATACAGGCCCACGTCAGGGCGGCGAAAAGGGCCAAGGTGCCAGTAGAAGTGGGGACAAAAATCGCATATGTTATTATCAAAGGGCATGGTAGCATCGGCGACAGGGCATATCCAATTGACCTGTTCAGCAGGTATGAAAATGGATATCTATTTGGGGACGATAAGAGATATGAGATTGACGCAGACTACTACATCAACAATCAAATAGTTCCAGCTACATCACGGATACTACGTTACTTTGGGCATTCTGATGCCGAGTTGAAAGGAAAACCGAAACAGGCAACGTTTGATTCATATTAAGGTGGAAAATAATGGAGCGATTTATTGAGCTGGCAAATGGAATAACTGACCCGGACCTAAAGGAAAAGACCATCAGGATGATTCAGAATCCCCTGCCGACAAACCCTGACTGGAGGCATTCCGGTCTTGAGTTCAGGAAATCGCCGGCAAGCACAAACATGCATCACTGCTACTCCGGGGGATTGATAGAGCACACGATTTCGGTGGTTAAAATCAGTTCTGCAATAGCTGATGTTCTGGCATCGGTGCACAACGCGGATGTAAATAAGGACGTCGTGCTGGCAGGTGCACTGTTACATGACATCATGAAGCCGATGACGTATGAGGAGCGCGAGAACGGATATGATGCCTCTGACGGCGCCAAGATTTTAGACCACATCCTCCTGGCAACCGTGGAGTTGTACAGGAGGGACTTTCCAATCAGCGTGGTGCACATCGTAGCAGCGCATCATGGCAAAGGGAGCACGGTCAGGCCGCTCACTTTAGAGGCGTTAGCCGTGCATCTTGCTGATACGCTCGATGCGGAATTGAACAACAGCATCATGGAAGGTGCAAAAAGAATCTCCAATGCGCGCCTGAAGGAACTGGGTTGCAATACGGGCCAAGAAGCGCTCAGAAAACTCTTTGATAATATTTCGCCGTATAAAATCGTGATGACCAGGCAGAAAGACGGGCGAGACGCGGTGCGCAAGTTAGTCAAAGAGGCACTGGATGTATCTGGCGATTAGGTGCCCTAACTGCGCGCGCTTTCTCTATGCAGAAGAGCGTCAGAAGACCCGGAGCTGTCCTTGTGGCAAGAAAATAAAGGTGCGCAGGATGAGGGTGTATGCGCGTGCGAATGATGAGCGTAAGGCAGGCGAAATTGTGCGATTTTTGCAGGAGAAGGAGTTCGGAACACCACATTTTAGGTCTTATAACTAGTGGAATTCGTTGATTGTCGAACGGTTCTTAGACGAACCGTAAGGTATATATGTTAATGGCGTTTTTTAGGTTTGGAATCAAACATCATGAATAATCATGATAAATATAGGGGCATAGATATGAGAGAGAAACCATTCAACCGTTGGTTGGTCGTTATTAGCGGCCTTGTTGTAATGCTGATGCTGGGTGTCACCTATGCATGGGGAGTATTCCTAAAACCCCTGATGGGAGAGTTCGGCTGGGCCAAAGCGGAGACATCACTGGCTTTTTCCATATTGCTACTGGTGTTTGCTATAATTATGATCCCAGCAGGTCGACTGCAAGACAAAAAGGGCCCAAGAGTTGTAGCCACAATCGGCGGTCTTCTGCTGGGTGGCGGTTTTATACTTGCTAGCTTTACCAACTCGCTGTCGGTACTATATACGACATACGGCATAATAGCCGGTGCCGGCATAGCGTGTGCTTACGTTACTCCAATAGCTACTGGTGTGAAGTGGTTTCCAGACAAGAGAGGTTTGGTCACAGGCTTAATTGTGTGTGGATTCGGTGCTGGGTCGGCTTTCCTTGCACCGCTAGCATCACACATCATCTATACGATGGGCTGGAGAATGGCATATGTCATCCTTGGAGTGCTGTTTCTAATTGCCGTGACGGTGGCAGCACAACTCCTAAGGAATCCACCAGAAGGATACACGCCTGAAGGGTGGAAGCCCTCAACATCTCAAAATCAGCCAAACGTGCACACTACATACGATTATGATCTATTGGAAATGATAAAAACACCACAATTCTGGATGTTGTGGATTATGTTTGCCTTCACAGCTACAGCCGGGCTTATGGTGATCGGGCATGTAGTCGCATTTGCCATCGAATCCGGAATTGACAAGATGGCCGCGGCTTTTGCCCTAACAGTCTTGGCGATATTCAATGGTGCTGGCAGGGTAGCATCGGGCATTATTTCAGACAAAATAGGAAGGACAAAGACAATGCTCGTGGTATTCGTCATCCAAGCTATCATGCTTTCTATGCTCATCAAAATGACCAGCGTGGCTACGATCTACGCGGCTGTAGCAGTCATAGGGTTCTGCTTCGGGGCCGACTTCACGCTATTCCCGGCGGCGACTGCAGACTTCTATGGGACAAAGAATATAGGCGTAAATTACGGGGCGGTTTTCACGTCCTACGGAGTAGCTGGCTTGTTGGGACCGTTCCTTGGTGGATACGTGTTTGATGTAACCCAAAGTTACTACTTGGCTTTCCAAGCAGCTGGGGTACTTTGCGCCATAGCTGCCATAGTGTCACTTATTGTGAAGCCAAGGGGGGGCCAAAGAAGTGGCGTTAATCGAAAAAGAGGTGATGTAAAATGGCTAAAGATATAGAGGCTCTGTTGAAGGAAAAGAGAATCTTTGAACCGCCAGCTGAGCTGGTGGAGAACAGCAACGTCAAGAAATGGATGAACGAGCACGACATAAAGGATTATGATGAACTGCTTGAGAGAGCGAAGGATATAGAATGGTTCTGGGAAGATGCCGCAAAAGAGTTGGAGTGGTTTGCGCCATGGACTAAAGTCCTAGAGTGGAATCCTCCACATGCTAAGTGGTTCGTTGATGGTAAGATTAACATTGTTCATAATGCCCTGGACAGACACATGGGCACGCCGCGAGAGAATAAGGTCGCTTACATCTGGGAGGGCGAACTTGGGGAGGTACGAAAACTAACCTACAGAGACCTATACGTGGAGGTCAACAAGTTTGCCAACGCCTTAAAAGGTCTTGGCGTTCAAAAGGGCGACAGGGTTACCATTTACCTGCCGATGATTCCCGAGCTGCCCATAGCCATGCTGGCATGTGCCAAGATCGGGGCAATTCACTCAGTCGTGTTCTCCGGGTTCAGTCCGCACGCCATGAGGGAAAGAGCAAAGGATGCAGGAGCAAAGGTCGTCATTACGGTTGACGGCTTCTACAGGAGGGGCAAACTAATCCCACTTAAGGAAAACGCGGATGAAGCGCTGGAAGATGCGCCCAGCGTAAAGCACATCATCGTGGTCAAGCGCGCTGGAAATGATGTTCCCAATGGAGACAAGGATGTCTGGTGGCACGAACTCGTAGAGGGACAGTCAACAACTGCAGAAGCAGAAGTCATGGACTCCGAGGACATCCTATACATTCTCTACACCTCCGGCACGACGGGGAAACCAAAGGGAATCGTGCATGTGCATGGAGGCTATGCGGTCGGAACACATCGAACTCTTAAATGGGTCTTTGACCTGAAGGACGAAGACGTGTGGTGGTGTGCTGCAGACATAGGATGGGTGACAGGGCACAGCTACATAGTATATGCCCCGCTGATCGCGGGGACCACCTCGATTATGTACGAAGGCGCACCGGATTATCCACATCCCGACAGGCTGTGGTCAATGATCGAGAAGTATGGCGTAACTGTATTCTACACCTCTCCAACCGCTGTCAGGATGTTCATGAAATACGGAGAGGAGTGGCCAAAGAAGCACGATTTGAGCTCCTTGAGACTGCTGGGCTCCGTGGGCGAGCCGATAAACCCAGAGGCATGGATGTGGTATTATGAGTACATAGGTAATGAGCGATGTCCAATCATGGATACCTGGTGGCAGACCGAAACGGGGGGCCATATGATCACACCATTGCCGATTACGCCGCTCAAGCCAGGCTCGGTTACAAGACCGTTTCCAGGCGTTGAGGCAGACATTTTCGATGACGACGGCAAATCACTCACAGAGAAAGGCGGCCACCTGGTTCTAAAAACGCCATGGCCGTCAATGCTCAGGACGCTCTATAAAGACCCGGAGAGATATGAAAAGCAGTACTGGAGCCGATTCACAAATACCTATCTTGCAGGAGATGCAGCGAGAAAGGATGAGGACGGCTACTTCTGGGTGCAGGGAAGGGAAGATGACGTGCTGAACGTCGCCGGTCATAGAATAGGCACGGCGGAAGTGGAAAGTGCCTTGGTCAGTCATCCTGCCGTAGCAGAGGCGGCAGTAATCGGAGTGCCACACCCCATAAAAGGCGAGGAGATAGGTGCATACGCAATCCTGAGAAAGGGGCATGAACCGTCTGATGCCCTTAAGGATGAACTAAAACGCCATGTGGCAGAGGAGATAGGTCCAATTGCAAGACCTGCGAGCATAGGATTCGTCGGCGATCTCCCAAAGACAAGGAGCGGCAAAATCATGCGCAGGGTCATAAAGGCAAAGGCAATAGGAGCACCGGTCGGTGATATATCAACTCTTGCGAATCCAGAGGCAGTGGAGGAGCTGGATAGGGCTGTATAAATCGTGATGGCAAGGATGCGCAAGCTGGGATATGCACTTATCATGATGGGCATCGCATCACTCATAGTCGGAGCTGTCATGGTTGGGGGAGAGTTCGGCGGTTTTGTCATGGTAGGCCCCATGCCAGTTGCTTTCGGCTCCTCTCCTCAAATGACCGTCATAGCGATGAGCCTGGGCTTAGTCATCATGGCTCTGTAATGTCATTGCATGGAGGAAATGAGGATGGGCTGGGGGATTCTCATTCTCTGGGGCATCATTGCGATAATTACTGGCTTCATCTTAATCAGCATGGGCTTCATGTGGGAGTATGGTGTGCAGCTTGCCCAGGCGCCAGGGGAGGAAAAACCAACCGTCAAGGGCGGGGGAGTAATCATGATAGGGCCTATTCCCATCGCGTTTGGCTCTGACAGTATATCTGTGGTGATTGCGCTGGCTCTGGCGATTGTATTGATGTTACTCGCATTGGCGTTTGTGCGGCTCTAGGCATTGCGGAAACTTATTAAGAGAGCACTTATAAATCAAGTTCAACAGTTCTGGAGGTCAAGGGGTGCGGGACAAAAACATCGTAATTATTGGGGCTGGCTATGCTGGGCTGCGCGCTGCGCGGAAGTTAGGCAAGTACAACAGCGCCAGAGTGATTTTAATCAACAAGGATGACGTGCACGTCAGGTTATCCGAGATACACGAGGTTGCTGCGAACAGGGTTGAGCCGGACGGTGTGGCAGTTCCTATCAGGGGATGTATGTCATCTGGGGTATCGTTTGTAAAGACTGTTGTATCGAGAGTTGATTTTGAACACAAGCAGGTATTCACAGGGACTGGCCCCATAGGCTATGACTATCTGATTCTCGCCATTGGTAGCGAGCCCGAATTTTTCGGCATATCTGGAATGAAAGAGCACAGTTTTACGTTGTGGTCCTTGGATGATGCGATGAGAATCGGCGCTCATATAGGGAAAATGTTCACTGCTGCCATAAAAGAGAGAGATGCGCAGAAGAGAAAGGAGCTGCTAACGTTTGTAATCGGCGGCGGAGGGCTTACCGGCGTTGAGATGGCGGGCGAGCTGGCAGAGATCATCCCTTGTTTATCAAAAAGGTATGGCGTGCCCCAGGATAAGGTCAGTTTGATGGTGGTCGAAGCGCTGCCAGATATCCTGCCGGTGCTCAAGCCCAATCTTATCAAGAAAGCCAGGAAGGTGCTGGAGTCGAAGGGTGTTCAGCTGATGACCAACTCTCCCATTATGGAGGTAGACTCAATGGGATTGGAGCTCAAATCTGGGGAGAAAATCGCTGCAAGAACGCTGATATGGACTGGCGGCGTTAGGGGAAACACTTTTATTGAAAAACTTGGGTTGCCCATCGGAGGTAGGGGCAGAATAAAGGTCAATGAGTATCTACAAACTACTCATCCAGACGTGTATGCAATTGGAGATTGTGCACATATCGTGGTTGATGGTGCGCCGGTGCCCCAGCAGGTCGAGGTGGCGTTTCAAACAGCGGATTGTGCTGCGCATAACATCATGGCAGACATTCGCGGTTACGACAAGAAGAAATACAGGCCCAAGATATACGGGACGGTCGTGTCCATAGGGCGCAGGTACGGGATAGCAGACTTCGGCACAATCTCATTCACGGGGCTTTTCGCAATCATGCTGAAGCGCCTGTTTGATATACATTATCTCCTTTCTCTTGGATGCTTTAGACTGACGCTTGAGTACGTTGCCCATCGAATTTTTAGAAAGCGTTAGCGCAACTTATCTGCCAGCATGGGCAAAAACGTCCCCACGTCAGTTACCATTCCAATTGCCTGGGCTGTCCCCCTGTCCATTAGTTTCGTCACGGTGGCGGGGTTGATGTCGATGCATATCGTCTTCACATAGGAAGGAAGGCAATTGCCCACCGCTATCGAGTGCAGCATGGTTGCCATCATCAACACGAGGTCTGCGCCTTGTAGCGCATCCCTCATCATATCCTGCGCGACCATCACATCAGTTATGACATCTGGTAGCGGACCATCATCCCTGATAGAGCCTGCCAGTATGAACGGAACCTTCTTCTTCACGCACTCGTACATGATGCCTCCTGTGACGATACCCTTTTCCACGGCATCTTTAATTGATCCCGCTCTCACGACCTCGCTGATGGCATAGATGTGATTTTTATGCCCTTCTGACACGGGTTCGGCCTTCTTGATATTCATCCCAAGTGAAGTGCCGTACAGGTTATACTCGATGTCGTGTACGGCTAATGCGTTGCCACCCAGCAGGACATCTACGTATTCCTTCCTGACCATTGCTGCGAGGGAGGGCGCTGCTCCGGTATGTATTACCGCGGGTCCTGCTACCACTACGACCTTGCCTCCTCTCTTCTTTATGTCCCTTATTTCATCAGCGATCTGCGAAATCAGCGTCTCAGAAGGTCTTTCAGACGACGTAGAGGTGCCCATGAACTCAAATATCGTCCTCCCTCTAGGCCGCTCGGGGGGTCTGACCCTGACGCCCTTCTTTCCTGTTACAATCATATCGCCTTTTTTAATCCTGGCAAGGGTTTTACATATCGCCTTGTCACTCTCTATCACGATCATGGCGTCCATCTTTATGCGCTCCACGGGCACCCATTTGCCTTTATGCCTAACGTAGGTTGGGTGGTGCGTTGTGGAGTAGAACCCCTTTGGCACTACCTTATTGGCTGGTGTCTTCTCCAACATAACGTCCTCCACATTCGGTAGCCGCGCGCCGAGCCTGTGTAGTCCGCTGAGAATCTCATCCAGGTGCTTCTCATTCCTGCCTGTGACCATTAGTCGAGCATAACTTGGGTCGGTCTTCTTTTTTCCAACCCTAAATTCCAAGACCTCAAACTCGCCGTTCATGCTCATTATCTTGTCGAATACCTTTGTCATGATTAGCGAGTCGATGATGTGCCCTTCCAGCTCAATTTCTTGCATCGCCTTCACGATTTCACCCCTTATATATCATGGTCCCAATGCCCTTGCCCGTAAATAGTTCGAGCAGGAGTGCATGTGGTCTCGAGCCATCGAGGATATGGACTTTTTCAACCGGTTTCTCAAGTGCATGAATGCATGCCTCCACTTTTGGGATCATCCCTTTCTGGATTGTGCCCTTTTGAACTAATGCTCTTGCCTCATTTATGCTTAACTGGGATATGGTGGACTTTGGGTCAGAGGTATTTTCCAGTATGCCGGGAACATCGGTCAGGATTATGAATTTTTTAGCATGGAGCGCTGCCGCAATATCGCCAGCAGCGGTATCCGCGTTCACATTCAGGGAGTTGCCTTGGGCATCAACGGCAACTGGGGCTATCACAGGGATGCGGCCTTCTTCAATCGCCTTCACCAATATCTCTGGGTTTATGCTTGCAATTTCTCCAACCCAGCCCAAATCCACCTCTTGTTCTGCGCCTTCCACGACGACCCGCTGTGGAGACTTTTTCTTTGCGGTTATCAGTTTGCCATCCTTCCCGGAGAGTCCTGCCCCTTTTGCACCGTGCTTTTCAATCAACGAAACTATACACTTGTTCACATTCTCTATTAGGACTACCTCGGTGATTTTGAGGGTATCATCATCCGTGACACGCAGCCCGGCTATGAACTCTGGCTTTTTCCCCCTCTTCTTCATCTCTCTCGTAATTTCAGGGCCGCCGCCGTGCACGATGATGGGCATTATCCCAATCTGATGGAGTAGCACGACGTCTTTGGCAATCTCCTCCATGTTTTTGGGGTCAGCCATCACATGCCCTCCAACCTTGACCACGACGATTGAACCACGAAATTCCTTTATATATGGAAGTGCCTCGGTTAGGACCCCCCCTTCCTCAAGATTCACGAATTTACCTATGTAATTTCAGCTTAAAAACCCTTCTTGGGATGTTGTCATTCTCTTGCTTGCTCATGCCTTTATATATAATGAAAATCATTACCTCTTGTCCCGCTGAATAGGGCGGGGTAGGAGATATAAAATGAACAAAGGCAGGGAATCCGGCTCTAGGGGATTCGGATACGGTAGGCCACGGGAGATGCATAAAGTAACATGCGCCGACTGTGGTGCAGAAACCGAAGTTCCGTTCAAGCCAGATGGTACAAGACCTGTATATTGCAGGGACTGCTACCAGAAACGTAAACCAAAGCGATATTAAAGCGGCATAATACATCATATTGGCATATGCTTTTTTTCCGTTCACGATAGGCATATTTGCTTATAGAAAATGTTAAGGTCGAGTTAAATTGCTTTTGCACAGCAAGGAAGAGCTATGGCTGTCTATTATTTGCCGATGCTCTTCCTATTTTTTTATTTTGAGTATAGGTGCCTGGAGGGCTTTTCATGGGTGTCAAAGCTTTTAACTTTCATGCAATATTAAAATTAAGAGATATCATTCCTTCTCACGTCATATACTTTGCATTAATCCTGACATAATCACAGGTAAGGTCACAGCCCCATGCCGTAGCCTCGCCACTTCCGAGTCCCAAATCCGCGCTAATAATAACAACGTCCTTCGCCATGAGCATTTTTGCCTGGGCAAGCACCCCTTCGACGATATTTCCTTCCTTGACCAGCGCCACGACATTGTCATCGTTCGAGAGCGCAAGCGTGATTTTATCCGCATTAACATCCGCGCCAGAGCGCCCTATGGCGGCTACAACTCTGCCCCAGTTTGGGTCTTCGCCAAAGACAGCGGTCTTCACCAATGGTGACCGCACAACTGCCTTTGCCGCCTTTTTCGCATCATCTTCTGATTGTGCGCCCGTGATGCGGACCTCGATGAATTTGGTTGCACCCTCGCCATCCCTTGCGATCATCTTCGCGAGTTCGGTGCACACGAAATCCAGCCCATCCTGGAATTTATCCTCGGCTATCTTCTTTTCACCTGTCGCGGTGAGCAGAGCCATGTCGTTGGTGCTCGTGTCACCGTCTACGACAAGCATGTTAAAACTCTTATCAACCGCTGCCTTCAGGCATTTGTGGAGCGATTCAGGATGCAATTCCGCATCCGTGTAGATGAACGCCAGCATCGTTGCCATATTCGGCTCTATCATTCCGGAACCCTTGGCGATGCCGCCAATCCTGACACCATCCAACTCAACGGCAACCTGCTTCAGCGCAGTATCGGTCGTCATGATTGCCCTTGCCGCTGCATCACTTCCAGACGGCTCCGAAGTCAACCCATCAATCACTTCTCCCACATGACTTCCAATCCAATCCATATCGACAGGACATCCGATGATGCCCGTAGATGCAACCCCTATGGATTCAGGGGCAACGCCTAACGCACTGGCAGCCAAAGAAGCCATCTTTTCCGCATCTTCAATGCCCTTCTTGCCGGTAAACGCGTTTGCACGTCCGCTATAGGCGATAATCGCATTCATGACACCTGGCATGTGCCCGCTCGTGACGATGACAGGGGCTGCCCTTATCTTATTCTGGGTAAACACGCCGATAGCATCGCCCTTTCCCGTTATAATTGCAAGGCCCTGCTTGCCCTCTTTTATTCCGTATGCCTTCACCCCTGGAACCGCGCATACGCCGCCCTCAATAATCCTCATCTTCTGCCCACCAGCCCGGTGATGATGTCTCCCCTGGTAACGAGGCCGACAAGTTTGCCATCTTCCACAACTGGGAGGCGGTTGATGTGATATTTAATCATGAGTTCCGCCGCCTTTTCAACGCTATCCTCTGGTGAAACGGTATATGGGCGCTGTGTCATGACCATGGCGACTGGCTTGTTGCCTATCTTTTCCAGCGCCTTTTTTGTCTCGATCCATTCCACCAACTCGCGTATCGGCACTTCAATGAATTCCAGTGGACTAGGCAACCAGAGCTCTTCGGAATATTCCGGGGTGCGCAGCAACCTGAGGACATCACTTTCAGATATGATGCCGACCACCTTTTTACTCTCAACTACAGGCATGCCGCTAATATTGTGCTTTCTGAGCTTTTTTGTCACATCACTGATGATATCACCGGGGTCGCACGTGATTACCTTTTTCTTCATTATATCTCTAACTTTCATATTTTCACCTATGGCGCAACACCGGGCATCCACAGTCCGGCCTTTTCATCCAAGCCAAACATGATGTTCATGTTCTGGATTGCCTGGCCGGAGGCGCCCTTTACCATGTTGTCAATTGCTGAGACGACTATGACTCTATCTCCTTCTACCTCAAAACAGCCGATATCACAGAAGTTAGAGCCCCTGACAGCGCTCAGCGACGGCACCTCATCTAAAATTCGAACAAAAGTTTCGTTTGCATACATCTTCTGGTATAGTTCTACGACCTCTTCTCTGGACATTTTACTCTTTATAAATATGTGAGCTGTGGTCAGGATGCCCCTGATGGCAGGAATTACATGCGGCGTGAAATGGATTTTGCACTTATTCAATCTCGTCAACTCTTGCACTATCTCCGGCAGGTGCCTGTGTTTGGTTATCTGGTACGGCACGATATTCTCCGCAATATTTGGGTAATGTGTCACCTTAGAAGGTATCATGCCTGCGCCAGAGATACCTGTCTTGGAGTCAAACACGATTCTGCTTGCTTTCCCTGCTTTCACCAATGGGATAGCAGCCAGAATGGCACCCGTAGGGTAACAACCGGGGTTGGCAACCAGATTTGCGCGTTTGATCTCTGCCCTATGCAACTCCGGCAGGCCGTATGCCGCCTTCCTGTCCCTGTCGGTATGGGTTACTCTATATGTGGCTTCATAGATGTCGTAATCTAGCCTGTAATCTGCGCTCAAATCAACGACTTTTGTGCCCTGTGCCAGCAGCTCAGGAACATGTTCCATCGCAGCCTTATGCGGCACAGCCATGAACACGACATCTGAATGCTTCGCAACCTCGCCAGCAGAAATATCCTCGAAGTGCATGTCCAATATTTTTGATAGATGCGGATGCACTGCACTAATGGGTTTATTCTTGAAAGTCCTGGAGATTACTGCCGCTATTTCAGCATCATGGTGATTTACCAAGAGCCGAAGCAGCTCCCCACCAGTATAACCAGACCCTCCGATGATTCCGACTTTCATACATATCACTACTGCATCAGGTGTATACAAAGATGTTTCGTTTTTAGCAGCAAAGCTTATTGTACATTTCGATAAATATTGTCGTAATGCACCCACTATTCGAGAAAGCAGGCGAATGCGCCAGATATATCAAGGAACATAATGAAGCTCTCGTAATCTCGCATATCGATGCCGATGGAGTAACATCTGCGGCTATCATATGTACAACGCTTGAGCGGGAAGGCATAGATTATGAAGTGCGATTTTTAAAACAGCTTGATTCGACGGCGCTGAATGAAATTGCAAATCTTGGCAAACAACTCGTTATCTTTACCGACCTTGGCTCTGCGATGACAGACCAGATTAACGCGCTTGGCATAAATGCTGTTATTGCCGACCACCATCAGCCGTCTGGGGGAGGAGCACATCATCTCAACCCCCACCTTTTCGGTGTCAATGGTGCCAGTGAGTTGAGCGGTTCAGGGACAACCTACCTGATAGGGCGAGCAATGGGTACAAATCAAGATTTAGCGGGTTTAGCAGTCGTAGGCGCGGTTGGAGACCTACAGAACTTCCGCGAGGGGCGGTTAATTGGCATGAATCGCCAAATTCTAGAGGAGGGCGCTGACGCAGGAGTCCTGTCATTTGAGGCAGATATCAGGTTATTCGGTCGCCAGACCAGGCCAATTCACAAGTTGCTGGAGTATTGCTCAGATCCATATATACGGGGAATTACGGGCGATGAAGGGGGGTGTCTGAGATTCCTTTACGATTTAGGTATCAACTTGAAGGAGAATGACTGGCGCAGATGGATTGACCTGCGCAAAGATGAAAAGCAGCAGGTTGTTTCAGGTCTAATGCGATTGTGCATGGCGTTGGGCATACCGCCATATAAGGTTGAACGCCTGGTGGGTGAGGTATATACGTTGCAGAAAGAGGAAGAGGGGACTGAACTGAGGGACGCATCAGAATATTCCACTCTCTTGAATGCCACGGCACGTTATGGTCACGCAGAGATTGGATTGGCAGTGTGCATGGGGGACAGGGCTGATGCATATGCATTCGCACACGATCTGCAGATGCAGCACAGGCGCAATCTTTCAAATGGCCTGAATTTTGTCAGGGAAGAAGGCGTGACAACGCTGGAGAATCTGCAATACTTCCACGCTAGGGACAACATACAGGACACGATTGTAGGCATCGTTGCCGGGATGAGTGCCAGCATAAAAGGCGTCAATAGAAAATTGCCAATCATCGCGCTTGCCGACGCCGAGGACGGCATAAAGGTCTCAGCAAGGGGGACACAGGACTTGGTTAGGCGGGGGCTAAATCTGGCGGTTGCGCTCAGGGAATCTGCTGAGCAGGTTGATGGAACTGGCGGTGGGCACGATATTGCAGCCGGAGCGACGATTCCCAGGGGGGAAGAGGAGAAGTTTATAAGTATATTGAACGAGAAAATTGGGTTACAGTTGGGAGATGGGTATGAATAGCGCAATGTATGATTTGTTAAAGGATGTTTTTACTGCGTATGGGTATGATGTTAACACTTCTTATGATTTCAGAACTGGGGATGACATGCTCGTCGCGCAGAAAGGCACAGAAAAGATGTTAATCATGTTCAGCCGGGACGGCAGCTACTATGACGTAAAACGCATGGAAGAAATGGTCAGAGCCAAAGGAGGGCGTGGTTTGCTTATTACAACTGCGTCATTCTCTCCCGAAACACAGAGTTTTGCAGAGCAGAACGGAATTTCCCTGTGGAACAAGGGTGAACTGGAGGTGCAAATTGGCAGGGCATTTATATCCAAGGCAGATGGAAATGTGCCCAACATGGGGCTGAGCGCACCGGAGGCACCAAGCCTCGTATCAGATTTCTTTGCGCTTGGCACCGACAGCACTGGGGCGGTGGAGGAGACTTATGATTCTACTGGCGATTCCACTGGCCTTAGCCTGCAGTTGCGCTCACTACCCATCAATATCTCAAAGCAAAATGCCATGCAGATTGCAGGAGACAACGTTGGCAGAATCGAGCATGTGATACTCAGGTTCGTGCCATTCTGGCAGTATCGCTATCGCTTTGACCAGAGTAAGCAGTATAAATCGAAAACGATGGCTCTCTATGGTGATGGGGATGGCCTTGTTAATGCGCTTAACGGTGAGAACACGTTTGCGCAATACGCGGCGCAGGACAAAGCGCAAATTCCAGATGGGAATTATGAGGTCATAGATTCGACGATACTCAGGGAGGAGGCAAAGCGCATCGCTCTCAAGGAAATCGTAAAAGAGCATACAAAGTACGTCAAGGTCAACGAGGTTGTCGGTGAAGCACTTATCTTTGAAAACAAGCCCTTTAAACCTAATCCAAACGATATAACCATCGAATTGAACCTAATATATCTCCCAGTGTGGACAATGAAGGGATTGGCACGATCCATCAAAATCAATGCATACGACGGGCGCATTCTGGGTAAAGCAATGAACAGCGACGCAGAGTTCGTCTGAGGAATCTCATAGGTGCGCCGGCTACAACAACCCCAGATTCTCTAATTGATGCCGTACGACTTCCACGCCTCTCTCGCAGTCTTCTGGTGTCTTGCTTCCCGTGATTACGAGTTTTCCAGAGCTGAATATGAGTACAACGACCTTGGGGTCTGCAATCCTATACACCAATCCAGGAAATACTTCCGGCTCGTATTCGACATTCTCCAAGCCCAAGCCGATGGCTATTGCGTTCAGGTTTAGCTCCCTCCCCAGATCCGCGGACGCGACGATGTTTTGCACAACGATATTGAGCGGTTCCTTGATTGCAACACCCATCTGGCGCAGTTTTACTGTTAGATTTTCGGTGGCTTTTTTCACGTCATCAATTCTCTTTGCTCCGGTGCAGTTTACCTTGCCAGACTTAAATATTAGAAATGCTGCCTTTGGTTGTTTGACTCTGTAGACCAGCCCTGGGAACTTCCCCTTGTCATACTCAGTGTTTTCCAGTTTCTGATTGATTTTTTCTAAGTCGAATTCATCTGCAAGCTGAGTGGATGCAACTACGTTTTCAATTCTAAGAGTTGATTCTGTCATATTAGAAACCCAATATAAGGCAAGAACGATAAAACTTATGGATTTTATGCGTTAAATGACAAAATACAAGGCGATAAATATTAATACGGGCAACTCTGTAAATTATCTAAAACTTATCTAAACGGATGGGGATTTGAAGAATGGGTATGGAACGAATAAACGATGAGGCATTATTCACGGAGTTGAGGTGTCCAAACTGCGGCAGGGTATACGAATACGCTCCATCGGTCGTTGTTAAGGGCATCGATTTGGGGGATAATAAAGTTGCCCATGTGGTTAAATGTCCTCATTGCAAACATGAACGGAATCTGACTAATGTCTATGATGAGCTTTCTGATATTGCTTCCTATGTTGAACTCCTCATGGATATAGGTCGAAAGGTGTGCATTGACAGGGACGAATTCTGGGCTGTATACTCTCAACAGGATGAGCTCCATCGGCGGAAAATGCTGACGGACTTGGATGTAAATAGGGCGTCGCGTGATTTCACATAGGCACATCTAATTGTATTACTCCATCTTCCTCTAAGGTCTTGAGGCACTCAACTACGGAATATGATGCTCTGGTAACTCCCATACTCTTTTTGGATGTATCGGTGCCTGCCAGATAGAGCCCCTGAATCGGAGTTCTGTGTGATGGAATGACCTGATTAATTTGGTTTACCGATTTCTCTGGAACCAGAACCTGGTAGTGGACCATCTCTATGTCGTTTTCAATTGATGGCCAATGCCTGTAGATAAACTCCATCGCTCGCTTTTTAACAGATTCGATGTCAGTAGAATCAACTATGAATCCAAATCCAACCAGCTGCCTTCCAGGCGGAGCGAGGCTTTGGTCATAATTGGTTACTGGAACCGCCCAAGCACCTACGCTGTCTAAATCGCCTGTCAGAATCTCTGACCCAACATTTTTAAAATATTTCTTCTTTAGCCCTAGCCATACTGTTAGCGATAAAATATTCGTGACGTTGTTGAGTTTATTGGCATATTCGGGTGGTACATCATTGCTAAGCATTTTGGGAAGCTCGGATACGAATCCTGAGTATATCACTACGTCAGAATAGTACTCATTTTTGCCGTCTGAAACTCCTTTGACCAAACCGTTTTCTATAAGAATCCTTTTTACCTCTGCATTTTTCTTGATGTCAACTCTTCCCTCTGGAAATGACTTGCTAATTGAGTCAACGATGCTCTCAATGCCCCCCACTGGATATGCCTGGTCCGTTGCTCCCTCTCTAAAGAGGAAGTTTATCACATTGGTCACCTTTTTCTGCATGTTCTTTGTGTCGCTCCAGCCGAAAATCCTGAATACCGACACATCGTGCATAGGTGCGCCGGTTAAAAAGTATGCAATGGTGTTGATAAAGTTCAACGTGCTCTCAGCGAGGTCATAGTTTTTGACATAATCATACACCGAGACATTGGCAATCTTTTTTGGTGACACTACGGAGGCGCTAAATGCGGAAAAAAGTGCCTGGATAAGTAATATCCTATCCCGCAGAGGGAGCACATTGAACTGAAGCCAATCGGCTACTGTCCATGGAAACTCCCTTGTCAAGCCGTTTATTTTAACATAATACTTCCCGTGCGGCTTAAATACAGGGAGAACGTCAAAATATCTCGCCATCAGTTTTTTTAGCGGGCCATCTTTAAGCTGTGTGATAACATGGGGCCCAGTATCGACCGTATACCCGTCAACATTGTAAGACCTGCAAACGCCGCCGATATGGTCTTCTTTTTCAAGTATCAAAACGTCTTTTCCGCCGTCTGACTTCGAGAGTGCAAGCGCCGTAAGAAGTCCACTAACTCCTGCGCCAACGACTATGGCATCATATTTTTTCACGTATTTCTACTCCGTTTTTTTAATTCTAAGAGTGCGTTCTATCCTATTAAAGTGCCGATAGGGGGCCGGAACGATAAAACTTAGGATATATAATTATCTGCATAGGTATTATAATCCTAATACTTATGCCAAATATAACATCGAAACATCCGTGTAATATCCTGAATGAAATCAAGTGGAGGGGTCTTGATATATCAAAATGCGAGGTGTTTTACATTCACAGGGGTGCGCCGAACGACACGAAAGTCGTTAGAGGCGATGAAATAAAAGAGATAGCCCCATCTTTTTTTATCCTACGCAGCGGAACCATGATTCCATATCACAGGATTTTTAGAATCATGTATGTGGGGAAGGTAGTTTATGAGAAGATTAACCGCTGACGTTTTGTCAGCATTGAAAAATAGGGAAACATCAAGACCTCAAATAGGATGCAAACTGCTGACGGGATGGTCGCCCTCGTCCCGAAAAGGAGCAGCGCAACCGTTGCAGTAATGCCGAGATTTTTGTATGAGCCAAACAGGGTATAGATGATGTTTCTATCCAAAGGCATATTGAGCACTCTGCCAATACTGAACACTGCTGTGCATGCAAAAAATGTCCTTATAATTCCTATTATAGCTACAGGTATCAATAAGCTATACTCGCTCAATAACACGTCGTGATTCAGGCCTACAATCACGTATATCACCACGAAAAATCCGAGATTGATAACTATATTCCTGTCCTCTTTCACTTGCTCATAATGTGGAATTCGGGGGATTGTTCTTGAAATAATCAGGGGCAATCCTATCAGTTCTAATAAGATTTGCAATGTCTCAAGGGGATTTACTGCATTCCCTAGGAACAGGATTAATATAGCTGGCATTATGAAGATGGATAATATGTAGATTGATGCATTTGCCATCAGTGCAAGCTTTGTATCCCCTTTCAATAGCGTGCTGAACGCGACAATTCCTATAGCGGGCGGCGTGGCGGCCATCACAATAAACCCTTTGAGCAGGGTCATATCCTCAAGTAGGAGAAACGCTCCTGCCAGCGTGAGTCCGGAGAGAAATACGTAATTTAGGCAAAGGGCCATGATAATCGGCTTCAGATTTGCCTTCACATCTAATTTCTGCAGATCGATCTCGGTCAGGGAGAACGTCATGAGAGTGATGATTGCAGGGATAAGGCACGGCTCTAGGAATCCAGCCAGGTCTGGATAGATGAGGGCAAACACAGCGGCGAATATGAATATAATGCTAGAATTCTTCAAAATTTCCTTCATCAATGGACTCGGCGGGACTTGAACCCACGGCCTCCGCCTTGCGAAGACGGCGATCTACCACTGATCTACGAGCCCGAAGCTCATATGCGGTCTAAACTTATAACCTGCACACTCTCTACGCCATCGACCTTGGCAAACGCCTCCTCAACTTTTTCGGTCCCCCCCTCTACATCTTCAACGGTAACCGTTGCCATTATCGCCTTGAGACCAAATGCTATCGGCTCCTCTTTCATCTCGCCTAGTTTTGCACTACCTGGCATTGCTGCTTTGATATTCTCCTTAAGCTTCTCTAAATCAGTGTCTGGGCTCGATGGCATCATCTTGATTTTAGCTATAACTGCCATATGCTTACCTCACGGTCCAATAAATCCGCACTTGCACCTGTATGGGTTGCTTTGTTTTCGGCATTTCACGCATCTTCCTATCTCCTCTCCGCATTCTGGACATGGGAACCGGACGAACCCAGGCTCTACAAGCATGACGCCGCAGGATATGCAACTTTCCACTCTTTTTGATTTGTTCATTGTAATCCTCTAGGTTCATCCACTACGATAAAATCATGCTTAAACGTTTCTAACACATCATACGCAGCAGATTCATCAAAATTAAGTGAGGAGCGAATCTAGGCTTTTTCTAGAGGGGATGGGACGCCTAAACTCACTCCCATCCGTAATCGGGTTAACTTGTATTTAAGATTTACTCCATGTTTAGCCTCTCGGCGATTTTTACTATTCGTTTTCCCAGGCCATAGGCTTCTTTTTTGCCCTGCTCATCTGCGCCGGCTGCGCCGTAGTGCCCTCCAGTTTCTATCGGGTCGCCGATGACAACCATTCCATGCACCAGCATCGCCTCCAGAATAGATAGTAGCGTTGTTTCTTTCCCTCCAGTTCTATGCCTGGATGTTACGAATGCTGCGCCAACCTTGTTTTCCAATTTCCTTCTGACGCAAATCGACTCGTCAATGAGCTTTTTTACATCAGCTGCCATGCCGCCAAAGTACACTGGTGAGCCAATGATGATACCATCATAGGCTAACAGTTCCTCAGGGTGAACTTCATTTGCCTCTTTCAGCGTGGCATTCCCGCCAGCATCCTTCACGCCCTCTGCTACAGCCTTTGCAAGTTCTTCAGTATTTCCAGTTCTGGAGTAGTATGCTACAAGTATTTTTGTCATGCTTAATCCCAATATTACATTGGTTATCTCAATAAAATCTTTTTGTTATGCAAGTTTTTTATATAGCCAACGTCAATCTTAATGCAATGTCCGATATGGAAAAGAGAATGGCAGGAGAATCCATAGCTGCGCTGGTCAGGGACGGAATGGTCATCGGTCTGGGGACTGGCACTACTATGGCATATGCGATTAAGCGACTGGGTGAACTGGTTAGAGGCGGTCTGAACATTCTTGCTGTCCCCACCTCTTATGGGACCGAGATGTTGGCAATGGAAGAAGGGATACCACTAACGTCACTGTGGAAACATGCTTCGCTCAATCTGGCGATAGATGGGGCGGACCAGGTAGATTCCAAGTTAAATGCGATTAAAGGGGGAGGGGGGGCCCACACGCGCGAAAAAGTCGTGGCACTCTCCGCAAAGCGGTTTGTGGTTGCTATTGAGGAACGGAAGTTGGTGAATGTGTTAGGCCAACCGGTTCCGGTGGAGATCTTGCAGTGTGCATGGAAATCCGTCGAGGTGAAGGTAAAAGGACTGGGCGGCAAACCTCAGTTGAGATTGGCTCAGAAAAAAGGCGGCCCGGTGATAACGGATAACGGCAACTTCATCATTGACGTTGACTTTGGCAAGATAACAAATCCGCTAAAACTTAGTAAAGCCATTTCTACAATCCCCGGTGTGGTCGAGCATGGCATTTTTACGAATATCAAGGAGGTACATGTTGGGCGAAAGGATGGAGTGGAAGTTCTAAAAAGAGAAATCAGTTAAAATTTGAGTATCTTTTGGCCCCCAAGCTCTCTCAGTTTCTGGATGCTTTCCAGATCTTTTGCTACCTGCTCCTGTTTCCTCTTCTCAAGTTTGTTGACTATTTCTTCGATTGGAGCCGCCAACTTGTAGCACTTTACGGGCCTTCCTTTGCCCTCTTTCTTAATCTCGCGCACATCGACCCAGTTCTCCTCCATGAGCCTCCGCATTGCAGTGCTCACTTCTGGCTGTCTCAGGTCCGCGCCTAATTCTATGTGCCTGGATGTAGCTTCCTCCACATTTGTCAGGTATACCAGCGTTCTTGCGACGTTCCTCTTCAGCTCTATGTTCATAAGAATCCGCGCGAACTCATCCTCTTTTTCATCTAGTACCGATACTGACCGTTCTATCATCTATTCCACCTTTATCTTAAATTAAAATATATCTCGTGTTCTATAAATCTTTCGGCGGAATGTCTTTTACCACAATTGTTATACTATATTATGGGCAGTAACAAGTCGTGCAAGATGCCGGGGTGGCCTAGATGGTTAAGGCGTCAGACTCATAACCTAGGGTTCAAAGGGGCGGAGCCCCTTGGCGTTGACGGAAAAGTGAGAGATCTGAAGATCGCGCGTTCGAATCGCGCTCCCGGCATTTTTCCACAACTAGGGCATCGGCAATTAGCAGGTCCTGCTTCTTGACTGTCCTCAGAGGGTGGTCCGAAATCATGGATGCTATATCAACATTCCCTGTGTTCCATATCAAATTGTAATATTTTTTAAGGATTGCATCCAGATGCCTGAGCCACCCCTTTGACTCCCTGAAGTACATCATGCCAAATCTTCCTTTGTTTTTGAGAACTCGCACCACTTCGGAGAGAACCACTTCCGGCTCATCAACCGTGTCCATCCCACACATACAGCTTACGCCATCAAATACTCCATCCTTAAGCGGCAGGTGCGCAGCATCACACAAGATGAAGTGCAGATTATCCCCCCCATGATTCCTCATCCTGGCGATTTTAAGCATGTTTTTGGATATATCTACGGCTATTACCCGACCGTTCTTCACTCTTTTTGAGAGTATTTTCGCAGCCCTGCCGGTACCAGTCGTGATATCTAAAACGAGTTTGGCGTTTTCGATATCCAGTATGTCTATAATTTTCTTGCGCCAGTGCTGCTTGGCTCCAGCGAACATCACATCATCTAAGTCATAAACGGGTGCAAGCCGTTCATATACTCTCTTCGTCGTTGCCATGTTCTTTATGCTTGTACTATTTCCTCTTATAACTATTGGAACTCCATTAAAAAAGGATATATACCGTTTGGACGTATGGGACATGGGGTATTATATTGTATTCACTAGGCGAGGCATTAATCGGTACTGAACCAGAGCTTGCACACATCGATTTGATGATTGGCGACAAAAACGGACCTGTTGGAGCGGCATTTGCCAACGCAATGTCCCAATTGTCTGTCGGACATACGCCATTGTTGGCAGTAATCAGGCCGAATTTGCTAACCAAGCCAGCCACACTTATCGTGCCAAAGGTGACTGTGGAGAACTTAAAACAGGCGGCGCTTGTATTTGGGCCCGCACAGACCGCTGTTGCCAAGGCAGTGGCAGATTCTGTAGAAGATGGCGTTCTTCACAAAGAGAAAGCAGAGGACACGGTCCTCATTGTCAGCGTTTTTATTCACCCAGAGGCGAGGGATTATAATAAGATTTATCGTTATAACTATGGCGCGACCAAACTCGCGATTAAACGTGCCATGGAGCGATTCCCATCTGTGGATAAGGTTATCTATGAAAAAGACCGATCTATTCATCCGATTATGGGGTTCAAGGTAATGAGGTTGTGGGATCCGCCGTATCTGCAGGTTGCATTAGATATTCCGGATTGGGACCACATCAAAAAAGTACTCGATAAACTTCCAAAGAGTGACCATTTAATTTTAGAGGCAGGTACGCCTTTAATCAAGAGATATGGCTTAGATATAATATCGAAAATACGCGATGCTAGGCCAGGGGCATTCATCGTGGCTGACCTTAAGACGCTTGATGTAGGCCATCTTGAGGTTAGGATGGCTGCCGATTTCACTGCTGACGCGGCGGTCGTTTCTGGATTGGCGCCTCTTGCAACTATTGAAAAGTCGATAGAGGAAGCTAAGAAGACGGGAATTTATGCAGTAATCGACATGCTAAATGTTTCGGACCCAAAGGCAGTTCTGGAGCAGCTGAGCGTTAAGCCAGATGTGGTCGAATTGCATAGGGCAATTGATGTCGAGTCCACAGATAAGCATGCTTGGGGCGATATTAAAACAATCAAAAAACTCTCAGATAGGATGCTGGTAGCTGTGGCAGGGGGCCTTAGAGCTGAGAATGCTTCTGAAGCGCTCAAGGCAGGAGCAGACATCCTTGTAGTCGGCAGGGCAATTACCAATGCAAAAGACACAGAAGGTGCGGCACGGAGATTCCTTGAATTGATGAAGGAAGAGACTGACCAGTTCAGGGTGATGACCGACTTTTGAACATTCCCCGAGGGAATATGAGGGTTCCATTAATAATCGTAAATTTTAAGGCATACAGCGAGGGTACAGGTGAGAATGCCCTGCAAATCGCGAAAGTGGTTAAAGAGGTACGGAGTGAAACCGGTAAGGAGATAATTGTAGCTCCGCAGTTTCTTGATATTCACTCGATAGCGAAGGTGGGCGTCCCGGTTTTTGCACAACATGTTGATGGAATCACTCCAGGCAGCCATACTGGGCATGTCCTTGCCGAAGCGGTCAAGGAAGCGGGAGCGATTGGAACTCTCATCAATCATTCAGAGCGGCAGTTGGAGTTGGCCGAAATAGAGGCAGCTATTGGTGCGGCGAGAAGAGTTGGGCTTATTACTGTCGTTTGTGCGAATGACATAGTAAAAGCCTCAGCCGTGGCTGCTTTCAAGCCGGATTTTGTAGCTGTTGAGCCGCCTGAGTTAATCGGCTCCGGCATTCCCGTTTCCAAGGCGAATCCGGAGGTAGTAAGCGGCACAGTCAGGGCTGTTCAGAGCATAGCGCCAGACGTGGGCGTTTTATGCGGCGCTGGCATTTCAAAGGGCGAAGACCTTGTGGCAGCACTTGATTTGGGCACAAAGGGCGTGCTGCTGGCATCTGGGGTTGTGAAGGCGCAGGACCCTAAAAAGGCGTTGACACAGCTAGTTAAAGGAAGATAACAAACGCAACTTTATTAAAAACATCCTATCAAGTTATATGTGAGTTCATTTCATAAATATAGCTTAAGGGGGTGTAGTGTTTGGAGGTCAGGGTAACGGTCGATGGCAAGGTAAGGATCTTTCATACAAAAAAGGAGATCGACAAGGTTGAAATGGGTATGCATAAAACGGATGACGCCTACTGGCTGGGCATCGACATAACAACGAAGGCTGGAAAGGCTAAAAAGATGGAATGAGTCATGAAAGACATGGAGAAGCTTTTTTTGCGTGAAAAGCCTGCGCGCATCTTGCTGGCAATTGCCTCTCACAAGAGGCCGTATGCCTTGGCTATCGCCAGGGCTGTTGACAGCACATATGCCCACATCACAAATGTCCTTTCTGAAATGGAGCAGCATGGGTTGGTTGCTTTTTCACATGAAGGGCGGACCAAGTATATCGAACTAACCGATTTGGGCAAAACAGTTGCCGGGATTTTGGGCGAGCTACATAGTGTCTTGGGGGATGTGGGGCTACCCCTGCACGATGAAGATGTCGGCAGGTTGCATAAGAAAATAGCATCTCTCGGTTCCAAGATGGATATCATCTACCGGGATGAATTAAAGGGCAAAAAATCGCTCACACTAAAGGATGCGACGCGCATAAGTAGGAGATTTGGCCCATATCTCAGGGAAATCAGCAAAATTGAGAAGCAGGTCGCAAAATCCCCGAAAATCAAGAAGGATTTTGAAAAGGTCCGAAAACGGATGGATGAGTTACTTCAACTCAGGAAGAAACTTCTCGGCTCATAATGCGTCCGATGGCTTATTTAAAACTGCAGTCCACCACCATCGCGCCATATCTGACAAATCCTTGCTGAATTGCCCTGATAAGTGGTATTCGCCGTTTCGTATTTCAAGTACGCCGGCGCCCAACAGCTTGTTTCGCATTGCATAAAAGGAGGACCTACTGACACTCATCTCTTTGAGCAGCCGATTCCATTCCCTCACCAATATGGGTTTGCCCTCACTTTTTCTTTTCTCGACTAGTTCAAGAAAACGTTTCGCCCTCATCGCAGTGGTTTCTCCCTGGAACAACCGTCTCATTAATTCTAGGTAGGGGTCCCTAGACTGCGTGATGCGTGCAGTTGCATGTGACCGGACCACCATCGTCGTGGCCGTGCGTTTCGCCTCTCTTATTCTGGCCATCTTCTTGCTTCTTTTATTCCTCTACTACTAAATATTCTCTCTGCTTTTTAACTCTCACTTTTCCCACATATCTAAATTTTCCTATTGTATTTTATTTTTCGTCATTAATTTAATATATTTTTTATTTTGTTATTTTTAATTTTGAGATGAAAAATAGTATCTTAGATATATCTGAGGTACATCTTATCTCATCTAAATATCTCCTTGTAAAATGCTCTAAATTAGTTAATTTGACATAATAGGGCTTATTTTATCTCAAAAGACGTTTAACTGGCTTTTTGTAATGCACTTAGAAAGTCGCAAAAAAGTGAGAGTTAATCGATATCATAAATCTACGCTGCTTGGTGGAATAATTCTCAGTTTCGACAAATATTTCTCATACAACCGTGCAGGATATATTCCACTATATATAGGAACAAATTTACAAAAAACCCGATCTCGTCGATTTTTGTATGTTTTAACTCGTAAAGCAGGGGTTTGCACGTGCCAATCACCATATTCTTATAGATTTTGGAATCATTGAGTTGACAAAATGCCGGCTTTTTTGGGCAGTATTTTTTCATTCTTATATATTATAGAAATAAGCGTGATTTGGGCATTGTGTTTTGTCACATGTTTTTGTCCTTTACCTCTTGGGGTTTGGTGCCAAATAGCATCATATAATAAAGTCCAAATAAAAATGTAAAATCTCTTCTCTAAATTTTTACAGGTGATACTTTATAATATACTATTAATTGATACCATCTAAAAGTATATTATATAGTGTAACTAAGTTGATTTTAATATAATATTAAAATTTTAAAAAGACTAAGATATCAAAATTTTATCATAGCCCAAAAAGTGAGCAATAATTTCACTCTTCTTTTTCTTTTTTACTGCCCAGAAGGTCAGCGACAGGCTTCGATCCGTATTTGGTGATGATTGTGTTTATCTGGCATGTGTTTGCTGTGATATCTCTCCCGCACACGGTTTTTCGTCTTCTTTGCCCTTCCTCTTTTGGATGGTGCCCTATACCTATGTATGTAAGGATTTTTCGCCGCCCTCCTTTGGGAAGGTCTTTTCGCATTGGGAATCCATCTTTGTCTGTTCCACCGGTAATCTGCAGCGTATAGGCATTTAATCCGACTACGCTACCATCAACCGCGTCGCCAATGGTCTTGCTAATAAATTTGTTTGCTTCTGCTCCGGAAACCTCTACTTGGTATGCTTTTCCCTCTTTAGGGGATGAAATTACTACTCTGAAATCTGCCATGCTTTAATCTCCTATTTGCCCCAAAATGGTTTTTCTTTCTGTTTTATATTTAGAAACACTGTCAGCGTTTCACGTTCGTCTGCAGACAGTTTATCATACAATTCTTGTTCAAGAATCTTTGCATGTTTTTCTGGGATATCCACATAGAGCGTATCTTTCTCATTAATCTGTCGGCCGACTGTAGGGCCATCAATCGAAACTGCCACCTCTTTTCCAACCACAGCCTCACTTATATGCTCTCCTCTCTCCTGAATGCCCTTAATTGTACCGATTCGTACACCATTCTCGTTAGTTACGCTCACTCCTGACTTTATTATCCCTCCTGTTACCTTTACGCCGACTATGGCGGGCTTGCTGCGCCTGAATACATACCCAGGAATAATCACAAATTTGCCAGGCCTGATGATTGCTTCGAGCCTCTTCTTTTCATATATCGACTTCTCCTTGGCTACCCATTCATTATAATCATTGACTAACTGGTATATCACATTGTTCTGGAATACATTAACGCCAGATTTTTGCACCTCTTCTTTTGCATCTGGCAAGATATTCACACAAAACCCTATTACGACTGCCAGGCAACGGTCCTTGATTGTCGCCGCCTCGAAGATGTCCTTTCTTGAAATATTGCCAACTTCAGCCTTGCGTATTGGCACGTTTGCGCTCTTCAACTCGTTTATTAGCGCTTCCAACGACCCGATTGTATCTGCCTTGAGAATCACGCCTGTTTCATCTGTCTGGATTGTCACCTCTTCCAATTCTGACTTAACTTCTTTTGCCACGCATTCGAGGTCTTCCTTGGCAACTCTCATCAGTGAGCCGGCAAGCGCTTTTTCCAGCCCTGGCGCGACGACTTTTATGCCCGAAGCTGCCACTACCTTGTTTACTCGTTGGAATCTATCCTCTGACCTGATTTCGGCGAGGGGCCTGGGTTTTAGTAATGCGCGTACCTTTGTTACTATGGGCTCGCCTAGGCTGCCAACCACAATGTTATCTCCAACTTTTAGTTCACCATCGTACAGAATCACGTCGACTGTCGTGCCGAGCCCCTTTTCCTCCTTAACTTCTAGGATTGTTCCAATGCCCTCGCCCGCGACGTGAACTCTCAGATTTTTTTCAAGGAATCTTTGCGCCAAGCCGATAAGAAGCATCAACAAGTCTGGAACTCCCTCTCCGGTTTTAGCACTAACAGGAATCACGCCGACATTTTTCTGAAAATCCTTAATCCTATCGTACCTGTCTGAAGAAAAACCCACTTCGTCTAATTGGCCAATCAGTCTATAGACGGCATCCTCAAGTGCCATTTTTGCCCGCTCACTTTGACGTTTGTATGTGGTGATAAAAGCCTCGTTTTCGTATGGGCACCATCCGTGAATTCTGTCGATTTTATTGGCAGCAATCACGAAAGGAGTCTTGAAACGACGCAAGATTTTCAGCGCCTCTATTGTTTGCGGCTGAAACCCCTCATTGACGTCAACTACTACGACTGCCAAATCTGCCAGCGCTCCCCCCCGGCTCCTCAGTGTCGTAAAGGCATGATGCCCTGGCGTATCAATGAAAAGTAGCCCTGGGATCTTAAAATCCCCTTTCATTAGAGGGCCGCATAGCGTCTTGATGGTATCCAGCGGTATTTCAGTAGCGCCAATATGCTGGGTAATCGCACCTGCTTCCCTTTCTGCGATGCTCGTGCCACGTATCTTATCCAGTAATGAGGTCTTGCCATGGTCGACATGCCCCATCACACATACAATGGGCGTCCGCACATTCTCCTGATTTTTTGCCATAATCGCCATTCAAAAGATGTTCTGGGGAATATATAAAGAATGTTGAAGTTTTGAACTAACCTTTTGAATCAGAGGTTGCCAAAATAAAGGCTAATCTCTCTTTTTGCAGATTGGGGGGAATCGGATGCATGAACCATGTTGTATGTGATGTCATGCGTATCACGTGCCAAATCGCCCCTGATTGTGCCGGGTGCGGCTTTTCTAGGGTCGGTTGCACCAACCATCTCTCTTATCGTGGATATGGCGTTCTCTCCCTCAATAACCATCGCCACAACTGGACCGGACTTGATAAATTCTATTAACGAATTAAAAAATGGCTTATCTATATGCTCGGCGTAGTGTTTTTTCGCCATTTCATCATCTACATGCAGTATCTTGAGCGCAACTATTTTAAATCCTCTTCGCTCGATTCTGGAAATAATCTCGCCTATTACGCCACGCTGAACGCCATCTGGTTTAATCATCAAGAAGGTGCGCTCGTGCATCTTAATTCACTTCTTCGCCTTCTTGACCTTTTTTGGCTTCGCTTTTTTCTTGGTCTCGCTTTCTATTTTTTTAGCCTTCGCCTGCTTCGTCCACTTGGTCTTCCTTGCAATCCTGCCAAGGGCCATGTTGTTTTCACACTTGGACGAACAGAAGAAATAGATGTTTCCATCATTCCTAACCAACATTTTGCCAGTTCCAGGTTCAATAGGGTTGCCACAAAACGAGCATTTTTTTATATCCATATTATCTAACACACCTTTCTTCTCTTAGAGTGCCTAAATACCATCCATCAACGCGAAACTAACTTCTTGGCTTCTCTGGCTGTTTCTAACAACATGAGAATGTCGCCAATGTGCACTGGCCCTATGCAGTTTCTGGTGATTATCCTGCCTTTGTTCATGCCTTCGAGAATGCGGCACTTAATCTGAGTTGCCTCTCCATGCATGCCTGTTCTGCCAAGTACCTCAATGACCTCTGCGGGAACTCCATCATTCTCTACCATTAAAAATCTCCTTCACTTCAATGCCTTGAGCTTCTGCGTAACATCTTCCACGAGTTCCTTGCCCTTTCCAGAGTCTATAATCGCTGATGCTGCACAGCCCACGTCCAGGCCAGATGCTGCTCCGAGCTCCTCCTGTTTTTTGACGTAGATGTATGGTGTCTTCTTTTCTTCGCTTAGGGGCGGTAGGTGCGCAACGATTTCCTCAGGCTGCACATCCTCGCCGATTAAAACCAGCTTAGCAACTCCTCTCTCGATTGCCTTTGTCACTTCATTCGTTCCCTTTTTAATTTTTCCTGTGTCTCTTGCCAATTCCAGCGCTTCTAGCGCCTTATTTTCCAGTTCCGCTGGAACCTCAAATTTGACGTACATTAATTTTGCCATATTATTTCCTCCTTCTGGGCTATGAACCCTTCATCAATCATCGTTTCTAAGTTATGACCAAGCGTCTCTCTAATATTGCATCATGTGGTTTAAATGTTGTGCTTACTATTTATGTGTAAAATACGCCCTTATAGCACCATCTACGGAATCAATCCTCACAAATCCAAATCGCTCAAACTGGACGACATTACCAAGTTCAGATTTAATCCCTTCCTCGCCAACACCATTGTATTCATGGTCAGGGGCGACTACTTCTACCTTGGCTCCATCAACCGGTGCCCAGTGGATGATCGTCCCCCTCTTGATAATGCTCATGTCATTTCCAATATATTCGGCTTTGAGGGGTTTTAAACTCATAATTTTGATATTGTATAGGTCCTTAAGCCGCAATATCTTGCCCTCTTTCATCCTTTCCACGTCATCCTTGCATACGAAAATCTCCCCCCGGGTGGAAATTTGTCTGATGCCCCTGTCTATGTTTGGATGCAGCGGTGCCTTTGCCACTACTGGCGGTGCATTTTCTATCATCATGCGTACAGGGTCATGGACAAAGAAATACCGATTTGCCACAGGGTCTATAATTTTTCTGTTCTCGGCATATAGCGTATCCATGCTGACCGCAATATCCGTCTCGCTTATGCCCAGGCCTATCATAAAATTTCTAATCGCATCCGGTTGAATGCCCCTTCTTCTGAGGGCGCGTATTGTCGGTAACCTTGGGTCATCCCAGCCTTTATACAAGCCTTCCTGTATGGCTTTTTTCATTCCGCTGGTGCTGAGTTTGCCAAACTCATGGATTTTGATGCGCCCCCAATGAGATGTCTTGGGGTACTCCCATCCCAGATACTCATAGACAAATTTCTGCCTTTTTTCACTATCCATAAGGTCTTTGCCCCTGATTATATGTGTGATTCCAAGCAGACGGTCCTCTATTGCCGATTCGAAATCGAGCATGGGCCAGACTTGGTATTTGTCTCCAACTCTTGGGTGTGGCACCTTGATAATCCTGAAGGCAACCCAGTCGCGCAGCGCAGGGTCTTTATGTTTAATATCAGTTTTAATCCGTAGGGCTGCTTCACCCTCCTCATATCCTCCTGCCAGCATCTTTTTCCAAGATTCAAGATTGATCCCGGCATCCTTCTCTCTATGCGGACATGCTTTTTTAGCATCCTTCAGTTGTTTGAATTTTTGTTGACTGCAGAAGCAGATATAAGCGTCCCCCTTCTTTATCAGTTCCTCGGCGTACTCGTAGTATCTGTCTATTCTGTCAGATGCTATCACGATTTCATCTGGCTTGGCGCCAAGCCACTCGCAATCCTCTTCGTACCATGCATACGCCTCCAGCATGGGCCTTTTAATCTTAGGGTCAGTATCATCGAACCTGAGAATGAACTTGCCATCATACATCTTGGCATACTCGTGATTTATGATGATGCCCCTTGCACTGCCCAGGGTGGGCGGCCCATTAGGGTTGGGTGCAATCCTCATTACAACGCCATCTGTTACATCTAATTTTGGGAGTTTGCGCTCTTTTTCCCTTTTTTCGTGCAATTCTTCTATTAGCTCAGGTGCTATTCGTTGCAATTCGCTCTCCCTTTGTTCAGGGCTCATCGCAGCAATATCGGCTAAAATACCCTCGCTCTGGGTCATAGTTTCCTTTGCATTTGATCTAAGCTCGGGGTGCAGCCCCATTACCTTGCTCATTACCGCTGCCTTTGAGGGGGTAGAGCCGTATTTGACTGCATTCTGCAGGGCATATTTGCGTATAACTCGTTTAACGTCAACTTTCATTTCATACTCCCTTATACATAGGACCAATAATAGGCTTGTGTAGCTAAAGTCATTATTCCCTACAACCACAGCGAAACAAGCCCGGGAAAGAAATGCCTGGTTAGTATGTGCGCGTCACCATATAGTCTGCCAGCTCTTTTAACAACTCTTTTGCTCTGGAATCAGGTAGCACATCAAGCTTGGTTTTGCCCTGCACAACCAGTTGTTGCGCCTTTTCCATCGCATAATCGATTGAGCCTGCATTGTGCAATGCTTGCACTGCCGCATCAATGTCTTCTTTGGATGCCCCCCGCTTAATATGGCCTAATTTAATGCCCTTCTCAAATGCATGAATCCTAACCAAGGTTTTCTTGCCCTCCATAAGATCACTCCCTCTATCTTTGCCTAATTCCTCTTCTGGTGTTATCAGGTCAAGTACGTCATCGCGTATCTGGAATGCTATTCCCATAGTTTTTCCAGATTCCCAGAGTGCTTTTGCTTCTTTCTTATCACAACCGCCGAGAATCCCGCCAATTGACATGGCAGCAGCGAATAACATGCCAGTCTTCTTCTTAACCATCTTCATATACTCTGCCTCGGAAACCTTTGGCAACCCCTCAAACATCATATCCATCCACTGCCCTTCACAGATTTCCGTACATGTTTTCGAGAGGATGTTCAGACAGCGCACCACTCTATCGGGAGATGCATCCACGCCAGCGAGAATCTCGATTGCCTTTGAATAGAGTGTATCCCCAGCCAGAATTGCAGCGGGCAGCCCCCATTTTAGGTGGACTGTGGGATAACCTCTTCGTAAAATATCTTGGTCCATAATATCGTCATGAATCAGCGTGAAATTATGGATCAGCTCGATAGAGAACGCAGCTGGGAGCACTTTCTGTACATCGCCCCTAGCCGCTTCGGTTGCGAGAATCAGCATGGCCGGTCGAAGTCTTTTTCCTCCCGCTTCCATCAAATGCCTGGATGCCAGGTATAACTCCTCTGGTTGTGCGACGGGCAATAGTTTCTCAGCTAGCCCATTGACCATCTTGCTCCTTTTCTTGACCTCCTCGGTTATGTGCATAGCATTCACTCAAAGGTAAATTTCCTGTCCATTTCGCACGAGATGTACCGTGTCACCCAATTTATAGCCGACATCTTCAGCCAGCTCTGCATATGCAGATGTCATGCTTAGGTCTCCATGTGCGGGGATGACGTGTTCCGGATTGATCATTCTGAGCAATTCCCAGTGGTCTTCCCTGGATGCATGCCCTGAGACGTGCACATCATCATATAGCCTTGCTCCCTTCATTCGCAACTTGGTTTCAACAGTATATCGATTGGATACGTTGGTGGGAGTTGGTATCACATTAGCCGAGAATATGACCTTGTCGCCTTCTTCAATCGTATATGGCGTTAGACCATTGGCAATTCTTGAGAGCACTGCCCCAGACTCTCCTTGGTGACCTGTAACAATAGGTAGGTATTTGTCTTTCTTTTCCATTATCTTTTTGAACATCCTGTCGACTGATTTTCTATCCCCAAATATGCCCAGCGACTTCGGGAAATCGACATATTTCATTCGTTCTGCCGACCCTGCGTATTTTTCCATTGACCTGCCCAAAAGGATTGGGCGCCTCCCCATCTTCTCTGCAGCCTCGACAATCGTCTTAATCCTTGCAATGTGCGACGAGAACGTGGTGACTAATACGCCCGTTTCACTCTCCTCTGTGCCCAATAGCACATCTCTAACCAAGTCTCGCGCGATTTGCTCTGATGGCGTCTTGCCACATCGCTGCACATTTGTGCTCTCGACAATCATGGCAACCACCCCATCATTGTGCAACCTCTTCAATCGTCTAAAATCGGGCTTTTCGCCAAGGGTGGGTGTCCTGTCTAACTTAAAATCATTGGCGTAAACTATCGCCCCGTCCGGGGTGTGAAGCACTGCAAACACACAATCTATGATGCTGTGCTGAACCCTGATGAATTCGAGTTCTATAGAGGGTGCAATCTGCATGGTTTCGCCGGCATTTAGCGTAATCAACTTGTTCGTAGTGCCAAATTTGCGCTCTGAGGCGATTTGTTGCGAGATTAGTTCAATTGTAAATGGCGTTCCTATAATGGGTGCTCCGTAGCGATGTGCCAGTTTTGCTATGGCGCCTATGTGGTCCATGTGTCCGTGTGTGCAGACAATAGCTCTGACATCTCCTTCTACCTCACTCATTATCGTATCGTCTGGAATGGCGCCCATTTTAATGAGGTCCAGCGAGTGCATTTTTTCAATAGCTACATCTTCGTGAATCTGTACCCTGTCAAGCCTGACACCCATGTCCATTATCACGATGTCTTTTCCGCAACGAATTGCGGTCATATTTCTTCCTACTTCGTCGTATCCACCGACTGCAACAATACTCATATCCATTTTATCACCTTTATTTTGAAAATCGTCCAGGGTCGTGTCCTCGTTGCTCCAGGGTCTCCTTCGTCATCCCTGTTATCACAATCCTGGCTTTTTGTATATCTTGAATAGAATGGCAACCTGCCAAGAACATAGCCACCCTTAGCTCTTCGATCATAGTACTTAGTTTACCAATCACTTCCTTCTCGCCTTTGAGCGCAGGTGCTACCAGCGGCAACGCTACGCCACAGAGTGAAGCACCAAGGGCAAGACACTTTGCCATGTCTATGCCGGTGCGCACACCACCTGTTGAGACGATTGGCACGCCCACAGACGATTCGACGATGCTTATGGCAGTTGGAATGCCCCAGTTCCAGAACATTTTGCCGAGGTGCTCTGCCAATACATCACCCTCTGCTTTTGCCCTATAAACCTCTACGCCTGCCCAGGAGGTTCCGCCAACCCCGCCAATGTCTATTGCGGTTACGCCTGCCCCCTTCAATGCAGTTGCAGCCTCTCTTGATATGCCGGCGCCTGTCTCTTTCACTATTACAGGAACGTTTATGCCTGCACATATCTCTTTTATCATATCAAGACAGCCCCTTGCATCAACATCTCCTTCTGGTTGAATCGCTTCTTGTAAGAAGTTGAGATGAATTGACAGCGCATCCGCACTCACCATCTCAATTGCCTTTTTGACCCCGTCTATCCCATACTCTCTTAGTTGGGGTGCGCCGACATTGGCGCATATGAATACGTTGGGTGCAACGTCCCTTACAATGCGAAATGAATCTTCTTGCTTAGGGTCTTCAATTGCTGCCCTCTGGCTGCCAACACCAATGCCGATGCCAAGTGTTTCTGCCGCACTGCCAAGTGCCGCATTTATGGCTTTGGTGTCAGGGTGCCCCCCTGTCATAGGAGCAATCATAATGGGTGCATTAAAGCATTTGCCGAGGAACGTGGTGCCTAAGTCGATTTCATCCTTACTAATTTCAGGCAGGGCATTATGAATTAGCATGACATCTTCAAATCCAGTTGGACTTGATTCGACGTCTTCCTCCGCACATATGCGCAGGTGTTCGATTTTTCTCTTAGACGTTTGCTCCAAATCAATCGCTCCTGATAACTGTTCCAAAATCTATGTTGCCCCTTAAAAATGCTGTGATATTTCCTTTTTTTGATGCATTAAATACATAAGATTGGATGCCAGCCTTTGCCAGTCTTACCAACTCGCTCACCTTGCCCGACATCTCTCCAGTAACATCAACGCCCTTGGGGGTAGTTAGTAGTGGCTTTATGTTACTAAATGTTTTTGGAGTTATGGATGTTATTATCCTACCCTCGCCATCAATCACTCCATCAACATCGGTACCAACTCCAACCCTTTTGGCCTTTAAGCGTTGCGCCAGATGCAATACTATCTGGTCCCCTGACAATATTGAGGTTCCCCACTCCAAATCCATCACTACATCACCATGAATAACTGGAACTACATCATTATCTGCCATCAGTTCAATCTGTGCAGTCATTATCTCCTTTAATCTTCCCTTGGATGATATCGCGCAGCTCATCGGGTGCACGGGCATGGCAGCTACACCATCTTCAACCAGCTCTTTGACTATTGTTTTATTAAGTTCTTTTACCATTTCATGTGTTAGCGCTGCACCTGCATAGTTCTGCCTCCCTGACGCGTCGAGGCCAAACTTCTTGGCTATGGGGTGCCCAAAAGAGCCGGCACCATGAATTAATATAAGGTTTTGCACATCGCTGGACGCGATCTCCTTTGCAATTTTGGTTATCCTATCTTGATTGAGTTTGCCTTCCTCTCTCTTATCTGTTAAGACGCTCCCGCCAATTTTCAGAATCGTAACTTCACTCACGTCTCACACCTGTTTCCGTTATTTTGCTTTTAATGGGCGTTCCACCCGCGCTTTCTATGGCAGATGCCACGCCCTCTACGTACATCTTATCTGCCAGTGCGACCATGCACCCTCCTCCACCGGCACCGGTCAACTTTGCCCCTATGGCACCTGCGCCCCTTGCTGCATACACCAGCGCTGACAGTTCGGCACACCCGACGCCGAGCGACTCAAGCAGACCTTGATTTACGTTCATCAATTCACCAACAGCGTTGCAATCTCCTTTTTCTACTAACACCTCGCCTTTCTTGGCTAAATTACCGATTGAACTGAATATCGGCTCGATTATCTCGGGATGATTATCCTTGAGGACTCTTACTTGCTGTACAAGCCCCCTGGTTGATGAACTTTTGCCAGTGTCTCCTATCACGATTTCACAGTCCAGATTTCGCAACCTCTTCTTGGCAGGAATAAGCACAACCCCTCCCATTGTAGAGACGTAGGTGTCAGTAGGGCTGGCAGCACCTTGTACCTCTTTCTCAATCGAGTAGCCTAATCTAGCTATCTCCTCCTTGTTTAGCCCAGCGCCAAACTCTTCGTTCAGGGCAGCCAGTGTCGCAATCGTGACTGCAGCAGAGGAACCCAGCCCACCACCTACCGGAATCTTGGAATCAATCACAATCCTCACCCCATCCAATTCAGTCAGTTCTCCTATCTTTTTAATTGCTTTGCTGACGTACTGATGCTTGCCCTCTCCCCTGCCCAACTTCGAGGTAATCACAACTTCTGAATGCTTCTGGGCGGTGACATGCGCTCGCAAGTCTATCGCGCATGCAATGGCAGGCTCGCCGTAAACCACGGCATGCTCACCAAATAAAAATATCTTACCAGGTGCAGAATAGGTGACCATCTCAATCTCCAACGCTTATGGCTGCGTACCCAACCACGCTTGACATGTCCCCTGTAACATCGCTGCTCGTGGCGTATTTCAACAGGCACCCTCTTTTTGCTCCGAGGGCTTTTGTGGCCTCTATCATCACTGCAATCGGGCCATAGCCACAGACCGAGGCTCGCTGCTGATACAAGCGCGAGTAAAAGGTATGTGCATCTAACTCGAGAATTGGCTCGATTACTGACTGATCCTTCTCATACGCTACAGTGGCAGGCTCATAATGCGTAAAATCCGAAGATGCCAATATGATGGCATTTTTATTTTTCAAGGCTTCGATTAGTGCTGTGCTAACATATTGGGCCGTCTTTTCATCTTGCATGCCCATGCATATGGGGACAATTTTAAAATCATTGAATCTGACCTGTAGAAAAGGCAGTTGAACCTCTATCGAGTGCTCATATTGGTGTGCAGTTTCATCCCTGCTGATGCTCGACGGTAGCGCAGCTATAACCTCATTATCCACTTTCACTTCGCCCAAGGGTGTGCTCCATGTGTCCGATGACACCGCTACAGTGGAACCGGCTCCATGGTGGTTTGGCCCTATAATAACAAATGTTTTTGCATCTGGAAGTGCCGCATAGACATGCGCTGCAACCTTGCCAGAGTATATATATCCAGCATGGGGTACCACGGCTCCCTTTATAGTTTCAGACACCTCTGCTTCTGCAGCAGCCATGTAACCTTCGACCTGGCGCCTCAGGGTTTCGGCATCGCCTGGATAAAATTGTCCGGCTACGACCGTCCTTCTCATTTAATCGCCTTCACAATTCTGCTTCAAAATCGTCTATCGAGTAGTTAACTGGTTCGCCCCTCTCCTTGAGAATTTCCCTGGCGAGTAGCCAATAGACTGTAGCAAGAGCCTTTCTTCCCTTATTATTCGTTGGAATTACCAAATCGATGCTTGCGGTTAGGTTATTGCTGTCACACAGCCCTATAACTGGGATTCCAATGCTCACAGCTTCTCTAACGGCTTGCATGTCTCCGGTCGGGTCTGTTACGATTAGTGCACTAGGCTCTATATATCTCTGATACTGGGGATTGGTTAATGTGCCTGGAATAAATCGACCTGCAATTGCCTTTGCTCCAATCGCCTTGGCTAACATTTCTACTGGGCGCTGTCCATATTGCCGTGCAGATACGGCCAAGATCTTAGTGGGTTCATATCTTACCAGGAATTTTGCAGCAGTCCTAATGCGCTGGTCTGTTGCTTGTATATCTAAGACATATAACCCGTCCCCCCTAACCATATAAATAAATCCCTTCATATCCTCTGTCTTCTGTTGCGTCCCTATATGGACGCCTGATGCTAAGTATTCCTCCATGGGAATCAATGGTTCGTAGTCCACATTCTTTATCTTTTCATTCATTATCGCACCTCAGTAAGTTATACTTGCCATTCTTGGGGCAGACATCTCCTCTTCTATTCTGATTAATTCATTAAGTTTTGCTATGCGCTCCCCTCCAACCACACCTGTTTTGATGATAGGGATGTCAAATGCAACTGCCAGGTGCGCAATCGTCTCATCCAAAGTCTCGCCGGATCGATGGGATATTATGCAACAATAGCCCTTCTCCTTTGCTAATTTCATCGCATTATAGGTATCTGTTAGCGTTCCTATCTGGTTAGGCTTAATTAGGACAGCATTAGCAGCCCCCATCTCGATACCTTTTTTAATCCTTTCGGAATTCGTGACGAATAGGTCGTCGCCGCAAATCAGGCATTTTGCCCTCTCTGTCAATCTAACAAAGCCCTCAAAGTCATTTTCCTCCAATGGGTCCTCTACGAAATATAAGTTATGTTCATCTATTAATTGAGATATGTATTCAATTTGCTCCTCTGGGCTGCGTTTGGCGTCTGCGTAGACGTACGTAGAGCCATTCCACAGTTCTGTTGCAGCTACATCAAGAGCTGCACGTATCTCAAACCCGGTCGAATCAGAGGCACTCTTAATCGCTTCTGATATGATTTCAAGCGCTTCCACATCGCTAATAGGTGGTGCCCACGCCCCTTCATCACCCTTTCCACAATGCACTCCTTTTTTCTCCAGTATCATTTTAACCTTTTTGTGCACCAGCGCATTGGCAAATATCGCATCTTGGACACTTTTCGCGCCCACAGGAATGACGAGAAATTCTTGGATGTCCGTAGCGCCTTTTGCATGTGCACCGCCACCTATAACATTGCCCAATGGAAAAGGAAGGGCGCTTGCAGATGGATTGAGGTATCGATATAAGGGACTGTTGGATGAGGAGGCAGCCGCTTTTGCAACTGCTAGGGATATCGCTACGGCTGTGTTACCGCCTATGTTTGCAAAATTGTTTGTGCCATCTATTTTATGCAGATGTGCATCTATTTTTTCCTGTTCGGTGGCATCTAAGCCAATCAATTCAGGTATGACTAACTTTCTTGCCTTGAGCACCGCCTCCGATGCAGGGATTGACCTTGCCTCAAATGTGCCGGTACTCGCACCAGAGGGTGCGGCACATTGCCCAAAGCCGTTGGCCGTGCATACATCAGCCTCGATGGTTTTGTTTCCCCTGCTATCTAATATCGTCCTGACTGTGATGCTCGTGATTTTGGTCATTTACATATCCTTCTTACCGTTATGGGAATCACACCCTTCTCGAATTCTTGCATTGCTATATCTATCGGGTCGCTTGACTTCGTTGAAATCAGGATTGGGGCCCCCATAACAATCTGCAGGGCTCTGGCTCCAATTATCCTAGCTTTTTCGAATCTTGTGTACTTTTTATCCAAATTTATCTCCTCCAGGGGGTTTAAAACAGTTCCAGTGGGGTTGCTGAGATTTGAACTCAGGTCACAGCGTCCCGAACGCTATAGGATGGACCAGACTACCCTACAACCCCTTCATTGGTATTGTGCCAGTACATCCACCAGCTCCACATGTGCCATCAACATTCGTCGACAGCAGTATCTTTCGATACCCAAGTCGTCCAGGATGTCTCCTACCTTGACGTCGTCTGTTCCAAGCTCTTTCTTCTTCTCCTCCACTCGCTTCTTATACTCGTCCCATACACCGGATATGACTTTTCCGCATGTAAAACATCTAATTGGTATCATAGTATCACCTGTATGATTTTTGCCGCTTCGCCCTCGCTCCAGGTCCACCAAACTTTTTGCGCTCTTTTTGTCTGGCATCGCTAACTAAAAGATTTCGGTCATATTCCAGAAAAGCCTCTCTAAGCGAGGTATCCTTTGTCAATTGAACCAGTCCTTTGGCTATGGCAGTCCTAACTGCATCCGCTTGTCCCATAATGCCTCCCCCTTGCACATTAACCTCTATATCTAGCCCCGCAACAGCATTTCCGGCAAGGTTTAACAGCTCCAGTATTTTAAGCCTCGCTAATTCCGGCTCAAGGATCTCCAGGGGCTTTTTGTTTATCCTGGTTCGTCCAGTTCCACTCTTTATCGTAGCCCTCGCGATTGCTTTTTTCCTCTTACCACTTGTATTAACTATCATGTTTTATCACCAAGATGCGCCGAGTTTTTTGCTCAATTCACCCAACCGGACGTATTGCGCGCTCAACCGTGCCGCTTTAGCGCCTTCAATCGTTTCAAAATGTGCATCTTGCAGTTCATTCGGCACTTCAATATACACTCTTAACAGCGAGTACGCATTTCTACCGCGTTTTTGCTTATATGGGAGCATACCTCTTATCGTTCTTTTCAATATCCTATCCGGTCTTTTCGGAAAATGCGTCTTCCTTTCTTGGCTCCCTCTGTTTATATGGCTCTTGTATTTTTCTGAAATGCTATCTTTGGACCCGGAGATTACGGATTTCTCTGCATTCACGATAATGATATCCTCTCCTGATAGGAGGCGCTTCGAGATATGTGATGCCAATCGCCCTAATATAAGTCCGTCTGCATCGATAACAGTCATTTATAGTCTCCCTATTGAATTATCCTGATTCCTTTACCAGAAGGGTTCTCCTCTATCAACTTTTCGATTAAAGTGCATTTTCCCTTGGCGGATGCGATCTTATCCCTTGCAGAAGAGCTGAAGCTGAGTGCGGCAACAGTAACTGGATGGTCTAGCACACCCGCACCGAGCACCTTGCCTGGCACGAGCACGGTTTCATCCTTACTTGTATGCCGATTAATCTTGCTGATGTTTACATCTGCGTAGTGGCGCGTAGGTCGCTCTAACTTTTTTGCAACACTCCGCCAGATCGGCGCGTTTTCATCCCTTGACCTGACTTTGAGCATTCCTATTAGTTTTGCTAATCTTGGATTCGTTTTCGTCTTTCTCATTTCCACTCCCTGTTTTGCTGGTGATGCGGGGGACGAGATTTGAACTCGCGAACCCCTACGGGACAAGGCCCTCAACCTTGCGCCTTTAGTCAACCTTTTTGCAACCAAAAAGATTGTTAACCTGACTTGGCAACCCCCGCTTTAGGTTAATACACTTAAATTTTTTGTTAATGCCTTAGCTTTTGTCTTGATCTCATCCGTAGCCCTTATTATCGCCTCTATGCACAACATCGACCCATCAACTTCAACAGAAAACACAAATGATGTCGGGTCTGTGTTTATTTTTATCGCCCCGGATTCGCATGATTTTTCGCAAAGGCGGCATAGCGAGCATTTTGCCTCATCTTTGACTATTACTGTTTTATCTAGCTCTAATATACCTATGGGGCAAACATCCACACATGCACCGCATCCGTCACATCCTGAAATGACGATTTTCGGCATGTTTTTATAACCACATGCAACTGCAGGTTGCCATTTTGCATGGTCCTTGCCCTTGCCCAATATGGCTATCGCCTCTAATACCAGTTTTTGGTCCTTTTTAAGCTTGACGATAGGGATATTTGCTTCTGCGGGAACGACCTTTGGGTCGCTGGACTGTAAGTCTCCCGAGTAGACCGTTTTTGGCCCTTCAACACTGAGCATTAGGGATACCTGGCATTTGGGGCAACCATCCTCGCACTTGCACTCAGAGCGAAGTACATATGAGTTTAAATCCGTTTTGAGAGGTATCAGTCCAAGACGCAGGGCGATTACTTCATCGAACAACACGGACATGTTCTCGTATATGTTGACGTCGTCTATCGCCAGAGATGGCACTTCAATAATCATACTACGTCTCAGGGCATTTGCAAAAGCTGGTGAGACACCAGATAACACAAATTTTGCTTTTAACTCGGATAATTCGATTATATCGACGTTCATTTAGACTCTTCTCCCTCTTTTCCCGCCAGATGCGCGCGTCCCATCATGTGGTACGGGTGTCACATCTTCAATCCGTCCAATTTGTAGCCCCGCTCTGGCTAATGCTCGTATTGCGGCTTGTGCTCCCGGACCTGGGCTGCGTTGTTTGTTGCCACCTGGCGCCCTCACTCGTACATGAACGCCTATAATGCCCTTCTCCTTTGCTTGGTCCGCAACGTTCATCGCGAGTTGCATCGCTGCATATGGTGAGCTTTCATCCCTATCTGCTTTAACCACCATTCCGCCCGAGGACTTCGCAATGGTCTCAGCCCCAGTCAAGTCGGTTATCGTGATAATCGTGTTGTTAAACGACGCATATATATGTGCAATTCCCCATTTTTCACTTGACATAGATATATCCTACTCCGCTGCTTTTGCTTTAGGTTTTAAGTTTTTTATCATGGAAGATCCGACATAATACCCTATCTGCGCTTCTTCGTTCTTCCGAACTAAATAACCTGGGATAGTGACTTTCCTCCCTGCAACTGTGATGTGTCCGTGAGTGATGAGTTGACGTGCCTGTTTCATAGAATTTGCAAGACCTTTCCGATGCACTTGGGTTTGCAATCTCCGTTCTAATATGTCTTCGGTCTTTAGGGCAAGGACATCATCTAATTTAGCGCTTTCCTTTAAGAGGTTCATCTTATTTAGTTTTTCTAGGGTTTTTATTTCCTCTTCCTTGGCGCGCACATCCCCTTCGCTGGTAGCAGTTGACTTTGCGAGCATTTTTCGAGCCTCTCGCCGATATTTTCTCAGTATGCTGTGTGCTTTCCAGATTTCTCGCTTATTTCTTAGGCCGTATTTTTTGACCAGTGCCGCTTCCTCAGACATCCTTATTGCCTGCCATGGGTGACTTGGTGGCTCATACGTTTTACGATTCTTTCCCGGGTATCCCATTGTTTATCACCTATTTCTTCTCTGCTTTTTCTGCGAGTATCCTCTTTCTTACAACGCCAACCACGGCACCCCTTCTTCCGGTAGACCTAGTCTTCTGACCTCTTACTTTTAACCCTCTCTCGTGTCTAATGCCCCTGTAACTTCGTATCTTCTTTAACCTGTTGAGGTCTTCTCTAAGCTGTAGCATGAGCTTAGCGCCGATTACATGTCGATTGCCTCCAGTTACGTTATCTTTTTGCCTATTAATCATCCAGATAGGGGCAGTTTTTTCAAATTCATCGACTGCTTTTTTTAGCTTGTCGATTTCTTCATCCGATAAATGCCCCATCGTCGCATTTGGGTCTATTCCAGCTTTCCGTGTTATCACTCTTGCTGCTCTTCTGGAAATGCCCTTTATACCAGTAAGTGCATAGCATACGCTCTTTTTCCCTTTCAAGTCAGTGTTGACAATCCTGACTATATGCTTGATACTTTCCTCTTCTGTTTTTTCATTCTTCTTTGGCATTTATCCTCCAAGCGCCGAGGAAGGGATTTGAACCCTTGCAGTGCAAATGCACAACAGGCTCCCTGAATCAATTCCAGGCCTGCGCCATACCGGGCTAGGCGACCTCGGCAGTCTTATGTGTCCACGCCTTGGGGTATATGCCCGGCTTCATTAAGACTCTATCGGTGTCAACTGCAATCCCGCTCTTGGCGTTCAATATTTGCATCGACGTCATTTTTGCCGTGCCAAGGCAGACTACTTCACCCTTTAACGTAAACACTGCTATCAGGTCTCCAGCCTTAATATCACTTTCTACTGTCAATATTCCTGGGGCGGCAAGGTCTGCACCGTGGCAGATTGCATCCACCGCCGTGTCCCTTATGGATATTCTTGGTAGATGCTCCAACGCCCGCTCCATCGGAAGGATCATCTTCCTTAGGTATGATTCAGTGCCATCTTCTTCCCACAGGACATAGGCGTCCTTGAGATTGTGCATGGTTGTCAGATTTGCTTCTGTAAATGGCCCTGACTTGATTCTGCGCAGCTCCAGCATGTGTGCGCCAGTGCCGAGAGCCTCGCCGATATCATGGCAAAGTTTCCTTATATAGGTTCCTGACTCACAACCTACTTTGAACAGCACGTCTTTGCCTTCTATCTCCATTATTTCCAGATAGTATATTCTCCGTTTGCGAATCTGTCGCTTCACTGCAGACTTCATTGGTGGTTTCTGGTATATCGTCCCGACAAACTCAGCGCAGGTTTCCATTATCTTTGCTTTTGAAGCACTTCTCTGAAGTCTCATTATACATATATATTCTTTGCCCGCGGTTAGCAGGGTGCCGACAGCTTTGACAGCATCTCCAAGCATTATGGGAAGTGCACCCGTCACTTTGGGGTCTAATGTCCCGCTGTGACCTGCCTTGTTCACATGTAAGATGTCCTTGACCCACGCGACCACCTCGTGCGATGTTGGACCGGGTGGTTTGTCTATATTCACCACTCCTTTGTTGATGTGCTCTTTAAGGTTGCGCCTTTCTGGCGTACATCCGTACTTGGCATCAGTTGTGTCTGATGCCTTTGCCAGCGTTCTTCTCTTCTCAAATAAGGGGCTCATTTAGCACTCAACTCTATGGAGCAACCAACTATCTCCGCGATGCTGTTGCCGTCCCATTTTGATGAATCGATTATCAGGTTATAAGGCTCCAGATTGCCGATATTGATGTCATAGTGCTCGAGGTATCGCACCGCCTCGCATTTCTCTCTCTCCTTTGTTTCGCGCATTGCTTGTTCCAGCGGTATGCCATCTCTCTTTGCAATTCGCTCACATCGCACTTCAATCGGCGTTTTGAGCCATATTTTGAGGTCAGCATTTTCTACCATCCATCCAGAGAGCCGCCCCTCGACTAAGAGATTATCTCCCTCTTTCGCAATCTGGGCTTGTCTTTGGTCAATTGTCTGGTCTATTTCCGTGTTAGATTCTGCCAGTTTCCCAAACTCGGAAAGCGTCATATTTTGCTCGGCTGCCATCTCTCTGAATGTGTCTCCGGCAGAAATCACTTTCAGCTTGAGTCGGCTCGCTACGATTTTTGCTATGGTAGTTGTACCGCTGCCGGGCAATCCGCTTAGTGTGATAATCATGATTATGCCCCACCCATGTTCAACGCCTTCCGGATTATTTGGCTCACCGACATGGAGCAAAGGGCATACCAGAATATCCATACTGGTATAAATTTAAGGACCCTATCTGCCGCCAATATTTTAAGGCCGTAAAATGGCAAGATGATACTGGCTTCAGGGCGCAGGGTGAACATTAAGTAATACAGCCAGCCGAATACCGGCAACGTCACCAGCATGATATATGCCATGGGCTTGAGCTGCTGTTTTGACATCTCCGCTTGCATCGCCATGATGTCCCCCTTTTGCTCTTCTAACTTCTTCAATTTGTGTTTGTTCTCCGACAGTTGCGCTTCCCTAAACTCCTTTTGGAATTGCTTCATCTGCTCGGTAGCACGTCTGGTTTTTTCCCAGTCGATGGTACATTTCTGCATAAGCGACGTGTACAGGCCCGTGACCATAGCCAAGATGAATATCACGATGTATACGGGAAAAACGGTTAGGGGACCTAATAGAATGTCCATCGTCGCTCCAAGCGACTCGCGAAATCCTTGGTTCATAAATCCAATGATAAGGCCAAACCCGGCAATCATCGCTGCCTTATCCAAGATATCTTTAAACTTGCTCTTCATTTTTTTACGCCCTCAAAAATCGTGCAAAGGTCCTCAAATACTGCCGATATATCTTTTGCTCCATCTACCGGAATCAGCAACCCCTCTTTTTTGTAATATTTTATGAGGGGCTCTGTCTGGCGCTGGTACACCTTGAGCCTGTTCTGGATTGACTCTTCCTTGTCATCGTCTCTCTGGTATAGCTGTCCATCGCACTTGTCGCATTTACCCTCCTCTTTGGGCGGGTTAAATTCTATGTGGTAATTCGTGCCGCATGACCTGCATACCCTCCTGCTGGAGAGTCGTGCAATCACCTTTTCTTGTGGCACCTCTAAATTAATCATTCCATCGAGTTTTTGATTTAACCTACGCAAAATACTCGACAACGCATCTGCTTGTGTTACCGTCCTTGGGAATCCATCCAAGATGAACCCTTTCGAACAATCCACACTGGATAGCCTGTCTCTTATAATGCCTATCAGGATCTGGTCTGGCACTAATTCGCCTTTGTCCATGTAGGATTTTGCTAACATTCCTGATTTGGTTCTATCTTTTACACTCTGCCGTAAGATATCCCCTGTGGCTATGTGCGGGATGCCATATTTTTTGGCTAATCTCTCTGCTTGGGTGCCCTTGCCAGCACCCGGTGGACCAAGAAGTACAAATTTCATTTTAATCACTCTCCTCCTAGGAATTTTCTCATCATTGGATGCATCTCCATCATCTGTTCTGATGCTAGTTGCTCATACATCTGGTAAACGATATCTACCGTCAACAAAAGTCCCGTGCCGCCTACATTTCCAATCAGGCCAAACAGGCTTGCTATGACTGTAAGCGCCCCGATAAATGCACCGCCTATTACCGTTACCTTTGGTATGTAGCGTTTCATAACCCTCTCGAGCGCGCCGACATCACGCCTGAATCCAGGGATTTGTAGACCAGAGCCTTGAATTTGGGCCGCTACGGATTTCGCTCCCATGCCGCTGGTTTCAATCCAGAATATTGCAAAGATCATGCCGCCGACAATCATCATGGTCAAGTCTGTCACGCATCTGAGAGCAATCTGCCATAACTGCAGGTGCACCAGTTCAGGATTTTGCCATACTAAGGCAGGAATCCAGTCTCCAGGGCCGTGCAGTGGCCCTAGGTAGTACATTATGCCCGAGATTGCCATGTTTCCGCTGAAAGCTCCTATAGCAGGATTATGCCCTATGAACGGTAGATGGCTATTCCAGAGCAGCATTCCGAACATCTGGATATTTGCCTGTAGCGCCCTGACAAGTATCATGGGCAGAACGCTCGCATAGATTAATTTTACTGGAAAACGCCCTCTTGCACCCCTTACCGCGGAATGCGATAATGGAATCTCTATCCTAACGCTCTCTACATATGTGACCACCAGGAAGACGACGATCGTGCAAATCAAGGCAAGAACGCCTCCCCTGAGCAGAAGGAATACCAATCCACTTTCACTGAGCAATTGTGAAACGGGTATGGTAGTGAGGATGTGTTGCCATCTTGGAATGAGTCCGATTGGAAGTCCTGTGTAGTCGACCTGCCAGTTAACGATGCCGCCGACCAGGGCTTGGGATATTCCAGCAACGATGAACAAGCCGACACCAGAGCCGATGCCCCATTTTGACACCACTTCATCCATGAACAGGATCAAGAGTCCACCGATACAAACCTGAGTAAAGATAATCCAGGTTAATATGCTTGGGGAAATGCCCAGCGTACTAGCCAGCGCAACATCGGGTCGCAGATATCCGCCGATTATTTGCGGCACGGTTTCCAAAACGATCATGACGAGCACAAGTAGCTTTTGTGCACCTTGGAATATCGCTTGATCGCTGGGATTGCTTAGATCTAGCTTGATAATGTCTGCGCCAACGAATAGCTGCAGGATAATCGAGGCTGTAACGATTGGCCCTATGCCTAACAGCACAATTGAACCAGAGGCGCCTGCCATAATCGCCCTGTACATTGCGAACAGGTCCTGTGATTCCGGCGCAAGGCCAAACAAGGGAACATTCGTAAGTGCAAAATAGGTTATGAGTATAGCACCAGTCCACATCAGCTTGTTTTTGAGGTGGATATGCCCTTCAGGTTGTTTTACCGCTGGTAGGCGATTAAGAAAAGGCTCCAAGCAGCCCTTGATGCCTGCTTCGTCTGTCATTTACACCTCATTTGGCGAGGACGCATTTGCCACCCGCGCTCTCTATTTTGCTCTTCGCGGTCTCGGAAAATTCGCTTGCTGTGATGACAAGCTTTTTAGTTACCTTGCCACCGCCAAGCACCTTATCTGCGCCAATCTTGCCAATATCAATGTGAATTGCCCCATCCTTTTCCTTTGCATTTTTTGCAGAAAGCAGGTCATTGGAAATCTGGTCAAGCATACCAATGTTTATGGTTGCTTTTTTGCTGATAACTTTCAGCGGCCGTTTAAAACCGTATTTCCCAAAAGGTCTGCCCTCTTGTAATGCCTTGACCAGATGGTGTTTGCACCCTCCTGCATTTCCTCTGCCACCCCTGCTGCCGCCGCCCCTGCGGTTTTTATGTGTGCCAGCGCCAAAGGTTCTCGAGCCCCTGAATTTTTTCGTCTTCTGCTGTACCATTTACCATCACCGCATCTGCTTGATTAGCGTGTTAATCTCCTCGCCATAAGATCCAAGAGCTCCGCCCTGTTGAAATGTCTTTTTAATCCCTCTGTGACCTTTACGCGGGGGATGAAGCCTGAACACAGGTGTAAGCCTTGGCATATCCTTGAGTGATGCCTTTTTCTCGCAGACCGCCTTGGCAAACTCCTCTATTGATTTGCACTTCGTGTTTTCTTTCACGTATTCATCCGTAATTGGCGCACCCCCTTCAAGTTCACCCCTGTTACGGAGAATAAGGGCGAGTGAGTCTGCGTTGATGTTTCCCCATGCTACGTAATCCTTCACTTTTTGAATCATGCCCTTGTAGTTTGGCGTTTCATCTACCACGGCGCAGTGATTGACTCTATTAAGGCGCAACATTTTTAGTGTATCTTCTACTTCTCGCTTGATCTTAACGCGGCCCCTCAGCCTGATTATCGCATACATTTTAACGCCTCATTATCGCAGTTTGTTTAAGTGCTTCATAGGTGGCCTTAGCGAAGTTCAAGGTTGTCCTAGTTTTTCCACTAGTTTCAGTCCACACATCCTTAATGCCAGCCAGCGTCAGCACCTTTTTGGCGGTTTCACCCGCAGCTATTCCTAGTCCTTGTGGTGCCGGCTTAAGTGTTACCGTGGCGCTGCCAGCTTTTCCCTTGACTTCAAACGGGACGCTATGCGGCTGTTGGCATCCACACTCCCAGGAACCACAACCCCTTTTGACTGGAATAAGATTCAATTTGGCGTCACTGATTGCCTTTTTGATAGCAGACCCTACCTGCACATCCTTGCCGCACCCTACACCAACGTAGCCATTATTATTCCCTACGACAACTGTTGCCCTAAACTTCACCCTGCGCCCTGAATCCGTCATCCGTTGGACCATGTTGATGTCCAAAACATCATCCACCAGTTCTGGCAGCAAAGTATCTATGATCAAGGCCTCCTTTAGGGGCAGTCCAGAGGCGAACACCTCCTCCAATGAGGTAATCTGTCCTTCTTGTACCATTTTGCCCAGTTTGGTCTTTGGCACCCAGGTCTCTTCACGAAACTTCATACTATCTACTCACCTTTTTTAGCGAATTCGCTCAATATTTTTTTCTTAGTCTTGTCAAACTGATTTGGCATATCTGATTTCAGCCCCTTCTCGTTGGCATACTTGGCAATGTGTTCTCCCTTAATTCGCTCATCGCTTGGAAGTATGGATGAGTTATGCGGGACATCCATTCCAGCGTCAACTGTGCCCTTTAGTGCGGCGTAAATCCTTGTGCCTACCTTTGATGGGTGCAGACCAATATCTAGCACGCCATTCCCATGTCCTGCTTTCAGTGCCCTCAGGCCGAATAGCAGTCCTGTTAGGTATGCGGCTGGGGTGTTTCCGGTCGCGCCTTCATATCCAAATTTTTGAAGCTCTGCCGAGATTGCCGACGCCAGAATGACATCCCCACTCTCGCTGGGCGATATGAGTTGCACTCTCATGTGCCTCGAACTTCTTCGTACTACTACTCGTGGCTTTTGCGATAATAATAATCTAAGCCTCTGGTAGTAGTTCGTTTTGTGCTCTCTTCTGCGTCTGAACGAAATCCGATGTCTTGGACCTTTTGCCATGTTATGTCTCCTTAATAATCCCTGTGCTTTCTAGGTGGGCATTTAGGTGTGCAACGCTTCTAAACTCCCCGCCTTTTGCTTTATTGTATAGTTTGCGGTATGTGGTTGCATCTATTGTGCCCTCATCCCTGAGCGTTCTCAGTCTCTGTCTGAGGGCTCTAATGCGCTTCATCCACTGCTCTTTCTTTGGCGTTCTGGCACCTTTTGCACCTCTCCTGCTGCCGTGCCCTTTTCGATGCCCATACTTGCGTTTAGTCATCCTGGCTCGCGCCCGTCCCTTGCTAACACCTTTCTTGGGTTTTCGTTTGATGGCACCTTCTTCAATTAGGGTGCGGATATCGGCTCGCGTAATTGCAGCGGCGATATCATCTAATCTCTCACCATCCATCCATACCCGTGTTTCGCCAATTCCAAGAATCTCGGCGGCCATTCTTTTTTGGTTGGATAGGTCTGCCATGTCACTCCTTCCTCATTGGATTTAATATCTTAACACCAAGCTCTTCTGCTATCTCTTCTATATCTAATCGCTTCTTGGTACCGACCTTGCCGCTGACCCTGATTGCCTGTATGGTTGTATCGACTTTTTCAACATCACTGGGCCTGTGTACCAATACCTCTTCATAGCCCGATGGATGCAGTCCTCTTACTTCATTGGGGCTTCTGTATCCAATCTGTACCAGCGTACCTTTCGCGGCTATTCCACTACGCAACTTGTTGTGAATCCCTCGGGGGCGCCTCCAGCTCTCGCCAACCCTCTTTTTCTTATGCGAATCATGGCGCCTAAAGGCAGGTTTTTTGCTTTTTTGCTTTTTTCTCACCTTAAGGAGGCGTTTTTTAATATCCGAGAGCACTTTGCCAGGCTTTGCTGCTATCTTCTTTGATGCCTTCTTCTTTGTGGATACTTCCTTTGTTGCCTTCTTTTTAACTATAGGCTTTGCCCCCCCTGCCGCCTTTTTAATATCTTTTGCTAGGGATGCAGTAATGCCCTTGACGGTCATGAGGTCATCTAGTGTGGCTTGTTGAATGCTCTCTGTAGAGGTAAATCCTGCTTGATATAGTGCATCAGATTTTGCTTTGCCCATTCCTTTTACCTTAGGAAGTCCCTTAATTATCTTGTCCATTTTTTTATTCCTCTACTACATATATCCCGTCTTGGAACACTCTGGGATCGAACCTCTTAATTCTGGTTGCCTGCTCGATATTTGCGGCAGTTTGGCAAACCATCTCTTTGTCCGTACCCGTAACGATTACTTCATCGCCACTAACCTGGACGTTTGAATTACCCAACATCTTCGCTTTTCTTGGTTTCCGTTCTCCCAAGAAATTGCTAATTGACACTATATCGCCTGTAACCTTCACCTGTATCGGAAAGTGCGAGTAAATGATTCTTAATTTACGTTCAAACCCCTCAGTTACGCCCACCATCACATTCCTGACGTGCGAGGTAAACGTGCCTACCATCGCTCGTTCTCTTCTTCTGGCGATGTTAGTGCTCACTACTACTTCATTACCCTTCTTCTCAATGCTAATTCCAGGGAACACAAGCTCGCGTTGCAACTCTCCTTTTGGGCCGGTGGCCTTGATGACACTCCCATCTACTTCAACGTTCACGCCTTCTGGGATTGGTATTATCTTTTTAGATTCCTTCATTATCTTCACCTAAAATACGTACGCGAGAAGTACGCCCCCAGTCTCTCTCTTCTTTGCCTCTTCATGGGACATAACCCCTTCAGGGGTTGAGAGTATGAGGATTCCAAAATCTCTTGCTGGTAAATATCTCTTTTCCCATTTTTCAAATTCGCCTTTTTTAACGGAATATCGCGGTTTTATGGCCCCGCACTTGTTGATTTTGCCATGTAAGTTGACGATAAATTTCCCTCCCTTGTCATCGATGAACTCGAATTCATCAATGTAGCTTTCGTCCTTCATGACATTGAGGATGTTACTAATCAACTTCGATGCTGGGTGTATTGTACACTCGGACTTCCCTGCGTATTCAGCATTTTTAATTATTACCAGTGCATTTGCAATTGAATCTACTAACGTCATCAAATCTCCTCAATGCTTGTTAAATCCCATATCGCGTGCCACTTCTCTAAAGCACTGGCGGCATAGGTAAATACCATACTTTCTTATCAATCCTTGTTTTCTTCCACATCTTTTACAGGAGTGTGCACCTCGTCCGAATTTCTTGTCTGTCATGCCACCTCTACTCCGAACTCTTCTTTTACAAAAGCAATCGCATCCTCCTTGGACAATCTATGGTTGCGGGGCAGTTTTCGCAGTCCAATCTTGCGTTTGCCAATTCTGTATCCCGGTCGTTTAAGGACCACCGTAACATCCATACCAAATATCCCCACTTCCGGATCGTACTGCATATTGGGGAAATCGGTGTGTTCCTCAATACCTATGGAGAAATTGCCACTTTTATCGAACTGGCTCTCATTCAGCATATTATCTTTTATCGCCAGTGCAGATTTCAAGAATTTCTTTGCCGCGTCTTTCCTGAGTGTTACCATGCACCCAACAGGCTCTCCTTTTTTAATATCGAATGCCTGTATCGTTTTCTTTACGGTTGTCCTAACTGGTTTCTGTCCTGTTATTTTCGTCATGATATCCTCAGCTTTGAGTAATCTCTGCCCTCCTTCTCCTAAGCCAATATTGACTGTTACTTTGTCGATTTTAGGACGTCTCATATCTACCATCTATTCTCCCAGTTCAATCGCTGGCTTTTTGGTGCCGACGACGCAAACGTAATTTTCTATAACCTCAAATTCCTTGTCAGTCTTCATAGTCATCATGTTCGGTTGTGAACTCCTGAGCAGCTTCAACTCTTTGATACTTCCAATCTCTCCACGGTGCCGTCCACCAGTAATCATCGCTAGATTGCCTGGTTTGCGTTCCAGGTGCTGTTTTATCTTTCGCTGCGGTAGCTCGAGCACGACGGAATCGCCGGGTCGATACTTGTTGGTGGCGATGGCATTTGAGCCATCATGTAAATTAAGCTGGACTTTTCCCCCTTTGAGTACAGTCTTACCGTTGATCCTGTATAGTTTCAGGGTTGAATCCTTGATGGGCAGGAGTATAAACCGCCCCTTTGAGTCAAATAATACCCTGTAATGCTTCTTGGTGGCGGGAATCGAGATTACATCGAAGATTCCCACTGGAAATCTATGGTCTCGCCTGACTACGCCATCCACGAGCACCTGCCTGTTATTTAGCATGTGCTTAACCTCTTTGATATTATTTCCCAGTTTTAACACATCGCGCAGTATAATGGCAAGTGGCATACACGTCTTGTGCGGGCCAGGTCTTGGTGTAACTACCCATTTATTGGTCTTTCTGGTTATTGGCCAGGCGGTGGGCGCTGAAATTCTTTTTTGATGCATATGTACTTTTCTCCTACCTCTTCAAGCATTTCTCTCTACGTCTATCCTTGAGATATAATTTGGTGATTTGAACATTTGATGGATGAATCGGACGTGCTACCTCTGAACCGTCTGCTTTTTTGACAGTGACCCCATCTATGGTCATGTCTCCTCGCGCAAGGTCAATGCTCTGGACCTTGCCCTCTGTACCAGCGTGGTCCCCTCTCATTACTTTCACGACATCACCCTTGACTGGGCGGGCATTTCGCCTGGAGTATTTCTCTCTGAGCTCTTTGCTAAGGGGTGCCCTCAAGTACTTCTGTCGCTTGTGCAATGGCGCCTTCGCCCGTTCCCTACGCTGTTTTCTCGGTTGTTTTGATGTCATTTCCTTTCTTTACCTCACACAATCGTCGTCGCCGCAGATGCAATCTTGGAAAATCTCTCTGCCGCTTCCCTCGCTACCGGACCTTTGATTTCAGTTCCCTTTGGCTCGCCATTTTCATCGGTGAGTACGGCTGCATTGTCCTCAAATTTTGTCCTGATGCCACTTGGACGGCGAAATTCCTTTTTCTGTCTGATGACAACCGCGTGGAAAATCTGTTTTCTTACTTCGGGTGATCCCTTTTTCACAGAGACAATAACCAAGTCCCCTATGCCTGCCTTGGGGTACCGCCTTTTTACACCTCTGTAATTCTTAACGGCTATTATCTGCAGTATCCTCGCACCGGAATTATCTGCGCACTCAAGCAAAGTGCCAGTTTGCACGGAACGTGGAATCTTGGCTTTATGCCCCTTCATTTTGACATCACCTTTTTATAACCTCTATTATCACGAACTTCTTCGTCTTGCTCAGCGGACGACACTCTGCTATCTTGACTACGTCGCCGTCCTTTGCATTTATACAGGGCGGATTATGCGCATGAATTTTTGACCGCACTTTCTTGTACCTCCCATACTTGGGATTCCATTTGGTGAACTCTCGCTGGACAACTGCTGTTTTGTCCATTTTAGAGCTCACGACTTTTCCTTCTATGATTTGTCCACGTACGGGCAGTGTGCCGTGAAATGGGCAGTTTATATCAGCACATTCATTTTTTGGTGCCGCTACATCTAATCCAATATCCCTCGCCATGCTTTAACCCCTAATCCTATTTTCTGGCTGGGAAACTAATAATCTGCCATCGACCTTGACCTTGGCATCAGGCAGGGCAAATACAAAGCTTGCGTTTGCCTTTGCCACTTTTTTCTCCTTGCCGTCATGCTCAATGGTGACAATATTCCGCGTTTCATCGGTGACGTTTCCTTCAATTCCAACCAGGCTTGGATCTGTACTCTCAACGACCTTGGCTGGGAGTCCAATCAACTCGTGATAAATCAGATTTTTTGGCGTAATTTTCATTTTACCTCTCCTAATTCTCGCTGAATGGTTTTAACTCTGGCAATCGTGCGCCGCATCTCCTTAATCCTCCCAGGATTTTCTGGTGCACCACCAGCAGAAGCTATTGCCCTCTCTATGATAAGGTCGCTGCTGAGCTTCGTTATCTGCTCTTTCCTCTCATCGGGCGTCATTTTTCTTATTTCGTCAGGTCGTATAATTGCCATTATTTGTCACTGCTCTTGGTTTTTGTTTTAGATTTTTTCTTCGTTTTTTCTGGCTTCTTCTCTACTTTCGCCACTTTTTTCGCTTTCTTGGTTGCACCCTTGACTTTCTGCTTCTTTTTAGGCTTTTCTACTTTGGCAACTTCTTCTTTGGGCGCCTCGACTTTTTCCTCTTTCGGCTTCACATCTTCAGGCGCCGCCTCAGGTTTCACCTTTTCGGCCGTTTCTTTAGGCAGTTTTTCTGCTTTAACAACCTCTTCTTTGGATACCTCTACCTTCTCTTTAGCTTTTTCCTCTTCCGGCTTTTCTTTAACTGGCTCTTTCTTCACCTTCTCAGGTGCCTTTTCAGCCTCGACTTCTTCTGGCGCCGCCACAATCTGGAAGTCATCAGGCAGCTCCACGTCTGGCGGGACGATTCTAACCTTCACGCCAATGATGCCCGACTTTTTGATTGCAGTGGCAAAACCTTCGTCAACGATTCTCTCCACCGCTTCTCCAGCATGTTTGATATATCCAGCCAATAACTTCTCCGTTCTTTTTCTTGGGCCCGTCAGCTTTCCGGAAATTATAATCTCGCAGCCCAGCGCTCCAGCATCCATTATTCGGTGCAGCGTAGAATGGCCGGCTTTTCTGAAGTACCAACCCCTCTCCAGTGCATTTGCCAGGCGAGTCGCCATCACCTGTGCATTTAGTTCTGGCTTTGTGACTTCTTGTACGTCGATCTGAGGATTATCTATCTGGAATTTGGTGTTTAATTCTCTGGTCAACTCGTTTATGGTTCTTCCACCTTTTCCGATAACCATCCCTGGTTTTTCCGCATAAATCGTTATTTGCGTACCCATGGGCGTCCTGGTGATTTTCATTCCCCCATAGCCGACTCTATTCAGTCTTTTGGCAAAGTACTCTTGCAATCGGGATTTCTTCAGACCTTCCTGAACGAATTTCTTTTCGATGGCCATTATTTCGCCTCTTCTATGATGAGTTCAACTGTTACTGTCTCTGTATTTTTGGGAGTCGCTCTCCCCATCGCTCTGGGCATCATTCCTGGAATTACGCGACCCTTCTTGGTGGCGATATGCTTAATTTTCATCCGCTCTGGGTCTAGCCCTTTATACTCGGCATTGCTCCTGGCATTGGCGATAAGCTTGAGTATTTCAGCGGCAGCCTTCTTCGGATATCGCCCGGCACACCATTTCTTTAGCCCACGTTTGTGGCTGACGTCTATCTTGTGACGTTTGAAGGATACCGCCTTCTTCATGACAACGACATCCTCTAAGAAGGCCTTTGCCTTGGTTATGTGCATTCCTCTCAGTTCCCTGCATATCTCAAATGCGTGTTTTGGCGACATGTGTACTTCATAGGTCATGGCCTTTGCCGTTATATCGGCTTCTGCCTTCATGGAATAATCAACTTTTGACATCTTATCACTTCAATGGCACGTACCTACTCGATCTGGTTGCACCTATGCCAGCACTTCCGTGCACAACCTTTTTTCGCGTTAGCGCAAACTCTCCCAGGTGATGCCCAATCATCTCTGGCTGAATTTTTACTTTGATGAACTGCTTGCCATTGTGCACCTCAAATTCCAGCCCCACCATCTCTGGCAGTATCATCATATCGCGCAGGTGCGTTCTGATTACAGATTTGCCATTTCTGACAGCAGCCAGCAATTTCTTGTGCGTTTCTGGCATTCCTCGCTTGATGGTTCTGCGCTCCCTCGCTGGCAGTAACTCAGCAATTTCCTCCAGCCTCATTTTTTTCAGTTCATCAAGAGTATGCCCTCTATATGTGAACGCCTCTTTTCTCCTGGGTATCTTAGTTTCAACAGCCATGTCATCACTTCTTCCGTTTTCCAGTTCTTCGTGCCCCTATAGATCCAACCTTCCTTCCCGGGGGGGCACCCTTACTCACAGTTTTTGGCCTTCCGGGATGTTGCCAGCCTCCACCACCGAACGGATGGTCTACTATATTCATCGCGACACCTCTTACCCTTGGGTATTTCCCGGCTAGTGCCTTCATTTTGTGATATTTTTTGCCTGCCTTGAGGAATGGTTTATCTGTTCGACCTCCGCCTGCAACAATGCCGACTGTAGCCCTGCATTTGGAGTCTAGCCATTTAGTCTTGCCGCTTGGTAGTTGGATCATGGTTTTGCGAGCGTCATGTGCAGTAAGTATTGCATACGTGCCAGACGACCTCACAAGAGCACCGCCACACCCTGGCCTAATCTCCACATTGCATATAAGTGCCCCATCTGGAATCTCTGCCAGTGGCAATGTATTTCCAGGCTTGATTTGTGCGGATATGCCGCATTCAATCGTATCGCCAACTGCTACGCCCTCTGGTATAAGGACGTATTGCTTATTGCCCTTTTCAAACATGACCTTGGCGATTGGTGCAGTTCTGGCGGGGTCGTGCTCTATGCTGATAATCTTGCCCTTGACAGTTTCGCCCACGTCCGTCTTTGGGTGTTTAAGCTCTGTCTTATATTTGTGGGATGGTGCCCTATATGTTGGCGTTCCTTTTCCCCTGCGCTGAGATTTAATTCTTTTCCCCATCTTTGCCTCACTAGAATATTCCCAATCTGCTCGCAATCTCGTCAGCTGAATCTTCCGGCGATAGCGTGACTATCGCTTTTTTCAGTCCTTTTGTCGTCATCATCGTCCTGACATTGATGACCGTAACATCATATAGCCTCTCAACTTCTTTCTTAACCTGCCCTTTTGTTGCATTGACATCAACGATGAATTGAAGTTTGTTCTCGGCACCCATCTCAATGGTTGCCTTTTCTGTTATGAATGGGTACTTGATTATCGTCACTTGAACGCACCTCCCACTTTAGACAGCGCGCCTTTCGTCCAGATTGTTAGCCTGCCTGGTTGTGCGCCTGGCGCAAGCAACTCTACATTTAACTGGTTTGCTGTTACTACATCCACTCCAGGTAGGTTGCGTGCTGCCTTGGAAATGCCCTTGTCTTCAGAAACTACAATCAGCAGGCTCTTTTTGCGCTTATATTTTCTTCCCCGCATCTTGCCCTTGCCTGCCCGAACTTTCTTTCCTTCCTTGGCCCTGAGGACATCATCCCATAGGTTGGCGGTTTGCAGAAATCCTATCACATCGGATGTTTTTGCCATTTTTTCTAGGGCATTCTCGACGATGAGTGGCACTTTTGCCCCACATTTGTGCCCCCTGCTCTTGACCAGCTCGGCATTGGTAGTTGCGGCGATTGCAGATCGTATGGCCTTTTTCCGCTCCTTTGTATTAACCTTCTCTTTGAGAATCTTCTGGGGCTTTGGTGGATGCGCTCTACGTCCACCCACCGCTTGTGGCACTCTGGCAGCCCTGCTACCGCCCTTAATTCGTGGCACTCTGGAAGCGCCTCTGCCGGTGCCCCATCCTTCAGCTGAGGTTCTCATTCCTGCGTATGCATTTGAGCCATATGATTGCAGCCTGTTGGCTTGTGCTGCAAGGACTGCATTTTTTATCAGGTCGGGCCTGTACTCTTCCTCAAAGATCTTGGGCAGCTCCACATTGCCCTTGGCCTTTCCTGACAAGTCTATAAGTTGTGCCTTCATGATTATCATCCTTGTTTAGATTCTACACTAACGTGCCTGATCTCTGGAGCGCCTTTTGGCGTCATTTTCGGCCTGAGAGCCGTCCTTATCCTGACCAAGCGCTTCACAGGGCCTGGAACAGTCCCCTTAATTAATATGAACATGTTCTTGACAATACCGTAATTCAAGAAGCCGCCTTCTGGTGTGATTTTGTTCCCGTCAACTCCTATCTGCAGGATGCGCTTATTAAATTCAGTCCGTTGATGGTAACCAGTTTGGCCCAGTTGCGGCACCCTCCAGCTTACCCTAGCCGGATGCCATGGCCCCAGCGTTCCAATATGTCTTTTTTTCCCTGTCCTCGCATGTTTGCGCTTTCGAAGTTTCACTCCCCACCTTTTTACAGGCCCCTGGGTTCCCTTGCCTGTTGTGATGGCTGCTACATCCACAAGTTCTCCATCATTAAACACATCTGATGCCTTTATTTCCTTGCCCAGGATGCTCTTGGCATATTCAAACCTGGCAGGGATGTCTCCTCCGCCTATGCGGTTCTCCATCATATCTGGCTTTTTCTTTGGAATACCCCCCACGTTCTTGGGTAATGTGTAGGTTAATATTCGGACATCGTCTATCGTGCCCTTGGACACCAACTCACTGATGCGCTTTAGCGCCGCTCCAGCATCATGCTTCTTGGGTACTGGCAGCAATCTATTAAGTTCTGGGTCCAGTTTTTTTGCCCATGCTTCTGTTATTGATTTAGTGCCATATGGCGTATGGGAATAAACTCGAATAGCTGCTACTTTCATAGCAGGCACCTCGATAACCGTGGCTGGAACCGAAATTTCCATGCCCTCTGTGAGGCTATGCGGACTGTCATCTATCATTGTCAGATGGGTCATTCCGGCTTTGTAACCGGCAAATCCCTGTATTTTTGGCTCACCCTCGCTCTCTGGCCAGGACCCGAATCTTGCTACTGGCGATTTTGCTCTTTTTCTTGGGCTAAATGCCAAGGAACCCTTTCTGGGGTTATGTATTGTTGCCATTTTTCACTCCATTATCTGACTATGTTTAGTATCGACAGGGTTGCGAACACTCCCTCCTCTGTTCTAACGGTGGCAGTTCCCTGGTTTGGTATGGTGTTGATGACGTAATCTGCAAGGTCGGAAAGCGTGCAGCCTTCCTCGTGCAGAATGTCATCGATTCCTCTTGCTGGTGACCCAAACGCGACCGAGACGCTTTTTTGCAGTGCCTTTTGCAATTTTGTTAGCAATTGCCCATCGACGGTACTGCCTTTTTTCGATGCTGCAATTACCAGCAGCTGTGCTTTGAGCGTTTTTCCTAACGTTCCTGCAATCTCGGTTTGGTATCCCCAGTACTGGGGGATTCGATTTTTATCCCACAGCTCGACTTGCAGAGGTTTTCGCGAAAAGATCCTGACGGTCACGCGCTCTCCCTTGTGCACTGTCCTATCAGCACGCAACGGAACTGGGCCTTCTACGCCGATATCGACCCAAGCGCCTTCGTCAGATCCGACCACGACTCCTTCTCGATATTCTCCCACTTCAGGAGATGAACGCAATGGATGGTGCGGTGTCCGTAGCGGCGGAATCACTCCCGCATACTTAAGCTCATCCATCAAGGGGAAGAGGTGTTTTCTCAGATATTGCGGCGTTTCCGCGTATCTAAGCACCAGGTCGATGAATTTGCTGTCATCGTATTCAGGGTCTCTATATATGGTGATTTTGTCCACCCTGAAGATGGACGCCGCCCTGGCGATTTGTCCTACTTTGTATGTCTTGATTCGTTGATCCTTGCTTTCAGATGTCAAGGACGATGGTATTATTATCGCCAGATTACCGTTGCACATCTCGTATTTCCTCATAGATTAGACTATTCTTATATAAAGGTTGCTTGTGATAAGGTTTGTGTGTGTGGATATGAAAAAATTTGAGTTCCTAGATTTTGCGACGGCGGACGTTTGCTTCAGGGCGTACGGTGAGACGCAGGATGAATTGTTTGCCAACGCCGCCCTTGCGATGTTCGAGGTCATGCTGGAAACGAAAAACGTTGCGCCCAAGGTTACGAAAGAGATCGAGGTCAAGGGCGAGGACCTAAAGTCGCTGATGTTCGATTGGCTGAATGAGTTGCTCTTTTACGTCGACTCTGAAGGATTGGCATTTTCCAAGTTCGACGTCAAGGTCGACGAAAAACAGATGAAGCTGCACGCGAAGATATTTGGCGAACCCATCGACGCCGAAAAGCACAAGCCAAAGATAGATGTCAAGGCTTGCACGTATCACAACATGGAGATCAAGAAGCGAGATGGAAAGTGGATGGCGCAGGTGATTTTAGATGTGTGATGTGGCGCAGCCGAAAACGAAAAAATGCCCCAATTGCGGCGCAAGCCTGGAATTCGTTCTCGATGAATGGATGTGCGCAGAGTGCGAATATCACGAGGAGGCGCCCAAGAAGGATGTGAAGGGGTCGTTTAGGTGAGTATAATTAATCACAATAGGTCTACAAACTCTTCTACAGTTAAGCCAGCGTCTTTGATTAGATCTCTAAGGGTCCCCCTCTTAAGCTCTTTGTGTTTTGGGACAGAAAGAGTAACGATAGAACCAGCTTTTTCCATAATAATGTGGTTTTTCTTGTATCTGGTCACGCTCCAGCCAGCTTTTCTGAAAGCTTTTACTGCCTTCATTCCAGATCTGACTTTTAATTTTGTCACAAAAGGTAATTCTATCGGCGGTATATAAGATTAACGCTAAATAAAACTATGTTGACAATATTAACGGGAAGTCTCACCACTTCAAACAGCTACTTCTACCACGTTCTCGTTTGTGCTAACGGCTTTTGCTCTTTGATTTAAGACTTCTATACAACCTTGAATTGCCTCTTTGATGTTCTCCAACGCCTCTTCTATTGTCTCACCCTGAGAGTGACAACCGGGTAGAGCAGGACAACTAACGTTGTATCCTCCATCCTCCTTATCCTCTCTGATCACAACTTTAAATTCCATTTCTCTCCCCTGACTGATCCACATTAATACGGTAATGTATTTATATGTTACTTTTGTTATAAAGATATCGCTACATATTTCTAAATTATACAAAACTATTAACATAAGTGTTAAATACTTTTAAGTGGAACTCAACTATAGTGATAAATATGAACGGTAAAAAACATGTATTTAAGGTAGGAACAAGCGAGAAGACTGGTACTCAAATAACTCCAAATCAAGATGAAGTATTGTCAGAAGGTGAATTTAGAGAATTCAGTAGATTTATAAGTGGCATGTCATCTAGCATATCAGGAGATATGGAGATCATAAATAACATTAATCTAAGAATTGGAAAATTGTCTAAAGCGATATATGAATGGAGCATTCTGAGGAGGGTCGCTAGCCATTTAGAAGTTGAGATATTAAAACTCTTTGATGAAATCGCTCCTAAAGAAAAGGGAGTGTTAACAACAGGACAAATAGCAAGACATATGAAAAAGTCCAAAGCGAGTGTTAGCCGTGCCTTAAGCAATCTGTGTAAAAAAGGAGTCTTGAAAAAGTTAGAAAAAGGTGTCTACACTAACGATTTGGGATATAGCCCATAAATGTCATAGAATTTGGCAAGTCACGGTGTTTACTTGACAGTTGTCTGCCCTGAGTGCGAGTATCACGAGGAGGCGCCCAAGAAGGATGTGAAGGGGTCGTTTAGGTGATGGTCTTCTTATCAGTAGGATTAATACTCCATTAAATTATTGTATACTCGGATAAAATGGATTTAAGTCAATTGATTGAAATATCGGCAAAGTATAAGGCGTGGGTAGTTATTTCAGTCATTGTTATCCCTCTAATATTCTTTTGTGCGGATCAACTTTTAAGTAGACAGCAACACCAAGAAGTAATGGAAAAACTACAAGAAATGGAAGAGTTGTGGAGTAAAAGTGCTGAAGATACAAATTTTCAAGATTACAATATTTATGAATCCTCCTCTCCAACTGCTACTAAACCACCAACCATAATTGATAGCAGTGTTTTAATCGATGAAAGTAGTTTTGCGATATACAAAACAATATCTCTTTCAGGCGATGGCTATGCGGTTGGCACCAAATTCAAACCTCTATGGAATCCTGATGGCAGGGTTCACTATTTACTGGATATTTCAAATGGTTTGGAGAATAACAGGGTCTCTTTGTTCACGGAAAACAACTTCTTAAAGTTACGGATATATCAAGAAGATGGAACGGAAACTACGATAAAGAGTAGAATTGACGATTGGCAAAATGACAAGTGGTATACCACAGAGATTAAATGGCATAATCCAACAGGAAACCTCTTTTTAGATGTCAATGGTGCAAATGTCGCCAAGGCGAGTTTAGGGGAACTAGAAATGAATCTGGATGAGGCAAGATTATTCCTGGGCTCTAATATGAATGGCGGAAATCAAGCAGATGGTTACTTTGACTATATATATGTAAGAAAGTTCGTTTATCCAGAACCAACCGTTATAGTTGGGGCGGAAGAATCGGCTTAATGAATTATAATTTTTCCACGACTTCTTAGCGATTAGATTTTTTTGGAGGAGTTACTTTTTGTTCATCTTAGACTTTCCTCGATAATCCTCATCTCCTCTTTCGTAACTCCATAAATCTCATAAACCAATTCGTTAATCTCCTGCTCTACTTTCTTGAGTTTGTCTTTGACATCTGCCTGATCAAAACTCCCCTTCTTTATGACTTCCTTAAGGATTTTCTCAGATTTGGGAAAAAGCCAGTTTAAGGAATTAAAACGGCAACTAATAGACCCATAATTATCCCCAAAAAACTACCAATAAATATAAAGAATTTTGGCAAATATCTTAAATCACCTAGGTTAGTTTCTGGTCTAAGAACAGGTAAGAATATGAATAGAATTGCAAAAACAACCAATATAGAAAGGAAAACCATGTTTTCGACAGTTATCTGTGAGAAAAATGGAACTTTGTAGTGATATAGGATACCAAAACCAACTATACCGGAAATCCATCCACTAATTCCAGCACTTCTTTTTGTACCAATACCCTTCATAGATCTGAGTAATAAAAATAGTACTAGATTTAATGACCATACACCAAGCCCTATCCAATTGAAATTTACCGTTGAATCACCTCTCAGATAATAATTCTAATAAAGCAGATCCTACTAAAATAGCGAAACCAATTGTTATAAGGGCATTTATAAATTCCTCTGATTTTTTTTCTTGTATATGCTTAGATAATTCTTGTATAGACAAAAATCCAGCTTCGTTCAAAAGACAAGTGGTTTCATATTCTGTAGAGGCCCCACTTTTATTAATTAAATTTACGATTTCATCTAGTTCATTTCCAGATGCTTGTTTAACTCTTGCTTTTGAAAGTAAATGCCTCAATCTTTCAATCTCTTCGTATGATAAATTTATCATGTCTTCTTACCTCTCTTTTGATTTACCCACCTTATTTTCAAAATCTTGTAAGACGGCCCTTTGAAGCACATCATAAAACATTTTATAGGTTTCTAGCTGTTCTTCAACCTTTGTAAGTCTATTCTCAATTTTAATCCTATCATCTATCATATTTCTATGCAATTTGTAAAATCCGGCGGATATAGTTACTATAATTGCAATAGCTCCAAGTATAATTTCCCCATTCATTTATTCCCTCTCTATTATCTTCTGCTCATTTTTGGTTATTCCATAAATCTCATAAACCAATTCGTTAATTTCCCGCTCTAATTCCTTGATTTTATTTTTAACATCTGCCCGATCAAAACTTCCTTTCTTTATGATTTCCTTTAGGATTTCCTCAGATTTTGGAATTTCTATGTTGTAGATTATACTCTTAACATCTTTTGCCTTTCTTAATTTTTCTTCCACAGAGTTGAGATAAATTGCTACGAAATCCCTAATTTTCTTGTCTTTTATCCGGACATAATCCTCTGAATTGATGAAGATTTTACTTGCTTTAATCTCTATCTTCTCAAATTTTGCATTATCTTTTATTGAGAAAGAAACTGATGGCAAATTGTACAATTTCTGGGTTTCTTGACCTTTAAGAATCTCCTCAATATCAAGAATCCCTGCTTTTTTGTGCAACTCCAAAATCTCATCTACTTTTTTGATAATTTGGTTTGCGATTTGCTTTTCTTTGACGGTTTCTGGGAGTTTGATTGGCAACCGTTTAATGAATCTATCCTCAAATTTATAATATCCGCTTCCATGAATTACGCCGACTTGTCTGATAAAGAAGTTGGTTATGTTTGAATTTAGAAGTGCTAAGAAATATTTAGTTAGGTGCTTATAATCTTCTTTAATAGGGAGTCCATAAATATCTGGTCCAAAAAAGACATTTCCATTTTCATCTATCGATACACTACTGTAAACGGAAAAACCTTGAATGAGTAGTTTTGTTATTCCATAGCTCTCTAAGCTTCTTGGTGCAGAATAAGCATACCACACAGAAGTTTTAAGACTTTTTCTAGTTTTTAATTTATCCTTGTGTTCATCAAGATATTGCCAACAAAGAGGATATTTATTTTTTAAAGTATTTTCTTGGATTAGTTGGTACTTATCATCGATTTTCTGATACGGAAAGATCAAAACCATATTTTCGTATTTTGGTGCCCATTTGCCTGCGTCTTCTACATAGGTTTTAATTAATTCTTTTTCTATTTTGTATTCTCTGCCATCGATGGGGCACTTTACAATAGCATAAAAACCACCTTTTTTAATGGGCTTCAAAACATAAAGGTCTTTATAACCAGTGCTCGACCCTTCAAAGAGGGCACTGCTCTCTTTTTTAGTAGCTGATAGGTCTTTGAGTGTAAAATTAATATTGTTCCATTTTTCTAGTAGTCTTTGTTTATATTGTGGTATAAAATAAAATCCTTTACTCGAAAGAGTTTTCGAAGTAGTTCCAAAAGTTTCAAAATATTCATTTTCAAAGTGATCTTTTATTGTGTGTAGTTTTCTAATATCTCTTTTAATTAAATAGGTTAGCTCTTTTTCAGAAATCTTAGCATCTTTCTTTTTGAAAATACAAACTTTAGTAAAATAGCCTTTACTAATGCCTTTTCTTAGTGTGATTATTGATGGATAGTTCAATACATCTTTGAAAACTCCTGTGTCTTTAAAATCGACAAATTCCTCAATAATTGTATTTTGCAATAAGAACTCTCTGAGTTTTTCTCCATAATTTACAGTTGTAAATCTGTTGGAACAGACAAAACTTAACAGCCCTCCGTCTTTTAACCACCTAACTCCTCTTTCGAAAAATAGGACATAAATATCATAATTCTTCTCAGCAGTTTTATAAGTCTCAGCATATTTTTGTTTATCTTCATTAGACAAACGCTGAACTCTAACATATGGTGGATTTCCGACAACGAAATCAAACTTCTTCTTTTTGATATCATCGATTTCGTCTTGTTCTTCTAAGAATGCCTGATGACCGTAATCCCAGATTTGTTTTTGCGCCAGTTTTTCCAGAGAATCAGTTCTACAAATCTTGAACCTTCCGAGTTTGTAGTCTTTGTGTTTCTCCCTGGCCTTCTGGTATAGGTCTATAATCTGGAAAAGCATATTCATTTCAGCGATATGGCAGGCAAATGGATTGATATCCAAACCATAGATCTGCTCCTGAATTGCATCAAGAATTATCTTCGCCTCATCTGGCGTCAATCTTCCAACGATTTCCTTCCAGTTCTTGGGGTCTCTCAGTTCTCTTTTGTTTGCTTTGCCAAACTTCATTAAATACCTGCTAATCAATCTTCGGGTTGCTCTGACCAGGAATCCACCAGAACCGCAGGCAGGATCTAGGATATCTTTGGTTTCAATATCATGGCTGTAGGTGTACCCAACAGAGGTCAAAATGTAATCAATTACTTCCACTGGCGTGTAAAATTCTCCTAATTTTTTCCTCTCTGCACTTGGGAGATATTTTTCATACAGATTTCCCAAAATGTCCCGGTCTACATGGGTGAAATCGAACTGGTTTAAAATCCATAAAACCCTGTTCAAAAGTTCGTTTAGCTCCCCATCTCCTGTTCGGAACCAATCCAGTATCCCGGTTTCGTAGAAATGAGAGTATAATCCGGAAGCGATACCGAACGCAAAATTAAGAATTTCTTTATAAGCAGTTTCTTCGTGAATTGTTCTTTGCCTTAATATCTCTATTCCGCCATTTGACAGATTTTTAGGAAGTAACCCTTTATCTTCGCAAATTCTGATGAAGAGTAACTTGTTTAACAGCACATAGATGGATTCTTTACAGAAAATCTCTTTGACATCATCGTCGGGGACCTCTTCTTTTCCAGAGTAATATTTCCATAGTTCAAAGCCATCAAAAGAGGTGTATTTCTTATATTCATTCTCTATTTTTTGTCTGTATCTTACGATGTTATGTTTAAGTTCCCTGTCGTTATTTTTATCATTTAATTCTCTATCGAGTTTATCTAATTCTACCCGATATTTATTGTAGCCTTCCTTGTATTCACCAAACGCTTTGAGAGTGTAACCAAAAAGAAGATTGTCAGCAATGAAGTTCAATCTCTCCAGTAATTTCTTGAATCCACCTTCTTTTGTGATGTCAATTCTTCCATAAGTTTCATCAAATTTTTCATATTTGCTCGGGTCGAAAAGGGTTTCTTTAGTTAAATTGTTCAAAAATAAAATCTGTGTCTTTTCTTCTGTTGATAATCGCTCTGCCGGTTTTCTTTGCTCCAGAATTTTAGAGAAATCTAAATTGACTTTTAACTCTCTCCCCGTATTTTTGACTTCCCATAGTTTAAATCTCAAGAAATTGGTTAATCCAATATATCTCGTCGTTTCTTCTTCATATTTGAAGGCTTGTTCTTCGTAGTCGGCTCTGTCTATGTTTTCTGTGGGTCTTTTTGTTTCAATTTTAATAACAGCGAAATTGTTTTCATCAATTATCGTTAAATCTGCCCTTTTCTTTTCCCACTTGATATATCTCGGTTCGTAGCTTAAACATCCTTCGAGAAAATATTTTACAAACCTGTACCTAATGTCATGCTCAGAGGATCCTTTTTCTATTTCTCTGATTATGTCTTTGAATGCCTTTAATACGTTCTCTGTAAAGCTGATATCACTGGTCATCATCTAAAACCTTTTTTCTTAACATTAGTGGCAAATATAATATAGACTTATTGGCATCGTCAAAATTCTAGTTAAAATGGCGGGATATCACCCCTTCATAACACCCATCGGCACCAACTTGGCAACCGTCTTGCTGATGCCTGCCGCTTCACACACGCGCACGACTTCATGGATATCTTTGTACACACCTGGCGCTTCTTCTGCCAGCACCTTCCAGCTGGCGGCTTTCACGAATATGTCCTTGTTGGCTAAATTTGCCTTTACGCGCTCACCCCTGAATTGCTTCAGCGCACTATGTCTGGACATAACTCGCCCTGCGCCATGGCAGACAGAAGAGAATGTTTCTTCTTCGGCCATCTTTGTCCCCACCAGGACATAACTTGCAGACCCCATGTCTCCTGGAACGAGCACGGGCTGGCCCACATCGCGATAATCGCTTGGTATATCACCAGCTCCGGGACCAAGGCACCGGGTCCCCCCTTTCCTGTGCACGAAAACCTTTGTCTTCTTTCCGTCTATCTCATGCTCCTCTAATTTGCCGATGTTGTGCGCGACGTCGTAGACCACGTCAATACCAAGCTCGTCTTGTGACATGCCCAGAACCTTTGCCATACTCTCTCTCACCCAGTGGTTTATCATCTGTCGATTGCACCATGCGAAGTTGGCAGCACAGGACATCGCAGCGAAGTAATCCTCACACTCCTTCGTTCCTGCCGGTGCATAGACCAGCTCGCGGTCAGGCAGTTTTGCCGTCTCTGCCCTAAATTTTGTCTCGAGAATTCGCAGATAATCCGTGCAGACCTGGTGTCCAAAACCCCTGGAGCCGGTGTGAATCATGACGCAGACCTGTCCTTCGCGTATGCCAAATCTCTTTGCGACATCTGGCAGGTAGATTTTGTCAACCTTCTGAATCTCTAAAAAGTGATTCCCTGCACCCAATGACCCCAATTGCGGAGCACCTCTTTGTTTTGCCTTAACTGAAACTTTTTCCGGGTTGGCAGATTTCATGCACCCCTTTTCCTCAAGGTGCTCTAAATCTTTTTCAATTCCATAGCCGTTTCTCACGGCCCATTCTGCCCCAATTTCAAGGACTTCATCGAGTTGCGGTGCAGATAACTTGACTTTCCCGCCTTTGCCCACGCCAGAGGGGACATTCTGGAATATCTCCATCACCAGCCCTTCCACATGCGGTTTGACGTCTTCCGCACTTAGATTCGTCCTCAGCAGGCGAACGCCGCAGTTGATGTCAAAACCTATGCCACCGGGAGAAAGGCCACCCGTTTCAGAATCCAGGGCGGCGACGCCACCGATGGGAAAACCATAGCCAAAATGCATGTCCGGTAATGCAATGGAATGTTTGTGAATTCCTGGAAGGCAGGCGATGTTTGCGGCCTGCGTTATCGCACCCTCCTCTACCTGCTTTAGCAGAGTCTCTGACAAGAATATCCATGTCGGGACGTGCATCCCTTCAACAGCGCCCTTGGGCAACTCCCACAGGCATTCATCGAGTTTTTTTAATTGTTCCTTCAGTGTCATTCTATACCTCTATCTCGCTATAATCACGCCGAGGAAGGGATTTGAACCCTTGCGTTCCAGAGGAACACCGGTTCACCTTAACTTTTTGGTCAAGCTTTTTGCTTGCAAAAAGGTTGTTCAAGACCGGCGCCTTAGGCCACTTGGCTACCTCGGCAAACATGCATACTATATCCACTCGCTCAGTGGGATTATGTGCGATAGAAAAATGGGCTTAGCACATATTAACGTTACTCTCATATCGCATGAAGATAATTGACATAGCGGGCCTGTAGTATAGTTCGGATAGTACAGGGGCCTCCGGAGCCTCTAACCCGGGTTCAAATCCCGGCGGGTCCGTGCAGTCTTTAAAAGAACGTTTTACCCTTCCAGCACGATCTCGATGCTGACGTCTTCTGGGACCTGAATCCTCATCAGCTGTCTCAGCGCCCTTTCATCTGCGTCTATATTTATCAGGCGCTTGTGCACCTTCATCGTCCAGTGCTCCCAGGTGGCAGTCCCTTCCCCATCAGGGCTCTTTCTGCATGGCACTATAAGCTTCTTTGTAGGGAGTGGTATTGGCCCAGAGATGTCTACGCCAGTCCTCTCAGCGATTTGCTTAACCTGATCGCAAACATCGTCCAATTTATTCGGACTGGTTCCTGATAGCCGTATCTTTGCCTTCTGAGCCATTTTTCCAAATCCCTGATCACTTAGACTTGATGTCGATGCACATGCCAGCAGCGATGGTCATCCCCATATCTCGAATCGCAAATCGCCCTAACTGCGGAATCTCCTTGACCTTTTCAATTACCATCGGGCGTGTTGGTTTAACCTGTATAATCGCTGCATCGCCCGTTTTCAGGAAATCTGGTTTTTCTTCCTTGGCCTGTCCAGTCTTAGGATCTAGCTTACTTTTAAGTTCGATCAGCGTGCAGGCAACCTGTGTGGTGTGACAGTGGAAAACCGGTGTATATCCTACCGTAATCGCAGATGGGTGCTGAAGTACAACTATTTGTGCTGTGAATTCATCGGCAACACTTGGTGGTTTGTCAGGGTGTCCACAGACGTCTCCCCTTCGTATGTCATCCTTGCCAACTCCTCTGACGTTGAACCCTATGTTATCGCCTGGAACTGCTTCTGTAATCTCTTCGTGATGCATTTCGATTGATTTGATCTCGCCGCTGACGTTTGCCGGCTGGAATACAACCTTGTCGCCTTTCTTCATCTTGCCTGTCTCCACCCGCCCAACGGGTACGGTTCCAACACCAGAGATGGTGTACACATCCTGAATCGGGATACGTAGTGGCAGTGTAACAGGCTTCTCTGGCTCTTTTAGCATGTCAAGTGCTTCTAACACCGCAGGTCCTTTGTACCACGGCATTTTCTCACTTTTCTTAGAGATGCAGTCTCCTTCAAATGCAGAAGTTGGTATGACGTGGATGTTCTCAGTCTTGTACCCTACCGTTTTGAGGAGCTTCTCAACATCGTCTTTTACCTGTTTGTACCTGCTTTCATCGTAGTTGACGGTATCCATCTTGTTGATGGCTATAATCAACTGATTGATGCCAAGTGTTCGTGACAGGAATACGTGCTCCTTGGTCTGGGGCATTATGCCCTCTTTTGCAGCCACTACCAACAGGGCGGCATCTGCCTGCGATGCGCCTGTAATCATGTTCTTGACAAAGTCCCTGTGTCCTGGGCAATCAACAACGGTAAAGTAGTATTTGGGCGTATCAAATCGCCTGTGGGCGATATCGATGGTGAGTCCTCTCTCCCTCTCTTCTTTCAACGAGTCCATTACCCATGCAAACTCGAACGTGGCCTTTCCTTTTGCCTCTGCCTCTTTCTTATACTGTTCAATTATATGCGCTGGTACAGCGCCTGTCTCGAACAACAGTCGTCCCACGAGTGTCGATTTTCCGTGGTCAACATGTCCGATTACAGCTAAATTCATATGTGGTTTTGCTGCCATAATCTTCCTCCTTCCTATCTAAACTTGATACACGTAATCCGTGCCATGAATATGCGTTTCTTAGACTTATACAATTCGGTTCCAAATTTGCCTTTTCAGGTCACGAAGTTTTTAAACCTTTCCTTTGCCGGATTTCCCGAATCAGTCCTTCCTGAAGATTTTGCGGAAGAATCTGGAACCCGGCGTGCTCAGTATTCCACAGAGCCCTTCCTTCCGTAGCAGAGCGCATATCTCCAGCAAATCCAAACAACTCTGACACCGGAGCTTTGCCCTTGATAAAGGTCATATCTCCTTCTTGTTCTATCTCCAAAATCTGGCCGCGCCGCCCCTGAATCTCTCTGGTTGCACTGCCCATCAAATTGGTCGGCACGTGTATGTGCACGTCTTGAATCGGCTCAAGAATTGCCGGTCTTGCCTGTCTGATTGCTTCGTGGATTGCCTGCCTCGCAGCTGGAATGACCTGTGCCGGCCCTCTGTGTATCGCATCTTCATGCAGTTTTACATCCATCAGCTTGACCTTTATGCCTTGGCATGGTTCTCTTGCAAGCGGACCAGTTTCCATGGCCTCTTTAAACCCTTCGATAATGAGTTCCATCGTCTCTCGCAGGTATTGAATGCCTTTTGTCATGTCCACAAGCATGTTGGAGCTGCAAATCTCTACGACCTTTTTCGCTTGTATTTTGTCCACTCCAGTCTTCATCAACAAATCTCTCCGCTCCAGCGCATCCATCCTCATGGAGATATCGCCGATTTTAATCAGTTTGACAATCTCCTCTTCAAGAGGTTCAACTTCCATATAGAATCTGTTGTGCCTGTTAGGGGATACGCCCTCTACAGGTCCAGCTCTACCTTGAACGGTCTCTCTGTATACTACTATTGGTGAAGATGTGGTAATTGGCACATTAAAATCTCGCTCAATCCTGTGGGTGATAATTTCGAGGTGCAGTTCGCCCATTCCAGATATAAGATGTTCTCCCGTCTCTTCGTCAATTTTAACGTTGAGCGTGGGGTCCTCTTTTGATATCTGGCGGATAACCTCAACTAACTTTGGCAAATCCTTCATATTTTTTGCCTCGACTGCAACGGTCACCACGGGCTCGCTGACATGTTTTATACTCTCGAATGGCGGCATATCCTTTAACGAGGTGACAGTAGAGCCTACTACGGCATCCTTCATTCCAGTGATTGCAGCAATATTTCCAGCTGGGATTTTCTCCACCTCCAAACGCTCAGCGCCCATGAATACGCCTACCTGCTGGACTCTGTTGGTTTCATATGTGCCAGAGATGTAAAGTTCCTGGCCGCGCGACAGCGTTCCACTGAATAATCTTCCACTAGCAACTTCTCCCGCATGTGGGTCTATGCAGATGTCTGTTACCATCATTGCGACCGGGCCGTTGGAGTCGCAACTTTCCATTGCTCTCCCTATCTCACTTGATTTATCGCCTTTCCATATCACTCCTACTCTGTCCTTTTGCGCTGTTAGCGGATTTGGCAGATGTCGGATGACCATATCCAAACCTATCTCGTGCAGAGGGCTTTTCTCGGCGAGTTCTTTCATATTGCCAGTCTGGCAGCATTCGTATACTTCCTTGAAACTTATACCAGTCTGCTTCATGTGTGGCACGCTAATCGCCCAGTTGTATAGTGCAGAACCAAAGGCAACAGTGCCATCAGCGGCATCGACTTTCCATCCCTGTGCATACCGCTCTGGTCTCATGCCTTTGATCAATTTATTGACATTATCAATGAGACTGCCGAGCCGGATTTGCATCTCCTGTTGGTCGACTTTGAGCTCGTTGACAAGCCTATCTACCTTGTTCACGAAAAGAACAGGTTTGACATTCTCCTTAAGGGCTTGACGTAGCACAGTCTCAGTCTGCGGCATCGCCCCTTCTACGGCATCTACCACTACTACTGCTCCGTCCACCGCTCTCATTGCTCTGGTTACATCTCCTCCAAAGTCGACATGACCAGGCGTGTCGATGAGGTTGATTAAATATTCCCCCCCCTCGAACTCATGGACCATCGAGACGTTGGCTGCATAAATCGTAATGCCTCTGGCTTGCTCTTCTTCATCAAAGTCCATGAATAGCTGTTTGCCGGCCAGTTCCTTCGAGATCATTCCAGCACCAGCTAAGAGGTTATCGGTTAACGTTGTCTTACCGTGGTCAATATGGGCAACGATGCCTATGTTCCTAATTTTTTCTGGCTCGTGCATCAGCGTTTTCACGCGTTCAACCATCTTCTTTCGCCTAGTCATATCTATCGTGCTGCCTTTGCCACTCTTTCCTTCTCTTCTTTTTTGCTTATTGCATAGCTCTTCACGTCATATTCTGCTGCTGCTATGATTTCTGCGGCGAGACACCCCTCCATACCTCTTTTGCTTTTGAAGGCGGCTCTTTGGGTGCCCTGTGCTATGAACATCAGTGCCATATCCACTCTCCGCTGGGTGGATGTGTCCACAGATTTGGGGACTGAAATACCCCCATATCTCAACCTAATTACTTCCTCTCTTGGCCCTGCGTTCTCTATTGCTTTTACAAGCAGATAGACCGGATTTTTTCCTGTTTTCTTATGAATTATCTCGAATGCACCTTTAACGATACTGAGGGCCTTCTGTTTTTGGCCCGTGTTGCGCTCTTTTCTCATTATTTTATTAATCAACCGCTCCACGATGGATATGCTTGATTTACTGAATTGCTGGCTGGCTACTCTGCCCCCTGTGTGGGGTATTGCAATTTCCTTGAGATTTACATATTGCCTAATCCCAAGGTCTTCAATTTCAATCTCAGAAACGTCCCATTTTTCAAATACCTTCATGAGATCACCTTATTGGTTTCTCCTTGCGACCGGATACCATCTCTTCCAGCGATACATTGTTGACCTTTGTCACTTTCCATCTCACACCTGGGATATCTCCCATCGCACCCCCCATCCTTCCGCCAATGCCTTCAACCGTAACCTCATCGTGCTCATCTATGAAGTTAATCGCTCCATCACCTGGGCAGAAGGCGGTTATCTGTCGCCCATTCTTAATTAATTGAACCCTGGCGCACTTTCGAATGGCGGAGTTGGGCTGTTTTGCCTCTACACCCACTTTTTCAAGTACAATGCCCCTTGCTTGTGGTGCCCCCTCTAAGGGGTCTGCTTTTTTGTCTAATCCAAGCGCCTGTCGCTTGTAATAGATGTCACTCCATCGATACTTTTTGCGCTCGCGTTTTAGCTTCCTAGCTGCATACATTCCTTTGCCCATGTTACCTCACTGGATTACTATATCTCCTATATCATGGTGTCGCTGTGCTAACATCTTTGCCTTTTGTATATTTCTTCCATCTCGCCCTATGGCGAACCCCTTGTCCATTGACGAGATTTCTACAAGCGCTACACGTTTATCTTTTTTGTTCATTATTTTAACGCTCTTTACTGGCACTGGATGGAGCACGTTTCGAATAAACTCATTAACGTCTTCCGAGTGTTCCACGATTTCAACGTGCTTTCCTACTGCTTTTTTTACTCTATTAATATTACTGCCACCCTTGCCGATGGCCAGCCCTATCTCCCCCTTCTTAACGACGAAGATTACCCTGTCTTTTTTCTCGTCAACGATACAATCCTTTGCCATAGCGCCAGTCAAGTTCTCGAATAGCGCGATATATCGAATCCCTTCGGTGGTGAGTTTTACCTCACTCATCGAAGCACCGCCATGATGTCGGATTTTCCGGGATCTATGATCGCAAGGGTGGATATCGCATATGGCTTGCCACATGCCCTGCCTAGGTCAATACTGGCTTTAGCGCACTCAAAGGTGGGAACTTTATCTCCTATTTCCTTCACTACGTGACGAGGGCAGTTGGATGCGAGAATCACCAGTTGTACATCGCTTTTTTTTACCGCATCTATCGTTCGATTTGAGCCAATGACCACCTTGCCACTTTTTATCACCTTTTGCAATGCCTTGTCTATGTTCATTTGTTCACTCCTTTGCTTTGTACATCAACTCGACATCGCCAGTTCCCAGTTGTATAGGCTGTCCTACGATTACGTTTTCGGTCACTCCAGACAGCTCATCAACCTGCCCTTTTATGCTTGCATCTAATAGATGATTTACCGTCACCTCAAAAGCAGCTCGTGAGAGCACGCTGGCTTTCTCTCCCGCTACACCATGACGCCCAATTTGCTTGACACTGCCCCCTGCGGTTACCATATCTGCCACCAGCATGATGTGGCGTATGTCTACCTCGAGCCCTTGCTCTCTTAAGGTATCCATTGCCTCGGATACGATGGCATTGCGCGCCGCCTCTATCCCCAAAACATCAGCAATTTCATTGATGTTGTTCGTTTTTGTCCTGCTGCTATCTACGCCCACAAACTGAAGTACCTTCTTGAGCGCTGAACCCTCTGTATATAACACATACTCGTCATTTTCTTTCCTGATTATAATCCTACGAATTCCTTTGACACCTTTGAGCGTTATGCCCTTGATATCATTTACTAATCGCAATAATCCCCTGTATGAATGTTGCACTGGATTAATCGTAAGCTTTAATCCTTCCGCTTGCACCTCTGCCTTAGTTTCAGCGTTGATCTTTTGGGCAATCTCCTCAGCGGTAATGTTTCGCCGGGATGTCATTTTTTCATCTAATTCAATTACTATCTGCATCTTTGCCATGTCAACGGACATGCTTCCTATATCGATTATGTTAGTCTGCTCGATTCCCCATCCCAACGCTCTGGCCTTATCTCTATCCCTTGCATATTCAGGCTCAAGTTTTATCCTCATTATGGGCGTGCTCGGTATTTTTCTGGCATCCACTATCTCGATAAGCCGTGGCAATCCAAGAGTGACATTAATCTCAGCTACTCCTGCATAGTGGAACGTTCTCATCGTCATCTGTGTACCTGGCTCACCTATTGATTGCGCTGCCACGATGCCCACTGCTTCACATGGTTCGACCTTTGCCCTTTCATATGCCTCAACGGACATTTGGATGATATGCTCTAGCTGTGCCCCTGTTGGTTTGACTTTATTCAGACACTCCTTTAATTCCTCTATTATGCTTGGTGGAAGCGGAAGATCCTTTAGTTTTGAATCAATTGACTGTGGCGTTACAGCACTTGCCATCTCTTTCTTGACATTCTTCGTCGTTTTTGCTCTCTTTATATCCTTCGATTTTTTTGCTGTTTTGCCGACAGATGCTTTTGAATTGCCTTTTTTAACCAATCTCACACCTCCGCTGGGTCTTGACCGGTAATATTTTGGATTATTCTCCTAACATTCACGGATTTGCCATAGTCGCTCTTGGATGGGTCGATGCCATCTTCTCCATACTTAAACTGCACGATTAGCCCTCTCGTATCTCGCACCGTTCCATCATATTTAACTTCGAGGTCTAATAATGCGTTAATCAGTCTTCGTTGTAGATAGCCAGATTGTGATGTTCTGACTGCGGTATCCACCAACCCTTCTCTACCGCCTATAGCATGGAAAAAGAACTCTGTTGGGCGCAATCCTGTCTTATAGCTGGATTTTACAAAGCCCTTAGCAGCGGCACCCAGGTCACCCTTCTTGAAGTGCGGAAGCGTCCTTCCATCATACCCTCTCGTGATTCTCTCACCCCTAACGGATTGCTGGCCAACACAGGTAGACATCTGTGTCAAGTTTAGCATTGACCCTCTGGCGCCTGATGTCGCCATGGCCACCGCAGAATTCTCAAGACCGAGGTGCTGGCTTGCGATGTTTCCGGCTTGGTCTCTAGCCTTTCCAAGCTCTTCCATAATCTTCATCTCCAGCGTTTCGTCTATGGTCCTGCCTGGCAAAGCGTCAAGCTCTCCTGCCTTATATGCCTCGATTAATCGCTTGACCTGTTTCTCAGCTTCCATCATAATTTCATCTATCTGGCTTTGTGCCTCCTGCGGGATATCCTCGTCATCTATCCCAAAACTGAAACCAAAATGCGTTATGGCTCTAATAGCCAATCTCGTGGCGTTGTCCAGGAATTTTTTTCCTTCAGCAGGGCTAAACTCTTTGATTATTCTATCGAGAACTCCACCACTAAAAGCTCCGATTGCTTTTTCGTCGATGGTTCCACACAATAACTTGCCATCTTTAATCACCACGTAGGCGTCCGTTTTGCATTCACTCTTTTTGCATACGTCACAGTTTTCACAGGCCTTCGCCCTATATGTTAAATTGAGGCCCTTAGGAAGTATCAGGCTAAATATCTGCTTGCCAGTCCAATATGGCTTGTCATTTTCATGCATAGCAGGCTTTTTCAGGTCCCTGACATGTGATTTTCTCAGCAATTCTAGGGCATCATTTTCATCAAAGAGCGTTGTGCCACGCGTCAGAATGAACAGGCCAGTTATATGGTCATGGATGCCGCCGATGATGGGGCCGCCAAATCGGGGGGATAGCAGGTTTTCCTCTACTGCTATCAAGATTCTCGCCTCCGCCCTCGCCTCTTCCGTCTGTGGTACGTGGAGATTCATCTCGTCTCCATCAAAATCGGCGTTATAGGGTGGACATACCGCTGGGTTCAACCTGAACGTCTTATTGGGCATGACCTTAACCTTGTGTGCCATTATGCTCATTCTATGCAGTGATGGCTGCCTGTTGAATAAAACAACATCTCCATCTTTCAACTGCCTGTCTATCTTCCATCCTGGCTCAAGCGCCTCTACCAGCTCTTCAGAATTCTTATCTGTTACCTTAATACGCTGTCCGTCAAGCCTTTTTACATAATTGGCGCCCGGGTGTCTGTCAGCCCCTCTGCGCACGTACTCCTTGCACTCTTTTATATTTTGAGGCGTTATGTTCATCGTGATCGTCATCTCTCTTGCAATTTCCAAGGGGATGCCGACTTCGTCAATGTCGAGATTCGGGTCCGGGGATATAACAGTCCTTGCGGAGAAGTTCACCCTCTTACCGGAGAGGCTTCCTCTAAACCTACCTTCTTTGCCTTTTAACCGTTGAGATAACGTCTTCAACGGGCGCCCGCTTCTATGGCGCGCTGGTGGAACGCCGGATACTTCATTGTCCAAAAAAGTGGTTGCATGATATTGGAGCAACTCCCATAGGTCTTCAATAATCAGCTGGGGGGCTCCCGCCTCTCTATTTTCTTGAAATCGCTGATTGATTCGTATGATGTCAACAAGTTTGTGTGTTAGGTCATCTTCGGACCTTTGCCCACTCTCCAGGGTTATTGACGGGCGAGCAGTCACTGGAGGCACCGGCAGTGCCGTGAGAATCATCCACTCCGGTCTAGCCTTGCTTGCATCCATTCCAAGCATCTCTACGTCATCATCTGGGATGCATTCAAGCCTATCACGCACATCAGAGGGCATTAGTTTGTGCCCCTCTTCTATGTATGTAGTAGGCTTTTCGAACTTGATGTTTTTTTGTTCTTCTCCACAATGTGGACACACACTAATTTTAACCGAATTCTTGAACACGTCTTTTATAACGTTGTTAGTTGACCGTCCTATTTTTTTCAACCCTTTAATTTCATCCTGGTACTTCTTTTTCGCTTCTTCATCCAGTAGCAAGCGGCCACATTTGCGGCATGTTGCCTGTAAAATTTTTTTAATTAATTTTGCAAATCCAATGTGTATAACTGGAGCGGCAAGCTCGATGTGGCCGAAATGACCTGGACATTCGCCAGGGCGACCGCCACATGTTCTGCATCGCAACCCGGGATCGATTACGCCTAATCGGGGATCCATCAACCCCATCTCGATGGGAAAACCATCGTTATCATACGTGTCGGCAGTAATGATCTTGGTGACACTCATCTTCCTCACTTCTTGAGGTGAAAGAAGACCAAATTTAATCTTTCCAATCTTTTTTAGTTTAGTCATATAGTGCCTCCTATGCGGCATCCTCTAGGTCTAAACGAGGTGCGATTCCAAGGGTCTTCATTTCATCGAGTAGTAGTTTGAACGCATAGCTCATCTCAATCGGATGTATGTTTGTATCGGCTCCACAATTCGGGCAGTATGCTACCTTTCTACGTTTGTCATATGTTGCTACCATGCCACAGTGGCCACAAGCAAGTTCGATTACTTTATCTGATTCATCCAGCAATCGCTCCTTCAGGGCCATCGCAGCTCCATGTCCTATCAACACATCCCTTTCCATCTCTCCAAACCTGAGACCGCCCTCTCTTGCCCTGCCTTCCGTAGGCTGCCTGGTTAGGACCTGTACTGGTCCTCTTGACCTAGCATGCAGCTTGCCGGAAACCATGTGATATAATTTCTGGTAAAGGATGATGCCGACGAATATGTCTGCCTGAATTCGTTCGCCGGTAATACCATCACACATAACTTCTTTTCCAGTATGGGCGAATCCGAATTTCTTGAGCATTGTGCGCAAGTCATCCTCGTTCTCACCAGAGAAGGCACTGCCATCAATTCTCCGTCCATCCATCGCGCCTACCTTGCCGCCAATCATCTCTAACGTGTGGCCAACGGTCATCCTCGAGGGGATGGCGTGTGGGTTAATAATTAAATCTGGGACAATGCCCTGTTCTGTGAATGGCATATCTTCATGTGGTGCAATCAGGCCGATGATACCTTTTTGACCATGTCGTGAAGCGAATTTATCTCCTAATTCTGGAATTCTCTGGTCTCTGACTTTGACTTTTGCCAGTCGTGTGCCGTTCTGAGTTTCAGTTAAAATGACGGTATCTACAACACCCTTCTCGTTTGAGCGCACTGTTACGGATGCCTCCCTCCGCCTTTGTGGAGTTATGCCTCCGAGCTCCGTAGCCTCCTCTAGGAACCTGGGCGGGCTTGTTTTTCCTATTAAGGCATCGTTATGGTCAACTACTGTTTCAGGATTGATTAAGCCGTCCTCATCAAGATGAGCGTAAACCTCGCTTCCCCTGGCACCTCGTATCTCTGCATCAGGTATCTCAAATTTGTCCTCTTGCCCTCCGGGGTATCTCCTCTCCTCTCCATCGTATGTCCTGAAGAAGTGGCTTCTTCCTAATCCCCGCTCTATCGATGCCTTGTTGATGATGAGAGCGTCTTCAATGTTATACCCTTCATATGATATCACTGCGACGACGAAGTTCTGGCCGGCAGGTCGCGCATCAAAGCCAACGGCATCTGCTGTTTGGGTTTTGACCATTGCTAGTTGAGGGTAATGCAACACATGTGCTCTTGTGTCTGGCCTAAGTTTCATGTTCGCTGCAGGTATGCCAAGCGTTTGCTTGATCATTCCAGCACCCATTGTATTCCTGGGTGATGCATTATGTTCGGGGTATGGAAGCATTCCGGTGCATATTCCCAAGATTAATGATGGGTCTATTTCAAGATGCGTGTGCCCGTCGGTGATATCCTTTTCATCCATGGCAATAAACGTATCCTCTTCCTCTTCTGCATCGATATACTCTATCGCGCCCTGAGCAACCAAATCATCAAATGTGATGTTGCCATCTTTCAACTGATCTATTTCTTCCTCGGTTAAGCGGGGCTTACCACCCTCTACAACAATGAGCGGTCTTCTCGCCCTGCCTGAGTCTGAATCTATTACAACCTCGTGCGTATTCGAATGGTATGCAACGTTGAATTGATTAGAAATTGCCCCATCTCGTCTTTTTGCTCTTATATTTCTCACAAACCCGACGGGGTCGTCGTGTGTTCCGATGAGCGCTCCATCTACAAATACCCTACATTTTATCTTTGGCGTTTCCCCATTGAATTCCCTCTTCAGGGGAATAACGCCGAGCTCGTATAGCGTGTCCTTTGTTGTATCAGCATCCCCTATGCCGATTGATAACTCTACTGCCTGGGCAAAGTTCTTAACCAGGCCACAATTAGGGCCTTCTGGCGTTTCACATGGACATATCCTGCCCCACTGCGTTGGGTGTAAATCCCTGGCTTCGAAATGCGGTTGTGCTCTGGATAAAGGAGATATAACCCTGCGCAGGTGTGACAGCATTCCCATATAGTCCGTTCTATCGAGTAATTGGGAAACTCCAGTTCGTCCGCCGACCCAGTTGCCCGTAGCCAGTGGGTGTACCAGCCTTTCTGTCAACACATCTGCTCGCACTGCTGTTTGAACACTGAGCTCCCGGTTTCTGATGCTTGCCCTTTCCAATTGATATTTAATATCTCTGGTAAGACGATTAAACGAAACCCTAAATAAATCCTCCATCAAATCGCCCGCAAGTTTGAGCCGCTTGTTGGAATAATGGTCTTTGTCGTCTTCTCCTCTTTTTCTAAGGGCGAGTTCAAAGCACGCTTCGGCCATTCGCCCGATGAAATGCGCCTTTGCAAGCCTGCTCTCTTCATCATTACCTAGGTGGGGGAGCAGGTATCTGTCAATCACATAATTTGCTCGTTTCCTCTGGTAGTCTTTCGCTTGACCGGCTGCAACTCGTTTGCCCAACTTGTCCATTGCCTCTTCTGTCGTCTCAACTTCTGCCTCTTCCAGATTTTCCAGCATGAACTTCACTATTTCTGAGTCGTCTGATACAGCATTCACAATCTCCTGGTCGCTCTCCAGGCCAAGCGCCCTTACCATGGTGACAAAGTTGATTCTTCCTGCTACTGATGGAAATGACACCTCTAATATGGAACTGCGACCTCTCTCTACGATGACCAGTGCCCTGTATCCACGCCGTTGGGAGAATACCTTGGCAACTTCAATTTTGTCGCCATACCTATTATCAAATTCCACTAGAATTTTGTTTGGTGCCAGATCTTCTAGGCTTACTATGGCTCGTTCAGCGCCATTTATAATAAAGTACCCGCCGGGGTCTAATGGATCCTCGCCTAATTTAGTCATCTCATCGGGCGAGAGTTGGCTTAGGTTGCATTTATTTGACCGCAACATGATAGGAAGCGTGCCGATTTCTGTTTCAACTTCATCTCCCTCTACAATCTCACCACTTTCATACTCTCGAACTATTATCATATTGAGGCGAATTGGCGAAGCGTATGTGACATGCCTTAACCGCGCTTCTGTTGGAAACAAATCCTCACGTGAGCCGTCTGCCTCCTTAACCATTGGGCTTTTAACTGTTATCTTTCCGAGTTTGACATATACTTTGTATATTCCTTGCTGGTCCTCTTTTTCGATATCCGTCTCGATTACGCCCTGCTCGTCGATGACTTTCTGAAGTTTGACATCAAGGAATTTATTGAACGAGTTGACATGATGCTGAGCAATCTTTTCTCTGGTGAAGTATGCCTTTGATAAAATTCTCCTGTCTAACATAATCCTCCTAATCAACCACCAAGCGGTATGCTATCGATTTGCCGGCGGTAGGGCTATTTCTGGTGATTTTAACGACATCGTCGGATTTGGCGTCTATCTCTTTACAAACCGGGTCCGCACTCTTGATTTTTGGCAACTGCTCTTTGGTAATACTATACTTGACTAAGAGCGCTTCTACATCTTTTTTTGAGATTATCACGTGTTCGGGCACTATCTCGTGGTCGCGTACATTGAATTTTTTCACGTATTATCCTCACATGTAGACGGGCTCGAAGGGATTTGAACCCTTGGCCGCCTGGTCTCTTTCCATAACCTTGCAGAAACTCCTTTCATTGGTTAAAAGCCAGGTGCTCTGCCTAACTGAGCTACGAGCCCTTATGTTAAGCCTCCGCTCAAAGATAGATATGCGATATTCAAGCTCAGATGCATTTATACTTCTATACAAACCCTCACCATCGTTGTAGAAACCGGTTGACCGCACCGCTAATGCAATGCATTTATATCATTTAAACTTTTCTCTCTATTATAGTGTAATTTAACGGAACTTATAATTTCTTTGCATGCACTATAACTTTTTCGATAGTATGAAAATAAGATTCCTCGGTGGTTGTAGGGAAGTGGGAAGGTCAGCAGTCCTAGTAGATAATGTCCTTTTAGATTATGGGATGAAGCCGTGCGATCCCCCGTTATATCCACTTAATGGCTTGCACCCGTCGTCAATCATCATATCACATGCGCATCTGGACCATTCCGGCCTAGTTGCAAACTTAATGGACCTAAAGCTCCATGCATTCATGACGCCCGTCACGCGCGATTTATCATTGTTATTGGCACATGATACGCTAAAAATTTCCAGACGGCAGGGCATTTTTCCATTTACTACAGAGGACATACAACTCCTAATGCAACGAGTCCAGCCAGTGGCATATCAGGACGATTTTGAGGTAGATGGTTACTCGGCCAGACTTTTTGATGCAGGGCACATTCCCGGAAGCGCTTCCATCTGTCTTGATGGCAAGAAACAGCTGCTCTATACAGGGGATATCAATACCTTGAATTCGAGATTGTTAAATGGGGCAGATCTTAGATGCTCGGATGTAGATGTACTGGTCATCGAGAGCACATATTTTGGGCGAACTCATCCGGATAGAAAGGAACTTGAATGCAAATTCATCGAGTCGATTATTCAGACGCTGGACAATGGCGGAAGCGCGATACTTCCATGTTTTGCGATAGGAAGGACACAGGAAATCCTGATGATTCTGGCTGCGCATGGCCTCAGTCCGTACGTGGACGGGATGGGTGTGGATGTGCAGCAGATATTCGAGAGGCATCCTTCTTATGTGAGGGATATTGATAAACTTCGGGATGCGTTTGACAATGCCAAGGTCGTCGAGCCTAAGCGCCGCTCCTTTGTACTCAAAGAACCGTCTATTATCGTTACTACGGCAGGAATGTTAAACGGGGGGCCAGTGCTTTACTATCTGGGCAAGATACATGACGATCCGAGAAGCAAGATCCTGCTGACGGGGTATCAAGTAGAGGGGACTAATGGATGGAATGCGCTGGAAAGAAGGTATGTAGAAATCAATGGCGAAATGGTGCCGCTCAATATACAGGTTGAATATTATGACTTTTCCGCTCATGCTGATGATACCCAGTTAAAGAAAATCGTCAAAGAATGCAAAAATGTAGAGACAGTGTTTCCCGTGCATGGTGACGATGCAGAGGGCTTCGCCCAGTGGATAAGGGAGAACCATGGGTGTGATGCGGTTGCGCCGAAAAATGGGGACGAAATCCTACTAGATTAAAGCACACTGAATTAAAACAAACCGCATAATTTTTATAGGATAAGCCATAGTTTTCCTTCTATTGTTAATGGTTAATGAGGTGAAATTGTGGATATAGCCGAATATGTAATCCTTTGTGAACGATGCAAAACCCTCGTATTGGACGGCATCTCTAATGAGAATGGTGAAGAGCCCACTGTTTTGGACCTGTGGAACAAAGATAACCGACCAGGGATCCCGCACTGCACAAAGTGCTGGTGCACGAGCCTATCCGTTCAAGAAAAGAAGTAATAAAAATAAAAAAATGGATTGCCAGCCTAATATAAACAGACCAACAATCCTAATCTTCAACTAAAATTCTAGAGTTAATTTATGCCACTTCAGCTATAGCGAATCTACGCATGACTTTGGTAACTTTAATCTTGACTTCATCGCCTACCTTCGTGTTGGGAACAAATATCACAAATCCTTCTATTCTGGCGATTCCGTCCCCTTCTCTAGCTGTGTCCTCTATTTTCACGTCGTACGTTTCCCCCTCTTTTACAGGGGCACTTGATTCATTTCCATACAAAACTTACACCTCTATATCTCTGTATACATGACACATGTCATGTTGTTAACAGAAATACCATTGGGGTTTATAAAGCTTTGGCTGATATGGGCAATTTGCAAGATATCTATGGGTTATAAGCAGCATATATCATACTCAAACCAGCATGCACAATGCTAACGTACTCTCCACTTCACCAAAGTGCCATCATCCATTTTCTCAACGCTCAATAACTCCAATTTCATTGGATTGGCGAATCCAATTCCATCCACGAGTGTTGGCGCATCCTTGCCGCCGATGATCATATTTCCGATGTACACGTAGATCTCATCGACCAAACCTTCGGAAATCAATCCCCAGTTGAGTGTTGCGCCACCCTCTACCATCAGTCTGTTGATGCCCCTGCTTTTCAATTCACTGAGCAATTCTGGTAGTGAAACTTGCCTATTGCCAACCGTGATGACTTCTGCTTTTTCTCTCAGTGCCTCAACTTTTTCGCGAGGCGCGGATTTGGACACAGCGATAATTGTTGGGCTGCCTTTTCTGGTGACGACCTCTGCATCTACAGGTGTCCTCGCCATGCTGTCTACAACGATTCGAATTGGATTTTTTTCTCCTGACCTGACGGTTAAGCCAGGGTCATCTGCCAGAACCGTGCCTATGCCGACCATTATGGCATCTGCACTTGCCCTTAGTTCATCAACTCTCTTCCTATCGGCGTCGCCAGATATTCTTGTCTGCCTGCGCTCATACGTGGATATCTTTCCATCAGCGCTCATCGCTGCATTGATGAAGACGAATGGTCTGGATTTCATTTCACATCTCCTTGGTGCGTTCGTAGTGGAATAAATACTGCTGCGCGTATCCGGCATACTCGCCGAAATATTGTCTCGCCCACTCTCTAATTCTTTTATCCGATATCCCTCCATTCTTTAAATACTCGCGCTGTACCACTCTTCTTATATGAACATCGACGGGAAATGCTTCTAGTTTATCCAGAGAATATAAAAGGACGCAGTCAGCAACCTTATCTCCCACGCCATTGACTTTTAGTAATTCTCTCTTTGCGCTTTGATAGTCCATATTTCTTAACTTCTCCAATTGCAACTCGCCCTCATACACTTTCTTGGCTACATCTAATATCCAGTCTACCCTAAATCCCAATTTGCATTTTTTGAGTTCATCATGGGGGGCGTCAGCCAGCCTCTCGGGGCCGGGGAAACCGTAAACTCCATCACATATTTCTTCACCGAAACGTGCGCTCAAATTTTGAATCATGCGCATAATCTGCGGTATTCTATTATTGATAGAACAAACATATGAAATCAAACATTCCCAGGGGTCCTGCCTGACCAGTCGCAAACCTCTGTATCTGGCGATAACCTCCTTCATCAATTTGTCTTTACCAATCTGCCTGTATACTTTTTCCATGTCATCGTCTAGCCTAAAATACCTCGCGATGTCTTCCGAGGCAAAATCTGACTTTACAACTAGAATTCTATCTTCCTGCTTTGCCGAGATGACGGAGTTTTTCACAATGCCCATCCATTCGTCTTCTTCTTTCTGCCATCTAAAGACCTGGCCACAGCGCAGTGTATGGTCAAGATTGAAAACATGGACTGGTATTCTCTGCGTTTTCATCCACCTTCTCCGATGCTTTTTTATCTTTTTGACTCTTAGACTATCATATCATAGGTCCTGTAATCTATAAAAAGGAGGACTCTCAATGGGTAGCAAATTAGCGCCCCATCTCCAAGAAATAAAAAGGGCGCTTGGTATGACTGTTGATGATAAAAAACTGATGGCGGATTTTAAAAAACTGGTAGAGGATTATAAGGTGCCGGTTGAAGAGGCCAAGAGAAGCGTAATCAAAAAATATGCAAAAGTTCTCGCGGCAACTAAGGGGTTATCCGTGCCCCTTCCCAACGGCCAAAATATCAAGGGCGAACCGCCAAGGGCTACTGTAATGCATCTGAGCCAATTAAAAAGCGGCGATATGGGTGTGAGCGTTGTTTGTAGAATTCTTGAAGCCATGCAGATGAACATAGAAACGAAAAACGGGCCAAAAGACATCATTAGCGGCGTAATCGCGGACGAAAGCGCCAGATTGCCTTTTACATCTTGGGTTGTATCTCCCGTAATCGCAGCAAAAAACGTCGTCAGAATTGAAAATGCATACGTTAAGGTATGGCAGGGAATTCCTACTGTCAATATAGGCGAGCACACAGACGTGGCCAAGGTCGATGACGTGCTGCCGCCTGACACAGAGCTCAGCGCTCCAAAACGACTCACGATAGGCGACGCAATCGCCAGAGATGGCGCGTTCGATGTAATAGTGGAAGGGGACATTCTATCCATCCGTCCTGGGTCTGGATTGATTGTCAGGTGCCCGGAATGCAAGAGGGTACTTCAAAAGGAACTCTGCAGAGTGCATGGTAAGGTAGATGCACAGTCGGATATGAGAGTCAAGGCGATTTTGGATGATGGAACCGGCGCGTTAACAATCGTGCTGAATAGGGAACTAACCGAGCACCTGTATGGCAAATCGATGAAGATGTCACAGAAGCTTGCCTCGGAGGCAGAGCATGGCGCGGTGGAAGAGGAGATAAGAAGAAAACTTGTAGGGACGCCACTCGCGGTCAGGGGCAATGTATCAAAAGGGGAATATGGTACCGCTCTTGTAGTCAAAGAGGTATGGGTGCCTGGGGGCAAGTTAGAGGAGATGGCTAAGCGTCTGGGAGGCGCTCATGTCTGAACGAGAGTTGGCATGGAGAATCTTTGCAGGGGAGTTTAACAGGGCGAATCTTCGGCATAGTCAAGGCACTGATAGAGCGCCCCATTACATCGTCACTCCCACGGGCGCAAAGTGCAATCGGCTGTTCGTGGTTGGGGTTGCGACTGAGATTGACAACATCGGTACGGAGGAGAATCTATGGCGTGCAAGGATATCAGACCCAACTGGCGTCTTCACAATTTATGCCGGACAGTACCAGCCGGAAGCGACGACATTCTTCTCGGAGCTTCAAATCCCTGCATTCGTGGCAGTCACCGGCAAGGCCAGGATATACGAGCCAGAGGACGGGACTGTGTATACGTCCATTCGGCCGGAAGAGGCCAACATCGTAAATGCTGATGTGAGGGATAGGTGGATCCTGAACACGGCGGAGCGAACCATGGAACGGGTAAATGCGATGAAACTCGCACTATCTTCTAATCTGCATGGGGAAGGGTTGCGCGATTATCTCAGGGGCAAAGTAAGTGCAGAATTAGCGGATGGTGTCGTTATGGCGCTTGACCACTACCAGATTACAGAGGCGTATCTCCACCAGCTGGTTGATATGGTAGGGGGTGCGGTGAAAGCCGTTTCCAAAGGGGTTAGCCAGACACCGGAGTATATCATCGCCAAGCCGACGCTTCCCAGGGCTGCGGGTGGGAAAAAAGAGGGAGAATATATCATTGCAGGTCTTGGCGGCAAGGGTACGGTGAAAAAAGTACCAGAGCCAAAAGAGGTCGTGTTTGGTTTGCTCGAAAAAATGGACCAGGGAGATGGCGTGACTTATTTGAATTTGGTAGATGCTGCGCGTGGGCACAATCTCTCCGGCGACACGGCTGAAACCGCAGTCAGGGAACTTATGGATGAGGGACGTTGTTACGAGCCCAAGATTGGAATTTTAAAGAAAGTGTAACGATGATTAATGAGAACGAAGCGCTTCTGGGATGGTGTGAAATATTTATCAATCGTTGATGTGCGCTACACCACGCTTACACTTTGTTTAAGCTACGCGCAATCTGCATCATGCTCTCCGTTCTATCAACATTGTACTCAATCCATCTGGTTGGTTTTACTCCTAATCCCATTGCCTTAATGAAGAATTCGCCACTTTCTTCCTTGATTTCAATCACACCGTCAAACAATTTCTTGAGCGTCGCAACCGTCTTATCATCATGCATGCCGGCTTCGAGCACGTAGATACCAATAGCATCTGCGACTTTAATCCGGCCTGTGAAAACGTGTAAAAACCTGAAGACGGTCTGTAGGTTGGAGTACATCAACATCGTCGATAGGGAGTTGATAATTAATCTTGTTTTTTGCTTTCCACTCCCATCAAATTGCCTTAAGAACTCACTTATTTTAATTCCAATTCCAGTTAGGTCCAATGGGCTGGGTGCCATCTTTATGTTTTCTGTATCCGAGACCCTTACACCAAGCGAGGTCGAGACACCGTCCACGATTCCAAGCTGCCCTCTGTTTATCCCCAGCTCGTGTTGTTTAAACCATTTCAATATGCCGCTACCTGTCTCTTCCGTCGTCACGAGGATGACATTCTCTCCATGGAGAAGGCTTGCATGTATAATGTCGCAAACCAGAGAATCCTTCTTGCACATTGCCGGACCTATCAGCATTATATTTGACCCGCCCCTGACATCGCCTAGGATTTTATTCAGTTCTGATATCCCAAGTTTGTATCCGGTCATGTAGTTCCTACTTATCGCACCATGTATAAAATACCTATCATTTTATTTTTGACACATCTTTTTAAAATCTTGAATTCTGGAGATGTTTGAGAGAGCACCCGGTATCATTCTGTTGGCTCGTTTAGTTACTGCAACATCTCTGACCTGAGCTCGCCCATCGTGGCTATGCGCTCTGCAAATACATCGTGCTGATGAATGCTCTCCTCGTTGGTCTGTTTAATCGTCACAATGGATTCATCTGGCAGGTTTTGGAACGTCTGCACGACCATCTGTGCCATCAGCCTTACACAATCCTCTGCAAATTTAGGATTTCTATGTGCACTTTCTACAACGAAGATTTCATCAGGGCGCTTCAATAATTCATAAATCTGTGAGCTCATCGAGTTCTTTATTACCTCAATCAGTTTCTCTATCCTGACATCCTGCCCTTCATGTACTTCGATAGATACTGACCCTTTCCCCCTTTGATTATGCGTGGCCATTGGAATCTTATTGAGAAATGCATTGATCGCTGCCTCCGGTACGTTTAATTCTAGCAATTCGTTTTTAGCCTTCTCGCGCATGATTTCCTGCACGCATGGACAGGCGGTCATGCCGACCACTTCTACGCCTACTGTCTTTCTGACACTCTCCTCTGCCCTGGTGGCAACTGCACCAGCGAAGATGTTCACGACTTCCTGGCATTTAGTTTTCGTCTTGGGTGTTTGGTGCTTGATGATGTATTCGCTCCTCATTCTTACCTCTGCCTTAGAAGCATACTCGTGCCGATTAAGCAGGCGGCGTGCCACCTCGCTGCAGAGTTCTTCAATCTCATAAACGGGCGCAGCTATCGCCTCTTCCAGTACCTCATCGATCGCCTCAAAATTACGTGAGAGGTTGGCACCCTTTCTATCAGATGGCAAGTCCACAAATACATCAAACGTGGAAATTAAGATAATCGCCCTCTTCCCTTCTCTGGCGACCTCTACAAGTTTCTTCACGTTGGTGACGCCCACTCTTGTCAGGTCAATCAGAACATCTGGGTGTCTTGCCTGTGCATCTGGTAAACGCATGCTCAATGCCTCAACATTGGATATGGCTTTAAAACACTGCCGGCGACCAAACTCAATTTCCTGCCAATTCGTGCAAAGCTGTTCATCGCCATCACCAATCCGCCTGCTCTACTTGGCTCTATTTTTTTATCATCGTCTATTTTTTCCATCAGCTTTTTCTGGAGGCTAAGCACATCCTCATATTGCTTCAGGGCTTTCTTGGCCCTCTTTCTGTCCTCTTTCTCTAGGGCGATAAGCGCATTGTCAAACATATCCGCGATGATTTGGTCGGCTTTTTCCAGCAGCTTTGAGTATTTTTCCCCTTTTTCATATTTTACTCTGCCGCCGATGCACATCTTGGCTAACACGCAAACATAGTCCGCCATTGATTCCAATATCGATGCCAGGTCTATCATGGAAAAAGCGATCGTGACATCCACGGGAATCATCGATGTTGCCACATATTTCAGTGAATTCTCTCTAATTTTTACTTCCGTGGCATTAACCTCGTCATCCCTCTTCAGAGCTTTCTGCGCCAGGTCTTTATCTCTGGTCAGTATTGCTATCCATACGTCCTTGTACATCTCCCTGGAGGTTTTGTACATATCTCTGATGTCACCTGACAGTTCTTGGAGTTCAATGTTCCCCTTTACGATTTCTCTTATCAATTTAAAGACCATTCGTCCACCTCAACATAACAACGTTATCGCCATAGCAGGTATTATGAAGAACGCTATGATTATATAGATTATTGCATAATTCCCATGCGCTTGCACAGTATCAGCCAGTCGTTCAGATATTCCTATAGGTACCTTTTTTAATGGATACCATATACATATTCCGATTACATTGAAGAATAGGTGTGCAAGGGCAGCTGCTATGGCTATCGTGCTCCCTGTCGCAAGGGCTGCTATCAGGGCAGTTACCGTCGTGCCGATGTTCGCCCCCAGTGCATATGGAAATACCATTGCTGTAGTTGCTAAACCAGCTCCAGCAAGTGGAACAACTAATGAAGTGGTTATGCTGCTGCTCTGTATTATAGCCGTAAATGTTAGACTGGTCAAGAAGCTCTTTTTTGGTTTACTGAATGTCGTGTCTATAGCTCTCCTCAATCTACCGGTCATTATGACCTTCATGGAATCTATCATGAGTTTCAACCCGATGAATAATAAAATAACGAATGCAATCATTAACACGATGGAGGGAACGTATCGCGCGAAAAAGTCTACGACGGGCGCGGTTACAATCTTCACAGGACTTGGAAATTTGATTGCTTCTTTTCCTATCAAAACCAGCGCCACGTTATTGGAAAGTATACCTAGAAAGTTCGTATAATACTGGAGAGGAAAGACAACTAAGATGCTCAGTAAATTAAAGATATCGTGGATAGTGCTTGCTGCGAAAGCTCTTCTAAATTCATCCTTCCGCGTGATGTGTCCCAGGGAGACCAGCGTATTTGTCACGGTCGTGCCCATGTTTGCACCCATTATAACCGGTATTGCCATCTCCAAATTCAAAGTGCCACTGGCTACCAGGGCTACGACCATGGAAGTCGTTGCGCTGCTGCTCTGAATTATGGACGTTGCCAGCATGCCAGCAAATAACCCTGCTATGGGATTGGACACACCTCTAAGCACGAGACCTGCAAATGGTTGTCCCATGGCTTTTGCTACATCCCCCATCCCAACGATGGAGAGGAGGAAAACGTATAAGCCTACAATAAAAAGTATTGTATTTTTTCTATCTGCTATACTACTACCCCCAAACGGACCTATCTTATTTCCTCTTCTTCTCTTCCCTGATCAGCTGATGCACATGTCCTTTGAAGTTTGTCTCCATCAACTTTGTAAGGGTGTCTGTAACGCTGGACGCAAACGAGATCATATCCGCATCGGTGATGATGCCAACCAATTTGTCGTTCTTGACAACGGGTAATCTTCGTATGTTCTTCTTCAGCATTTTTTGTGCCACACTCGATAGACCCTCATCAGGTTTGATGGTAACCAGTGGTTGAGACATCACATCCTTTAACCTCACTGAACTGGGCGCTATGTCTTTGGACATGACCTTTTGTATCATATCTCGTTCGGTCACGATGCCGATGGGTTTGTCATCCTTGGTTATTACCAGGCTACCTATCTTGTGCTCTACCATCTTTCGCGCCCCTTCTAATGCCGTCGTGCTGCCACCGGCTGTAATAACATTTGAGATCATGATCTCTCGCACTGGCATCTTCATCGCCATTCTGTTCAGGCACTTAGAGCAGTAAATCTGCTCGGACTCGATTGGTATAGGCGCTCCACAAAACGCACAAATTCTTCCCATATTTTTCGCCCTTCCTTCAAGTATTATCTTGTTTGGTGTTATATACTTGATGTGAGTTGTCGCTTTAGGAAGGAAGTGTTTTATAATCTGATGCACAATCAACAATAGATACTATGGCAAAAGAAAGTAAAGCGAGGGATCGCCTTTTACTACATTGAGTCGATTCGCAAGGGTATGCATAAAAACGTTAAGATATTTGATACCACGCTCAGGGATGGGGAGCAAACGCCTGGTGTATCTCTAACATCTCATAACAAGCTCGTTATAGCGCATCAGCTGGATAAACTGGGTGTTGACATAATCGAGGCTGGTTTTCCAATTGCATCAAAGGGCGAGAGGGAGTCAGTAAAACAAATTGCTCATGCCGGGCTAAACTCAAAGATATGTGGGCTATCCAGGGTGACCAAATCCGATATCGACGCATGTCTGGATTGTGGGGTGGACATAGTTCATACTTTTATCCCAACCTCGGACATCCAGATTAAGTACACAATCAAGAAGAGCAAGGAAGAAGTGCTGCAGCTTGCGGTAGAGGCAGTGGAGTATATCAAAAAACATAGCGTAACATGTATATTCTCTGCCATGGATGCCACCAGGACTGATATGGACTACCTGCTCAAGGTCTACCAGGATGTTGAGAAAGCCGGTGCAGACATCATCAACGTTCCAGATACCGTGGGCGTGATGGTGCCATCAGCGATGCATAAATTCATCAGCGAAATTCACGGTGCGGTAAAGATTCCCATTGATGTGCACTGCCACAACGATTTTGGGCTGGCCGTGGCGAATACCCTTGCCGCTGTAGAGGCGGGGGCGCAACAGGTCCAGGTGACCATCAACGGTCTTGGTGAGAGGGCTGGAAACGCCTCCCTGGAAGAAACGGTCATGAGCCTCCATTCCATCTATGGCGTCAAAACGAATATCAAAGCCAAGTATCTGGTCGAGACGTCACGGTTGGTAGAGCGTCTGTCTGGAATTCACATACCGCCTAACACGCCAGTGGTTGGAGAGAACGCCTTTTCCCATGAATCTGGCATTCACACGCACGGCGTGCTCAGGAGGGCAGAGACCTTTGAGCCAGGGGTGATGACGCCCGAGATGGTAGGGCATAGGCGCCGCATAGTAGTTGGAAAGCATGCCGGGAAGCATGCCGTAAAGAAGGCGTTGCATGAGGCGGGCGTGAAACCGACGGATGTACAACTTGATGAAATAATGCAGCGGATTAAGGACCTGGGTGACAAAGGAAAAAGAGTAACAGATGCAGACCTTTACGCGATTGCTGAAGCCGTCACTGGCGAGGTGGCCAAAGGGGAGCAGGCGATTGTGCTGGAAGAGGTTTCGGTTACGACAGGCAGCAAGGTCCCGCCTACAGCCACAATCAAGGCAAAAGTTCACGGAAAGCAAAAAATGGGAACTCAGACTGGCGTTGGACCAGTCGACGCTGCGCTGAAAGCGGTGCAGGCCATTCTTGGAAAGAAAGCAAAAATCAAATTGCAGGATTATAGGCTGGACGCCATTACCGGCGGCTCAGATGCACTGGCTGAGGTGACGATTGGCGTGGAGGATGAAAAGGGCAACATCGTCACCGCAAGAGCTGCACGTGAGGATATTGTCATGGCATCTGTGGAAGCATTAGTAAGCGCGATAAACAGGTTGATGCTGAAGAAGCGATGACAATTAGGCTTCAAAATCACTTTAATTCTTCTGCATACTCCTCGAGAATTTCTTTAAGTTGTTTTATGTATGTCAATGCAGTTTCAGGTTTAAGCAAGTGAAAAAGGGCAAGACGAAAGAAGAATTAATCGACCTTTATTGCTCTTTTCGTCACTCATTCTATTTTGAACTTTCCTCTGAGTATGCGCTCTAATAACGATTCTGCTATCATCACAATTCTTTTTACCCCTTCCTAATCGCTCACTTCCCTACCCATACCCAGCACTCTCTTTCTTGCCCAGAGCTGCCTTGATTTGCTCTTGAAGTTCCTGGAAGCGCTTTTGAATCCTCTCTTCCTGCTTTTCAAGCGTTTTTAACCTGAGCGTCAGCGTCTCCTTTTTCTCTGCCAAGTCCTCTTTCATGGCGCCTTTCTTGGATTTAATCAATAACTGGCCGACGCCCTTGTAGATTACCGCGTCCTTCTCCAGTTTCTCTAACTCTTCCAACGCTTGCTCGGCCTCGCGGAGCATCAACTCCATTTGCGTTTTTTGCGTGTATATTGCCTGTGCCTGCTGCTGTACCTGTTGCAACTGTGCCAATTGGTTTTGAATCTGTGGGGGTAATTCAGTACTCATTCTATCACACTTCCTATGTCATCATCCCAATTAAATTAACCTGACTTAATAATTGTGAGGCGCTCGTATTCACATCTTTGCCATCTCATGCGCAATCTTAACCAGCCTCAGCCATGTATTCAGCGCCGCCCTAAGCGAAACAATGTCGCTTGCCTCTATGCTGAGTTTAATCGTGCCGCCCTCCAATTCTAAAGTGACACCAGACCGCGGGGATGGCACATCCTCAAGTTCTGGGCATAAAGAGCGGTACACTGTGTCAGTATATTCTCCTAATTCAATCTCGAACACAGATGAAATCATTTGGCATTGACCCTTTTGATGGTAGCGCCTCTTTCCTTCAGGAGTACCCTGTGTCCGCAGTATGGGCACCGGACACCACCAGCTTCCGTGTCAATTTCTATAACCTGCTTGCATCTGGCGCATCTATACACCATGCTCCGCCTCCTTTGTGTCGCCACTAGGTATTTGTGTTTTTCCCACTGGCGTCTGTGGCACATAGGCACCGCCAGCAAACGTGAACTTACATTTTGCGCAGCGCCAGATGCCCGCCCCAACTCGCGATACGGATACGTAGCCGCATTGTGGACATGTATGCGGTCCGCGCGTCTGCTCTTCGATGCTTGCTATCTTCTTCCTATTTTTTCGCCCATATCTGGGGCCGAAACGACCAGCAGACCCGACCTTCTTCAACTTAGCCATTAGCTCCTCTTCAAGAATTTCTTTCGTATTTCTTTTGATTTTTTGGATGCCATCTCAATTGCTTGGTATACCTGTTCAGAGGTAAGCATGCCCGTTCCACTTTTTTGCATCCCTGCTACGGCGTCATCCTTATTGAAAATAATCGTCAGTTTTGTGGGAGTGATTTGCCCCTCTTCTAAACATGGGTCGACCAGAAGCTTGCCCCCTATCTCTGCGACGGTGACGGCTACCGGTACATCCTCTACCAGTAACTGGACATCCTTGCCCATGTCATATCGCTCGTTTGGCAACTTGGCATTTAACAGCGCTGCAATCGCACCAAGCGCAGCAGCATCTATTAGATTGCCGTCATGGTCCAGCACATGCACATCGATGAATACCATCCAGACCTTGACTCCCTCTTCGATACAGAGTTTCGCCAGGTCTATTGCGCCAGATTCCCTGATGCCCCTGTCAACAACTCTTGCTAATTCGATCGCACCCTCCCTTGGCGGCCCTGACTCAAAGGTAGGAGATGCAAGTGGGATTAGTTCCGCATTTGTGATGATAACACCTTTATCTGGTGTGTCTGAAAAAGGTTCACCAGGTTGAATCTTCACGCCTACCAGCACCTGGGTGTCCCCGATCTGAACGCGTGCAGACCCTTCGGCTTTGCTTATTATCCCAGTTTCAATGGAGATGTTCCTATATTGGTCTAACGCTCTACCATCTACACGCTCGTCTCTTTTTGCCAGGTCGTATATGTACTCCTTTTTAATTTCAGCAACGATATTATCGCTCATCGTTTTCCCTCCGCACCATATTTTGCAATTAATGCCTGTCGCTGCATCTCGTAGATTTGCGCGCAGCCCTTCTTGGCCAGCTCAAATGCCTGTTTAAATTCATCTTTGGTGAAATGACCATCCATTTGCAACAGCGTGATATTATCCGGCGCTACCATCGCGATTGGCATATCTGCTTCGCCATAGTTGTCTTCCTCTTTCATGGGATCAAGGATAATTTGCCCATCTACTTTTCCAGCTGCACAAGAGGACACCAATCCCCTCATTGGAATGCCTGCATCTGCCAATGCAAGTGATGCTGCATTAATTCCTGCAGTTCTAGTGCCTGCATCTGCCTGCAGTATTTCCACGAAAATATCTACTGCTGCCTTGGGAAAACACTCCTTGATGACCATGGGCTCAAATGACTCTCTACTCACTTTTGATATCTCAACGGAGCGGCGGTCAGGCCCTGGTCTTTTTCTGTCTTCTACGGAAAATGATGCCATATTATATCTATACCTAACAATTGCCCTGGTAGCCTCTTGGACATGGCGTGGATGAACCTCTCTTGGCCCATACACTGCAGCCATCACTTTGTTCTTGCCTATCTCCAAGTAACACGAGCCGTCTGCCCTTTTTAAAACGCCTACTTCAATCTTGACGGGCCTAAGCTCATCTAATTTTCTTCCATCGAGCCGCTTACCCTTCACTATAAGTTTTTCAGGTTTGCCTTTCATTTTCTATCCCTCTTTGCATTTTCTATAAATTCTCTAATTGTATCTGTCAATCCAAACGTGTGCGCCTCTTGTTCAATTTTCAGCAGTGCGTCAGCAGCAAGAGTTACCATGTCTTCTCTGCCATTAATCCAGATGCGCCCATTCTGGCTAACAAAAATGTCACAATTTGTCTCATTTTTTATCAAATTTATCATTGACCCGCCCCGTCCTATCGCTCTGGGAATCTTGGTGTGTGATATCTCAATTAATCTGCCACTTCTAATGGCTTTTCCGCCATCTCTCATGGTGAGGTCGACCCTCATGGCTGCATCTACACCTGTCACCTTGGCGATAATCAACTCGCCTATTCCGAGGTGTTGATTCGTCTCTCCGGGGTTTATCCGCTTCGGGTATTCTGAGATATGTAAACGCGCTTCATACGGCGAGTTGATATCAACCGTCCAACTTGAAAAGCGCACATCTATTATCTTTCCAACTACAACATCGCCACTGCATGGCATGTATTTTCCTGTTAGCGGCACTACTCTAATCTTCTCTCCCCTATCTACGACTCCACATACTGAAGCGTACACCTTCTCATCTTCTATATATGTGCCCTCCCCGGCTAATCTAACATCACCCGATAGAAGGTCGCCGGGAATTGTCAAGTCTTTACTCATAATAACATACCTCAAGCATCCTAATGACCACGCCATCTATCTTAATAGTTTGGTCTCGGCTTCGCCTTTGGTTAGGCGGTTCACCAAGCCATACAAATCATCCTGCATTCCAGCTGGAATCTTAATAATCACAATCACTGACCCATCATTTTGCCATTCCTGTTTTTCGAGATGCCCGAAACCCGCGATTTCACCATATGATTTTGCGGCATATTGGGGTGGTATCTTAACTGCGACTTTTACTTCTTCAAAGCGGATGGGTATAATGGGCCTGATTTTCTTCATTACTTCTGTGACGATTTCATCCACCTTTTTGAATGGGTCGATATGCATGCCAGCCTCTTCCATCGCTTTTTCTATCCTTGCTGGCGGGTGCGGCCCTCCTGTCTGTGGATTGATGGCGTTCCTGGCGATTGTATCAATCACCCTTCTGCGTTTGTCATCTTGCATCCGTTTCCGCTGCTCAGACGTGAGCTGAAGCTCGCCCTTGAGAATTATTTCTCTTGCAGCAGAATGTACGTCAGTAGTTCCGAAGGCTTTTTTCAGGTCTTCTTCAGCGCTACGCTCGCCCTTGCTCGCATCCTCAAATATGTCTTCGACGGCCAGCACATTGTCAATGCTTATGTCTTCCTCTCTTTTCAGTGCTAGTGCTGCGTCTGGGTCAACCAAAACCTCAAAGTGCACTCCATGACTTTTGCATCTTGCCACTACTGCCTTGTCCAGGGTTACCATACGGATCGCCTACGTTTTCTCGCCTGATCCGGAGGCATGTTGCTCAAGGACTTGTTGGACGTACTTGCCAGCATCTTCAGTTGTAAGTTTTTTGAACATTTTAGTTTTAAACTCGATGACTCCAATTTCTATAGTTCGTGCTTCAAGCTTGCCTTCCGTTGCCTTGTACAATGCCTCCATAGCGAGTAAAATGGCGCTATCCAGGTCGATATCATCCCTGTACTGCGCCTCGAATACTTCCATTACAACATTTCGTCCAGCTCCGATGCTGGTTGCCTTGTACTCTAGCAATGTGCCGCTTGGATCAGTTTCAAACAGCCCAATAGAATTATCGTTGACGCCTGCAATTAACAGGGCAGTACCATACGGGCGCACACCGCCATATTGTGTGTAAGTCTGCATATGGTCGCAAAGCTTCTTGGCTAGTACTCCGACTCCTATCTTCTCGTTGTAGGTCATCCTGTTTACCTGTGCTTCTACCCGCGCCCTATCGATTAGCACCCTGGCGTCAGCGACCAATCCGGACGTTGCAGCACCTATATGGTCGTCGATTTTGAATATCTTCTCTACTGATTCTGCATCAAGTAGGCGGCTGGTAATCCTCTTATCTACTAAAAGCACAACACCATCTATCGCTTTTATGCCGATAGCGGTCGTCCCTCTTTTCACCGCCTCTCTGGCATACTCTACTTGAAATAATCTCCCATCTGGGCTGAAAACTGTGATGGCCCTATCATAGGCCATTTGAGGCATCATTTGCATTGCATATCACTCCTAAATTAACTTCACATACGTTCTATAAATGTATCTCTGGGTATGCCCCGTCGTTCTATAAACTTTTCTGTTACGCCCTTTATCGTACCGGAAATGCCGAGGACTCTGATGCTAACATTGCTCCTCTCGATTTTATCGATAGTGGCGAGTACCGCTCTTGCCAGCGTTGTTTTGTCTCTGGCACATCTTAAGATCCCCCTTGTGCCATCGAAGTTAATGAGCCAGAGGTCACACTGGCTTGCTCCCACGTCGCCCAACAGGGATTGGGATGCTGACTGCAATTCGCTTATGAAATTGTCCCGTCTTATTTTGCTGGCGGACATGACCTCGAATGCAAGATACCTTCTTTTTTCCCGTAGTGTGGGTGGCAACGGTTTCATTTTACTATCTCCACACCCTCTATCACATATTCTGGGCTTTTTCTTTTCCTGTTAGTCTCGATGATTTTCATAGGCGTCGTGCTGAGCGCCAGGATTGCCTCTTCCTCACTCATGCCAAACAGGCTTGCCAGGGCAATCATCTCTTTTGGCGCTCTCAGGCCATAGCAGGACATGGCATTGCTGGCAAGAATTATAGGAACATCGTACTTTCTCGCCAATTTTAGATTGTGCTGAAAGTCGGAAAGGGCGTAAATCCTGGGATTGCCTCTCAGGTGGATAAGCGCATTCATGTTAAACTCTATGGCGACATCGTTCTTAGCAGCGAGCTTGGCTAGAATATGATTGAACTCGTTATTTCTTCCAATAGGATGTGCTAGTATGTCTACCCTAGGGTCCTCAACGGCAGCCCTGTTGATTTTTGCATCTCCGCCGTGAACAAGTAGCATCTCCACCTTGGGGCGATACTCTTCGATTTTCTTTTTCAACTCTGCAGTGCGTGTAGCGACAATTTCAACACCACTAATAGCGCCAACGAATTCGTTCCAGTGGTCAGAGTGATTGGCGATTACTATGCCAGCATATCCATATCTCTTCGCCATTGAAACAAGTTTATCTGGGGCATCCGCACCTTCTGGATGCGAGTGTACGTGCAGGTCATAATATTTAGGCATCGCTCAACAAATCCTCCATGACTTTTATTGCGCTATCACGTTTAGATGGATATGTCTTGACCTTCATTCTTATATTAATTGCATCGTTGGTTGAAGCCAATCTGACAATGCCGTTGTATGCTGATTGCTTGTCAAATCTGACATGAAAATTACACTCATCATCAACGCGCTGTGCCACTTCTCTTCTTAGTTTGGATAATTCGGCCGCGGGCAATCTCTTTAGAATTTCTATAAACGGCTTGCATGCCTTTTTCTCTAGCTTTGCCGTGAAAACGGTGATGGGGTTCCCAAAGTGCCCTTCGGTCTTGGATACATTGATTTTGCAATCTTCTGGAATAAACAATCGTAGGGCACTCTCAACCCTTGACGGGTCCTCGGTTGCATGTACAAATGTCTCTAGTGCGATATAATGGATCACTTGCCTCGCCTTTTTTTGGCTGCAGACGTTTTTCCTCTAAAAACGCGCCCTTTATGCGTAGGGTTGCAGATCCATTTGAGCGTGGAATCACTCTTAATGGCAGGATGGTTTGGGTCAACAAGTATTACTTCATACCATTTCTTCTTGCCGTCCTCAGCGACCCAGTATGAATTCAACACTTCCATATTTGGGTACTTGCGCGCAGCCCTCTCCTCTGCAATGCGCTGAATGCTCTTGGCTGACGTGACTTTGTTTTTCCCCATGTGTGCTGTCCTTCTTCCGTGCACATATCTTGACTTTCTACTACCGCCGCGTCGTACTGTTACGCGTGCGACGATTATCCCCTCTTTTGCCTTATATCCCAGTTCTTTAGCCCTGTCTAGCCTGGTGGGTCGGTTTATTCTTTTAATAACCGGTTCCCTGCGCCACACCTGGAGCCTGTGCCACCTTAATCTATCTACATAAGACTCCTCTGGCTTTTTGTAAGCATCCCGTATATATGAATAAAATGATCTCACCATTACTACCTCTAAATTTTACGCACAGTGCTCGCTCAATCCTAATAAACCTTTCTTGCCATTAATCTTTCAGGCTATGATAGATTCTATCGTCTATAAATAGCCCGGTTCCAAAGCCCAATAAAGCCTCATTCTTTATGACTGTGCCAATCGCCATTGCAATCAGGCCAATCCACCAATGATGCACCCAATGTAGCGCCTCCGTCAGGATGGGGTGTTTCTCTTTTAGCGCCTCATCTCCGCCAAATATGCCATACAGGACGCAAATCGCGATGCCTACCACCAACGCCCATGCAAATATAATCATATTCTATCACACCTCTTACTTGGTAGAAACTATCTTAATGATATCTCCATCTTGCAGCACGTGCTCTTCACTGATTCTGCGCTTCGTCTTGGCATCAACTGCATGCAAGAATCCCTCCCCTAAATCAGTGTGCACCATGTATGCCAGGTCATGCGCCGTTCCGCCTCTTTTCATCAAGAATGCATCAGGCAGCACGTTTCCATCCTTGTCCGTGAATTTGTTTTCATCTTCTACGGGATAAACGACGATGTGGTCTAATAACTCAAAAACCGCCTTGTTTATGCATTGCTGGATGCCTGTGCCGCCATACTTTTTCATCAGAGTTCTTATGCATTCTAATCCGTCCCTCTGTGCATTTGTTAGTTCCCCGGGCGTTGCAATCTGGAAATCGGCGTCTCCCGGCAGATATTTGATTGCGCCTTTTTTATCTGCCATTCTCAGTGCCAGTTCAGCGGCAGCGCTCGCAGGAACTGTGATATAGCCATCATTCTCTAACGATACAAGTCGTTTGATGTTCTCTTCAGGAGCAATATCAATCTTATTCGCTGCCAGCGTCATGGGTTTGCTGACCTTTCTAACTTCCTCCGCCAGGCGGAGTATATCTTCATCTGACCAGCTCGTTATCGTATCTCTCAACGAGGCATTGTGCAACGCCATCTTAATTTGCGCTTCATTTGCACCAGCACCCATCAATTGTTCCGCAAGGGCGCGCTCAATCTTTGCGCCTTGAAGCTGCATTTTTCGCGTTAATTGAGTCCAGTGGCGCTTAATGATGCCATACAACCACATCGTCATCTCTTTTTCCAGAAATTGCACATCCTTGGCTGGATCATGCGCTCCTCTCTCGATGATATTGCCCTCTGCATCAGTGCTGCCAGACGCGTCTATCACGTGTATAATTGCATGTGTCTGTCGCAGGTTATCCAAAAACTCGTTGCCCAGTCCTTTTCCAAGATGCGCACCCGGAACGAGACCGGCGACATCTACTAACTCGATAGGGACGAACCGATTCCCGTCTATGCAGTTGTCGCACTTTATCTTAAGCTCCTTGCATGGGCATTTTGTCCGCACATGTGACATGCCGTGATTGGCATCGATGGTCGTGAATGGATACGATGCAATTTCCACATCTACAAGTGTTGCAGCCTTAAAAAAGGTGGATTTTCCAGAATTTGGCTTTCCTGCAAGCCCAATGGATACGGTCATTTGATATCGATTTAAATAATGGCAGGATGACTATTAAAGTTAAACGGAACTACACATCCAGTGATATGAACTCCTCTTCACGTTGCCCGTCTTCTTTATTATGCATAAAGAAGGTGCCCCTTGATGCCTTCATCGCTCCATCCACTTTCGCTTTGTCGTGAATCATTATCGCGTCAGCATCGATATTGCCCATCACCTGGCTTTTTTCACCCAGGTGAACGGCGCCTTTTGTAACCAGGCTGCCATGAATCGTGGTTTCTTGCCCGATTTTAATACCATCTTTTGTTTTGACACTGCCAAACAGCGTGCAGTTGTCTCCAATCTCAACTGAACTTGCCTGCAGATTGCCCAGTATGTGGCAGTTGTTGCCGATGGCTGCCCTCTTTGAAGTTTTGATACTATCAAGCGCAACTTTCGTCCCATTCGGCAGAATCATCGCCCGCTCATTGAAGGATTCATCTTCCTCAAATAGTTCACTAAGTATTTTTTCTACATCTTCGCCCCTGCCCAGTCCGAGAAGTACGGTCAGATACAGAAATAGGTACGCCATCATTGGAACCGGATTTCTTATCATAATCCAGCCCTTGGCTTCAAACCCATTTTCGATGTGCACATCCGTTCCAATGTCCAGGTCGCCTTTCACGGTTAATTTTCCGTTGATGCTGACCTTTTCACCCAGATATGCATTCTTCTTCGTTTTAACGTCGCCATTTACATTTGACCATAAATCAAGTCTAACGTCTTCGTCTGCCATCACATCTCCATCGATTTTCACCCCTTCGCCAGCGATGATGGAGTGTGCTAAAAAACCATAGGCGATTTCAGAATGATTGCCGACGATGACATCCCCGTCTACTACAATTGTCCGCTCTTCCATTTTCGTGTTATCTGGCACGATGAATGTCTTTAGAGCCTCTATGCCATCACTTCCCTCTATATTACAAGAATATATGGCATCTTTTGGCTTATAAATGCCGCTATGCCCCAAACTTCTTTGTCTTGTTAATGAGGTCCATCAGTATTGGCATTAAGTCCACGCCCCTGATGCGGTCCAGTCCTCCAGTGGCGGCACTTATCTCATCATATGCGCGAACATCATCTGCCCTCACGCCGGGTCCGGCAATCATCACCGGAACAGGGTCTGCGGAGTGATCTCTTACCACAACAGGCGTTGAATGGTCAGCGGTTACAACCACCAGAGTATCTTTCAGGCCAACGACCGGCGCTAGAACTTCATCAATTTTGCTGATGAATCCTGTCTTCTTCTCGGCATCTCCATCATGGGACGCTTCATCAGTGCCCTTGATGTTGAGCAACACAAAATCATGCTTTTTGAGCGCGTCAATCGCGTTCTTGACTTTGGAATTAATATTTGAATCAGTACCGCCTGTGGCGCCCTTCGTCTCAATGTAATTCAATTCGCAGATTTTGCCAATGCCGATGACCAATGCGGTGGCAGCAATTACGGCGCCTTTTAACCCGTACTTCTCTGAGAAAGTATTGATGTCTGGCACTGTTCCCGCGCCTCTCATTAGTATGGTGTTTGCAGGTGGCTTGCCCGCCTTTACCCGCTCTAGGTTGAGAGGATGCTTCTCTAAAATGGATTCTACTTGCTTGGTGAATTCGTTTATGATGCAGGCGGTCCTTTCTGCTTCTGGCTTAAGCGCTCTGACACTCCTGACAGCTTCGCCATCGTGCTTCGGATCAGAATCCGAGACATTGGGGTTCAGTCCATCGCCCCTGAGAACCAGTGCAGCCCTGTGCCCGGCTGATTTTTCGAACATAAATCCCACGTCCAGGTGGACGCCCTCTTGGATTGCTTTGACGAGTTCATTTGTTTCTCGTATTCGTCCTGCCCTTCTGTCAACGATTACATTATTCCTTTTCGTTGCAAAATTGCACCTAAAAGCAACATCACCTTTTTTCACGGGGATTCCAGCGCCAGCAGCCTCAAATGGCCCCCTGCCAGTATACATCTCGCGTGGGTCATACCCTAACAGTGCCAGGTGAGCGACATCAGACCCCGGTCTGACACCGGGCGCAATAGTATCCATAATTCCTGAGATTCCCATGCTGGCGATTTTATCGAGGTTGGGCGTATTCGCCAGCTGTAGCGGCGTTTTCCCGTTTACAGGGCGGTCTGAGGCACCATCTAAAATAATTAGCAGAATCTTGTTTGCAATATCCATAGTATAATCTTTCTATGGCTTTATATTTAAAATTTTAATAATCAGCCGGTAACCGTAGCTTCTGGTTGAACTTCTTCCATCTTCGCAGGCTTGCCAGTGGAGATGACTTCGGTCTTTACGATTTCCACTCTGCGTAGCGGGTAGATGGACTTGACCTGTTTGTAGATATCGGATGCAATCTTGCCGAGCACGATTTCTTGGACAAATTGGCTAAAGTTCAGTTTTTCCGCTCTTTCAATGACAATATCATGCATAACTTGCCTGATTGCCTTTATCTGCGGGTGGTGTGCTTGTTTAACCGTAAAACAGGCTGGCTTAACCTTCATCCTGTATCCATCTTTTGTCACTGCAGTGATGTTGGTATCGGTCTTGGACGTCTTCCTTTTGATTAAGGAGCGCATATAGTCGTGTGCCATCCTATGGCCGATGAAATGTGTATGTGCGTTCTTACCCGCGACATCGTGCACCTTGAACAGCATTTTTACCTTTTGCTTCGACCAGTCATTGGTTAAATCACCCAGCGTAGACTCAATGGTTCTTCCAATCAATTTTTTTGAATCGTCTACTGGTGTCTGGCCTATATTCACGCTGCCAAACATTTCGGGGGCGAGTATGTCATACCAACTCTTTGCTTTCCATCCTTCTTTTCTTGCCATAAATCTCCTCGCGCTCAAACCCAATGTAATCGCGCATATATAAACGTTGTCGGTTACAGGAACCTGAAAACTTCTGGTAGCGTCTTTACCCTTTCCCTGAAATCGCTGGGCCAGTTCTTCATATCGAGTCCCTTCTGGGCGAAAAATGCCGCTGCCCATCTTTCCAATCCTATGCCGGAGCACCCGGACCAGAGTTTTTCCCCGCTCTGTAATTTTACGTTGAAGCCGGCTGGATATTTGCCGCCGTTATTGCTCACGTTCTGGAACTCCATCCACTTTTTGCTGTAGGGCATGAATGCTTCGTAATCAATCGTCCCCACTTCTTTTTTCTCGGACAGTCCTCCTATCCCTTCCTGTGCCATAAACCACGGCGTGACCCATGCCATTCTCCACTGCAGGTCCAATATGTCTTCAAAGATGTGTTTGTATCGTTTCTGCAGTTTTTTTGAATGCTCTGCTATTTGTTCGGGAGTCCCAATCCACAGCAACTCTATCCTGTGGAATTCGTCCACCCGTTCAATGCCCCTGATGCCGCCGCTTTCATACCTGTGAGATGTTCCTGACCTGTCAAAGACGCATATTGGCAGTATGTCATCAGGGAGTGTTTCGCCTTCCAGAAAGCCCCAGGCAGGCGGGCATTGCGCATAGCACATGCCGCCGATGGGTTTGTCGATTTTCTCCTTAATCATATCCAGAGGCACTTCTAACGTGACCTTGTAGTGGTCTATAACATCTTCCCAGTATGCCTCATCTCTCGTTTTTGGCGGGCAAACATAATACATCTCTGGGTAAATGCCCTTGGCATGACCTGACTTTTTCCAGACATCCCATGCCACTACCTTGGGGAATATCATCTCGTGATATCCGAGCGGTCTGAGAACTTCCTCCTCGATGATTTGCTCAAGTATCCTGAACACCTTGGTAATTTGCGGGCCAAATATCCACTGCCCCTTGCAGGAGCCGTGCTTAATCCAGCACCTATCTATCAATTCCTGCGTCGGGTCGCTAGTGAATTTTGGTTTCTTTTCCTTTGATGCCCAGAGCAGTTCCCAGTGCTCCTTCTTGCCGTATTTCTGTGACTTGATTTTGTCGACAATCAGGGTGATGATGCGGTCCGGCACTCTACCCTCTATCTGCGGTTCTGCCACATCCAATTCGAGCAGAATATTGCCGTTTTTATACTGCATGTCCTTGACAAATGGAATCTTTAACTTCTTCAGGGGTTTTTCAGTTGGTATGATGATGGTAAACTTTTCCACTTCGATGCCCCTGATGCCAATGCGGTACTTGCCCAATGCGCTCACCAGGGCTTTCCTCAGCCTGAGCAATGCATCGTGAGCTCTAACATACCTGTCTGACCTGATTTCTACCGTAATGGCATCGTCAACGCTCCAACTCACAACCTCTGCGCCTTTTCCCTTGGGTGCGCCCTTTGTCAGAATGTTTTTATTTGCGTCGTCGATTACGCCTGCTATGTCTTCCTTTGCCTCTGTGCCATTCTTGCTCAACTTGAATTGTCCTATCAGGTGGAACTTCAGTTCAACTTCATTCATGCGACATTTCCTCGGCAATTTGAAGATTTAACAGATAATCGTCAACGCTTGCTATTAGTGTTCCGATTTCATCAGCATTAAACTCCGTAATCACTTTTTTGCCTTTATGGCTGGTTTCGATGCATCCGGTATTATCCGGCCTGAGAGCATCTGCGATGACACGTGGATTATCATGTGATGTCATGATTTTACCTCTACATCTCATGCGCTTCACCTAACTGCTTTGTTACGATACCATCCACGGCTTCGATGAATTTTACCTCCTCTCCAGAAGGGATAGCTGCCCCTGATGCGACGCTGTGCCCACCGCCAGTTCCGCCAGCCTGGTTTGCCCCTTCTCTCATCGCAATTGATAGATCCACGCCCTTCTCGACCAGTTTCTTGGTGGCGCGTGCAGAAATCTTTGTTTTCCCCTCATGCTTAGTGAGCACAAGTATTGGTTTATCGGGCGCGATATACTTGATGATACTGCCGACTAACGCTCCAGATACGTCTTTATCGCCGGAGTATGCATATCGAATGCTTTCCCCTTCTTTTATGTCCTTTTCCACCTTCTTTAACTCTGACACTACCTTTTTCTGGTACTCTGAATGCAGTTGCTTTGCCTCGTCGATGGCACTGCCATCTCTCAGACACAAGGATAGTGCCAAATCAGCCTTCTTGAATTTGCCGCTGGTATTGAGCAAATCCCTGAACTGAAATGCATCCCGTACCACTTCACGATTTAACTCATATCTTTCTCCGACCAGCGATTCGGCAGCGTCTGCTGACGTTTTCGCAACTTTCAATGCCAGTGCAGACGCTAACCGGCGAAGTTCTTCTGGTTTTAGGTCACTGACGTTTCCGTGAATATTCAACTCGTTTAAAAACGCATGGACTTTTTCCGGGTCGCCGGTAATATCCAGATATGGGTCAATAGAATATTCCAATATATCAGCGATGTCGCCATCGCCAATCCTCAGCCCATGGCTGATTGTGATGATGTTATGCTTCACCGCCTCGTCGAGGATGTCTTTATTTGCACTCACCATCTCCTGCTGGTCGCCTATTGCTCCTACAATTGCAAGACCAGCCAGATCTACATTATTGCCCAAATGTTTGGCTACGGCGTATGTGGTGCCTGATGCAGAGAGCTCAAATGCCCCGTCAATGCCCACCAGATGTGGATTTACTTGCACGTACTTTGTATCAGTTGTAGCCGGGGTATGGTGGTCGATAACGACGACATCGCCCTTGAGTTGGGCAATCAAATCCGGTTGTCCGCTGCCCATGTCGCAAAAAACAATCATCTGGTCATTTAAACTTTTTATGACATCTTCGCCAAGATGACTTACAATGCTTGTATGGAATGAGATGCCACCCCTGTATAAGGCGTTGCAAATGATGCCAGCAGACGTAATACCGTCAGCATCGTTGTGGGATATAACTCGCACGTAGTTGCAGGCTGCAAGTTTTCGCGCAGCGTCTCTTGCTACCGCGTCCAGCTTTTCAATCATACTTATCTTGAAATCAATATTCTGGCCATTTTCAAGTCATAAACCCAATCTTCAGGAAGCACTTTCTCGCGTTTATAATACTTGGCAAGCTTTCTTATTCTTGATTCAATAGCATGAAAAGCCTTCTTATTGTGCAGGTCTTTGGGATTTCGGTCTAGGTGCGTTTTTAACTCCACTGCCTTAAGAATTAGCCCTTGCAAATCCTCCGGGATTTTTGGACCGACCCCCTTGTCCTTGAGAATCTGGACTATCCTTTTTCCAGTTGCGCCTTTCACGTCTGGGATGCCGTATTTATCCCTGAGTACTATCCCTATCTCACTGGACGTTTTATCCTGGCCACTCAACTCAAGAATTGTCTTTTCGATATCTTTAGTGCCAAATTCAAATCCTTCGGAACTTTCAAGTTTTCTAGATTTTGTTCTTGTCTTTCCTTTTTTCGTAGTTTTCGCCGTAGCCATGTGATTCTTTCCTTTTAATTAATACAATAGAATACGCATATACAGTTTCGCATTCGTTAAATATCTTTTGTGCCAATCCATTCCACAAACTTCTTCAGTGCCTTATACCTGTGCGATACTTTATTTTTTCCCTCTATACCCAGTTCTCCAAACGTCTTGTCATCGTAAAGGAATATTGGGTCATACCCAAAGCCATGCTCTCCCCTGGTTTCATGTGCAATCTTGCCCCTGACAGTGCCGGTGAATATAATTGCTTCTCCGCCGGGCTCGCAGTATCCGACTGCTGACTTAAAATCTGCTCTCCTATCCTTTTGATTAGCCATTAGTTGCAATATTCCCTCATTCCCAATAGTTTTGAACACGTACGCCGAATATGGGCCAGGAAATCCATCTAGGGCAGAGATGAATAGCCCAGCATCCTCTACAATGACTGCCTTGTTCAATACCCTGGAGGCACACTCTGCACCGTATTTTGCTATCGTGTCCAGGTCATCGGATTGCAATTCAGGATATTCATATTTAATCTGCTGAATTTCTATGTTAAACTCCTTTCCCAAGGCCTTCGCCTCTTTCACTTTTCCCATGTTGCCGGTCACAAAATAGATGGTTTTCATAGCCTCTCAGTCCTGTATCTGCCTCTGCTCTCAATTTCTTTTACTCTTTGTAAGACATCGTCCGCATCTTTAAACGTCTTTCTATACCCCCTGGTGAACGCCTCGATTAATGTTTCATGCCCTCCATGCGTGCTCTCAAACGTCTGGAAGAGCACATGCACATCCACGCCCCTTGCCTCGATGCTTTGATCAAAATATGCCAGCCCAAAGTCAATTAAATAAATGCGCTCTCCTGCTAAAATCATGTTTGACGTTGTAAGGTCTCCATGAATGATGCCGGCTGTGTGAAGGAGGCCTACAAGCTCACCAATGCGCTCGCTGAGATTTGCGTCCAGTACATGCTTCAACTGTACACCGTCAATGTATTCCATTTGTATCTCGCAGTTCATCACGTCGTATATGATGGGCGTTGGAACACCTGATTTGCGCGCCTCAGCGATTAATTTGGCTTCAATCTTTGTCCTTTCCCTGCGGAGGCGCTCGTCTATTTCTTTCAGCCGGTACCGCTTGGGGGCCCTGCTTTTTAGGATAATGCCGTCGCACAGTTCAATCTTTGCTTCAGCTCCGCTTGTTAGCATTACTCTTTTCATCTCCATGTAACCTCCACCTCATCGGGCCTGTAATTGGGGCGAACTGCAGAATTCTCTACGGAAAGAACTGCTCCGCTCTCCAGCATGAGCAATCCCGTGTACGCAATCATGGCACCGTTGTCCTTCATATACGCTTTGTCCGGAGCAAAGAATTTTGCACTCCTGTCCTGGCACATTGTATTCAACATCTCCATCAATCTGGAGTTTGCGCCAACTCCTCCTACCAGCAAGATGTCTTTCTTTCCCGTGTGTGCCAGCGCCCTCTCTGTTACCTCTACAAGCATGGCGAATGCTGTCTCCTGGAATGAATGGCAAACATCTCCTAAAGGTGCATGCGCCAAAGCATCTTTCGCTGCTGTGGTTAATCCTGAAAACGAGAAGTCCATGCCCTTGACTACATATGGCAATGGCATGTAGCACTTCGCCTTTCTTGCAATCTCTTCTATTTTCGGTCCTCCCGGATGCAGTAAGCCGGCATATCGCCCGAATTTGTCAAGCGCATTGCCGATTCCTATATCCAGCGTCTCGCCGAAAATCCTGTATTTGCCATCCCTGTATGATAACACCTGGGAGTTTGCCCCGCTCACGTAGAGTATTACCGGGTCTGCCACGTTGCAGAGCCATCTGCCAATTTCAATATGTGCTATGCAGTGATTGACACCTATCAGCGGAACGTTCATGGACAGCGAGAGCGCCCTCGCAGCTGTGGCTACGGTTCTGAGGCACGGGCCAAACCCGGGGCCAATGGAAAATGCGACAGCGGATATCTTGGCATTGTTTTTTTTACCCTTGGTCAAAACATCGTGAATCACTTGTTCCATATGGGTGGCATGATGCTGGGCCGCCGCTCTTGGGTGCAATCCTCCCTCCATAGGGCGATAAGATGATTCAGCACTGGCGATAACTCTACTTTGGTCCACGATGGCGGCGCTCAGATTCCACGCCGTCCCTTCTATTCCTAAAATGGATTTACTCTTTCTGCGCATCGGGCACAACTTCGGGTTTTTTGGACTTAAACTCCGAATAACCACACTTGCCACATGACAAGCGGTCGCCGTGATCGGCTAAAAAAACGCCGGCGCCGCAGCGCGGGCATGCATGTCTATTTCTTTTTATGGCATCACCGCTGATGTCGTAAAGCTTGCTAATCATGTTTTATCTCCCTTGGATTCTGCTTTAGCAGTCTCCTCTTTTGGCTCTTCTTTAGCCTCTTTCGGCTCTTCTACTTTGGCGACTTCCTCTTTAGGGGTCTCAGCCTCTTCCTTGACTTCCTCTGCTTTGCCCTTCACTTTCTTTTCCTCTTCTGGCTTTTTAGCCTCTTCCTTGACTTCTTCGGCCTTCTCTTCTGGCTTTGCCTTTTCAACTACTTCCGCTTCTTCCTTATCCCCCTCTGGCTTCTCCGGCTTCACCTCTTCAGTTGCCTTCGCCTCCTCTGGCTTTTCTACTTTGGCGACTTCTTCTTTGGGCGCCTCGACTTTTTCCTCTTTCGGCTTCACCTCTTCAGGCGCCTTCTCGACCTCTTTAGGTGCCTCCTTTACCTTTGGGGCATTGCGCTGGACTATGTGGGCGCGCTCGATATCGTCAAGCTGTTTTTTGGACTTGTATATCTTCGCATAGCCTCGTGTCTTTCTTATGCCAAACTCACTTTTCATTCGTTCGATAATTACCAATTCTGGCTTTGCATTCAGCATGGCAACCAATTTATTTTTTACATCATCTCTGGCGGGTGTAGCCCCTTCGTGATGTACGTTAAACCATATCTCTTGTCTTTTTAACAATGGATTCATCTTTTTTTCTATAATTTCGATTTCCATGAATTTCCCTCCATTTGTTGGAGTAATGCTCTTGTTTCGTCTTTCTTAGCGCTCGTGACATTTACCACTACTACTCCCTCATTCGGCTGCCCGTATATAACGACAGATGACTGTGGAGCAAGGATAATCGCGGGCAATGTGGCAAGGTCCTCTTCTCCCTGAACAAAGACCCTGGTGGGCCTGTCTGATTTCATAGCATCCTGTATTGTATGAACCAGTTCTTCTGTGATTTTTCCGGCTGGATTGATGACCGTTGTCATGGTGAATTCGGGCACTTTTGTACCTTCAATCATTTCTTTCGGGGCAGGCTTTCGCATGACCATTCCATCTACGATGGCGATGTCAGGAATTGTGCCTGATTTGATCAGGTAAAACGTCACGACATCACCGACGGAGATTAGTTTGGCGGGGGATTCAAAATCGCGCTTCGCATCTTCTATGCACGCCGTTTCATTGCCCCTGTAAAGGGTGCCGAACGGCTTTTTCAGTTCTTCCCGCAGTTTTTCCGGTAGGCGTAATGTCACGTTATCGTACCTTCAATGCATATTTGCCTGCTTTGGTAATGTCCATCTTTTTCGCAATCTCTGACTTTTCCGGGTCGATGATAATGATGTATCCTGCCCAGTCAGTGGTTGTCTTGTTGGAGCCGCACACACATGTGGTGCCTTTTATAATTTTGTGGCATTCCTTACAGGCCTTTTCCGTCATTTTGCTTCTCCATTTGATTCTTTCTGGCGCATCTCCTCTAACCACTCGAGTTTGCCCAATCCGGTCTGGCGCATGGTCAATCCAATTTTGCTCTCTCTCGGCTCGCGCTCGTTTAGGCTGACTGCCACAATTCTCGCCCTGAGGCTGTCGCCTTCAGCTAATGACCTGCCGCTTTCCTTGCCAACCAGTCTTGCGTTTTTTTCGTCGTATGATATATAATCATCAGTGATTTGGCTGACGTGAAGCAAGCCATCTAATGGGCCAAGGCAGATAAATGCACCAAACTCGGCAACTTCTACGATATCTCCTTCTATAATTTCCTGCATCCCAGGCATGTATACGAGTGCGTCAAATGTTGCAGTATAATATACTCCGCCATCTCCTGCAAGAATACGCCCTCCTTCAGTATTCACGACATTTGTCACTGCTACAATGGAGCCGAGCGTTTTGTCCACTCTGCCCTCTAATTTCTCCTCAAGCACCTCTTTAACAACCTCCTCTGTCTTGCTGCCCAGTTTCTCTGGAGGTATTCTGATTGTATCGATAAGCCTCATCTCTTTGTACATACAAGCCCCCTATCCTATCATGACACTATTTATTTCTAACCCATACTCAGCCATTTTTTCTGACGCAAATGTATAGTGGTTATGCCATTCTCCTTTAATCGTTTCTTTAACGCTGCATCATTTGTGAAGGCGGCAACGTTCATATCCTTTACTATTTGGATGATTGCATCATCAGCCTTCTTATTGCTTTCAACGATTTTGCATCGTGATGTAAGTGATAAGGCGATGGATGCTGCGATTTTGTCTTTGCCCTTTGCACGCGCTTGCAGTATTTCCAGCTCTTTAATGACCGGCCTTGGCACTAGGTATTGGTTGTAGCCCAGTCTTTCGAGTTCGCCGAATATGTCAACGCCGAACTGCCCTGGAATCATCAACGCGTTGGCGTCGAGGATCACCTTCATCCCTTTAGTACACCTACCCCTATGAGGCGCCACCTGGCACCGATTCGCCTGCTAATAGCAATCCTTGAGCCGACCTTTGCACACACGGGGCGCTTCAATTTGACCTCGGCTTCGTTCCCCCTCGCAGAGGAAACGATGCCTATGGTTGTGGCAGTTCCCACAGTGAGCATTAGGGGCTCACTTGTCTTGATTGGCGCAACCTCCGCTTCATCCGTGGCGCCGACAATCCTTTCGAGCAATTGCACATCCATGGTGTAGCTCTCCCAGACCGGCGGGATTGTATCTGGATGGCCTGCTACCTGCCCTGCCAGTGTATCGCTTTTTGTCATCGCCGGGTCCAGAGTAGTCGCAACTCCTAACAAGCCACCGGGTGTAGCCTCTTTTACGTTCTTATTTCCCGCTATTATCGTCGTAATCTCGGTGTTAATCGGTTCCCACTTCGTTTTTCCCTCAAAATCTATTTTCCTGCCAGGCTTGATTTCTAGCTGATCTTTGGCCCTTAGGCGTCCCTGGCTTAGTGTTCCACCAATGACTCCGCCAAGGATTTTATCTGGCGGTGTGCCGGGCTTGTTGATATCAAACGAGCGTGCAATAAGCATTTGCGCGGGTTTGTCTAAATCATGTTTTGGCGTGGGAATTTTTTCTTCAATTATTTTGATTAATATATCGATGTTCGTGCCCTGTTGCGCCGAAACCGGTACGATGGGTGCGCTTTCTGCAATGGTGCCGTTTATAAATTCTTTAATCTGGTGATAGTGCTTAATGGCCTCTTCTTTTGATACAAGATCAATTTTGTTCTGAGCGATTACGATGTTTTTGATGCCGATTATATCCAGTGCCATCAGATGCTCTTTGGTCTGGGGCTGCGGGCAGGACTCTGTTGCAGCGATTACGAGCACGGCACCGTCCATGATGGCAGCTCCTGACAACATCGTTGCCGTCAGCGTTTCATGTCCTGGTGCATCGACAAAAGATATAGTTCTCAGTTCTTCTGTTTCTGCGCTGCAGTGCGGGCATTTTTTCTGAGTCGTATAACAATCTGGCTCCTTGCACTTGGGACATTTGCGGAACGTGACATCTGCATAGCCTAGGCGTATCGAGATACCCCTCTTTAATTCCTCGCTGTGCCTGTCGGCCCAGGTGCCTGATATGGCTTTGACCAGTGTGGTTTTGCCATGGTCTACATGGCCTATCATGCCGATGTTCACGCAGGGTTTTTTCACGCTTGTAGTTCCTCCATAATTCCCAATTTATGCAGTATGATTATGATGAAATGACGATTAGAGCAATAGCGCTAAGGCGGGATATATCTTCTCATTCATCACATATAATAACTTGGGTTTTGCAGATTTAAAAGACGATAACATATAAATGGTCAAATCTATAATTATTATGGGGTGCAGGAACTATGAAAAGCACAATCGAAAATCTAACGAAGGCATTTATTGGCGAAAGCCAGGCAAGGAATAGATACACTTTCTATTCCAAGATTGCTAGGAAAGAAGGATTTGAACAGATTGCCGAGGTTTTTCTTATTTCAGCCGAAAATGAAAAGGAGCATGCTAGTTGGCTATTTAAGTTAATTAATGAGTTGAAGAAGAAAAGCGGTGAAGATTTAGATGAAATTAAGGTGAAGGTGATAGCACCGACAATCCTTGGTAGCACTGCCGAGAATCTAAGGGCTGCCATCGCTGGAGAGAATTATGAGCATACAACGATGTATCCTGAATTTGCTGATACTGCCGAAAAGGAATGTCTTCCTGAAATTGCCAATAGATTGCGGGCAATTGCCAGAGCAGAAGAACATCATGAAGAAAGATATAAAAAATTACTAAAAGAGGTCGAAGCCGGTACGGTTTTCAAAAAGGCGAAGGAAGTTTACTGGGTATGCCGGGAATGCGGATATGTTCATTTTGGAACAGAACCGCCAGAGAGATGCCCCGGTTGCAGTCATGCAAGAAGCTTTTATCAGGTTAAATGCGAGGAATATTGAATTAATGGGGTAAAACATGACCGAACTAAAACAGATTTACAGGTGCAATGTCTGTGGAAACATTGTCGAGGTTTTGCACGCTGGAAAAGGAGAACTCGTTTGCTGCGGCCAGCCGATGGAATTGCTAGGAGAGAAGACGGAAGACGTCGGCAAGGAAAAGCATGTACCGGTCATTGAAAAGACGAACTCCGTAATAAAAGTAAAAGTCGGCTCAGTCCCACATCCAATGGAAGATGCGCATTACATCGAGTGGATCGAAATCATCGCAGACGGAAACGTTTACAGAAAATTCCTGAACTCGGGAGATGCGCCAGAAGTTGAATTCAAGGTAAGTACAGATAAAATAGAGGCGAGAAGTTACTGTAATGTTCACGGATTGTGGAAGTCTGGTTAACGACTTCAATCCCCTCTAAACCTGCAGAATGCACAATCCAGATTGGGCTCAGGTGACTCTTCTTCCACAACTCCAATTACAATCTGCACATTGAAACTTTGAGACTGAGTATTTTTGCTGTGAACCCTGATTGATATCCCTTGTGAAAGTTATTTTGCTTAGAAAAGTTAAAATACTATGGATATTACACTTATTTTGAGGTTGGCAAAATGATTGTTGAAACAAAAGTCTCAAGTGGACATCAGACTGTTATACCCTCAAAGGTGAGAAAGGAGTATAAAATAGAGCCCGGGGACATCATTGAGTGGATAGACTCAAAGAATGGTGTGTTGATTCGGGCGAGGAAAAAGAGAACACTGAAGGATATTGTTGGACTTGTGAAGGCATGTGGGGATGCCGTTGAATCAAAGAAAGGCATCCAGAAAGGAGGGCTGAAATGATATTCGCCGACTCGTCGTATTTTATCGCACTGGTGAGGAAAGGCGATAAATGGCATGATAAAGCCGTGAACGTATCTGAGGACCTCAACGAACCCATCATGGTGTCTGACCTTGTGGTTAGCGAGAGCGTTACCCTCGTCGGCTCCCTCGAGGGTGGCAAAAAAGGAAAAATTTTGTACGAGTTCTTCGCCGATAACTGTCAAATCGAGTTTGTCGATCGGGATATCCTGGAGGGGGCGATGGAGACTTTTCTGCAGTATGATGGCACCCTGTCCATAGCAGATTCGACATCGATAGAGCTCATGAAAAAGTTTGGTATCGAGACGATCGTGTCTTTTGACGGTGATTTCAACAAGGTAGTTGGAATAACGAGGATGCATTAGAAAGAATCGAATTTTGCTGAAGTCTGGTTAAAGCCTTCAATCCCCTCTAAACATGCAGAATGCACAATCCGGATCGGGCTCAGGTGGCTCTTCCAACTGCAAAAGTGCTATGGCTTTTTTGAATATCTCCTCTCCACTTTCCGGATATGTTGGCAGTTTAATCAGTTTTGTGTCGAAAATCACTTCTCCGGTCTCGGTAACCTGGTTTGGATAGTAGAATAACAGATAAGCATAATCTTCTGTCTGGTAGCCGTTTTTCCTCAGCAGTAAGTTATAGAGGTCCATTTGAGTTTGATAGTACTCATGGGTGTTATCTTTCAGGGGATATCCTCTTGTCTTGTAGTCAAGGACTATTAGTTTCTCTCCCTTGACCAGGATGTTGTCCACCGCTCCTCTTAGCAGGACTCCAGACTCTTCATCCAGGTATTGGATGCCCCTAAAATTGTTTCTCCAAATCTCCAGTTTTTCTTTATCATTGAATAGAGAACAACCATCAATACCATCTTGCTCTCTTAACTCGGGAGGGAATCCCCCCCTTTCCATAAACCTGTCAAAATGTTCCTTGAGGATTTTATCCATGCCGCTGGGCAGAGACGGAAACGGACCTGATGGTCTCCTAATCCTTCTAACTAGGTGCAGCCAAAAACATCTAGGACAATCCAACATCAAGTTTATCGACGACGGTGATAATTTGTATGTCATGTTTTGTTCCTACTCCCCTAACCCACATCTTATACATCTTGTGACTCTGTTCATTGAGATGTTATTAGTTTCGGTATTACCAGTACTTCCGAAGGTCAAATTCTGGCAACCAAGTCGATGATTAGCAGCAGATCGCAATCACCAAATAACCTTTTAATCCATTTTTGTCCACCAACTCTTAGAGCAATTTTCGAGTGCCTTTAAGACCAAACATCTTTAAATTCAAAATCACTCCTCACGGAATGCATCCACGCGAAAGCATTATCACATATCCCTAATCTAATTAATGCAATATGATTCAACTATCATTCTTCAGTTCGGATGCATATACGTTTATCATTATACCACTGCTCATTTTTATTGCGCGTATTTGCGATGTTAGCTTAGGAACCATCCGCATCATCTTCATCTCAAAGGGGATGAAGTACGTATCCTCATTCATCGGATTCTGCGAGATACTAATCTGGCTCCTTGCGATTGGACAGATTATGCAGAATCTGACCAACATCGCCTGCTATGTCGCATATGCCGGAGGTTTTGCTGCAGGGACCTTTGTTGGGATTTACATAGAAGAAAGACTGGCAGTGGGCACATTGCTTGTTAAAGTCATTCTCAGGAAGGATGCATCTGGATTAATAGATTTTCTTAAATTCGAAGGTTATGGGGTTACAAGCGTTGTGGCAGAGGGCAGCACTGGACCGGTGCACATCATTTACATCATCGTGAGACGCATCGATCTTCAGGATGTCATCCAAAACATCGAAAAATTACATCCAAAAGCATTTTACACGGTGATGGACATCAAGTCTGTAAGCAAAGAAGTATCGCCATTAAATAAAGATAAAGAAAGCCATTACGTAGGGAATTATTTAAGTTTGCTCAAATTGCGTCGAAAAGGAAAATGATTGCGCCAAATAAGTTCTAAATATCCATCGATTTTTCCGATACAATATCGGTTTTTTCGATTATTCTTCACGAAACGGGCTCGATGATGATCTTTCGTCCTTCTGTCCAGATATCAACTGCTTCCCCTTTTTTGAGTTTCAGATTGCGCTCAATATCAGTTGGCAGATATAACGCCAGTCTTTTTCCTGACCTGGTGATCTTTCTTCTCAATCTCAGTCCTGAGCCCCATGCCCCTTTTTCCTGAGCTTTCTTTCGCAAAAAAGACATCTGCTCTAACGTGTAAAATTCCTCACCACATTTGCTACATTTCTCTACCTCTAAACCCTCGGCTAAGGTGACTCCTTCAATCTCTGCTTTTGTCTTCACCTTTTTTATCGTTCCTTCGCAGATTGGACATTTCTTCATGTTCATAGCCTCGCAGCCATATTCACGGTTATTCTCTATAACCTTTGCCTCTTCCGAAAAACGGTATGAATTCATCCTCTTCGAGTATCTTATTCTATCTTTTGTCCAGTTTCCAAGCCTCTCTCAACTCCATCACTTCTTTCTCGGTGACCTTGGTCTTAATCGATCCAAACCGCTTTATTACATCTTTTATCTTCATTTTCCCCACCGTTGTTTTCTCGTTTTAACTCGACTCGACTTCAAAACTCGAAAACCATGCCATCGTAACCAAGGGGCCATTTTTTGGATGCTGTATCATGCGGCCCATAAAAGTGCCCAACATGCGTAAAAACGGTCTGTTTTGCTCTCAATTTTTTGCCAAGGGCGAGCGCCTGCGCCGCGTTCATGTGCTTCCTGAGTTTGAATGTAGGAGCAAGAGCATCAGCAATGAGAAGGTCTGCACCCCCCATCATCTTCAGGCTTTTCTCTGGAATCTCCTTGTTCATATCGCCTGTAATTATGACAGTTTTATCGCCATTTGAAACCCTGACGCCCACTGCATTCTCAAAGGGCGGGTGCGTTACTTTAAGCAGCGTAAACTCCAGGCCAATCAGTGAAAACGGTTCATACAGCATCATATCATGCCGTTTGTAACTCATGAAGTAAAATGTATCCAGTATGCTGTCCAGCGTCTCCTTGATGCCGTAGACGTCAACATTCCTCTGGGCCCTGTAGAAATCGCCGAAGCCCGCGTAATGGTCATAGTGCGGATGCGTCCAGATTACGCCGTTGACGGTGGAAACGTTGGCGCTTAGCAGTTGTGCCCTCATATCCGGGCTGGTGTCAATCAACACATGTCCGTCGCCCTCGATTAACACCGAGAATCGCGACCTGTTGCTTCGCCCCCCATTTCGCGCATCCATGCACGCCGGACACTTGCACCCAATCATTGGTGTGCTTGGAGCATCCCCTGTCCCTAACAGCGTTATCTTCATCACTCGTGCCCTTCCATGAGTTTCATATTACTCCTGTCCTTAAAGGCGTCCACTGCCTTGATAAGGTCTTCATGTGTCAGCACCTTTCGCTCCTCAACCAGTGCATTCAGGACCGACTCCCTGAGAAGGAGCCTCAAATCAGAGCCAGAGTAGCCATCTGTTCGCTGGGCAATATCTGCTACATCAATATCCCCTTCGACACTGGCGAGAATCTTGGCAAGAATCTCCTGCCGCATCGCTTTATCTGGCAGTGGGAACATAACAATCTCGTCAAACCGCCTCCATACAGCATTATCCAGCAGCTTGGGATGATTGGTTGCACCTATTAAGAGAACGCCGTCATTGACCAGACTGATTTCATCGATGCACTTCAATAACGTATTAACGGCTCTTTTGAGTGCTGCATGCTCGTCCGACACCCTGGTCTTCGCCACGAAGTCGAATTCGTCGATGAACAGAATGCATGGGTTCAGTCTCTTCGCCAGCTCAAATGCTTTGTCAACGTTTTTGGATGTTTCGCCCAGAAAATGGCTGACGGTCATCGATAGCTTGACCTCCAGAAATGGCAGTTTCAACCGTTCGGATAGCGCTCTTGCCGTGGACGTCTTTCCGGTTCCGGGAGGGCCCACAAACAGCAATTTTCCGATTTCCCTCAGCCCGATCTGTCGGAGGTAGTCTCTGTATTCAATTGCCTTTACAATCTTGCTGATTTTGTCTTCCTGTTCTTTAGTAAGCACGATTTCGTTCAGCGTTTGTTTAACCTCTTCTGGAGCAACGATGTGGACCAGTTTGAGCAGGTCTTTGGCGTCATCCTCCTCCTCGACAACCTCGCTTATCAAAGAATCAATCCACTCCCTGTCCACCTCTTTTGGCCTGTTCGCCGTCTTCACCTGACTATAACTGATGTTGCCCGCGTTATTATTCTCATAGTAGTATGCCAGCACTGGATTTTGCCGTATTCTGTCCGCTCCCCGCTTCTCGAACCACTTTGCCCCCAGGTCGAAAACCGTCATGCGCAGGCTCTCGCCAAAATCGTCAAACTCGACAAATGGCAGTGATGCTATATATTTGCGGGCATTCTTGGTACCATAGACGCCCTCCACGTCGCCTTCCGACACGCTAAGCGGGCGCTTAACGCCCTTCTCTTTTTTCTCCCAGTAGTGTTTGCGTATCTTGGGCGGGATATCGTCTTCATCAAGCCCTTGGGACTCATTGTAGATCTGTGCGGTCAATAAAAGTTCACATATATCTAGCGCTTCAACATCTCCTGACATTAAACCTCCATTGCTCAATGCCTATTAAATAGCATTCAAAACGACATAAAGCTACGTATCATCACTTCTTCAGCATCGACCTGACAAAAGCCCTGAAAGGCGGTGATGCCCTTTCCGGGCGCGAGGTGTACTCAGGGTAGAACTGCGAGGCGAAAAAGAATCTATGCGATGGTATCTCGGCAATCTCCATCCTGTTTTTGTTCCTGCCAGAGAATATCATGCCCTTTGCCTCAATGACGTCGATGTACTTCGGATTGACCTCATACCTGTGCCTGTGTCGCTCCACGATCTTCATCTTGCCGTATATCTTGTGTGCCAGCGAACCTTTTTTAAGAATTGCCTCATAATTGCCCAGGCGCATTGTCCCGCTCATTTCCTCGACGTCTGCCTGCTCAGGCAATAAATCAATGACAGGATGCTCGGTTTGCGCGAGTTCGGAGCTGTTTGCATCCTTTAATCCAACCATATTTCTGGCAAATTCGATGACCGCTAGTTGCATGCCAAGGGATGGACCAAAAAACGGGATGTTGTGCTCCCTTGCATATTGAATTGCCTTTATCTTGCCTTTAGCCCCCTTGCCGTCGTCGCCTGGAACGAGTATGCCGTCGACTTCATTCAGGCGCTTGACTGCTTTTGAATTCTTCTCCAAACTCTCTGCCCCGATCCAAACGATGTCCACTATGCAGCCGTTCTCTATGCCGGCATGCTTCAGCGCCTCCTTGATGCTCAGATATGCATCCTCCACTTCTGTGTATTTGCCAATCAACGCCACTTTAACCTTCTTCTCAAGCGTTGCCATTTTCTCCACCATCTCGTGCCACTTTCTCCCATCTCTCTTGGGCTTGAGGTGGAGTTTTTTCATGAGGTATTCATCAAGGTTTTCATCCTCAAGCAGAAGCGGCACCATGTGAATATCCTCGGCATCATGCGCACTTACCACAGCCTCCCTGGGCACATCGCAGAACAGTGAAATCTTCTCCTTTGTCTTTGGCAGCAGCGGATCTTTGCACCTGGCTACGATGGCATCCGGACTGAGTCCAAGCCCGCGCAACATTTTGACTGAGTGCTGCGTCGGCTTGGTCTTCTGCTCGCCCATTTTATCCAATGGAACCAGCGTGACATGGACGAAAAGTATGTCTCTCTCCCCCTCCTCGCTGTGCATCTGGCGCATCGCCTCTAAAAACGGCATGCTCTCTATGTCACCGACCGTACCTCCGATTTCGACGAGACAAATCTCTGCCCCGCTCTTCTTGGCTACCTCTCTTATTCTTTCCTTGATTTCGTTCGTAACGTGAGGTATAATCTGGACAGTGTTGCCAAGATAGTCTCCCCTGCGCTCCCTCTCTATTACCGCTTTATACACCTTGCCAGTGGTGATGTCGTGCTCGCTCATGAGCTCTGTATCGAGAAAACGCTCATAATGCCCCAAATCAAGGTCAACCTCACCACCGTCCTTGAGCACGAAGACCTCCCCGTGCTGGAGGGGATGTATCGTTCCCGCGTCTATGTTTATATAGGGGTCGATCTTGACGGCGGTTACGTTGTACCCCTTATTTTTCAAAATTCTGCCTATCGAGGCGGCAGTGATGCCCTTTCCAAGACCGCTTATCACACCGCCCGTGACTATTATGTACTTCATGCAACTCACATTTTAATTAACTTAGAGATGGAATATACCATGGCAAATACAATTAGAATTGAGAACGCAACGGCTCCAGCAATTCTTAGTGGGCCTTGCATACCAAACATTATGGCCAAGGCGAGTGCTGCGATGACTAATGCTACTGGCAATGTCAGCGGATGTTCTATGGGCACTTCCACAGGTATGCTTCTGGCCCAAGGGCGTTTTGTTTCCACCTGCACTTCAACGGCTGGCACCTCTTTTACCTCGGTCCCCAGTTTGACGGTAAAAATGCTCTTTTTCGCTCCGTAGCCGGCAGTCACCTCGATTTCACCAGCATACAGCTTTTTATCCTCCCTCGGGATTCGTACTACAACCGGAATTGTCTCTTCATATCGCACGTATGGATTATGGCTTAAAAACGTGACGTTGTCCCTGATATCTCCAACAGCAGCCAAATGGATGTGGGTGGGCGTTCCGTAGTTGATTACATTGATATCGAAACTGGTCTCCTCTCCCGGCTCCAGCGGTACGACCAGCTCTTGCGTGTCAAATTCAATCGAGTTGACACCCCTTCTGTTAAGATGTATCCGTTGCTGTAGTTTTGTCATACTGGCATCATTCTCGCAGGTCTGGTGGCAGTAGGTTTGGAATCCCGTCTTCGATGGGGTAGCGCTCATCGCATTTTGCGCAATAGAGCGTTCCAGTGATTATCTCATCATTTTTCTCTTCTTCAACCTTCAGCTCCAGGTCCCCTTTACACATTGGGCAAGCAAGAATGTCCATCAAATCCTTTTTCATACTATACCTCTTTTCTGTTTTATTATACTCGCTTCTATTTGCCTCTTATATCTTAAATCTCTTCATCATTTTTCGCATCGGGAACTTTCCGCCCCTGAGCCCCTTCATTGCGGTTTGCATCATCTTGTGATATTTCAATAAATCCCTCACATCCTCTGTTGCGGTGCCAGAGCCTATGGCAATCCTTTTTATCCTGGAACTCCCGATAATCTTTGGCTCTCTCAACTCCTCATCCGTCATGGAGTCCATGATTACCTTGTATTTCTTTAACCTGTCCTTTGTAACCTCGTATGCATCATCGGGAACCTCCATGCCCAGCGGCACCATCTGCATCACCTGTTTGAGGGGACCAAGTTTGTTGATTGCCTCCAGCTGTTTGTACATATCCTCCAGGGTAAACTTCCCCTTGAGCATTGCCTTCACGTCCAGTTCGCCCTTGCCCAAGCTTTCTTCTGCCCTTTCAATTAGGCTTTTGATATCTCCCATGCCCAGTAGCCTGGAGATGTAACCATCCGGGTCAAAACGCTCTAAATCCTCGGGCGTTTCGCCGGTTCCCATAAAGGCGATGGGCGCCCCCGTTTCTGCCACCGCTGACAGGGCACCTCCGCCCTTGGCAGTGCCATCCATTTTGGTCAGAATCACGCCAGTGATGCTAACTGCATCGTTAAACGCCTTTGCCTGAGCGCCTGCCACCTGGCCGATTGCCGCATCCAGGACGAGGATTTTCTGGTCCGGCTTCAGAATACGGGCTAAATCCTTCATTTCCTTGATCATGTCCTTCTCAAGAGCATGACGCCCTGCGGTATCGACGATTATCACGTCGCCCTTGAGCGCCTTCAGCCCCTCTTTAACGATCTTGAGCGGTGCTTTTCCGCCTCCGTAGCACGGAACGTCAATCTGCTCGCATAATTGCTTCAACTGCGCATAGGCACCGGGCCTGTACGTGTCAGCGCAGATGACAGCGGGTTTTAGCCCCTTCCGCTGGAAAAATCTGGCAAGTTTCGCAACAGTGGTGGTCTTTCCAGACCCGTGCAGTCCCACCATCAATATCTTCTGCTCTTTTAGCGGCACATCCACGCCTTTTCCTATAATCTCGACCAGCGTCTCGTAGATAATTTTTATGACATGCTCTCTTGGGTTCGCGCCAGCAGGCGGCTTTTCCTTGAGTGCCCTCTCCCTGATTTGAGAGGACAGTTGCATAACCAGCTCAACGTTGACATCTGCCTGCAGCAGCGCCCTCTGAACATCCTTGACAATCTCATCTACGGTCCTGGCATCTATCCTTCCTGCCCTGACGACTTTTTTAACCACAGCGCGCATAGAACTACCAAGGTCTGGCAATCTTTATCCCTCCAATAATTTGTCCACTAGCCATTCAGGCTGGAATTTAACCAAATCATCATATTCCTGGCCCGTTCCGAGAAATAGAATGGGCTTTCCTGTGGTGTGTGCGATTGAAATGGCAGCGCCGCCCTTCACGTCCACATCCACCTTCGTCAGAATTGACCCGTCAATGCCCACCGCATCGTTAAATTTCTTTGCCCGCTCGACTGCATCATTGCCTGCCGTAGCCTCGTCAACAAAAATCACTAAATCCGGGCTCGTAACCCGTCCAATCTTCTTGAGTTCTTCCATCAGATTCACGTTCGTGTGCATCCGCCCTGCGGTATCTGCCAGGACGATATCCTTGTGCCTGGCTCTTGCATATTGCACCCCATCATATACGACGGCAGCGGGGTCGCCACCCAGCTGGTGCTTAATCACCTTGAGGTTTAATCGCTCTGCATGAGTTTCTATCTGTTCGGTCGCACCTGCCCTGTAGGTATCTGCGGATGCGATGACAACAGAATACCCCTGCTTTTTTAGGCGCTGAGCAATCTTTGCAACGGTCGTTGTCTTGCCGGTTCCGTTTACGCCCACGAAGATGATGTTAACCGGCTTTTCCGCCTTCTTGACGTACTCATCAAAATCAAATTCATTCGCTGAGAGTACTTTTATCATGGCTTTTTGCAGGGCCGATTCCAGAATCTCGTCAATATTGGCGCGCCGCCCTATTTTCGTGCCAAGAAGCTCTGCCTTCACAGAAGAAATGATGCCCTCTGCCACAGGCACCGCGATATTGCTCTCGATAAGGGCTAACTCAAAGGCCTGTAGCGTTTTTTCCAGGCTTTTTTCATCAAGTTTACGTTCGAGAATGAGCGTTTTGGTATCACTCTTGAAGGCGCCAACTTTCCGCCTCAATACATCGAACATGCTCTCACCTATGTTGTGCGATCTTTAGCTGTATCTTTTGCATGTCATTGTACATTCTGCGCAGTTCCTCGTTCAAGTGCTCGTGCATCTTGCCGAATTCTTCTCTTCTTTTGGCCAATGTTTCTTTGGCGGCATCGGAATCTTTTTCTGCACTTACGCCTGCGCCAAGACTTATCAGGACTCTACCCACCTGTGGTATCGTGGCATGCAAATATGCGCCTGCGCCGATCGGAACTAACGCGGTATTGTCTGCCTTCACCTTTCCGAGTTCGTCAATTGTGTTGAGAGCACTCTCACACTCTCGAATTGAAAGCTCGATTAAAGCGAGCTGCTGTTGATGCGCCTCTGCCCTACTCTGATACTGTTGCAGCAGGGCGATGGCTCCTCTAACATCCTCTTCGCTTGTCTTTTTTTCAGTCATTACTGCACCTCATACAAATCCCAGGGCATCCTCAATCCTCCCCAACTCAGGCCCTGTAGTCTCAGTACCTACGACGTACCCTTTTGAATTTGCTAACAGGGCTGCACCTATCAATCCTGACCCAAAGTTCACCGTGCCGATGTCCACTGGCAGGCCAAAAGTATCCTCTAGAAACTTCAGCTCTTGCGCAGATGCCTTGGGGTGAACTAATACGCCTTTATTGGTGGCGACTGCTGCCATCCCTACTGTCTTTAACCCTCCAATTCTTCCTTTATATACTTCAACATTTAGGGCGTCTTTGACCACTTTTATTGCGTTTTTGCCCATGTCAGGATGCACTATTGCCACCTCATCATTTGCAAGTATAAGGTTGCCGGCCGCGCTCATCTTGCTGGGCAGTCTCAGGACCTGGGTATATTTCTCAATCCTTGCAATCTCTTCCTCAAGCGCGTACGATGGCACTACACATCCATGCGAGTTTCCGCACATCAATGCACCTACTACTGAACACTCGCAGACAGATGTCTTTATACCATCCACACCCAACGCCTCGCATGTTTCCTTAAATGCTTGCTGTGAAACGTCTGGCGGAATGATTGCAAGCTTCTCGGTGTTCGCGGCAAATACGCCTAAATATGGGCTCCCATTGAATGTCAGTATTTTTGGCATATATACAACTATTCTTTAACAAGCTCTGCTTCGACAACGCCATCTTCGAATTTCATTGCCTTGACTCTAATCTTAGGTGGAGGGTTTTGGCTACCTTTCTCCCAGACCTTCTCGTTTATAGATGAATCTAAGTGGATATGTTCCGGCTCAGCCTTCATATGCTTTGCTAGGTACGTTCTAATCTCGCTCATGGCTCTTTTGCTTCTCCGCCATCTCGGCACTTTTTTCGTGACCCTCAGCGGAATCGTATAAATCTGCTCCCCTTCCACGAAATCACCTTATATGTCTAAGTCGCTCCGTCTCCAGTTTCGCCTTTTTGGGTGTGTCGTTACAGCCCTATTGGTCCTCATTATCACCCATACTGGCACACGCCTGTTTTGCTCCGTTGCCTTAGCAAGCCTCTTCTTTTTGCTCTTCGTCTTTTTACCCATTTCACATTCTCCGAATTTTTATGTCCCTTTTCTTTGGTTGAACCTGCAGGAGTATCTGTTTCAACTGTTCATCGCTTATCTGGCCTTCTAGTCTCCCGCTCTGTGCGAGCACTATTAACTGCACTTCAACTTGGTCGACAAAATCAGGACGTGTCATCCTGATGTTGTTTAACCTTTCCCTTGCCTCCGGCGTCAATATCTGGCGCAATATGCCTTTTTTTCTGGCCTGTATTTCTGCCCTTGCAGCATCTTCTTGAGTTGCCTGCATCTGCGCTTGCCTGAGTTGTTCTAATTTTCTTCTTTTAATCTCGTCCAACTCATTCATGGGACATCGCCTAATATTTTTCTAATCCAGGGATATCCTTGGCAACTTCTTTCTTAACCTCATCTGCGATGTTATCCAAGAAGGATCGCCCTGCAGGCGATATAGTTCGCCCTTTTTTTGTATTGCGTAAGTATCCTATCTGTTCCAGTTGCTGGATTGCATGTCGTAGAATCGAACCGCTCCCTTTCACAAACCGTTCCGGCTTTGACCCTCTGTTCTGTTTACCCCCATAGAATGACCTGAGCCGCTCTACTCCGACCGGTCCATCTATATATATGCGCCTGAGGATGGATGCGCACCTAATATGCCACCAATTCTCTTGTATGGGGGGCAATTCTTTGTGAATGCCAGTTTTTACATAGGCTGCCCACTCTGGTGGCACGACTTTTTTAGACTCTTCTAGTCGTAGCGCTACCTTGTTTATAAGCGCGTATGCAGGTACATCATAAATCGTTGTCATGCTCAACCTCCATTAGAAGGATAATAGATTAATCTATCGGTTATTTGCCCTTAAAATATACGGCAGTCATGCCCCTTGTCTCGATTAACTCGGCATTAGCTGACCGGGCTAATTGCTGTGCGAGTTCGGCTCGTTCGGACCTAATTGCCGATTTTGGGAATTTGACTTTGACAAGGTGCATCTTTTTCAATTGCCTCCTCAACTCTTCTATTATTGTCTTAGTAATGCCATTTTTTCCGACTTGAACTGTTGGGCTAAGTGATGTTGCATCTGCCTTTAGTTTATATGCCTTCTTCTTTTCCATCAGGTGCAGGTATTGCTTGCAGCCTTCTTAATTTTATCTGCCGCTTCTTTCATCTTGCCGACAATTCGGTCGAGTTTGAGGCTAGCTTTTTCTTATATGCCTTATGCGCTAATATGCCTCTTAGATTATGGGTATGGGTACCGCATCTGCCTATTACATGCGAGGCATGTTACCGTTACATATCTTTTCCGCAGTCGTACCCTTGCGCTGGCTCCTGGCATGAGATATGAGTAGCAGTGCTTGCACATCCTCCGCTTGAATTCCCTGGGAATCCTGACATTGTGACGCATGCCGATTCTTCTCGCAAGCTGGACATACCTGTTGCTTCTTTCCGGGTGCTCTCCGAATTCTTTCTCAGCAAGCCCAAAGAGTATTTCGATTCTCTGCTTTGCCATGTCCCTGATCCAGCTCTTGCGCTTCACCCAGATTCCTCGCATTCCTTCTTAATGCGCCGACCGGGATTTGAACCCGGGTCATGGGCTGTCTTCCGCAACCTTCAAAAAGGTTGATAGTTTTGATCAAACTTTTTTAAAAGTTTGGTTGGAAGGCCCATGTCATAACCACTAGACTATCGGCGCAATCTCGCTATTCTTGGTAGGTTATTAAATACGCTTCGCTGATAATTAAATGTTGATGATGAAAGAAGGTATTAATCTATATGCATATCACATGCACCAGTGCGACCCAAAGAGGTGCACCGCTAAAAAATTGGCACGATTCGGTCTTGTTGAGTTATACGACAACATTAAAAAACTGCCTTCGGGCGCGATACTGCTCGACCCAACGGCAGAGCAGGCACTCTCTCCTGCGGACGAGGAAAAGGCGCAAAAGGGCATCGTCGTGCTTGACTGCTCATGGGAAGAGGTCGAAAGGGCATTTCCTCTGCTGCGAAAAAAGCGAATGTCGCATATGGCGCTGCCGTTCCTGCTTGCTGCAAATCCCATTAACTACGGCAAGCCATTCAAGCTGAGCAGCGTCGAGGCGTTTGCGGCTGCGCTTTATATTCTAGGGCAAAAGGAGCAGGCGGAGCAGATTCTAAGCAAGTTTGGCTGGGGTCTGGGATTTTTAGAACTGAACAGGGCGCCCCTGGAAGAATATTCAAAGGCGAGAAATAGCGCGGAAGTGATTGAAATTCAAGAGGGGTATATGTGATTGTCAGGGTTTGTCATGCTCTCGTACGATTTTACTAATTTCCTTTACCATATCATGAGACTCTCTTCCCTTGAATGAATATGCTATCTTCTCTTGTTCTGTGACAATTATGAGACCACTTTTCTTTGTGAAGAAGTACAGGGCAACGAGAACTATTCCGGCAATTATGAAAAAGATGCCCATTGATGCTAAATCACCACTCTGTCCTGTAAGTGCCCAACCAAAAAGTGCTGCAATAGCCCCTATCACAATATACCAAATGTTGTCATATGCCCCCCACTCAATCGATGCAATGTGAGGATACCTGATATCTTTAAACTCTGATGCAGGCCCATTTAGGACAATTATTCTTTTGTTTGTTAGTCCCATATCGCCCTCTCCGCTTGCCGAATAAAGGAGAGTTTCGCCTTTAGTTAGACAATCTATCAAATCTGATTTGCTCATTTTACCACCTCCTCTTGTTTCTAGTCAAATACACAACAACCAACAACCCTTTATTTTTCATACATTCCCCTTAAAAGTGGAAAGTATTCGAACCGCCATCCCAATATACTACGTACTCTCCCGTAACGCTCTTATCCTCTACCTCTAAATCAAGAGTGAACGTTTTAGATGCAACATCCAAGGGCGCTAAATCTGGGAAGTAAAGATACCCATCATATTCGACATCTCCCGTATTGTCTTCAATGTGGACGTATACCTTCACATTCCTTGCGACACCCTCACCTTTATTCTGGATTTTTAATGTAACATCCATGTAAAAACCGTATGCTAAATCATATTTTATTTCAGATACTTCTTGGTCAATTATCCCGACGTTTGCTGGCAGTACAGATTGGATACATCCCGAAAAAGATACAGCCAGTATGCTCAATATCAAAATAAAAACGACAGTTTTTCTTGGTTGTAACTTTCTAATGATGGACATTTGACCCTGTGTCAGTCGTGTTTAGTAATCTATAAAGATTCCGCTATTGCATTTCAGTCATCATTTTTTATGAAGTACACATCATAACTAAAAAACTCTCCCAAAACCCCTAAATCCTTCCACGACAAAATTGTGCGTAGACATCCTCGGGGCGTTAATGTTAAATGTTAGTATTAAATGCTATAGGGATTATCTATAATGCTGTTAAATTGAGGTAATATATCATGGCACGATTTCCAGAGGCAGAAGCAAAACTTCTTCACATGAAAATTTGTATGAAATGCAATGCGCGCAATCCTGCTAAGGCGCTTAAGTGCAGAAAATGCGGTTATAAAGGGCTGAGGGTGAAGTCCAAGATAAGCAAGGCAGGAAAGGGCGGGGCACCATGAAGGTCGAGGACTTGCTTAACGAGACAATTCAAAAGGATGGCGCTGTCCATCTTACGCTGATAGACCCGGATTCACAGGCGCCGGATGAAGCGGCAAAGATCGCTGCTGGCGCGGCTACTGGCGGCACTGATGCCATCATGGTCGGCGGATCTCTGGGAGGCGGAGGCGCACAGCTTGACGAGACGGTGCTGGCGATAAAGAAATGCACAGACCTCCCGATTATTCTCTTCCCCAGCAGCGTGGCCGGGCTGAGCAAGCATGCGGATGCAGTCTTTTTTATGAGCCTTTTGAACTCCAAGGATGTGATGTACGTTACGACGAATCAGGCTCTTGGAGCCCCCATTGTTAAGAGGTACGGTATCGAGCCAATACCAATGGCATACATCATCATCTCCCCAGGAGGCACGGCTGGTTGGGTTGGCGATGCGAAGCCAATTCCAAGGGAAAAGCCTGAATTGGCAGTCGCTTATGCGCTTGCAGCTAAATATCTAGGAATGCGCTGGGTTTATCTCGAGGCGGGCTCTGGCGCTGGCGAATCCGTTCCGCCAGCCATGATAAAAGCCGTGAAAGATGCCATAGGCGACACGAAGCTCATCGTTGGCGGTGGTATCAGGGATGGAAAAACCGCAAAAGAATGCGTCGAGGCGGGCGCAGATGCCATCGTAACTGGAACTGCCATCGAAAAGGGCGATGTAACGTCCAAAATTAAAGAGTTTGTCGGGGCGATTAAGAAGTAAGATTATTTCTTCTTCGACTTCTGCCACTCGATATAATTGCAATACGGGCATCCCAAATCCCATGCTCGTCTTCCCTTGGCCACTATTTTGAGTTTGCGCAACCCGTGCTCCTTGCAAACGTTCTGCGTGACGACGATGCCTCCACTCTTGGGAAGCGGGAGCGAGAAATTACAGTCCGGGTATCCGCTGCACCCTATGAACCGCAGACCTCTTCTAGACCTGCGAATCATCAGGTTTGCACCGCAATCGGGGCAGGCGCCAACAATTTTGTCTTCCTGCAGCCCTTTCTTGAGTGCATCGCTGATGTCTTCGCATTTTTCCCTCAAAACATCGAACACAGAGCTCAGCATCTTCTTGGACTCCTGGACCACCGCATCCTCGCTTACCTCTCCCTCTGCAATCTTGTTCATGTCCTCTTCTAATGTGCGGGTCATGTCAGGCTGGACAATTTGATTTGCATAACTTTCCAGCGTATCAACGACAGCTATCGCCGTCTTTGTCGGGCGTACGGGGTTGCCGTGCACGTAACCGCGTGCATATAACTTGCTCAGCGCCTCATGCCTCGTGGACTTCGTGCCGAGGCCAAGATCTTCCATTACTTTAATCAGCCCGCCGTGCTTGTACCTTGGCGAAGGCTTCGTCTCCTTCTCTGCCAGGTCGACCTTTGTTATGCTCAGGACCTCGTCCTCTTTCAGCAAAGGCAAAAATCGCTCTTTCATCGCGTAGTATGGATAGTGCCACCGCCATCCCTCTTCAACCAACTGCGCGCCATTCGCATTGAATAACTCTCCATTGACATCAATTGCTATCTTTGTGATATTCCAGATTGCCGGCGGTGCAAACGTCGCAAAGAAGCGCCTGACAACCAGTTCATAAATCTTCCACTCCGGGGCGCCCAGCTCATCCTTTTTGGCAATAGAGGCCGGGTGTATCGGTGGGTGGTCTGTTGCCTCTTTCTTGCCCCTGGTTGGCTTGAGTTCTTTTTTCAGCAGAGCGTTTGCATACTCGCCAAACTCGCTGTTTACGAATGACTCTATGATGGATTTAACATCCAGGCTTTTAGGGTAAACGGTGTTGTCTGTCCTAGGATAGCTGATCCATCCGTTAATGTACAAACCCTCGGCGATTCTCATCGCATTGGCTGGAGAGAAACCGATTGCGCTGGCCGCCCGTATAAACTCGGTCGTGTTGAACGGGGTCGGCGGCTGCTCTACCTTTTCGCTTCGCTCCAGTTTGGAAATGGTGCCTTTTTTACCAAGCCGCGATACGATTGCCTCTGCCTCGCTCTTTTCCCAGAAGCGGTCCTTTTTATGCTTCGCGATAAATTCGCCATCGTTCTTGCATGTGATGGCAATCTCCCAGTACGGTTTGGGTACAAATGCCTCTATCTCTTTCTCCCTCTTGACCAGCAGTGCTAAAAGCGGGCTCTGCACCCTCCCAACCGAGAGGAAGTTCTTTCCCAGGCGGCGCGACGACAGCGAGATAAACCTCGTAAGTGCAGCTCCCCAGACCAAATCGATTTTCTGCCTGGCCTCGCCTGCGGCAGCAAGTTCAAAATCGATTTCGGCAGGAGAAGAGAATGCCTCAATAATCGCGGACGGGGTAATCGCTGAATACCTAACCCTGTCCACATGGGTGGAAGGCTCTATTAATCGCAGCGCCTCCACGCCAATTAGCTCTCCTTCTCTATCGTAATCTGTAGCGATGGTTATGTGTGATGCGTCCTTCGCGAGTTTTTTCAGCGCAGAAATGACCTTTTTCTGGGTTGGCACCTGGATAATTTCTGCATCTATGAGCTCATGTGGCTCCACCTTTGACCAGTCGTTGTATTTTTTTGGAAAATCGATTGAAAGAATGTGCCCTACCAGCCCTATGATTTTTTTGCCATCAAACTCGTAAACGTTTACGCCATTGGTTTTTCTTTGTTTCGCCTTTCCATCCGAGAGAATCTGTGCAATCCTCTTTGCTGTGCTGTTTTTCTCTGTTATAATCAGGTGCATTACAACTTCTCCCTGAGCAATTTGTTTACCGCATCCGGGTCTGCCTTTCCAGACGTCTTTTTCATGACTTGGCCAACGAGGAAGTGCAGTGCCTCATTCCTTCCGGCATGATAGTCTTGAACTGCAGTGGGGTTTTCTTTAATAGCCTCCTCCACAGCCCTGGCAATTACATCTGTGCCAACTTTAATCAAACCCTTCTGTTTCACGATTTCGGCAGGGGTGCCGCCCTCATCTAACAGCGTCCTGATAACCTGCACCGCTCCCTTCTCAGTGATGTCCTTCTTCTCAAGCATGCGCAATATCTGAATCGCGTGCTCGGGCGAGAATGCATCGATACCCAAACCCCTATAATTCAATTCACCTTTGAGAACGTCTGCAATCCATGTCGCGGCTTGATTTGTATCCACCTTGCCAGCGACATTCTCGAAGAAGTTTGCCAGTTTAAGTTCAGACGTCAATACTTTTGCATGATGCTCTGAAATGTTGTACTGCTCGACAAATCGTCTTCGCTTGGCATCCGGTAGCTCTGGCAGAGTTTCCTTAATCTTGGGCACTCCATCCTTCGCCTTAAAGGGCACCAAATCGGGTTCAGGGAAGTATCGATAGTCCTTTTCCTCCTCTTTTGTCCTGAGTGATATGGTGACGCCCCTTGCTTCATCATAATGGCGTGTCTCCTGCACAACCTTGATGCCTCTACGCATCAGGTTTTTCTGCCTGACAATTTCAAACGATAGTGCCTTTTCCACCCCTTTGTAGGATGAGATGTTCTTGACTTCTGCCCTTGCGCCCCCGGCCAGTGATATGTTCGCATCAACCCGTATTGCCCCCTCTAAATAGCCGTCGAAGACATCCAGGTATTCCAGAATGTTTCGCAGTTTGTTCAAGAACTGTCGTGCCTCCTTTGGCGACCGCAAATCCGGCTCGGTCACCACTTCCAATAATGACATGCCGGATCTGTTGTAATCTATCAGCGAGTACTTCGACTTCTCAATGGGACCCTTGTGCACCAATCTGGCAGGGTCTTCTTCCATATGCACCCTTCTGATTCTGATATTGCGTTCGCTATCCCCCTCGATGACAAGGTTGCCGTTTATCGCGATCGGGTAGTCATACTGCGATATCTGAAATCCCTTCGGCAAATCCGGATAGTAATAATTCTTTCTGTAAAACAGCGTCTGCTCGGCTATTTCGCAATTCAGTGCCAGCGCGACCTTGATGGCAGCCTCAACGGCAGTCCTGTTCAGAACGGGCAGTGCGCCAGGCAATCCCAGGCAGACCGGGCACGTGTGCGTGTTCGGCCCAGAGTCGTGGTACTTGGTGGAGCATCCGCAGAACAACTTGGAGTTGAGTTTATTCAACTGCACGTGAACCTCTAAGCCGATGATGACATCTTTCATTACGCCACCCCTGCGTGTTTCTCGAATGTGTGTGCCACTCTAAGGATGAGGCCTTCGTCAAAATGCCCCCCTACAATCTGCATGCCCATGGGCAATCCATTGGCAAACCCGCATGGGACTGAGATAGAAGGAACTCCTGCTAGATTCATGGGAACCGTGTTCACGTCTGCCAGGTAGAGTGATAGCGGGTCATCGATCTTCTCGCCTATTTTGAACGCAGCACACGGCATCGTGGGTGTGATGAGCACATCCACCTTTTTGAACGCATTTTCAAAGTCCTGCTTGATTAACGTGCGCACCTTCAGCGCCTTTAGATAATATCTCCCATAATAGCCGGCTGAGAGCGCATACGTTCCCAGGAGAATCCGGCGCTTCACCTCCTCGCCGAATCCCTCTGCCCGTATTTCTGAAAATGTTGTGTGCCAGTCCTTGTCCTTTTCCAGGCGAAGGCCATATCTAACCCCATCAAATCTCGCTAGATTCGAACTTGCCTCGCTCATGGCGATGATGTAATACGATGCAAGGGCATACTTGGTGTGCGGCAGTTTCACTTCGGAACATGATGCGCCCAGCCCCTCTAACAACGTGATACCGTCCCGTACCGCCTTCTCAACATCTTTGTCTACTCCTTCAAAATATTCCTTTGGCACGCCTATTTTTAAGCCAGACACGTCATCCTTGAGTTCATCGACATATCTTTTCTTTTTCACCACATGCGATGTGGAGTCTCGTGGGTCATGTCCAGCGATTACATCTAACAATAACGCAACATCTTCGACGTTGCACCCAAACGGGCCGATTTGCTCCAGCGAGTTTGCGTAGGAGATAAGACCATATCTGGAGACCATGCCATATGTGGGTTTCAGCCCCACCACACCGCAAAATGATGCAGGACATCGGACCGAACCGCCGGTATCAGAGCCTAATGCGATGGGCACCTCGCCGCCTGCAACCGCAGCCGCACTTCCGCCAGAAGAGCCGCCTGGAACGCGATTCAAATCATGTGGATTTCGTGTTGGACCAAAGAAGCTGGTTTCCGTGGAAGAGCCCATTGCGAACTCATCCATGTTCGTTTTTCCGATGATGATGGCGCCCTCTGCCTTCAGTCGCTCGATGACATGCGCATCATATGGCGGCACGTAACCCTTCAGAATCTTGGAGGCACATGTCGTTTGTATGCCCTTGGTCGAGATGTTGTCCTTGATGGCAATCGGAACTGCTCCGAGCAATCCGCTCGCACCATTCTTGTCAGCTTTTCTAGCTTCTTCCAATGCCTGCTCCTTTGTGAGCGTTATGAATGCATTCAATTTGCTGCGCTCGATTTTGTCAAATAGCGATTGAATCATCTCTTCAGCCGACGTTTCTTCCATTCTTCTCTTCATCTCGCTGACGTTCATCATACAATCCTCGGGCCTTTGAAGAATCCTTCCTCTTTCCTGGGTGCATTTCGCAGGACATCTTCCTGACTCAGTGATTCCTTCATCACGTCGTCTCGAAAGACATTCTCGATTCCAGATACATGATGTGTTGGCGCCACACCGGGATCGATTTCATCCAGTTTTGCAAAATAATCTAGTATGGTGTTGAGCTGTCCCGTAAACTCCTCTTTCTCTTCGTCGCTCAGTTTTATCCTTGCCAGCCACCCTATGTGCTCCACATCTTTTTTGCCTATCATGTCTCCTCCACGGGAATGTCGCATTTCTCTGCTATCGATATAAGATAGCGCTTCACCCTGCCTACGCCCTTATATCCATGCGCACGCGACAGCCGGTCCATTGCACGGTAAATGCCTGAGCCATATTGTACTGCCTTCTTATCTTTCCAGGCAATCTCGCGCGGCATGATATCCTCGGCTAATCTCCTTAAAATGTACTTATTCTTATATCCCTCGCCCATCTTTCGTATTTTCAGCCCCGGCGCGATTTTGAGCCCGACCTCTATAACAGCATCGTCCAGATAAGGCGTTTGCAATTCTATGGAATTCACGGCCATTACTGCTGTATCGCGCTTGAGGTCAACTTCACCGACGTTTTGCATGCCCTTGATGATTTCCTGGTGCAAAACCTCTGCGCCCTTTTCAAAAGCTTTCGCGTGGCGATGATACCCTGCAAATAGTTCGTCTGCACCCTGGCCGGATAGCATGACCTTTACGCCGTCGTCGTGTGCCTTTTCCGCGGCGATGAACAGAGGTGTTCCTATGCTGATTTGCGTTGGGTCAACGTTGCCTATGGCTTTTATGACTTTTGGCAAATATGATTCGATTTCATCTTGGGTGACAATTTTCAGGCGGAGGCAATCCTTCAAACCCAAAAGTTCTGCGGCGCGCGCTGCTTGGTGCACGTCATGTGAGTCCTTCAATCCAACAGAATATAATATTATCTCGCCCCATTTCCCCTTAGCCAGTGCTGCTATTAACGAACTGTCAATCCCACCAGAGAATGCGATTCCGACTTTTTGCTCAAGTCTTTCGTAAACGGCTTTCTGTAGAGCATTTCTGAGCAAGTTTTTGGCGACGCTCTCGTCACTTATCAATTGCGAAACGCGCATGAACGTCTCTTATGTGGCGCGGAATGAAAAGTTTTGTTATTGTTTCAGTAAATTGTTCGATCGCCGTATCTTTCTGAACTGCATGGGCTGTAGCATTTTATATACTCGAGTTTTGTAACTTTCAAATAGATTGAAAATTTAGTAAATTTCAAATACCCTCGAGTGATAATAAAAGTAAGCAAATAGAGATTTAAAGGTGAGGGAAGTGGCAAAAATGACCAGCAAAGAAGATGAGACAAGGAAAAAATTATGGGGTAAGATGCCTGCAGTATTTTTATATGCAACCATCCTGGCTCTTTTCGCTTGGTTAATTTGGTTCAGTAGATCGCTGTGGCATCACCCCTTCATGTATGTGTATCGCAATCCCGCTTTCTGGGAAGCATTAGTATTGGCAGGAATAGTCTGTGTGGCAGTGAAAGGAGTCGTAGTAGGTAGAGCTGAGAAGGTAATAAGGGGGCAAAATGATGCAATACTGGTTGCTGCAGTCATCATAGTAATTCTTGGCTGGTTAATCCTTGGCTCCTTACAAGTGGTGTATCCTCAGTGCTATCTGGCCTCACATTTACGTGTCACAGAAATAGCAGGGTTACCAGACATGGACCCAACCGCGATCAGAATTATGCCGAAAGTCGTAGCTGAGAGATATGCTATGGATGCACTTCAATATCCAAGATTTACCCTGGGAACGATGGATATTTCATTCATAAATAAAACACCTTATTGGGTATCCCCGCTCATACCGGATGGTGCAATCAACTTCTTCATCCTCAAGGATAAGGGGGCAGTGTATGTAGCTATGGATACTTCCACTAAAAACACGCACATAGTCGAGCAGGATATGCAAATAGGTCTTGGGATGGGAATAAGTGATTGGTACAAATGGAAGTTGTATAAGCAGGGATACTGGGTAGATTATGAGGACCCGTATTTTGTTTCCACCGATCAAGGATTGTACATAGCCATTCCAATGGTTTCATATGAGTATCACTGGCGATTTCCAACGCTTTTCACCGTTCCAAAGTGGGCAGGAGTTGCATTGATTGATTCTAACGGGGAGATCGAGTTCTTAACTCCACAACAGGCTTTAGAACATCCTGTTCTGGAGGATCAGAAACTATATCCTGAGCGTTTGACCAGATATTACGTCAACAGCTTCAGGTATACTCATGGCATTGCCAACAAGCTGCTCTATCATCATGAAGAACTTGAGATAGCTGAGATACCTGGACAGCAAAATGAGCAACCGTTCCTTGTAGTTACCAAGCAGGGGATGAAATGGTTCATCGGATGTGAACCATTCGGTGGGGCACATGGTATCTACAGGATATACCTTCTAGATGCCAGGACTGGAGATATTCAGTTAAATGAATGCCCAAAGGCAGAAACATTAGTTGGGCCAGTTAAGGCTTGTGACTACGTTAGAAAAGCCAATCCAATAGTGGATTGGAGCAGGATGATGCCCGCCGAGCCAATCCCAATGGTGAGCCAAGGAAAGTTATACTGGGAAGTTAGAGTTATCCCAAACGATGGTTCGGGGATTGCATACACGACGATGGTAGACTCGATAACGACAGATGTAGTTAAATTGGAAACGGATAGTGCAATCAGACAATTTGTCGAAGGGCAGTATGCAATACAACCAGAAATAAAGCCAGGAGTGAATGTGACGGCAGTTGTAATAATCTACCAGAATGGTCAAGAGAAGCAGAGAATCGAGTTGTTTGAGAATGAAAGTGTAAGCATAATTCCACAACTGACGTGAGAGGTGGCAAAATAAAAAACTGGAGAATTAAGTGGCTTTAAAATATTACAAGGTGATTAAATGATTGGGATTGGATATGTTGAATTGGTAATAATCTCGCTAATAATTCTCATTTTAATATGGGCAATAGTGGACATTGTGAAGCGTGAGGACTTAGATTTATTGAGGAAGATAGTATGGATCTTGGTTTGTCTGTTCTTAGGAATAATCGGTGTTGGGATATATTACTTTGTAGGAAGGAAATACTAAGGGCAGAGTGGGTTTGAAGTCGAGGGGACAAATGAAGAAATGGGAAATCGGTGCAATAATCAGAGCAGGAATTCGATATGTTTTTAACGTTGTGGGGAAATAAAAAAACTCAGGTGATTAAATGAGTGTAATAGGTGCGTTGAAACGATCATTGGGCATCATTCGGGATAATCCGGTCATACTGGGGGTGACATTCATCCTTGCATTGCTTGGAACCCCATTTATTCCCACGCAAGAAGTCACTCTAGAATCCATGCGGTCCTTGCTGCCGGGAATACTCCTATACGCGCTTTTTACGATACTGACCATGCCGTTCTTCATGGCAGGTATCCTGGGAATGGCAGGGGAGGCGAGAAAGACCGGTGCGACAAGTTTTTCAACGTTCATCAGAGAGGGTAAAAGGAATTACGTCAGGCTGCTCCTCGGTTATGTCCTCTTCCTAATAATTGTGGCTGTTATAGTGGGGGTCGTTTTTGGAGGGATTTTCATTGTATCAATTATACTACTACCTATACTACTGCCGTTCTCCCCGATTGCCGCATTGGCCGCAATGACTGTCCTGGGAATTGCGATGGCACTGATACCGGTGGTCGTTCTCATTTTCATCCTGTTCTTTGACGTCGGCATCGTGCTCAGCGGTTACGGCGTGGTTGAATCTTTCAAGAAGAGTTTTGCCTTCGTCAAAAGCAGATTTGTTTCAGCAGTCGGATACAATGTCCTTCGGATGTTTATCTTCTTCGTTCTCACTACACCCATGTTTATGATGATATTTCCTGCAGCTCAGAATGTGCTTCTGGCAGCCAACCTGCTCTTCGCAACGCTTAGCAACGCGATACTTTACACATTCCATGCGGTCTTCTATGCCGAGTATGCACTTGGGGTAAAATGATCACGCTTCACGCTTGCGTTAAATTTTGCGACAGTATCTTCTAACGAAAAACGATAAGAAGTATTAATTAAACATCAACTCATAGGAGGCACTTATATGAGACGAGTATTCGGGGTAATTCTAATGTTGATCCTACTTGGATCAGTGGTACTAAGTGGATGTATTAGCCAACAATCTGGGACGTATTTGAACGTAGAAGATGTCGATATCCTACAGAAGTCGATGAGCGACGGCACAATAACTCTAGAGATAACTCCCATGATAACCAACAACGGTAATGCCGATGCCGAAGACGTGAAAATACAGGCGAAAGCTGTCGATCGACAGACTGGACTGACGATGAACAGAAATGAAGTGGAGATGGGCATAATTGAAAAAGGCACCACTGCACAAGAATCCATCACGTTGACGGTACCCAATGACAAGGACTATACGATAGAGATATTTATTTTTGAGGGAGAGAAGGTCGTGGTCAAAGGATGGGGGCGCGTGAATTTAGCGCCGGAACCAGAGACGCCAACACCATACGGGGAGCCGGAATTTGTGACATACCGGGTGGATACAACACCACCAACGCCAGGCTTCATGGGAATCTCAGCGATTGTGGGGTTAGTGGTAGCAGCATTGTATATGGTTCAAAAGAGGAGGTAGGCGAAACGTCCACTCCTTTTTCTTCTCTTTATGAGTGGTGATATAAATGGGTTGGAAGATACCTGACAGCATAAATGTTGGACGAGCATACCTGTATCTCGTCTGCTTTATTGGGATGATCCTAACCGTAATAGGTGCCATAGAAGTACTCAATGTTCTTCTCAAAGTATACGTCTATCCACCACCGACCTATGGATCATATCCGCACTACGAGTACGGGTTCGTTAGAGGCTTAGCGCAAATAATTGTTGGCGTGCCACTATGGGCATATCACTGGTATAAACTTGGGAAACAAGAATGAACTAAAAGGAGGTAATAAATTGAAAAAACCTATGAAAGTTGGATTGGCAGGAAGCGTGTTAGGTGGACTGATCACATTCTCGATGATGTGGTTTGCTAGCGTTGACTTTGAGTCCATCTTGGTACTGCCCTGGACCATAACGTTCTTGATTTGCGGAAGCATCACAGTGGGCTTGCTCGGTTACAGCTTGGTTACAGAGGCAGAACTTCGACGCAAAATGCATTTCAATGAATTCTTCAAGGAGAAGCGTCACCAATATTTCGCATATTGTTTAGTAGCAGGTACGGTGATGTTCTCGTTCAGTAATCTCTTCCCGGTTGAATTGACCATGAGCGAGATGATGTTGGTACACTTATACATGGTCTTGATGGTCAGCTGGGCTGTAGCGTCCATGGGACTGAGCTTCATGTACGTGTTGAGTAAGCAGAAGAGAGGGTAGAATAAAAGAAAAAATATAGGTCATATGAAACGAAATAACGAACACAAAGGGTGGGCATGCAGCATCTGGATGCCCATATGCGGTGCATTCTTCACCATCTTCGGGATTGGACTGACGTATGGTGCGATATCGCTGTACGACGAGATGGGAGGAGCCATATTTGCAATCCCCAGCATCGTCTGCTTTTTCGCCATCATGTTCTGGTTGAACACTATATTCGGCAGGCTTGCAGTTAAAGAATACGGCATACTGTTCAAAGGATCTGTTCTGCTTCAAGCAGGAATTTTGTATTCCTTTGAGAAAATAGCGAGGATAAAAGTCCGGGGAAGAGCGGTCTGCTTTAAATATGGCAAATGGGGCCTTCTTTCGAGCCCTGGTTGGATACTTGTCCGAGATCCAGAGGGATTCATCAAAGCCGTGGAAAGATACGCCCCGGGTAAGTTGGAAATCAAATAGGAGAATAATTTCGCTAAGCCACCTGCTCTTCTACCTTTGCAACGCGCTCCTCAGTCCTATCTATATACAGGCGAGCCCACCATACAATGGTCAGGGGCGCTATGACGACTATGGACAGCATCATGTTGATCATTGGCCAGATGAACACCATGTAAGGTATCATCTCCATTATCCAGGAGATTATGAGGAGGCCAATTGAAATCGCCATCATGACAATCCATAGCATAAGCACGCTTAGTTTATTGTCCCAGAAAAAGCCCACGCCCTTCTTGATTCCTTGGATTGCGCCGATGTTGTCAATGACAATTACATATTTCACCGCGACGAATACGACGCTCATGATGATGACATATAGTGCGAAGGCAAAAACGCCTCCAATGAACGATAAGGATGACCATGGAGTTGATACTAGCACATCTATGGGCGTGTACAAAAGCCCTGGGATTACAAAGATAAGTCCAATGAGTACAATCAAGAAAACGATGATATCGGCAAAGAACACGGATATGAAACTCTTTTCCCGTGCTCGACCATGTCTGATAGCGTGGCTCTTTTGCCCTTATTTGCCTTCTTCGCCATCCCGATGGCTCCTGCTGAAAAGAAAGCACCAATCAGGCCTGCCAGAATAATGAAGACGATGAACAGCAGCACGATTATGCCTGCCATTGGCCGAATTTGACCGAGCAACAGCCATGGTGTCACTTCCTCTGGAGATATTGGCATTAATGGCCCTATTATTGTTGCAATCGCCACTAGCGCAGTCACAACGGCAAGTATTGCTATGCCTATTATGTTCAAGATGAAAGGTATGCAGATGTTCAGGTTCTTCTTCCATGCGTCAAATCCGTTTTTCAATATGGATTCTATATTTTCTGGCATTTATCTCAACCTCTTCACGATTTCTTCGACACGCTCTACTGCATTGCCAAGATAGTTCTCTGGGTTCATCAATCGCTCTATCTCATCTGGCGCGAGATATTTGGTTATTCTCGGCTCCTTGCACAGGACGTCCTTCATGTGCTCGCCGGTTTCGCGCGCTTTCATGGCACAGTCTCTTATGATTTCATGCGCATCCTGGCGGCCGACACCTTTCCTTGCAAGCCCTATCATCACCGCTTCTGCCATGTTCAGCCCTTTCAGCATCGCGAGGTTTCTCTTGATGTTCTCATGATTGAATCTCAGGTTTTCGAGTGCGTCTGCCGTTAGTTTGAGGACATGGTCAGTGAGAATCGTCGATTCTGGAAGGATGATTCGCTCACAGGATGAATTTGTAAGGTCGCGTTCATCCCAGAGCGTGTTGTTCAACAGGGCAGGCTCGACGTGCCCCCTTATCACCCTCGCAAGGCCGCATACCTGCTCTGATTTAATAGGATTGCGCTTGTGCGGCATCGTGGACGAGCCAACCTGCCCTCTGCCAAATTCTTCTTCAACTTCAGCGATCTCGCTGCGCTGCAAGTTCCTCACTTCAATGCATATTTTGTCGAGTGTGGTGGCGACATTTGCCAGGAATAACACATATTCTGCATGTCTATCGCGTTGTATGACCTGGTTTGACGCGTCAACGGCACCCAATCCAAGATATTTCATCGTCCTTTTTTCAACCTCTCTTGCAGAGGGACCGAAAGCAGCTCCAGTGCCTACGGCACCGCTCATCTGGCCCACGAGAATGCGGGGCTTCAACTCTTCCAAGCGCTGAAGATGCCTCTCAACCTCGCATGCCCAAATAGCGAATCTGAGTCCGTATGTGGTTGGAATGCCAATCTGCCCATGCGTCCTGCCTGCACAGACCGTAGACTTGTGCTTTTTGGCCTGGCCGAGCAGCACGCTTCTTAATCTCTTCAGTTTTTCTTCCAAGAGCGCTGTAGCATCTCTGAATTGAAGTGCAAGCCCTGTATCTGTTATATCATTAGAAGTAGCACCAAAGTGAACCCACTTGCCATCATCGCCGCACACCTCTGCAAGCGCCAGAATCATGGCCATTACATCGTGCCTAATTTTATCCTCGATATCCTTGACCCGTTCAACCTTGACTTTGTTTACGCTGGCGCTGATAGTTTTTGCGGATTTTTTGGGAATCAATCCAATATCTGCCTCTGCTTTTGCCAGCGCAGCCTCAACCTCTAAAAACTTGCGAAGCCTGGCATTCTCGGTCCAAATCTCTTTCATCTCTTGTGTGCCGTATCGGTATTCAATTGGGTGAATTGCCATCATATCTCCTAAAAACGTTATTTCCTCTGATGATTAAAGTATTTATCTTAACCCCCATCAACGTAGGCAAAACATTAAAACGGTTGCCAACCTCCTTTAGGTAGATTCAAATGGATAAACTTGCGCTGATAACGAGGAACGTCGAAGAAGTTGTTACACTTGACGGGCTTCAAACATTGCTAGCCACCAAAAAACATCCAAGAGCATATGCGGGCTATGAGCCATCTGGAAAAATCCACATGGGACATGTCCTTACTGTGAACAAATTAATCGATTTGCAAAATGCTGGATTTGATATAACGATACTCTTGGCGGATTTGCATGCATATTTAAATGAAAAAGGGGAACTTGAAGAAATTCGGGAAATGGCAAGAGAAAATAAAAGGGCATTTGTGGCTCTGGGACTCGATCTAGCTAAGACAACATTCGTGCTTGGCGGCTCAGACGAATGTGGTTTTTCAGATAAAGACGGTTTTCAAATGACCCCTAAATATCAAATGCGGTGGCAAAAGTTAATGCAACGCATTCCTGAAAAAAGAGCTATAAGGAGCATGATGCTCCTGGCCAGGGATCCTGCTAATATGAAAGCTTCTCATATAATCTATCCTATCCTGCAGGTTGCAGATATAATCGAGCTTGGTATAGACGTTGCAGTAGGTGGCATGGACCAGCGCAAGATTCACATGCTCGCACGAGAGGTTTTGCCAAAGATAGGTTTAGAAGCGCCCATTTGTATACATACACCCATTTTAGTAGGATTGGATGGGGCAAAGATGTCCTCATCAAAGGGCAATTACATATCTGTTGACGATTCGCCAGAAGACGTTCAGAGAAAAATTAGCAGCGCTTTTTGTCCTTCAAAGCAGACCAAAGATAATCCTGTGTTGGAGCTATTCAAGCATCACATCTTCCCCCGATTCTCCGAGGCAGTCATCAAGCGCCCACCCAAATTTGGCGGCGACCTGCATTACACGCAATATACGGATCTGGAGGGGGATTATATATCGGGGGCAGTACATCCACTAGATGTTAAGAATTGCGCTGTTGAATATATGAACAAAATTTTGGAGCCGGTGAGGAAGGTGTTAGCCTGAATAGGAAGCATAAGACTGGGAACGAAGAGGTAGTGCGCGTCAGGGTTCCGCGGGAGCGAGACAGGGAAGTACTGGGAATTGTAGAGGGGCTGCTTGGCGCCAATAGGCTAAAAGTACGATGTATGGATGGAAAAGTCAGGCTTGCACGAATACCAGGCAAGATGAAAAAACGAATTTGGATACGCGAAGGCGACGTTGTAATCGTCGTGCCCTGGAGCTTTCAGGATGAGAAGTCAGATGTGATCTGGAGATATACTTCTCCGCAAGTGGGCTGGTTGCAGCGTAAAGGCTTTTTGTAGGGCATAATGAAGGAAGAAGAGCGCATCGATAGGGAACTTGGGCGGTTACCTAAAAGGCTGAAGGACTCAGAGGACCTAAAAATCTGGGGCAGGGTGCTTGATGTTCCAACGCTTAAGGCGCTTTACCATCTTTCTAACAAGAAGGTCATTCTTGCCATGGGCGGTGCCGTGAGTACGGGGAAGGAGGCACATGTTTTTCATGCTATTGGCTCCGAGGGCGAGGTGGCCGTGAAGATATATCGAATCGCTACTAGCGACTTCAATACAATGCAGGATTACATAATCGGAGACCCACGGTTTAAAGGCATCCTAAAAAATAAAAAGGATGTAGTGCTTGCATGGGCTAAAAAGGAACTGCGGAATTTAGCGGTGGCGCATGAAGCGGGCGTAAGAGTTCCAGTGCCAATTGCCGTGAGGCGTAACATCTTGGTGATGGAGTTCATTGGAAAAGATGGCGTTAGGGCACCATTGCTGCAGGAGATTGCGCATGAGATTGATGCCCAGAAAGAGTTCGATGCGGTGGTGGATAATATGAAACTTCTTTATAATAAGGCAAAACTGGTTCATGCTGACCTGAGCGAGTACAACATCCTATATCATGATGGCCCCATGTTTATCGATATGGGGCAAGCTGTTAGCAGAGAGCACCCTAATGCTGAAGCGTTCTTTCACAGAGATGTAAAAAATGTCGTCAGGTTTTTCAAAAAACTGGGCGTGGAATGTTCGGAAGAAGGGGTAATTGCAAGAATCAAGGGTGGTCAAAATGATTCACATTAAGATTCCCAGCGAGAGAGTTGCCGTGTTGATTGGCGTTGATGGGAGCACTAAAAGGCAGATAGAGAAACGGTCTGGTGCCACGCTTAGGATTGACAGCGCAAGCGGAAGCGTTACAATTGATTCTCCAAATTCCCTGGATGTAATGAGGGCGGGCGATGTGGTCAAAGCTATTGGCAGAGGGTTTAGCCCGGAACATGCGTTACGATTGTTCGATGATGAGGCGCTTGTGCTTGATTTAATCGATTTATCCGACATGACGCAGAAGGACATGAAGAGGGTAAAGGGGAGAATTATCGGAAAGAACGGCAGGACACGGGAGCTAATCGAGAGTTTGCTTGACGTGAACGTATCTATTTATGGAAAAACAGTCGGCATGATAGGTGATATCACTTGTGTGCAAGTGGCGCGAAAGGCGATTGAAATGCTAATCGAGGGTGCCCCTCACGGCACCGTGTACTCATATCTTGAAAAGAAAAGGCGGGAATGGAAAGGTCTGCGGGGATTTGGGTTATAACACAATCGTTAAGTAATAGAGTGGGTGAATAATGCAATGGTGGTCTCATGAGAGGTATTGTGAATGAGCCGAATCTGAAGGTACTTGTGCCATTTGGGTTTATTTTGCCGCCACTCCTTTATCTATGTTATACCGGGGAAATTGGGTCTGCGCTGGGTCTTGATTCGTATTTATTATTCGTACTGCTTGTCGCAATGCTGGTGTTCAGCGTTTTGGAGATTCCTGTGTTTAGGCTGAAAACGAGAAAGCCAAATTATACAGGTGGCGAGGCAAGGTTGCTTGGCGAACTGTATTCCGTGCCAGTAGAGGAGGAACTGAGCACCGGCAGCCCATCCGTATATAACACCAAGATTACGCTTAACATCGGCGGCTTTGTCCTTCCCCTGTTGCTGGCGTTTTATGTTGTGTCTCTCGCGCCTTTCCTTGAGACGCTGTCGGTTGCGTTGATTATGATACTATCCACGCATTTTCTCTCTAGATTAGAGGCCGGGGTAGGCATCATCGTGCCGAGTTATGTCGTGCTCATTTCCATTCCCTTTGCGCTCATACTGGCACCCGGAAACGTGGGGTCCGTAATCCTCGTCGGCGGCGTTTTGGGCATTTTGATTGGGATGATGACGTTGCTTTATCCGATAGAGGAAGGTAGCGCTTTTCTCAATCTTGGTGGAGTGGGCAGTTTTGAAGCAATATATATCACGGTATTGCTGGCCGTGATACTATCATTTTTTGGTTAAGCTCTAAAAATTACGTTAACGATATAATAACTTCACGATTTCCAGGACCTCGTTCATGCTGGTTATGGTGAAGTGTGGCTTGATGCCATCTGCTGAATGCTTGCCATCTTTATTATACCATACCGAGCGAATTCCCGCTTTATTCGCTCCATTTACATCGACTCTAAGATTGTCGCCTATAAACAATGCCTCCGTTGGGTTGGTTTCCAGCCCATTAAGCGCAGCCTGGAATATTTTTGCATCGGGTTTGTACGCCCTGACGCTTTCAGAGATGGTCGTCGCGTCGAAAAGTCCTGCCAAGTCCCCTAAATGATGCGATAATTCATCATTGTCGCCGTTGGAAATCAGGCCGATTTTCACACCTTTGCGTTTTAGCGCCTCAATTACCCCCCTGGTAGATGGCAATATCGTGCATCGCTGGTCCAGGAGGGTTTTGCACATTTTATTAAGTTCATCCAGTTGCTTATCGCTTACCGAGACGCCGTACCTGAGAAGTGCGTTTTCCAAACTAACCCTATACGTCGTTCTGGTGTTCATAAACGGGCGCTGCCCTTCAATGATGTTAAAGATGATAGCGTTAAACTCATCATTCCACGCCTCCCAGAAGTGGTGTTGGTTTATGCCGCACCCTACTCCATCCAATACCTGCGCTGAAAGGTCATGGTAGTAATTCTCCAACTCAAGCAGTGTTCCATATGCGTCAAAGAAGACCGTTTTTAGACTCATCAGGGTGCATTCATCTTTGGTAATAATTAAGCTTTCCGTTCTATTCCTTTCGCCCGATTAGATATGCGACTGCCAATAGTCCAGCAATTGCGAACACAGCCTCAAACCCGGGTACTTCAAGCGTTGTGGAATCGGTGCGTGTTATGCCCCCTCCAGTCGCGGTTATCGTCCCCATATAAGTGCCTGGTGGAGTTCCCGAGGGAATGTCTATGGTGTATGTGTACGCCTTTGGATACGGCGGAAATTGCGTTGGAAGTGCATACATCTCGTTAAACCCTGGACCCGTCACCGTCAAGCTACCTTTAATCGGCGAATCGAATTCATCCCAAGCTGATATGGTGATTGTGTAGGTAACCGAGTCACCAGCCCTAGAGCTGACATTCGCATACTTGGGATCGATTGTTATGGAGAAGTCTCCTCTAGGTCTTGGAGTTGGTGATATCGTTGGTTTCGGGGTAGGCGTGGGCGTCGGTATAGGGGTTACTGTTGTAGGGGTTACTGTAGGAATTACAGTTGGAATGGGTGTTGGAGTCGCTGTTGGCGTCGGAGTCGGGGGTGGGACAGGGCTTACTGTTGGTGTAGGAGTTGGAACAACATAAATCGTTTTTGTCAGTTTATTGTTATCCTCATTTGATTCATAGATGTCATACTCAAAACCAGTATAATGTGAGTCAACTTCTATTGAAATCTCATGTGCCCCTGCACTAAAAATATATTCTGTTTGTGGAGTTGGTGCCACAGTTTCTCCTGGAGCAAGTGTAATTTGATATCCATATGGAACTTGATAGACTACACCCTCACTTCGTAATTTTCCATCTATTAAAGTAGCATATACAAAATTAGTTGATATAGTCTCATTGCCAATGTTTTTAAATACTGGTGCTACTTTGAATCCTTCACCAACCTTTGGGTTTTCTGGGCTCCAAGTGATGTCCGTCACCGTTAAATCTGGCAGAGGTATAGGTGGAGGGGTTGGTGTTATAGTTGGCTCTACAGCACTTGCCATCATCGGCATCGCTAGCAACATCACCAAAACCAAAACGGCTCCAATCTTAAATTTCATGTTATACACATCCTTTGTGAGGACTTATGTTATTTATTACATTTTCACTCGGATATATAATTATACATACGTCAGCGCAGAATAATCGAAGAAACCTTTTATTACATCGTCTCCTAATTGAAAGCTGTGAGCGGCGTGATAACTAAGGATCAAGTTATAACTGCGGTTGTGCAATTGCTTCGTCAGGCAGAAATAGAGCTGCCGGATGACGTACTTGCTACGCTGAAATCTGCAAGGGACAGAGAAAGCAATCCCATTGCGAGAACGCAGCTAAGCGCAATCATAAAAAATGCGGATTTCGCGAGGGAGAACAGCATTCCCATGTGCCAGGATACTGGCGTTCCCATTTTTTTCGTTGAGGTCGGGCGCGAGGCAATGATAAACTTCGACCTAGAGGAAGCAATCAGGAAGGGCGTAGCCAGGGCAACAGAGGAAATACCGCTCAGGCCAAATGCTGTGCATCCTCTCACTAGGAAAAACTCTGGAAATGTTGGTGTGGGTTTCCCGGATGTGAACTTTGATTTTGTTCCTGGGAAGAACATCAAAATTACCGTGATGCCGAAAGGGGGCGGCGCGGAAAACATGTCTGTGTTGCGGATGTTTACGCCATCAGAAGTGGACGATGTAAAGCACTTCATCATCGAGACCGTAAAAAATGCGGGTGGCAAGCCATGTCCGCCAATCATCGTGGGTGTAGGAATCGGTGGCACGTTTGACAAATCTGCAAGACTTGCCAAGAAAGCTGCGCTTAGACGTTTGGATAAACCATCAGATGAACTCGAGCAGGAATTATTGGAGACAATCAACTCGCTTGGCATAGGCCCCATGGGTCTTGGGGGAGACACTACTGCGTTGAAGGTGAATATAGAATATGCGCACTGTCATGTCGCATCATTGCCAGTAGCGATAAACTTCCAGTGCTGGGCTGCCAGGAGAGCATCAGTCACGCTGGAGGGATGAGATGGAATACACGCTGAAAACGCCGCTGAGTAAGGCCGACATAATAAAGCCAAGGGCAGGAGACGTGGTGTACCTAGATGGTATCATCCTCACTGCTAGGGACACGGCACATGAGCGATTGTTGTCTTCAGAGAAAATTCCATTTGATTTGAGCGGTGCAGCCATCTTTCACTGTGGGCCGCTGATGAGAAAAAATAAGGAATGGAGTCCGATTGCCGTAGGACCAACGACCAGTGCTAGGATGAGCAAGATGACGCCGGAGTTATTGGAAAAATATGGCATCAGGGCCATCATCGGCAAAGGCGGGATGAATGGTGTTGTGGGTGCGCTGTATGAAAAGTGCATCTATCTGGCATATCCCGGGGGGTGTGCCGCCATCGCAACCGACCAGATTAAACGTGTCAAGGAAGTTCATTGGTTCGATCTCGGAATGCCTGAGGCGATATGGGTTTTTGAAGTAAAGCAGTTTGGGCCGCTCATCGTGGGAATTGATGCACATGGAAACGATTTGTATGCAGAAGTTGAAAAGAGAGCGAACGAACGGATAAAATCGCTTTAAGCAATAAGCAGCGTTAAATTTCCGTATGGCATCACTATAACTTTATCATCCTTTCGTTGATTAACGCCAACCTCACTTTTTTCGCATCTCAGCGTTAAGCGACTCGTCTCTCCTCGGCGAGTTCGATCCTTTGACCCCTGACGGCTAACTCATTAGATCGCTTTGCCACTCCCTTGATAAATAAAGCCTCCCTGTTCAACACCCTGCATAATCCGGTCAAGGAGGTGTTTCCACTCTTTACTTCATCTAGAATCTTCTCAGTTGTTTCTTGAAGGCTGTCTTCGTGGGCGGATGCTATCATAATTAAATCGCTCAAATCGTCTAACCCGCATTGAAAATTGACCTGCACTCTTGAGTAAGAGGCGTGAAATTCTTTATCAGGTGTCTTGCCAGGCTCTGGCATTCTCCACTGGCTTTCCACCAATCCGCATTTTTGGAGCGCTTCAATGCTCTTTCCAGCATCGCTTCCGATTAATTTTTCAAGTTCTTGCTCTGTCGTCCAGTCAGTCGAAAGTTCGTGGAGCGCTTTTTTATATGTACCTGAGCTGAACATTCGCAACAGTGGAACCAAATCAGCAGGGTCATTTATAACTCGAGTTCGCTTTGGCATCTATATCCTCAAAGGGTATTTCTTTTCAAATCCAATAAAGCTTTTGAAGGATATGAAAAAAATGATGGTTGAATTAATTGATGTAGATGGCATGTGCATTATGGGAATTAAACTTGAGTTAGTGCATGCACCCGTTCTTTTGCTGGTTGGCAAAAAGGGATTCATAGGCTGTGGCTATTTTTCAGTCGAGACAGCGAACAAACTGGGCGATGCTGTGGCAATCGTCTCTGGCGTGAGAACGTTCGAGGACATGCTGAACGCGCGCATCGTTCCTGCATCCGAAAAAGCCCAAGAGATGGGCATTGTCGTGGCATGAAGGGTAAAGACGCAGTCAAACTCCTTGTATGATTACTTAAATCTGTCCTTCAACTTCTCCAGGACGGCAGGAAGCGTCGTGTATTCCAGGTCCTTTTCATCCAGTAGGTGTGGTTGGAATGGTCCATGGCGGCGCATATAATCTGCTATCTCATTCGCCTTCGCCCTGACACTATCAAATGACGGGTCGGCGAACATGTCAACAGCGCCCTGCAGCATGCCATCGTTCAACTGGAATCCAAGTGCGGTCACTCGTGGCGGACCGTCAAACCTCGTGGGATTCGCATCTTTTACTGACACAGGCATTATGGGCCCGTTATGGCTGCCTCTCATCCATCCCGCGACCAGGTAGGGATACGCGAATGCCTCCATCGCCTCGCCCACTGCAGGGAAACCGCTCTGGCATCTCACAATCGCCACAGGGTCATCCTTGCCCACGTACTTGCCTGCGATTAGATTCAACTTATTCGTCGAGATGACACCAGCAGGCTCGCCGGTTTTCTTTGCAACTGATTCAACGCAGAACTTGCTTTTGATGCCTATAATCGCGAGTAAATCGTATAATTCCTCTGGCGCCTTTAGTTCGGCCACTTCATCGGTGTACACGTTCAACACCCTGAATGTGAATCCATCATGCAGACTGGGATCGAGCACTAGGCCGGCTGTACTGAATGGGTCCGCGAACATCTTGTAGAACGGCAGGTTAAACGATGCGGGTTCGGTCTTGTCCATCATGAAGACGACAATGGGCTCGCTCTTGCGCTCTTCGATCTCGAACTCGGCACATCCTGGTCCAAGGCCTCTGACGTTGCCAGAAAATGACTCTGCCAGCAAATCCTGTCCGGCACCGTAAAACTTCTTCTTCTTGGCGATAGCTGTCGCCTCTTCAAATGCATCCCATGCGAGCTTGTGCACGGGCTCAGCATTTACTCCCTTGGTATGGGTCATGATTAAATCGATATCATCCCCGCACCGCGCTACATGAAAGTCAATTAAAATATTCTCCTTTTTACCCTTCTCTAGGACAGCACCGCACACATCCAGTAATTCCTGAGGCGCTCTTACATGTCCTGGCATGCTGCCGACATCTGCCTTGATCACGCTTACTGTAGTTTTCATGCTCTTTATCCTCCATACTCCCTTTTACTCTTAAATCATTCTACCATAAAATAGGTTTGGATTTAAACTCACCCTATCATCGCTCCCATGATGAATGCCAAGAGCCCTACCATCATTCCAACCTTAAGAAGTGATGATGACTTGGCTGGATGTTTCTCAATTATCGTGGTTCCCAGTAATAAGATTACATCCGCCAGCGTTACAATTACCAGATATGACGTCCCAAAATTGCTGAGTACAATCGGTAGTGGGCTTAACACGACAGCCATCATGGCGAATGCGGATGCAATTATGGCTGACTTTTTCACTCCAACCGAAATTGGTAGCGTTATAAGACCTTCTTTTTTGTCACCTTTCATGTCCTCAACATCCTTGGCGATTTCTCTGCCCACGGTTGCGAGCGCTGCTAACATGAATAACACAAAGGTAATTGCAATCTCGTTCACGGCTGCCCCGCCGAACAGGAACGTTGAGCCCGTCAAATACCCGATGCTAACATTCCCCCAGAGCACCGTTCTTTTGAGTTTATATGCGTAGCCCATGAGCACTAGCGAATTCGCCGCTGCAATGAGAAGGCATATTGGGTTTATGAAGTAGGATAACACAATACCAATGCCAAACAGGCTGATGGCGAATGCGAAAGCACTTCTTGGGCTAATTCTGCCACTCGGTATGGGTCTGTGTGGTTTGTTAATCGCATCTATTTTGACGTCGTACAAGTCGTTGATTGTGTTGCCACCTGCAGTCACGACAAAACATACCGCGAATGCAAGCGCTACTTGGATTCCATGTATGTTTATCTCGCTCCCGGCGCCCACCAGGCACCCTACGACCACTGCTATGCCAGCCATGAAGCAGTTCAGCGGTCTTGTTAATCGAAAATAGTCAATCATCTCTCCTAACCTTTAGCATTCTGTCCAATGCCTGCTTTGCCCTCACTCGTGTGTCTTCTGGTATAATGATTTTGTGTTCCATGTTCTCCAGTGACTTCACTATTGTGTCTAGCGTATTCACCTTCATACCAGGGCAGATAGCACGGTCAGAAGCAGGGTAAAATCTCTTGTCGGGATTTTCCTTGCGCAGGCGATACAATATCCCAGTCTCGGTACCAATGATGAACTCCTTTGCCTTTGACTCCTTCACATACTTGATCATGCCATCTGTACTGAGTACTTTATCTGACATTTCTATCACTTCCGGTCTGCACTCCGGGTGTACAAGTATCTCTGCCTCTGAACGCCTTGCCTTGATAGTGAGAACGTCACTCCTCAGGATGAAATGGTGGCTTGGGCAGTACCCCTCCCATGGTATAATTTTCTTATCCGTGTGCGCCGCCACGTATAATGCAAGATTTTTATCAGGAACGAAGATAATTTCATTGTCGTCCAGCGAATTCACGACTTTTATCGCATTCGCAGATGTGCAGCATATATCGCTTTCCGCCTTAACCTCTGCAGTGGTATTGACATAGCACACCACCACTGCATCTGGATGCTTCTCTTTCTCCGCGCACAATGATTTTGCTGTTATCATTGCTGCCATGGGGCATTTTGCGCCTAACTCTGGGAGCGGAACTGTTTTATCCGGGCACAAAATAGCGGCGCTTTCAGCCATGAAGTCCACGCCGCAGAACACGATTACATCGGCATCGCTCTTTGCAGCTTTCTGGCTCAGGCCAAGAGAATCGCCCTTGTAGTCCGCGATATCCTGCACCTCGCCTATTTGATAGTTGTGCGCGAGTATGATTGCGTTTCTCTCTTCCTTCAATTCCTTTATTCGGTCCTGTAACATCTGCGCTCCTTGATTGTATATTAATTATATTGCTGAATTAAAGAGTTTCTGGATGATATGAAAAACTCTCATCGGAAAAGGTTTCACGTCCCGATTTGGATTGGCTCTGTAATCTTTTTCAAGGTGGCGATTGCGGATAGCGCAGCCAGATAACTCGTCTTGGGATTGCTAGGTGATGGAACATTTTCAACCCTCGTTTCGAACCTGCCAAAGTCCCCTCCCACGTGAATTTCGTGAACGTTCCTCTTCAGTGCGGGGTCTGCTATGATGCGAACTTTTGTCTGTTTAGCGCCTATGCCAGCAAGGCTAAGCGTAGCTGCCACGTTTACATTGGCTGGAAATCCCTTTGCCGCCTCTTCAGCACTTCCTTCAAACATGATGGTGGCTTTTTTCAATGCGTCCAGGTCTATCTTATGTTGCACGATATACGGCGCACCCTCGAGCGATGTAGGCGGCTTTCTGGTAGTGAGCGTAACCGAGTCAATCTTTGCTGTCGAGGCGGATTTTAATCCATCCAATCCCACAATAGCGCCGGATGGCAGGTACACCTTGCAACCATTTTTATGCGCCAGATCTTTGATCTGGTGTAATAATGCTTCATCGGTCAGCGCACCAATGCTCATGATCATGACATCTTTGCCCTTGCCAAGCGCCAGTATCGCCACTTCCCTAACTGCAGACTGGGATGCACATTCCACCACCAAATCCACGGCATCTATCAATTCAGGAATAGCCATTGCCTTTGGTTTCACGTGCTTTAATGAGTCGGCCATCTCCTGCGCCGACACAAGGTCGCGATCCGATAGCGCTGTTAGAGTGGCGTTAACGATGCCCTGGTCAAATGCCTTACAGATCTCCTCGCCGATGGCGCCACAACCAACTATCCCTACTTTAATCATCAAGGAAACTAATATATCCGAAGTATGAAATTGTTACGGTGAAATTGTGATGCCCGACCTAGAGCGATTTCTCAAGGAAGACATTGGCTCCGGAGACATTTCTGGAGCGGTGGTTCCGGATGTTCACGTTAAAGCGCACATCAAAGCCTGTGAAGATGGCGTCTTGGCCGGACTTGAGGAAGGGAAGCAGGTATTCGAGCACTTTGGGCTTGAGACGCAGACTGTGTTTAGCGATGGTGCCAAAATCAAGAGGGACGACGTTGTTCTGGAGATAAGTGGAAACGCTAGGTTCATTCTCGCGGCAGAGCGAACGGCGCTGAACATCCTGGGTAGGATGAGCGGCATTGCTACCATAACCAGAGAGTGTGTCCAGAGGAGCAAGGGCGTCACAGTCGCTGGCACCAGAAAAACCACGCCAGGGTTCAGAGAATTCGAGAAAAAAGCCATTATGTTAGGGGGAGGATGTCCACACCGGTATAATTTGGCTGAAGCCGTATTGCTCAAGGATAACCATATTGCAGTTGCAGGGCTGGAAAACGCGATTAAAAACGCGAAGAGGATGTATCCCAAGAAAGAAATAGAGGTAGAGGTCGACAACGTTGCGGATGCGCTTAAGGCAGCACAACTCGGCGCTGATATAATAATGTTTGATAATATGAGTCCGGATAAAATCAAGGACGCGATTAGATTGTTAAAAGAAAACGGTCTGCGTGAACGTGTGAAACTTGAAGCATCTGGCGGAATCACGCTTGATAATTTGGATAATTATGCAGATACAGGCGCGGATGTGATTTCTATGGGCATGTTAACACATTCGGCGAGATGGCTGAATTTCAGTCTAATCATTAAAAAACGCTGATGTACCTGTCGACTTCCCACTGATGTACTTGCGCCCTGTATGCGCTCCATTCTGCCCGCTTGGCATCGACAAAATGCTCGTAGATATGCTCGCCTAATGCAGATTTAATTACCTCATCTTTAGCAAGCTCGTCCAGCGCTTCATCAAGACTTTTCGGAAGCGTTTTGATTCCCAGTTCCCTCCTTTCCTGAAGGGACATCGTGTATATATTCTTGTTAACTGGCTCACCAAGGTCGATTTTGTTCTTGATGCCGTCCAAGCCAGCTTTTAACATCACTGATATTGCAAGATAGGGATTGCATGCTGGATCTGGATTTCGCAATTCTACTCTTGTTCCGGCCTCTCTGCGTGCGGGCACTCTCACCAATGGAGACCTGTTCTGCTCTGACCATGCGATGTATACCGGCGCTTCGTACCCTGGTACAAGCCGCTTGTACGAGTTGACCAACTGGTTTGTGATTGCCGTGTACCCCTTTGCATGGACCAGCAATCCACCCATATAATGCCTGGCAACATCGCTCAGTTGGTATGACGAGTTCGGATCATAGAATGCATTCTTGCCATTCTTGAACAAGGACTGGTGCACATGCATTCCAGAGCCATATTCTCCAAAGAGCGGCTTTGGCATGAACGTCGCGTGCAAACCGTGCTTTTGTGCGACAATTCTGACTACGAACTTTAATGTTACCAAGCGGTCCGCTGTCGTAAGCGCATCTGCATGCTTGAAGTCAATCTCATGCTGGCCGGGGGCAACTTCATGATGAGATGCTTCAATCTCAAACCCCATATCTTCAAGAGTTAGCACTGTATCCCTCCTTGCATTTTCGCCCAAATCCACGGGAGACAGGTCAAAATAGCCGCCCTGGTCATGCGTTTTTGTGGTCACGCCACCATTTTCATCTTTCAAGAAGAGGAAGAATTCCGCCTCTGGGCCCGCGTTCATCGTGAATCCCAGCTTCTCTGCTTCGTTCAGTACCTTTTTTAGATTGTTTCTCGGGCAGCCCTCGAACGGTTTGTCATCAGAATTATATACATCACATATCAGTCGTGCAACCGTGACGCCATTTGATTTCCATGGAAAAATGGTAAAAGTGGCCGGGTCTGGCTTCAGATACATGTCAGATTCTTCGATTCGCACAAATCCTTCAATAGAAGAACCGTCGAACATCAATTCGCCTGCGAGTGCCTTCTCTAATTGTGAGATGGGGATTGCCACGTTTTTCACGATGCCCATAATGTCTATGAACTGCAGCCTAACGAATCTTACATCGTGTTTTTCAACCAACTCATATATCCTGTCTACAGCTTTTGCACTCACACGAATCACTCTACCAATGAATTGAGCTCTCCCTATATGATATTTACTAAAAGGAGGTTATATCTTAACCTGGATGCCTTTTGCTTTTAGATATTCCTTTGCCTCTTTGATTGTATATTCCCCATAATGAAATATGCTTGCAGCCAGGCATGCATCCACTCCATTAGCAAACGCCTCGTACATGTGCTCCAGGTTGCCACATCCTCCTGATGCAATTACAGGTATGTCAACTGCCTCTGCTATTGCTCTGGTGATGGGTATGTCATACCCATCTTTGGTTCCATCTCTGTCTTTAGAGGTGAGTAAAATTGCGCCAGCGCCCAATCTCTCCACTTCCAATGCCCACTGGACGGCGTCCTTCCCTGTCGATGTCTTGCCTCCATGGATGACAACGTCGTACCATGCCTTGCTACCATCTTCGAGTTCCAGCATGGTTTTGTTCTCTGTGCTATCAAATGCACGCTTGCAGTCAACCGCAGCCACCACTCGTTCAGAACCGAACTCCTTTGCAGCATCCCTTATCAATTCAGGATTTTTGACCGCGGCAGTGTTAACGCCTGCTTTGGCTGCCCCAGCGTCAAAGACCTTCTTGAAATCATCCAAAGTTCTTATGCCACCTCCAACGCACAGTGGAATTGAGATTTGCTCCACTATCTTTCTCGGTATATCGGCCATCCTCTCTCGCCCCTCTGTCGAGGCGGTAATGTCCAGAAAAACGAGTTCATCCGCCCCTTCTCTATCGTACTTTCTCGCAAGTTCAACCGGGTCGCCGGCATATTTAAGTTCTTCAAATTCCACGCCCTTGACCACTACGGCGTTCCCCTTTTCGTCAAGCGTTGTATCTAAGCAAGGAATAATTTTTTTCATTTATTGTCACTAACCTTAGCCAAGAATACTCTCTATGGCATCGTTCTCAATCTCTTCGAGCGTAGGAATGCCAGTGACTTTTGCTGCAACCTCTGATAAGGATGCTATGTCATTTCTGCTCAGCAGATCCAACTTGAACCTTCTCGAACCTGCCAGCAACTGCTTAAGCCCTATTCCAAGCCGGTCCACGTAGTAGGTATACAGCCCAACCGCTCCAGCTGGGATATCCTTGGCGCGCGCGCCATACGTCTCCTCCAACTCGGACATCATGATGAAGAACTGCTCTGGATTCGCGCCGTATTTCTCCACAAATGACTTTGGCAATTTGTTTTCCTTCGCAAGCTCTACAAAGTGCTCTGACTTCATCACCGCGGTTATTGGGGCCCTGGCCATTGCTATCGCCTTCACATGCGGACCATCACCGAGATTGCTCATCGCAATCGACTTGAATATCTGCGCCTCGTTGACGAACCCGCCGGCAAATGCGATATCTGGCACATATCTGCCCTTCTTTTTCAACAATCCTATACATTTCATGACCTGTGCCTGCAGATACACTGTGGGCGTACTGCACTCGTTCATCATCGGCACTGGGCTCATGCCCGTCCCTCCGCCTGCACCATCGAATGTGAGCAAATCGATCTTCGCCTCCGATGCCGCCTTGAGCGTGAATGCCACTACTGCAGGCCTGTATGCTCCGGTCTTGAGGAATACATGTTTGGCACCCTGCTTTCTGAGGTTTTCTACATCCTCTACAAAACACTCGTGCGTAGGGAATCCGACCCTGCTGTGCCTCTCAAATGTCTTGAATGTGCCCTCTTTGAATGCCTTTTGTACGCTCTCGTCCTCTGGATCTGGAATCACAACGTACCCTCTTCTTTTCAGTTCTATCGCCTTGGCAAGGTCTGATATTCTCACCTCGCCGCCGATTGCTTTGGCACCCTGTCCCCATTTTCTCTCGATGACATTAACTTCTAACTTGGAAAGAGCGTACTTGTCCACACCCAACCGCATGTCTTCCACATTGGTCTGGACGACAATGTCACCATGCACACCATCCCAGAATTCCCTGTATTTCTCAACCCTGTACTTGAGGTCGTCTGAGTGCGTTACCTGTCCATCCGTGACTTTCGAGTTCATGTCCATTCCGCAGACATTCTCTCCAATTACCTGGATTGTGCCGGAGATTGCCGCACCTACGGCCAACCCATCCCAGTAATTTTTCGCTACCGCCGTGGACCCCAGTCCTGCCGTGAATACGGGCACTTTAAGTGGCACCCCTCCGACAGACGTTTTAATGTCCACTGCCGGGAAAACCGCCTTGTCTGGTTCTGGCTCGATTCCTTCTGCTCCCAATACCTCGGTCAGTATCTGGAAATGCGACCAGTCCAGCCCATAATCCTTATTGGATGCAGCCGTGCTATGTCCGAACTCTTCAGGCGCCGGATACAATACCTCTCTGCCCCTGAACGCAGACTTGCTGATTTCACATAAGACGTTACAACTCTTTACACAAATTGGGCACATGCCGCTTGTGGGACTTATGTCCTTCACCCGCGTAGCAGTGCCAGTTGTGGATCTTGCATTTGCGTATATGTCAGCCATATTTTCTACCCCACAAAATAACTAATGTTGACCCTGATGCTATTTTCATTTGTTATCTTAATACTTGCCCTTTTTCTTCCGGAGAATGCCATGATTTATCTTACGGCTCCTCTAGAATCCTGGTATTGTCCATTATATGCTTCGCTCGGCGCCTTTACCTGAAGCAGGAGCATCTGGACTATTCTTTCGCCCTTCTTCAATTCTATTTCTTTTTCGCTCATATTGCTCAGGCAGAGTGTTAGATTTCCCCTGAATCCTGGGTCAATAAAGCCGCCACCTAAAACGAGACCTTTTCGAGCATATGACGACCTGGTGCGGAGAACTCCTGCAACATCATGAGGTAGCTCCACATACTCGAGCGATGACATCAACTTGAGTGTCTTCGGCAGTATCGTAACGTCAACTCCTGCCCTAAGGTCATACGAGGCGGGCTGAAGCGATTCTTCGCCAAATGGCTCAATGACCAGATCGTTTTCAATTCTTCTTTTTATCTCTTTGCTTGACAGAATCATGGTAATCCCAGTTGCTTACTTTCACGCAAACTATAATAGAGCAGCGCTTGAATATGTATCGGGTCTGTGGGGTAGTGGACTATCCTTTCGGGCTTCGAACCCGATGACCTGGGTTCAAATCCCAGCAGATCCGTTCTTCCTGATTGCAGCAGCAAGCCTTTGTAGAGCGCTGATGTTAGTTAGGACAGCCAAAATTACTATTATATAGGTCAAGTAAACTCTGTCGAAGTGAGCCAGCAAAATGCCAATGCATAGTAGCGCAATTCTCTCTGCCCTCTCCACGATGCCCCCTCTTACATCTTTTCCGAGTTTATCACATGCCGCCGCCTTTGCATACGACGTCATCATTGAGCCGAATAAGAAGACGAGGATCCAGCAGTAGATTGGAATTGTGAAATCGGGAAGGGGGCAGAACAGCAGGGCAAAGATTATCAGAAATTCCACATACCGGTCTATTATAGTATCTAAATAGGCGCCAAGTTTTGTCACGCGCCCGGTAACCCTTGCGACCGAGCCATCAACGAGGTCAATGAACGCGGAGATGAAAAAGAAAATCCCGGCAGGAATAAATCGGCTGGACGTTAGAAGATAAAAAGCGATGAGAGCCGGTATTAAACTGGAAAGAGTCCACTGGTTGGGAGATAACCCTAGCCTGCTGAATATTATTCCCACCTTGATGGAAATTCTCTCGAATTTTTCCTTATTTTTGTAGAGGGTCACCTGACTCGTTCTCCTTTGATGAACTCTTCTACCATCTGACGTGCTACAGCATCCGGAAACTGCTGTGGCGGTCTTTTCATGGTGTATGCGGAGATGGAAATCAATGGTCCACTGATTGTCCTATCCAGCGCCAATTTACAGCACCTGATGGCGTCTATCGCACAGCCAGCAGAATTGGGAGAATCCTCGACGCTCAGCCTCATCTCAAGATTGACAGGTGCGTCTCCAAACTTCCTGCCCTCAATTCGTATGAATGCTACCTTATTATCCAACAGCCATGGCACATAATCGCTTGGACCTATGTGGATATCATCGTGGTCCATAGGGACTGGCATTTGGGATTGCACGGATTCTGTTTTGCTAATCTTTTTGCTAACCAACCTCGATCTCTCCAGCATATTTAGGAAATCTGTGTTCCCGCCAGTGTTCAGTTGATACGTCCTATCGATTTTTACCCCTCTGTCCGAGAATAATTTCGCCATGGTTCTGTGAACTATGGTTGCGCCAACTTGTGACTTTATGTCATCTCCAATTATCGGCAGCCCTTTTTTCTCAAACTTTTTTGCCCACTCCTGGTTTGAAACGATGAAAACTGGCATGCAATTAATGAAGGCAACACCTGCATCCAAGCAAGCTCTGGCATAATGTTCAACTGCCTCCTCGCCTCCGACTGGCAGATAGTTTATCAATATTTCAGCTCCGCTCTTTTTCAATTCATCTGCAACGTCCACCGGCCTCTCATCTGCGATAACGAATGTTCTATCTTCGGGATAATCCCGCATGTGGTCTGCAACTCCATCCAGTACAGGCCCCATCTTGACCTCTACGCCCATGTTGGGAACGTCATTGCAAAATATCTTGGTGCAGTTGGGCTTTGCGAAAATCGCCTCTGATAAATCTTTTCCGACCTTTCTTTTATCAACATCAAAAGCTGCTACTGGTTTAATGTTGGAGATCTTGTATCCACCCAGAACGTTGTGCATCAGGCCTGGGATCAATGCATTATTTGTATCGACGTCCTTGTAATAAAAAAGGCCCTGTATCAGGGAGGATGCACAGTTACCGACACCGGCGATTGCAATTTTTATCGCGTTCATTTGACCACCGTTTGCCATACTCACTAATCCTAAGAAGATATAAGACTTATCAAAACGTTGATTGGGTGTAATACTATGCACGGCGAATTAATCGGAGACAGGGTCGTACTTGGCGAAGATGCCATCACCAAATTATACAGCACCAGTTACTATGGACGCCCCAAGGAGGGAAAGCTCGAGTTATCCCTGGTAGAAGCTGCTTACCTGCTTAAAGAGGGGAAAATTTCCATCGTCCATGACGAAGAACCTCTGGACTTCAAGGAGTTTTTTGTGATTGCATCCACTTTAATGAAGAACTTCGAATTGAAGTACATCGTCTACAAGGACATGCGAGGAAGAGGATACTATGTACAGCCAAGTGTAACTGATTTTAGACTGTATCCGAGAGGAGGGAAGCCAGGAAAAACACGCGCTATGTATTTCGTGCGCGCGATATCTGAGCGAGAGCCCCTTCCATTGGCAAACATACTACACTATCTAGAGATTGCAGAAAATATGCGAAAGCACATCATCCTAGCCGTCGTGGATGAAGAGAGTGACATAACGTTTTATGATGTCAAAAAGACGAGCATGAAGGGCGAGACGAAATTCACAGGTGGCAAGGGAGATGGCACGTTGTTGGAGGACAGGGTCATCGTATGGGATTCGGCTTTAGTCAAGGTGTTACACCAAAAAGGCTTTTTTGGAAAGCCGCTGGATGAAGAGCGATTGCAGCTCTCTCTTGTTGAGTCCGCGTACTTGATGAAAAAGAAGGTTCTTAAGGTTACTGATGCCACTAGTAAGGTCATCGATCTTAAGACGTTCACAAAAAGGGCATCTAAAATCGAGGCAGATTTTGGGCACAAGCTCAGAGTCTATGAAAATCTAAGAGAGAATGGGATGGTTGCTAAGACGGGTTTCAAATTCGGCAGTCATTTTCGCGCCTATGAGAAAGTGGAATCTCTTGATAGATTGATACACTCGAAATACCTGGTGCACGCCATCTCAAAAGACCATGTGTTTCTACTACCAGAGCTATCTAGGGCAATAAGGCTAGCACAGAGTGTCAGGAAGCGAATGATATTTGGATATGTAACAGGTAAAAATGTAGGGTACATCGACATAGGACGGACCAAGCTATGAAGCGCAAGACGAAACTTGACCCATGGGGCACAGTGAACATTAAAGATTATTCGAAATTATTTGATGAATTTGGTATCTCGCCCTTTGAGGATATTCTGCCTGATGTGCCTAACCCACACAAGTACATGAGGCGACACATCATCTTTGGCCACAGGGATTATCACCAGATATTGAATGCGATGAAGAACAAGATGCCATTTGCTGTCATGAGCGGGTTCATGCCATCTGGCCGCGTCCACCTCGGCCATAAAATGGTGATGGACGAAATCATATGGCACCAGCAGATGGGTGCGCAGACGTTCTTTGCCGTTGCAGACATGGAGGCGCACTCAGTGCGGAAGATATCCTGGAAGGACTGCGCCGAGATTGGCAAAGATTACATACTCAGCTTGATTGCGCTCGGCTTCCAGCCAGATGGTCGCATCTATTTTCAATCGAAGTGCCCTGTTGTAAAAGACCTGGCATTTGAGCTCGGAGTCGAAGCAAATCTGTCCGAATTAAGTGCCATCTATGGTTTTTCTGGTGAAACCCATATATCACATATATTGAGCACGCTGGTTCAGAGCGCGGACATTCTGCACCCTCAACTGACAGAGTTTGGCGGACCCAAGCCCGTTGTGATTCCCGTTGGGGCAGACCAGGACCCGCACATCCGCATTACAAGGGACATTGCGAACAGGATGAGGATGTTCAAGGTGGAAGCGCGCAAGGGGCACATCAGCATAAGAGCCAAGACCGCGAACAAGGCAGCCATGCACGAGATTGCCGGGAGAGTGGATGGCAAGGTCAAGGCATATGCTGAACATGTGGACGTTTATGAAAATGGAGACATTGATAAAATCGCATCGATTGTGCGTGAGGTCGAAATCGAGCATGGTGGCTATGGCTTTTACCCTCCTGCATCAACATATCATCGCTTCATGAGCGGATTGAGTGGTGGCAAGATGTCCAGCACGATTCCGGACAGCATTGTCGCGCTCACGGAATCGCCTGAAACCGCGGCTGCGAAGGTGAAGAAGGCGAAGACAGGGGGCAAAGTCACCATGACAGAGCAGCGCCGCTCCGGCGGAGAGCCCCAGAACTGCACGGTCTACGAGTTACTACTGTTCCACCTGCTCGAAGACGATAAGCAAGTCACAGAAATATACAGCGAATGCAAGGGAGGCAAGCGCACCTGCGGAAAGTGCAAAGTACTCGCCGCAGAGTTAATGGCCAAATTCCTGAAGGAGCACCAGGATGCGCGAGAGGGCGCGAGAGAGCGGTTGGGAGAGTTTGGGTTAAAGATATAGATTAGAGGGTATAAAGAAGAATAATAAAGGTGGGGGAAGAAGTTAATATGCCATTATTGTTTGAGGAACTAGTAAAGAAAAACAATTCACCGTTAGTAAATATGAAGAAAAGGAGTATGATAGAACCTATTAAAACAAATCTACAAGTTGAAATTTTACAAATATTTAATAATTTAGCTGAAGATACTGTTTGGGCATTTGAGGATTTGTCAAGAAAAGACACTTCTTATGCAACACACGGCTACCATAGGTATCCTGCTAAATTTATTCCTCAGTTAGCAAGGAGATGTATAGAAAAATATACTACCATAGATGAAATTGTTTGTGATCCGTTTATGGGCTGTGGGACTACTTTGGTAGAATCTCTAGTTTCAGGAAGAAAAGCAGTTGGGGTTGACATAAATCCTGTTGCATGGTTAATAACAAAAGTGAAGACTACACCGATAGAACCAACAAAATTAGAAAATGAAGTAAAACAACTATTAGGCGATCTAACTTTATTTATTGAAACGAAAAAGAACGAACAAAAAACATCATCAAATATAGAAATAGAACCCGTAATTCCAGATAACAAACGAATTAACTATTGGTTTCCGCATGAAAATATTAGATATGAGTTAGGAATTATTTTGGGAAGGATAAATCAAATTAGAGATGACGATATTAAAAACTTTTGTCTCTGTGCATTTTCACAGATACTCAAAAATTCTTCAATTTGGTTAATGAAAAGTGTAAAACCAACAAGAGATTTAAAGAAACAACCAATTGATCCATTATCTACATTCAAGAGGCATATAAAACGGATGTTAAAAGGAAATAAAGAATTGTTTGAAATTATGCCAGATCATGTAAAAAAGAATTTGAAAGATTTTCTTATAGCTGAAAAGCAAGATGCAATAAATTTGCCATGTGAGGATAATTCTGTTAGCTTAATTGTAACTTCTCCACCATATGTTACATCATATGAGTACGCAGATTTACATCAGTTAACAGCGTTGTGGTTGGGATATGCTAAAGATGTTACAGAATTTAGGGAAGGATTTATTGGTTCTATTCATAAAAAAGAGTCAGTTCATGACGGTATAAAAAGTGAATTGGCGGAACAGGAAATAAAAGAATTGAGTAAAAAATCAAAAAGGGAATCTGAAGCAGTAAGAGACTACTTCTTTGAAATGCAACAATGCTTTGAAGAAATGTATAGAGTTCTAAAACTAAAAGGCAAAGCCTGTATTGTTATTGGAAATACAGAATTGAAAAAAGTACCTATTTTAAATGCAGAAGTTTTTGTTGAGACAATGCTAAATCTAGGTTTCAAAATACATAAAATAGTTAAAAGGAGAATACCATCAAAAATACTACCACAAACCAGAGACTCAAAAACCGGTAGATTTACATCAAACCATAAAGCAGACCGATTAGCGTATGCCTATGAATATATCATTATGATGGAAAAAATTTAGTGAGGTAACAAAATGATACTAAAATCATTTAGGATAAAAAATTTTAGATCGATAAAAGATAGTGGAGAGTGTTACCTTAATCCAAATATTACTGTTTTGGCTGGAAAAAACGAATCAGGAAAAACTAATGTTCTTGAAGGTTTAGAAAAATTGAATAAAGCCACTAAATTTGAAGAAACTGATACGCCACTTCATTTAAAGACAAAAGAGCCTATAGAGATTGAATTTTGTTTTGAAATTGATACTAAAGAAATAAAGAATATACTAAAGAATTTAGAAATAGATATAAAATTAAAAGAAAGTTATAATTTGACATTTGAATACTATATTATAAAATCAAACAAAAAATCTGATTATACCATTTCTGGCGAATTAATTGATATTTTGAACAGAGAATTGCAAAAATTAAATAAAAAAATATTTGAAAAAACGAATAAAACCATAAATAAAATATATGCTATCATCAAGAAATACAATAAAACAGAGATTTCAGAAGAAATAAAATTATTTGATGGAGATTCTCATGAAGAGATTATCAATAAAATAAATTCTTTAATTGATACTATAAACAAGAATTTGTCCCTTATTAATGAACAAAATGATAAGGAAAAATTAGATGAACTTAGAAACAAAGTAGTAGATATAAAATTTAAGACAGATATTGATTCTACAATTGCTAAAATAAATAGAGAAATAATCTCCTTAATACCTCGAATGGTATTGTTTAATTCTTTTAATGATATTTTACCGTCAGAAGTTCCCATATCCGACATAACAAATCAAAATACATTAAAAACCAAGTATGGAATAGTTGAAGATTTTATAAAATTGTCGAAATTGAATATAGATGCCCTAAGCAAAACACAAGACCGACAAAAAAGAAAAAATATAGTAAACAAAGCATCGAAAATATGTAGTGATGTTTTTGGTAAGTATTGGAAACAAGACCCTATTGAAATTTCTGTTAGTTATGATGAGCCACTTCTATCATTTTTTGTTCAGGATGTTGTTTTAGATGAAAACAAGAAAGAAGTTAGGGGGGAATCTTACACACCTAAACAGAGAAGTAAGGGGCTTCAATGGTATATGGCTTTCTTTTTAAGGTTAAAAGCTGAAGGTCTAGAAAAAGGTAATTTAATACTGATAGATGAACCTGGACTTTATTTACATGCAAAAGCACAAAAGGATGTTTTAGAATTACTTGAAGAATTATCAAAAGAAAATCAGATAATATTCACAACACATTCTCCATACCTTATAGATCCAGATAGATTAGCTAGGATAAAGCTATTGATTAGGGATGAAAAAACGAAGGAAACAATAATACAGAATAATTTTACTAAAGGTGCTGATGAGGACACATTAACACCTATAATAACTGCTATTGGATTAGATCTTTCACAAGGAATAGCATTTTCCAAAAAAAAGAATATTGTTGTTGAAGGGGTAAGTGATTATTTCTATCTACAAACAATGCTACATTTCCTAAAGAGTAAAAAACATTATAAATTTCCAGAAGATATTGCTATAATACCTTGTGTAGGTCATACAAAAGCAAGTACAGTTGTTTCTCTACTCATTGGATGGGGGTTAGAAGATTATAAAATTGTTCTTGATAGAAAAGGGACTAATAAAACATATAATAAATTAATAAAGGATAGTATACCAGAAGGAAAAATAATCTTTGTAGGTGAGAATAACTCTGATTCTATTGAAGCTTTATTCTCAAAAAAAGACACTGATAAATATAATCTTCTAAGTGATGAGTTAAGTAAAACAATAGTTTCTAAAAAGTTTTTTGAAGAAATTACACAAAGAGGGGATATTGAATTTTCAGAAGAGACAATTGAAAACTTTCAAGAATTGCTTAATAAAATAAAAAATTCATCTAATGATGAAGGTGGATAAGAATGCAATTTTCAGATTTAGTTAGACTCTACGAAGGAAAGAAAAAGAGATTTGGCACAGAAGCATATAGGCACATCTCTGCAATGCTAAAAGAAGCAAAAGAATTACACAGAAAAGATTGGTTAAAGCATCCAACAGCCAACAAAGACCATGAACAATCTTGGAGAGCTTTCAAAGGTAAAAACTTAGAGAAGTTGATAATGTATATTATTGAAGATGAAGTTAAAAGTTTGGGATTGAAAATAATAGGGGGTAATACACTAGAAAGAACAAAAAGTAAAAACTTATCAGAAGAATTAAGCAGAGTTAAAAGAAATCTTCTTATAGATTATGGTGAATTCGGCTCTCATCTGCCTGATGTTGATATGATAATTTATGAACCAAAGACTATGAAAGTTATAGCAGTAATTTCAAGCAAAGTTACGTTACGAGAAAGAATTGCCCAAACAGGTTACTGGAAACTAAAGCTATTGCAGGATGATGTAACAAAACATATTCGTGTATTCTTTATTACTCCTGATGAAGATGGGACATTGACCATTAAGAAACCCACAAAGAAAGGGAGAGCCATTGTAGAAGTTGATACAGATGGCAGTTATGTCATGAGTGAGACAAAGATAGAAGAAAGCGATAAAGTAAAGATGTTTGACAAATTTATTGAAGATTTAAGGGTTTTAATAAATGAAAAGTCAGAATGATAAACCAGTTTTAGAACCTACAACATTATGGGACTTTCCTAAGCAAAGTTATGGCAATACTCAAAAAGGTGACTGGAAGTTTAATGGTGTAACTCCTGCTGGTGTTATTTGGAATATGCTACAAAGATATACGAAGGTAGGAGATTTAATTGTTGATCCAATGTGCGGTAGTGGAACAACAATAGATGTATGTAAAGAAGAAGGGAGAAAAGTTATTGGATATGATATCGCACCAACAAGACCTAGCATAATACAAAACGACGCAAGAAAAATACCCTTAGATGATAACTCAGTGGATATGATTTTTGTTGATTCACCATATGGAGATAATGTAACATATTCTAGTCATCTTGACTGTATCGGCAAAATATCAGCTGAAAAAGAGGATTTTTATCAGGAATTAGAAAAAGTAGCTAAAGAGATTCATAGAATTTTGAAAGAAGGCAAAGTTGTTGGTTGGGTTATTGGAGACCATTGGAGAAGTAAATCAGGATTTATTCCTGTTGGCATAAGAATCTATCAAATGTTGGAAAAATATTTTGAACCCGTTGATGTAATTTGTCTTATTAGAAGACATCAAAGATCAAACACAAATGTTTGGGAGCAAAGAGCGATTCAATATAATTTTTACTTAAGAGGATTTAAGTATTTGTTTATAATGAGAAAAGTTTGAAATGACGTGCGAATCCTTTTTTCTCACGTACCTTGATAACTTTCTGAGGAGTACGGGATGGGAGTTTAGGCATGTGCCTCTACCGTCAGAGTATATTCTAAAGTTCCTTCCTCTGTTGGCATCTCCTCGCCATGCTTTTTTAAGCTCTCTGCATATAACCCAATAGCTTCCTTTGCCATCTCTATCGCTTCTTCTATTGTGTCCCCGTATGTGACGCAGCCAGGAAGAGAAGGAACTATCACTGTATAGCCGCCTTCAGGCTCTTTTCTGAGCAGAATTCTATAGTTTAGCACTTTCATACACTTTACTTCACGTTGTTTATCGTATTAAAAGTTCACTTAACGGCATATCACCCAAAAATCATACCCATGCCTGTCGCAGCCGAATCGTCTTCGGCTTTGATTTTTTCAATGATATCTTTTGCCTCTTTTTCAGGCACTTTTTCTAGGGGCAGGTCTGCGAATAATTTGTCCACCTCTTTCATCATATCGGGCGTTCCGCGCAGATACAAGAAATAGCCTTCACGGTCTGAACCCAGGAGCTTGCACTCCCTGACAGTATAATCTGCCCTCTTTATGATATCCTCCTGTAACGCTTTCTCAACATCCTTCTTTGCATCGGTATTATAGAAGTATAATATCTCCAAGTCGTTTTCCTCCGGAACTATCAACGTCATCCTGCGTTGATAAACTTTTTCAATTCCAGTAGTTACAAATATAAGCGTTATCCTTTATGGGGTAGGGAGTACGACCATGGCATCAGATAAGCCAAGCACATTAACCGCCAATGAGAAATGCATATTACTGGCGCTGAACAAGGTCAAATCCGCGGACCCACAGAAACTTGCCGCTGAGTCAGGATTGCAGATCGATGCCGCGATGCAGGCAGCATTTTTGCTTGCGAAAAAAGGTCTTGCAAATATCGTAGAAGAGACGATTGTGCTTTACTCGCCCACTCCCGAAGGAGAACTTTATGCCCGGCAAGGATTGCCAGAACTGCGCATTATCGCATATGCAGAAGGTAAGCCCACCCCCCTAATTAAGTTGAAGAATACATTCTCAGATAAAGAAATCAGCATTGCACTGGGGTGGCTAAAGCAAAAAGGACTGGCATCGATAGAAAAAAGAGGCAAAGAGACCGTTATCACACCTCTTAAAACTCATAAAAAATACCCTCCGGAAGAAGTTTTACACTACCTGCTCGCACATCACCCAGAGACGCTTACGAGTTACCCTTCGACGACAATTCAGGAGTTGGTGGGGCGAGATTTAATCAGGTGCACCGAGAGGACATCCCGCGTAATTGCCATTACCAACGAAGGGCGCAAACTTGTGCGAAAGGGCATTGAAATTGGAGAAGATCTTGGGCAACTAACGCCGGACTTGATTAGATCAGGCGAATGGAGAAAAAAGCGCCTGCGCCCGTATGACATACATGCGTCTTCCACTCGCATTTTTGCTGCCAAGAAGCATCCTTACCAGCGTTTGCTCGATGAGATGCGCCAGATATGTCTCGAAATGGGGTTTGAGGAGATTAAAGGGAGCCACATACAGACATCTTTCTGGAACTTTGACGCGTTATTCCAGCCACAGGATCATCCTGCTAGAGAAATGCAGGACACGTTTTACCTTGATTCCAAGGGAAAACTGCCTGGCGAATACGTGCAGAACGTAAAAGAGATGCACGAGCACGGTGGTGATATCGGCTCGACAGGCTGGAGTGGTCACTGGAGCGAGGAACTTGCAAAAACCAACGTACTCAGAACGCATACTACAGCAATCACAATCAAATATCTCGCCGATAACCCGAATCCGCCTGTCAAGGTGTTCTGTATTGGCAGGGTTTACAGGCGCGAAGCCATTGATGCAACGCATCTGCCCGAGTTCGAGCAATTGGAAGGCGTGGTGATGGACGAGGGCGTTTCGTTTAAGAATCTGCTGGGATGTCTGGCTGAGTTTTACCATCGCGTTGGCTTCAAAGATGTGCGCTTCAGGCCTGGTTACTTCCCCTATACAGAGCCATCGGTTGAGCCCGAGGTATACGTACCAGAATTGGGCTGGATTGAACTGGGTGGTGCGGGCATATTCAGGCAAGAGGTGACCGCTCCGCTGGGAATCGAACATCCTGTTCTGGCATGGGGTCTTGGCGTTGGCAGACTGGCGATGTTGCGCCTGGGCCTAAGAGACCTGAGAGACATATATGCTCCAGATATCGACTGGCTAAGGAGGTATCCAGCATGCCAGTTATAACCCTACAATATGATGACCTGAAAAAATTGGTTGGCACTGACAAGGATACAATTCTCAAGCACATACCCATGATCGGCGCCGATATCGAGCGCATTGAAGACACGTATGCTGATGTCGAGTTCTTCCCGGACAGGCCGGATCTCTTTTCCGTCGAGGGCGTTGCAAGGGCGATGAGGGGGTTTCTTGGCATCGAAACGGGATTGCGCAAGTACGATGTCAAAAAGTCAAACATGTCAATCATAATTGAAAAATCCGTCAAGCTGATTAGACCTTGCCTTGCCTGCGCCGTCGTGCGTGGACTGCATTTCAACTCCGCATCCATCGAATCGTTGATGGCACTGCAGGAAGACCTGCACTGGGGGCTGGGACGCAACAGGAAGAAGGTATCCATCGGCGTCCATGACATATCCAAGGTCAAGCCGCCGTTTGTGTACAAGGCAGTCGACCCCAACACAGAGTTTGTTCCGCTGGATTTTGACAAAAAGATGTCCATGCGCACCATTCTCAAAGAGCATCCAAAAGGGGTCCGGTTTGCGCACATGTTAGAGGGAGTAAATCGCTACCCGTTAATAGTGGATTCTGGAGACAATGTGCTGTCCTTCCCTCCCATCATCAATGGTACATTAACCGCGGTCACAGAAGAAACGACAGATATGTTCATTGAAGTAACTGGCATGGATGCATCCGTAGCAATGGCACTCAATATTGTGGTCACCGCGCTGGCAGAGAGGGGCGCCAAAATAGAATCGGTTGAAATCATTTCGGATGGAAAGAGCGCTTTCACGCCTGATCTATCTCCGACGAGTAGAGAGCTTAGCATAGGCGAGGTAAATTCACTTCTTGGTCTTACTCTGGACGCCAAACAAATTGTCCGTGAACTGGAAAAAATGAGGTTTGGTGCAACTGTTAAGGGGGAGGCGATAGAAGTAGCGATACCCGCATACAGGGCAGATATATTACACAACTGGGACCTGATTGAAGACGTCGCCATTGGGTATGGATTTGACAAATTCAAGCCCGAACTTCCCGAAACCGCTACGATAGGCAGGGCGCATCCTATTGAAGACAAACTTGCATTGCTTAGAGAAATCATGGTCGGTCTGGGATTTTTAGAAGTCACGACATTTACCCTAACGAACGAGCGGGTGCACTTTGATATGATGAAGCGCACCCAGGCAAATGTCACAAAGGTTAAACATCCAATCAGTGAAGAGCACACGATGATTCGTTGCACTATCCTACCAAATCTGATGGGCGTACTATCGCGGAACAAACACGTTGAGATGCAGCAGAAAATCTTCGAAGTAGGAGATGTTATCGTTGATTCCAAAGATATGCAAAAATTAGCCGGTGTTTCAACTCATTCCACAGCAAACTTCGCCGAGGTAAAATCCGTTGTCGAGTCCATGCTGAAGGAACTTGGACTCGAATATGAGATTGCCGAATCCAATGACCCTGCATTTTTAGAAGGGCGAAGGGCATCCATCTTGGTCAAGAAAAAGAGCGTAGGGGTGTTTGGAGAAATTCACCCAGATGTCATCCTCAATTTCGGCTTGGACCATCCTGTTGTGGCGTTTGAAATTGGCGTGTGTTAAAAGCCGAGATAAGGCGTCCGTCTTAGGCTCTTTTTTAGTTGCATGCCATAGACTATGCCAACTAAAAGACCGCTCAAATGGGCAGCATGCGCTATCATGTCTCCTGAACCCATCAGCAGTAAGTCCATTATCGCGAATAGGATGACGGCATGCGTGATTTTCATCGGAATGAAGTATATGAATACAACGATGTACGGTGCGATGATGGCAAGACAACCAAATATACCATATAATGCACCGCTTGCGCCCACCACAGGGCCGGAAGACGTGAGTACATGTCCGATGCCGGCTATGACACCCGAGCCAAGATATATCTCGAGAAATGTCTTGCTTCCAACTAAACTTTCAAGTCTGGGCCCAAAGAAGAAGAGGAATAACATATTGAAAAGCAGGTGCACAAAGCTACCGTGCAGAAACATATACGTTACCAGCATCCACGGTCTTGCGATTACATGAGTTGGGTATAAGGCGAACATCTCGTTGTACAGCGGAAATACCTGCAAGAAGAAAGATGCCACGCATATCATCAAAATCGCCTGAGAATAGCTGTATACAGGTAAGGGGGGTAGGGAAATCCTCGGACGCCTTTTCTGCACTATTTTAACCTCCCTGGGAGTTGGAGAGTATATAATCTCCTTAGATATATCCTTCAGCCCTGCCAGACCAGGGCAGTGATGATTCTCTGGCAGCCTGTGCTCTGCGCAGAACACATCACCACAGAATTTGCATGTGAATGGTAGGTGCTCTTGCCGTCCGCATATCATACATCTTTTCATAGGAGGTTTATGCGTTTACTTATTACAACAGATAAAGATTGCTCTAAAACAACACTTTTTTATTATCAGCACGCGGTAGTTCCTTGAGATTATGCGAACGATTGATTGGGACGATACTAAAAACTGTATTATATTCGTCGACCAGACCAAATTGCCTTTAGCGCGACATATCGTCGAATGCATGGATGTAAATGCTCTGGCAGAGGCAATACGTACTCTGAGCATCAGGGGCGCTCCAGCGCTTGGTGTTGCAGGCGCTTTTGGAATCGCATTAGCGGCACAGACAAGCAAGGCAAAAAGCCCCATAGATCTTGTGCAGGAGCTGGAAGGTGCTGCAGAAGTTTTACGAAACACCAGGCCAACCGCCATAAATCTGTCCTGGGGGATTGACAGAGTTCTCCGCAAGGCAAAGACCGGTCACTCGATAATCCAAGTCAAAGAACTTGCCTTAGAAGAAGCGAAAGCAATAGCGGACGAGGATGTAGAGATATGTAAAAAGATAGGCGCCAATGGGACAAAGTTACTGGAAGACGGCGACGTTGTGCTGACACACTGCAACGCTGGCAGAATGGCATGCGTGGATTGGGGTACTGCTCTTGGCGTTGTTAGGTCAGCCATAGAGGAGAACAAGAGAATAAAAGTCATCGCCACTGAAACACGCCCATTAAATCAGGGCTCCAGAATAACGGCGTGGGAACTCTTACAAGACAACATTCCTGTCACGTTAATTACAGATAGCATGGCTGGACACGTGATAAAATCCGGAATGGTTGACAAGATTCTCGTTGGCGCAGACCGCATAGTAGAGGAAGCAGTATTCAATAAAATCGGAACGTACACGCTTTCGGTCATAGCAAAGGAGCACAAGATACCGTTCTATGTTGCTGCACCCATGTCAACATTTGACTTTGAGAAACATGCGCCAGATATTGAGATAGAAGAGCGGGGGCCACAGGAATTGAAGTACTTTGGAGACATGCAAATTGCACCGTTAGATGCCAAGGCCTACAATCCAGCATTCGATGCCACGCCAATGGACAATGTAACAGCAATAATCACCGAGAAGGGTGTGTTTTATCCGCCCCTTTCATTCGAAGAACTTAAGGGGCTGGAATAAATAGGGTAGATATGAATGACACTTGCCATAAATGTGATATGTAAGGATACACCAGGTGTGCTAAGAGATATTGCAGGCATCGTGGCAAAACATGGCGGCAATATAACCTATACACAGCAGTTCATCTTTGAGAGGGGCGTTCACAAGGAAAAAGGCTCCATTTATATGGAAATCGATGGAGTAACGGACTCAGGCGCACTCGTATCAGATTTAACCTCACAGGATGCCGTACACGAGGTTGTCACTTCACCTTCCTTCCAAGAGGTCTATGGCTCCAGGGTGATAGTAATCGGCGGCGGCGCACAGGTTGCACAGGTTGCGATGGGTGCGGTTAATGAAGCGGACAGGCATAACATTAGGGGTGAACGCATCAGTGTTGATACAATTCCACTGGTTGGTGAGGATGCCATTGCGGATGCAGTAAATGCCGTTTCACGTCTTCACAGAGCATCTGTCTTAGTGCTCGCCGGTTCGCTGATGGGTGGGCGCATCACAGAAGAGGTTAAAAAGTTGCGCGAGGTGGGCATCCCGGTAATCGCGCTTAACATGGCAGGAAGCGTGCCAGAAGCTGCGGATTTGGTTGTTACTGACCCTGTCCAGGCTGGCACGTTTGCAGTGATGCACATGGCGAAAACTGCCAAGTTTAACATCAATAAGGTCAAAGGGCGACGATTTTAAAATAGTCTGGAGAGCAAAGACTTTTTCACATTACACAGGTCGATGAAAGCGCAGGATTCACACAGAACTTTTCTTGGTTTACCTGGGAGTGTGCCATCTATGACCTTTTGGGTCCTATCCTTGATTCGAAGTGCCATCTTTTTATCGGCTTGTTTGATGTCGACATCGCGAAATTCGCCATGTCTTGCGTATTCGATTAGACCGCGAGAAACGGGACAATTAAATGTCTCCTCGATTAGGAGTGCGTACGCGGCCAATTGAATTCGTTCATCCTTCCATGCTCCATATTCAGGTTTGTTACCAGTTTTGATAATAGATGGAATAATCTCACCATCAATTAACACTAATTTATCGGGGCGGCCTGACATATCGAAGCGGTCAGAATGCATTTGATATTCCTTTTCCCATGGCATGATCCGCTGAAGCAGCACATCTCTGCCAAGTGCATCAATGAGATTTTCTATACCGGCTACGATATCGTCGACATTGATGTTTGATACGGCCCCTATAATCTGTGATTTTTCTATCGCACCTAATTCGCCTTGCGCCTCACTTGCGATACTACTTAAATGAGTGGACAATTTACACAGATTGTCATTTTTAATCAACAAAGGAAATTTGTAGGCGAGTTCTTTGAGCAATAGATGTTCTATATACCTAGTAGCAGTCGCTTCATTCAACTTATGCCCCCGCGACACGAAATATACTCGGCGCGGACAGGACAAATATAGAACTAGATCAGACACCCTAACAGTCAATCTCTCAATCCCTTCAAGATATCGTCAGCATTTTTAACTGAGATAAGCCTGCTCCTGCCCCTGGTGCCCTTGCCAGAATAACGAGTATTGATGAGTTTGGTCGTATCTAGCTTGTTCAGCATTTCATGAAATCGCGTGTATCTCAGGTTTGTCTTTTCCTGGAACTTTTTATAGAGTGCCCCCGCCCTGACCTCTTCACCCTCCGCGATTAGCCGGAGCAGTACCTTTTCTTCATCTCCCAGCGATGAGATGGCGCGTTGTATATGCACAGATCTTGAGCTTTCGTATGCTTCATTAACGTCTTCCAGCGATATGCACTTACTGGCTCTGCGCTCCGCATTAAGTCCAGCCTTCTTGAGCAGGTCGATGCCCACCCTCAAATCACCAGAACTTTCGACATATTCAACGATTTTGTCCAAAATGTCCTCTGGAACCACGCCAGGAAAAAATCCGTATTGGATTCTATTCGATAGTATGTCGTGGATCTCATCTTGCGTGTATGGCAAAAAGAGAATTTCGCGCGGCAGAAATACAGATGCAACCCTTGGATCCAATTGATACTGCATCTTTATATCACTCAAGACGCCGATGACGCCAATTCTTGCCTTGGGCTGCACTTCATGTGCCCGCAGGAGTGTATATAGCACGTCATTTACCTCACTTTCATAAAACAAGTAATTGATATCATCCAGGGCAACAACCAACACTTTCTCTTTTTCTATTAGGTACTTGACAATTTTTTCAAATATCTTTTTAAATGAAACGCCAGATGATGGTGGAGCAAACCCATAGATTTTCTGAAATATTCTGGAGAAAATCTCGTACTTCGTATTGTCGACCTGGCAATTAATGTGAACAGGAATTACCGATGCTGTGTGCTTCTCAATTTCTTCAAATATTTTGAGTATGGCAGTGGTCTTTCCGGTGCCTGGCGGACCCAAACAGAGCGTGTTAACGGGCCTCATGCCCTTCATAGCAGGGCGGATGCTGAACATCAGCTCCTCTATCTGAGATTCCCTGTGCCGAAAGTGCTCTGGCACATAGTCTAACTCAAACATCTCGCCATTTTTGAAGACGGTCTGGTCCCACGATAGCACATCACCTAACATCTTGAGCTCCTGAGAATACTTTCGCCCTACTCTCAGATTAGTTTTTTTATACTTATTCTTTTAGTGACGTTAATTAGACATAGGGCTATTACCAATCACCAAAATATTATAATTGTGGAGATGAAAAATGACAGACTTTGAGCGGGAAATAGTCAAATCTTTTAATCAGTTTTTTAAGCAGGGTGGAGTGGAAGGCATCGCCCATAGGCTAAAGCAACATAGGTTCACATCACAGATGCTTGACGTTTTGGTTGACTCTCCCCACAAGAGTTTCTACTTGGGCATCGAATGCAAGAGCGTATCAACTGAAAAAGGGGCTGCTGCACTCTATTTCACCCAACATTTTGGCACCGGCCAGATTCTGCGCATAGATGAGTTTCTCAAAAAGTCTGGTAGAAGGGGGATTTTGGCGGTCGAGCTCAGAAGAGGCAGCGGCAAATCAAGAGAGGCACATATTATAAACTGGACGGAATTGAGAAAACGGTATGCCAAGGGTTTAGTTGGCTTTACCGTAAATGAAATTGTGCAGTTTCCAGAAATACGCAGGAGGGGAGGGCGCTACATAATTGTGCCTGAAGCATGGAGGGATTGAGATGATGCCGATTACTGATGACCACATGCACATCGACTTGAAGGGGCTTGGCATCACAGCTGTGGAGCAGTTTCAGAGGGCAGGAGGCACACACATATTTTTGGTCTCAAAGACGGCACAGAGTTTTGGCATAGAGGTTACATCTCCTGACGATTTCAAATCAGTGTTTGAACAGACCATAAGAATTGCGGGGATGATCAATGAACAGACCAAGGTAACGGCCTTTCCAATTCTTGGAATTCACCCCGTAGAACTCACGAGATTGGCAAAGCGCTTTGAATTGGATAAAGCCAAACAAGTGATATATCGTGGTTTAGAGATTGCCATCGATTTTGTAAAAGAGGGGCATGCGATAGCAATCAAGACAGGCAGGCCTCACTACGAAGTCAGCGATGCCGAATGGCATGCATCCAATGAAATCATGTCTTATGGGATGAAATTGGCAAGCGAAGTCGGGTGCGCTGTTCAACTGCATACTGAAAGCACAACTCCAGAGGGATTGGCAGAGATAGCCAAGATGGCAAGTAATGCTGGATTGACCCCGGACAAAATAGTCAAGCATTACTCTCCCCCAATGATATCCGCCTATCAAAGTATTGGCATTTTTCCGTCAATACTCGCCAGTGAAGATGCGCTGAATGTCGCTTTATCACAAGGGGACAGATTTATGATGGAAACTGATTATATCGATGACTTTGACAGGCCGGGCGTCGTTCTCGGGCCAAAAACTGTTCCACGCAGGACGAAGCAGTTTATCAAAAAAGGCATTGATGAAGACGTATTTTGGGCGATTCACAAAGACCATCCAGAAAAAGTATATGGGGTTACGATAGATATTTGATGCAAAGAGTTGAAAAAATGCCAGGCGATACGGTTTCCAGGTGGGAAGAGTTCTTAGAACGGTACTACAAGGAGCATATCCTTCGGTTAGCCAGTGTGTATCCAGAGGAAAGGAGCCTGCTCATAGAGTTCCCAGATATTGTCAAAAAAGATCCAGAACTCGCTGATGTCTTGCTGGAGCGCCCCGATGACGTTTTGCCAGACCTGGAAGAGGCTTTACAATCCTTTGCAACACCGACCGGTGAACCGCTCGACGAAGCGCACGTCAGGATAATTAAGATTCCTGAAAGGGTTCAAATCAGAAAATTAAGAAGTGACCACATATCAAGGCTGATTGCAATAGAGGGACTGATACGCAAGGCAACGTCTGTTAGGCCCAAAATCATCAAGGCTGCTTTTAAATGCATGCGATGCGAACGTGTCACTTATCAAGAACAGGTTGGAACAAAATTCACTGAGCCATATACATGTGAAAATTGTAATAGAAATGGACCATTCAAATTGAGTTTAAATGAATCCATTTTTGTGGACGCACAAAAACTGCAGATTCAGGAGTCTCCAGAGGATCTGAGGGGCGGGGAACAGCCCCAAACCCTTGACGTAAACATAGAGGATGACCTGGCAGGAATTGTGACGCCAGGTGATAGGGTCATCGTCACAGGCATCCTTCACTCTTACCAGCGAACCTCTCCGGCAGGGAAAAGCACGTTTTTTGATGTATATCTTAGATGCATATCCATCGAAATACAGGAGCAGGAATTCGAGGAGCTGGATATATCCAAGGAAGAGGAAAAGGAGATTCTCAAGTTATCGGAAATGCCAAATATTTACAAGATTGTTATCAATTCGATTGCACCTACCATTTTTGGATATGATGACATCAAGGAGGCGATAGCACTTCAGCTGTTCGCTGGCATCCCAAAGTCGCTTCCAGACGGCTCCAAGATAAGAGGCGACATTCATGTGCTCCTGGTCGGAGACCCTGGCACTGCGAAGTCTCAATTGCTTAGATATATCGCGACACTTGCTCCAAGGGGCATTTATACCAGTGGCAAGGGTACGACAGCGGCTGGATTGACCGCCACCGCTGTTAAAGACGAATTTGGAGAGGGGCGTTGGACTCTTGAGGCGGGTGCGCTCGTGCTTGCAGATAAGGGCATTGCAGCAGTTGATGAGCTTGACAAGATGAGACAAGAAGATAGAAGTGCATTGCACGAGGCGATGGAGCAGCAGACCGTTAGTATAGCCAAGGCAGGTATCATGGCCATGTTGAGGTCGAGGTGCGCATTGCTTGGTGCTGCTAACCCAAAATATGGCAGATTTGACAGGTATGAGTCAATAGCAAACCAGATCAACTTGCCACCTGCGCTTTTGTCCAGATTTGACTTGATTTTTCCCCTTGCAGATGAGCCTGATGAGGCATTTGATGCAAAAATCGCAGAGCATATTCTTCGAGCTCACTATGCAGGGGAATTAGCAGAGCATATCAAGAAATTTCCTTCTGGAAAAGTCAGCGAGACAGATGTAGAATCTGCTATGGAGGTGATTCGGCCAGAGGTCGAGCCGGGGTTGTTTAGAAAATATATCGCTTACGCCAAGCGGACATATCCAATACTGAAAGATGATGCCAAACAGCAGTTAATCGAGTTCTATTTAAGGCTCCGCAAACAGGGCATAGGCGTCGACTCTCCAGTTCCAGTGACTGCACGCTCTCTGGAAGCGTTAGTACGATTGGCAGAGGCTTCAGCAAGGATTCGATTGAGCGATGTTGTCACAGAAGATGATGCAAATAGGGCAATAAGAATCATGGAATCGTGTATGAAGAAGGTGGCGATCGACCCTGAGACCGGGCAGTTCGATGTAGATATAATAGCAGTCGGAACCAGCAAGAGCCAGCGGGATAAGATCAAAATGCTCAGGGAGGTCATACGAGAACTGGAGAAGGAGTATGGAGGGAGAGCGCCTAAAGAAGATATCTATGACAAGGCACAAGCACAGGGCATCTCCAAGGACATGGTTGAGGAACTTATTGCTAAATTAAAACAACAGGGAGATATCTTTGAGCCGGCTACAGGGTATCTCAAATTGGCATAGACATGTATCTCAAGATTTACAGAAGTGGACACAATGTAATGGTTGCGGTATGTGACAGGGGGCTCCTTGGAAAAACGTTTTCTGAAGGCGGACTCAGAATCGAGGCATCAGAGCTATTTTACAAGGGCGACATGGCTTCAGAGGGTGCAGTAGCAGAGGCACTTAAAGAGGCAACCATTGCCAATCTATTAGGGAAAAAAGCAGTTAGTTGTGCGCTAAAAAATGGAGTTATTGTGAAGGAGAATATTATAACCATAGGCGGCGTACCGCATGCCCAGGCAGTGAGGATGTGAAAATATGGCGTCTCCTCTTTTTTGTCCCAACTGTGGCCGCGCATCAGAGGGCGGGCTCTGTGCCCAGTGCTTTCTAGAGCGTTTCGCTCTGGTCGAGTGCCCCCTGCTAGAAATCAAGGTCTGCCCTACCTGCGACTCTTGCTTCTGGAGAGGAAAATGGATGGAGTGCGACTCCCTTGACCTGGCAACTTCGCTTGTGAAAAGTCAAGTGACGATTAATCCCGTGGCTGAAGACGTACATATTACGTTTAAGCCTGAACTGCTGGATAAGGGTGCCGTAAAAGTGCACATCGACGTCAATGCTGTGGTGAAATGCGAGAACGTATCCAAGGAATATGATATTATAGTCAAAGCCAAAAAGGAATCGTGCGACAGGTGCAGCAGAATTGCTGGAGGTTACTATGCTGCCATTGTGCAGATCCGGGCAGAAGGGCGTTTTCCAACAGCCGAAGAAAGGTCAAAATCCAAGAAGGTCGCGCAGAACATGATTCAGCAAGCTCAGAAAAGTGACAGAATGGCATTCATCTCAAACATAAAAGAGTTGAGAGAGGGTATTGATATCTACGTCGGCTCTGCTAAAGTTGGCAAGCAGATATCCAAGAGGATTGTCAGTGAATTCGGCGGAGCACTTTCCGAGTCCGCAAAATTGGTTGGGCACAAGGATGGAAAAAACCAGTACAGGATTTCGTATGCGGTGCGCCTCAAATGATTGATCTTGCGTAAAACAACAATTCACCTACGCCTTACGAAACCTGTATATGCCCCCGCCACCAACAAGATGATGCCAAGCCCAAGGGCGACATAACTTAAATCCTGAAGGACCGGCGGAGTTATCAATTCTGGGAAATCGACCAGATTTAAACTGCCCAAGAAAAAGCCGCCCAAGAACACGAATACCACCCCTACAAGTATTATGAGTGCAGATTTTATTTTAGTAACGATGATACTCGACTTTTTCACATCTCTAATTTCCTTATGCCTTTCTTGTATTCCTTGCTCCGGAGTTTCTTCCAGTGTTTTCTTGAGACGCTCTGCCTTGACTTCTCTAAACTGCTCCTTAAGTCGCTCCATCTTTATTTCTTCAAATTCTTGTCTAAGACGCTCAATCTCTTCATCGGTCTTTGGCTGAATTTCTGTCATTTATACCACTATATTATGCCACTCTACTCATATCTAACTGCTTCGATAGGACTCATCTTCGCTGCCTTTCTCGCCGGATACAAACCTGATATAGCCCCAACCAAGACCGCAATGAGTATGCTGCCGACCGCGACGGTTGGGGTTACGATGGCTGGCATGTCCATTCCTATATACGCGCTGGCTATCGTACCTATCGCCTTGGCAACGATAGTTCCCAATATACACCCTAATATGCCACCTATCAAGCTAATCATCCCCGCCTCCATCAAAAATAAGAACATGATGTTTCTGTTGGTGGCGCCGATCGCCTTCATGATTCCTATCTCATGCGTGCGCTCCATGACTGACATCAGCATGGTGTTCATGATACCTATGCATCCCACGATGAGTGCGATCGATGCGATGCCGACCAGCACGACCTGTACGATCATGAAAACGATTCCTATCTGTTCTATCATCGAAGTCATCGTCATCGTTTGAGCGAAGTCATCTAGATTATGGTTCTCGTTTATTCTTTCTTCAATCTCTTCCGCTATTTCTTCAACCCTATTAATATCCCTGACTCGTACCATTATGCTCTTCAAATCATCTGTTCCTAAGACATCCTGGGCAGTTCTCATGGGAACGAATACTTGAGTGTCCGTGTCGTCACCTCGTTTCTCAAAGATTCCAACGACCACGAACTCTGACTCGTTGATTGTCATGCGATCGTTAAGACCTACGTCTTCCTCGAAATAGTCATGCGCAACGCTGTACCCGATCACGCATCCCTTGTAGTCGCGCTCACGTATCCATCGCCCTTCTTCAAGATATACCATTTCTCCCATTAGTTCTTCCATGTCGGTCGGGTCCCCGCCAACCAACTCTAAAGAAGTCCGTTCACGCCTATATTCAACATCAACGATTCCACTCGTAAAAGCAACTATGTCTTCGATTCCTCCAATGCGCCCTATATCGTTGATATCCCTTTCCGTAAAGGCGCCCAACTCGACGTATCCCCTTCCATGGATCATTCTTCCAGGGAATACGATTATGGTATCAGCCAGACTGGCGAGTTCCTCTGTTATCGCATACTGCATGCCATGCCCTACTGCTATCAATGAAATTATCGCTGCTATACCTACGGCTATGCCCAAAAGGGTTAACAGGGAGCGGGTTCTGCGCTCCTTTATGTTCCTATATGCTAGGATAATGCCATCCATGCCGATCATTTTTTATCCCTCAGGATACCGTCTCTCATAGTGATAATTCTGTGCGCTCGCGCAGCAATTTCCGGGTCATGTGTCACGATGATGAGCGTCTCACCTTTGTCGTTTAGTTTCTCCAAGAAATCCATCATCACTTTGCCTGATTTTGTATCCAGATTACCAGTTGGCTCATCACCAAGAATTACTGGGGGATTATTGGCTAATGCCCGGGCAATAGCAACCCTTTGTTGTTCGCCTCCACTAAGTTCTGAAGGTTTGTGCCTCGCCCTTTCGAGCAAGCCCAGAGTCTCTAATAACTCCTTCGCTCGTTCAATCCTTTTTTCACGTGCAACTCCAGTGAACATCATCGGAAACGCGACGTTCTCCAACGCAGAGAGCGTATGAATCAAGTTGAACTGCTGGAAAATAAATCCGATTTTTTCGCGCCTAATTTTCGCCTGTTCGTCATCATTGAGCGTTGATGTGTCAGTGCCGTCGATAAAAACAGTGCCGCTTGTCGGGTGATCCAGGCAGCCTATCATGTTCAGTAAGGTCGACTTCCCAGAGCCAGAAGGTCCCTGTATGGCTACAAAATCCCCCTTGTTTACCTCCAGGTTAACACTTCTGAGCGCCGGTACCTCTATCTCGCCCATTCTGTAAGTTTTTGTCAGTTCAACGGTGCGAATCATTGTGCTCATATTTTAGCGCCTGCGTCGATATACGTAGTATCCAACGGCTGAGACAGCGATGAAGATTATCAACAGGAGCGTTGATGGTAGTTCTACGGGCACCTCAACGATATCGATAGACACCGCATATGCTCCGGATTCATGAAATCCTCTGCCGTCTTTGTACGTCACTTTAAAGCCGATGTCATTGGTTCCAAGCGCCAAGTCTGATGTATCAACGTCAAAATTGGCTGAAAATACATCATCCTGCTCCATCGTACCTATGAACACCTCTGATGGCGTAAAGCGCCCTTCTATTATAGGAACGACACTGACACTGGTAATGTCGCTTGATCTCGCATTTACAACATCCAACTCGATTCTGGCGCTTTTGCCCTTTACCACCGAGGTTGGATATTCGGCTAATATCAGTTTAACTCCAGAGCCTTCTATTACATCTATAGAGCACGTTAGACTTTCAGAATGGGAGTTATCACCATTTTGGTAGGTTAGTACAAAGGTAACGTCTTTTTTGCCTAGAGACGTTGGATGCAAGGTAAACGTGGCAGTAGACTGTTCATCTGGCTTCATCGCACCCAAGAAAATCTCGGTAGGAGCAAATGCAATGCCATCTGCCATCGGTGTTACTACCGTGCTGTTAATCGAATTCGGTCTTTTGTTTGCGATGCTTAGCTTCACTTGGGATGCATCGTCTTTCAAAATTACCGATGGCATTTCAGATGCCGTAAGGGATACACTCGAGCTGTCTACTTTTACTGGAATCGGGTACTTGGCACTTCTTCCACCCAGTACATCAATCCAGACTTTCGGGAAGTATGTATCATCTTTGGTAGGAGCTTCTATTGTAAATGTGATTGTAGTACTCTGGCCAGGTCCAAGTTCGCCAACGTTTCTGTAGTTGCCGCTGAGCACGGTCAGCCCGTTGCCGAACAGGTATATACTCTGAATATCTGCGTTGACTGTTGTAGTAGTGGTCGTGGTAGTACCACTCCCCCCTACTGTATATGTACTCGTGTCTACCTGCGTTGCCGTCGCCGCCGTATTTGTTATCGTAATCTTGATTGTGCCAATGTCCCCAGGCATTAACACCTCTGGATTTATCTGATAGCCCGTGACCACAACGGTAGGGGTATCCGCAATCGCGATTGCTGGTATAAGAAGTGCTGCAACAAGCAAAATGCACGATGCTCTAATTATCCTCATTTTCATCTTCCTCTCCCCATCTAATCTACTTCAGTCTTCTCAAATAAATATGCACCTATGCCGACCATAACAATACAAAAGCACAGCAATATCAGAAAATCTACAAGCAAATTAAAATGCGAGATGCCGATCAAGCACCCCCTTAGGCCATCAACCCCATAGGTTAAAGGATCGATGTAAGCCAGGGTGATTAACCATGTTGGCAACCCCTCCAGAGGGAACAGGGCACCAGATAGAAGGAAGATTGGCATTATCACGAAATTCATAATTAATGAGAATCCATGTATGTCCTTCATCCTGGATGCAATTGCTATGCCTAAACCTACAAAACCAGCGGAGATGAGAACCATAAACACCAGCGAGGAAAGAACCCCGAAAATTCCAACGATCTTACTTCCCATTCCAATGGAGATTAGTAATATCAGGATTCCTTGAATCAGCGCCGTTGACACTCCACCGAGAATTCTCCCCAAAACAATCGAAACCCTGCTGACCGGTGTGACCATTATCTCTTTTAGAAAGCCAAACTCTCTATCCCAGAGGACGGAGATTCCAGCAGTCAAAGAGGCAAAGAGCAGGATCATTCCAATGACTCCAGGGGCAAGAAAGTCGATGTAATTGACGCCGGGAGGCATACCTGAAAACCTGACGTTCATAAAGCCGGTTCCGAGAAATGCGAGGAAGAAGAAAGGCATCGCTAACGAGCCGGCGATTCTGCTTTTCGCCCTGAAGAATCGTTTCATCTCCCTGAGCCACATCACGTAAATTGCCTCTAAGTTTATCAGTTGTGCCATCTTCGCCTCATCCTCTCCCTTACTTGATCTTTTACGCTGGTCTCCTCTTCCCTGATAGTCTTACCGACATAGTGCAAGAAAACGTCCTCCAGCGTGGGCTTACGCAGACTCACTGACTGCACGACAACGCCTGCTTTCTGGGCAATATTCATGAGTTCAGGAATGCGTGTTTCCCCATTTTTTACGCTTAAATCCAGGAAGCCGTCGTGTTCTTTCATCTTTTTTATCCACTTAAATTTACCCAACATCGCGACAAAATCTTTGTCTACCGAATCGGAAATTTCTAAAGAGACGATATCCGCACCGATCGTGTCCTTCAGGTTTTTTGGCGCATCCAGGGCAACTATTTTTCCATAATCGATGATAGCAACCCTGTCGCAGAGGTAATCCGCCTCTTCTATGTAATGTGTTGTAAGGATTATCGTTATGTCCTCTTTTTTGTTTAGGTTTCTAATGTACTCCCAGATATGTCTCCTCGTCTGGGGATCCAAGCCAAGCGTCGGCTCATCCAAAAACAGAACCTCTGGGTGATGCATCAATCCTCGCGCAATCTCCAACCTTCGTTTCATGCCTCCCGAATAATTTTCAACCAGGATGTTTGCCTTGTCCTTTAACTCAACCAAGTCCAAGACTTCGTCCATCCTCTTCTCTCTCAACTCCCTATCCATGCCGTACATCCTAGCATGGAAGTCCAGGTTCTCCTTGCCCGTCAGCCTGTTGTCCAGACTGGGGTCCTGAAAGATGATGCCTATACATCGCCTCACTTTGTCTGGGTCCTTTGTTACATCATAGCCGGAAACTTTAGCTGTGCCGCTGGTCGGCATCAAAAGGGTTGCAAGCATTTTTATGAGCGTGGTCTTGCCGGCACCATTGGGCCCTAATAGGCCAAATAACTCTCCCTCCGCGATATTGATACTAACGTGGTCTACTGCCACTAAGCCGTCGAAAACTTTGGTCAAACCGTTAATCTCGATTGCATCCGCCATGCTTCCAACACTATAAAGGTCGCTAGGTATAAAACATTTCAATTGAATTGAAACAAGAGATGATAGAAACACAAGCCCACACCACACTTTCCGACCTCCTTGTCAAGAGGTTTAGCAAAGAGGAGTTGAAGCTCCTGCCTAAAGGTTGGCAGATTCTTGGCGATATCATAATCATCAGCATCCCGCCTCAATTGGAAACCAGGAAACATGAAATCGGCGAGGCTCTCCTACAATTTTATCCTAGGTGCAAGACCGTGTTGAGGCTAAGAAGGATTTTAGGCCCGTACAGGGAGCCAGACGTCGAAATAATAGCAGGCGACGGTACAGAAACGATCCATAAAGAGAACGGGTGTAAATTCAAACTGGACGCTGCCAAGATCATGTTCTCGCCTGGAAATCTGGATGAAAGAAAAAGGATGTCCATGCTCGGTAAAGATGAAATCGTCGTGGACATGTTCGCCGGAATAGGATACTTCTCAATTCCCATGGCAGTCCATTCGAGACCGGAGAGAATCATCGCAATCGAAGTCAATCCCCTCGCATATCGCTATTTGTGTGAGAATGTTAAACTCAACAAAGTGGATGACATTATCCAACCTATGCACGGAGATTGCGCCATAAAAACGCCAGTTGGCATTGCTGACAGGGTTATCATGGGTAATTTTGAGGCATCTCACTATCTGGCACATGGAATAAATGCAGTTAAATCTGGTGGCATTCTTCATTATCACGAAACCACACCCGAAAAACTCGTTTTTGATAGGCCGATTAAGAGGATTACAAGTGCTGCTAACGAACTGGGCAGAACCGTCAAGATACAGAAGCGCAGAAAGGTCAAGAAATATTCCCCTGGAGTCTGGCATATTGCCATTGATGCGCAAGTATTTTAGTTTCGAACCCAATTTACTATAGAATGGACCAATTAGAGACCCTAATCGACAACGGGGAAAAAGAGAACGTAGAGTTCAAGGAATTCCTGAAAGAAGACGTACATCTGAAGGATGATAGGCGCCAAGGCTTAGCCTGCCAGATGAAACACAGACTGATTATGGGGCACGGCACAGCCATATATATACTCGGCGTAACTGATGGCGGGTCGCTGAATGGCATCTCGCGCCCTACGCTTGAGGAATCGTTATCCGTTTTAAACTGCATCGCCATAGAGGCGGGTGCAAAAGTCGCCGATTGCAAGGAATATACGGTCGATGGAGGATATGTCGCTCTTGCTACCATCAAGAGCCAAGCTGCGGCTAAAGAGCACATACTGGTTGGCACAGCAGGACATGTAGACCATGGAAAGAGCACGCTGATTGCTTCTCTGGTCACCGGGATGCAGGACGACGGCTCTGGCAAGACCAGGATATTTATGGATGTGCTGCCGCACGAAATCGAGAGGGGGTTGTCTGCGGATTTGTCCTATGGGGTATACGGCTTCCGCTCTGGCAAGACGATTAGGCTGAAGAATCCGCTGAGCAAGAAGGAAAAAGCAGGCGTCGTTGAATCTGCTGAAAAGCTAATTTCGTTTGTGGATACCGTTGGACATGAGCCGTGGCTAAGGACGACTATAAGGGGAATCGTCGGCCAGAAACTGGACTATGGGCTGATTGTGGTGGCGGCTGATGATGGCGTGACGCATGTTACGAGAGAGCATCTGGGAATCTTGCTTGCCATGGACCTGCCCACAATCGTTGCCATTACTAAAATTGATAGGGCAAACAAAGAGAGAGTAGCAGAGGTGGAAAGGCATATCTCAGATGTGCTGAAAACGGTCGGGCGAATACCCTTGCGCATAAGGTCCAAATCCGATTTGCACATCCTTTCTAACAAATTGAACAAGTTGAGTGAGGGTATAATCGTGCCTGTCATAAGGACATCTGCCGTTACAAAGGAGGGTTTCGATATACTTGATCAATTGTTGTTCTTGTTACCTCAGCGGAATGCAGAGAGTGCAAAATCATTCCAGATGTACATAGATAAGGCGTACCAGGTATCAGGCGTCGGAACGGTCGTGAGCGGTTCGATTAAACAAGGGGAGGTAAAAGTAGGCGACCAGTTGCAACTTGGTCCGACCTCAGATGGAGAGGTTATCTCTGTCAAGGCCCAATCCATCGAGATGCATTACTATAGAATTGACAAAGCCAGTGCGGGAGATATTGTGGGGATTGCACTCAAGGGTATTTCGCCAAAGGACATCAGAAGGGGCATGGTGCTTTGTGCTGACGAGCTCAAGGCGGTTAGAGAATTCGAGGCAGAAATCCTGATATTGAATCATCCCACATGCATAAAGTGCGGCTATGAACCGGTTGTCCACATGGAAACCATAGCAGAGGCGGCTACATTCAAGCAGCTGGACCGCGATTACATGATGGCTGGGCAAACAGGACTGGTGAGAATGCGATTCAAGTTCTGTCCCTACCACGTACATGAAGGGCAAAAGTTCATCTTCAGAGAGGGCAAGAGCAAGGGGATTGGGCGCGTTGTAAGGGTTTTTGAGAATTATATATAGAAACTTGCATAAGTGAGAACTACTAAAATAAAAATGCAATGGAAGATAGAGTGATGCACATATTAGTTATAGATAATCGGATTCCTGATAGCTCTTTAAGCTGATATAGTACAACAAAAAATCAGAGCGATGTAAAAGTAATACTAAATTATACACACCTTTCCATTTAATCCATTAAGCAATAATTTGAATTGACGTATAAACTCACATCCTAATAGAATATCCTTAGTGTCTTCCTCTTTGGGAGTATCTATTTTTACCTCAATAAGTTCGCTACTCAATCGAGGCACTATAATATAGCCACGTGCTTGTATTGTTTTTATCTCTTTTTCATTCGCCATAATATAGATTTCTGGGTCTGGATATTCCCACTTATGAAGATGTAACCTTCTATAGATTTGTTTTGGTAGAAGTATTCCGCCACTATAGCCTGTGTCTATAAGCGTCAATTGCTCCTCTAATGGATATACAATACCCTCTGGGCTTTGGATTTGTATTCCCATGCATGGAGGGTCTTCGCTACGCCAATCCCAATACGCTATTTCCTTCTCATCGGCCATCTCAGGAACCTTTTCGTCTCTTTTGGCTTTTCAACTTTGAAAACAAATCTATGATTTGCATCTATAGCCACATCTTTTACTTCTTCTAGTGAATCTCCAACGGCCAAAATTTTCCCCCTCGCCATAACTACATATTTACCAAAAAGGGTTTTAAAAATTTCATCTCTTAACTGCTTAAAAGCATTTTGATTGATTTGTCTGTTTCGGTTTATCATCCACTCTTCGATTTCTCTAGATGCTAAGTCTCCGGAACGCACCCATAGCCTTTTACTACAAGGCATTTCCCCCCGATATTTATATAATTTGGAGTGCCACGATCTACGTGATGTAAAAATATTATGCAAAGGAATATCAGCAAAGGGAGTATGAGCTCGCCCTATGAGACCACTAATAGCTTTTTGTTCCCATTTGAGAAGATTTAGTTCGTTTTTAGCACTACTAACATCTATAACTCCACACATTTGAATTTGCCTCATAACATCTCCTCAACAATTTTCCTAGCTTTGTTAATTTTTGCATCTAGATTGAGAGATCCTACGGGTACAGCCAACGCCTTTTCACAAACAGATTTGGATCCCACACATGCCTCTAATGTAATATATACCATATCATTCTCAACAGAAATACCAAAGGGACATTCATATCTGGATAGATTTAAATCTATACCCTCAATTTTTATTGTTTCATCCTTTATCTTCACTTCTTTAGTACTTACAAATTTATCCATTATTTTGGTAAAATCACCATCGTATCCCAAGGTAAGATGAATTAAACACGTAGATTCTGAAAATTCTTCAATTATTTTTGTCGTGAAATGTCTGATCAGCTCATAAAGAACATTAAGAGTTCTCTCATCAATTTTGTCCGTAGTAGATATAGATAAACCAATTGGCACCACTCCAATTTCCAAATTTTTTGCATGAATCATAGCGATAGACTCCGTTTCCTCTATTTTTGTGATGTCTAATGTATCTTTCATTTCTCTAATAACGGTCACCATTTTACTAGTTGCCTTAGAAACTTCAAATTCGTCAGGCCAACTAACTAAGATTCGTAATGATATCAATGATATATCTGATAGTTTCATTTTCAGTTCATCCCTTTGTTCGATTGTTATACCATCAATATTACGTAAACCCCCTTAAAAACATTCGCTTTCGATGTTCCTCATAAATTTATGATCGTTATGACACCATATGGTTTTGAGTTCGAAGAAATTGTTATACTTCAACACCATACGACTTCATCAAAACATCCGCATTTAGCCTGCCGAAGCGGTGTTCTTTGCCCGATTTGATTTCCTTTATGCGCACCTCGGCTGGCGCAAAGACATTGGGGTCTATTTTGTAAAAGTCGCCCCCTGCGCCTCTCAAAATATCGCAGAACGACCTTCCGTAATCCCTGGAGCATTCTGATGGCAACTTTTCGAATACATCATCAAATTCATCCACGGTTAAAACGACCGAGCCATAGTAGATTATGCTGTCATTGGCGGCGCCCATGATAGTCATTTCATCATCCTTCACGGGCGCAATCGGGGCAGCGCCGGAGGCATTCAAGATTTTGGTCGTATCATATCCAAGTTCATCCAGTTTATGTAGCGCCGTTTCCACAATCCTGCCAGAAATCTGAATCGAGCCGACCAGTGACGAGGCTGACGCTACCAATGCGACCAGATTTTCCACCCTTATTCCACAATCCTTTGCGATGCTCTCCATTACATACTCATCTGGCAATTTGCTGGCTTCCAAGGCGATGATGCCGTGCCCACAATCATCTTTGTAGCGGATACACTCAAAAACATCTCTCGGTTTTCTGGCAAGTGCCCTCGCAGGTCCAGACCCCATCGCGACGTAATCGCCAATCTCGATTTTCCAGCCGGCTTTTTGAGAGCCCAAGCAGGCGATTGCAGCGTGTTCTGTCGCAACGTCGATAAATGAAAACGTTTTGCCTTTGATGGTACCATTTCGTATCGCAATTTCCCCTAATCCACCCATGCATGCTTCTATGAACAAAATTCCCGCAGGGTAACTGCCAGGCGCGTTGACGCCGCAGTCTATCACCATCGAATCGTTGGGAAGTTTGTGTACCCCAATCCTCAACTCATCTGCGCGACTCAACATTCTCTCCACAATTTTAAACGCACGCTCATTCACGCTTATCATGGCATCATTCCAGAATCGCGCTCACGTTATCCCAGTCATGCTCGTATATGTGCGCTGAGATACTATGACTCGTTATGGTTCCGGGTTTTGCACCAACGCGTTTTGCCACATACTTCAATAACTTGGCTAACGCATACCAGTTGTTGGGCGCAGCGCCATAGAAATCGTGCGACCTGAATGCCGTAGTAAGATTTAACGAATCCCTGAGTTTAAAATCGACTAGCATCATGCACGGCACTTCGTTTGACGTCGTGTCCTTCAAAGGCATCCAGATAATCGATATGGCTCTTCTGGAATTCGGCACCTCCTTGAGCTTGCGCACCGCATACTCAATCTGGTCTATTCCGTTCCAGTCGCGCAGTCTCTGCCCGTACGTGTACGTAAAGTCCTGAACGTTTTTGCCTGTAACGAATTGTTTGGCGTATTCATCCAGCCGCTCTTCGTTCCAGGGGCTGTCCTTCGGAATCATGTCCTTATAGGGGTTCTCGATGACGATGACCAGATTTAGCAGCTCTTTGGTCTTGCTGCCCCTCTCGTCCTTCAGCATGTCTCCGTGATGCCATATTAAATCCAGGCCGCGATACCACCCATCACTGATTGTAGATGCCCTTATAAACCTTCCAACCGTCATTTTATCTCCTTCTCCACATTTTTTGCCGCTTTTACCATGTTGGATAACTTTGCAAACGCTGCCTCTCGCGTCAAATTTCTCAGTCCACAGTCAGGATCTACCCATATATTCTCGGCACCCAACTTTTTAACTGCAGTCTGTATTCTTTTCTCTATTACTTCAACTGGCTCGACCTTGACATTGTTTGAGTCAACGCAGCCATATCCAATTTTTACTTCATGTGCTTCGATCGTCTCGCGCTCTATGACACTGAGGTTATCTACATTCGTGAACTCGTGGTCCAGCACGCTTACATTCAGTTCAAGAAGTTTTTCGAATATGTCGCATACATCACCGCACACGTGAACAACAGGCGTCTTTACGCCTTCTATCATTTTGTTCACGGCCTGTATTCCAGTTTCCAAGTCCACCTCAACCGAAAAAACCGGCTCATCTATCTGAATGACTTTCGCTCCTGCTTTTGTCAGCGCCCGTATCTCCATCGCCTGTGCACCAGCAATATCATAAATCAGTTCCGGGTCGTCGTTGGACTTATAAGGCGCCTTTTCGTTGACGATGCTGGCATACGCTAACGTAGATGGACCCGTGACAATGCCTTTTACCTCGCATTTTGCAATACTCTTTGCAAAAATATAATCGTCCACGGTCGTTGACTTCTCCGAAGGTGTGATTTTATCCACTACAATCGGGCGTCCTGCTTTAACCTTAAATCCTGGAATATTTCTCACGAACAAGGTGACGAAATCCGCCCTAACCTGTCCACTTGAAACCAACTGGATGCCTGCATTGACCTGATCTTTCACTGCCCCTTCTATCGCTGACTTGAATGGGTCTCTTTCGCCTTTTATCAATGCATAGACATCACCGATATCTGGCTTGGCAGGATAGCTCCCTACAACCGTTGTGACAAAACTTGTCATATGCGTTGCATCCTCCTTCTTGCATCCATAATACATTTGCCACCTGCCACACCGCCCAGAGGATTCTTCGGCGTGCCCAAAGAATGCAGGCATCTGGCAAGCACGGCAGCCCCCCTCGCCAATCCATCATCTACGAAGACCAATTCCCGATCGCCCAGTTTTTCTTGAATCAGTGCCGGTTTTGTACCGGTAATTACCCCTCTGCCCGTGAGCCCGATAGCACCATCCAATCCATGATCCCACATGACTTCTAGGAGTTTCTTCACCAACTCTGCAGCAGTTAAATCTATCAGTCCCATGACCTTTGCTTTGCCGCCTTCCTTTAGTAGCTCGGTGCTGAGCTTACTTAATTCATTCAAACGACTTCCATTTTCTCCGACATCCACCCCTATTAAGACAACACCTGATTCCTTTAATCCCTTGGGATTTACTGGAACGGTGCCGAATCTCCTTTCAGAAGTCACCCTCTTGATTTTGATCAGTTTCATCGCATCTGCCACGTAACTCTCTGGCACATTAGTATCTGAACTACCAGTTAACTGGAGCGCTGTCTCCGTGACAGGTTGTGCCAGTGCATCGAATATCGCACCTGCCAGTCCACAATAACTTCCAACCACATTCGCATATGGTAATTTGCCATCCGTTACCCTGCCCGATAAAGTCGTTCCAAAATCGAGTCCAACACATGGATTTCTAAAATCGATGGAAGTCCACTTAGCGCCTTCTTTAATCCCTGCCAAAACCAACTCACCCTCCATCTCGTTTGCCACGATTGGCGTCTTGATGCAACTCACGCTGGCGACTGTATTATCAAAAATCACAGCATCCATAAATGAATGCTTTTGTAACGCCGTAGGCAAATTTGACTTGTTCATGGCACCGGTCATCTTGCGCGGTGGGATTCCTGCCGCTAGACAGCCATCGGCTAGCGCTTTAATAATTCCACCCACCTCTTCTGGCGTTTCAAACCCTGCCACCACTCCGGTTGATCGCACAACAAAATCCAGGTCATCAACGCTAATCTTTGCCTTAGTCAGGGACCGAAGCAGGGTCTTTTTGGTTGCTTCTGCTACTGCTTCGCGAGATAATGGCTGCCCCCTCACTGTCAGCCCGAATACATATTCACCATCTTTTGGTGGACGAATAGTCGCTGTTAATTCCACGGTTTTATCCAGAAAATAGGTTCGCCCCTCTTTTAGGTCAGTAGCAGTCAGTATACATTTGGTCGTTGTGTTACCGAGCTCGATGGATGCGACTATATATGCACTATCCTTCAGCGCAAATGATGCGTCCACGAACTTGCTTTTTGCGATCTCCACCAATTTTCGCTCCACTATACAAAACAATACTATGATTGATTATACTTAATGCCCTCTTATGTTAGCCTTTATAAAACTTGTAGGGTTCATACAAAATCGGTAAATTTAAGATAGTCCCAATATAAACACTCAATTAATTATGGATTCCTATATACCCCAATTGTATGACCTTGAGTCCCAAAAAGAGGAAGCACTCAGGAAACTGAAAAAGGAGCTGGGTGAGTGGATGGCAGCTGAATATTACACACCTCACCAAGCCTCCTGATTAGAGGTATGAATGTTTGAGATTGCAGGAATATGTGCTATCTGTGGAAGTGTTGCGAAAAAAATGCGCACATGCTCCCTGTGCGGGAATATTGTCTGCAGCAATTGTATTTCAGAAGGAGTTTGCGTAATTTGTGCGCGAAAGCGCTCTTTCAAATCACTGAAGTGATGCTGGCGCTCATTCTTTGGTTTCCATCGCTGCAAAATACTTGGAAGAGATTACATTCTTTATCGATTCGAACAGCAACGCCTTAGATTTTGTGGCATCTTTCTCCCCTTGAAGAACGGTTTCGAACACACCCAGTGGTATTTCAACAGAGGCATATACCGGCGTCCCTCTGGCGTCCCCCCATACGCCAAATATCTTCTCTAACATATTTCTCATATTGGCCTCGATATTTTCGGATTTTGCATAAATATAGATGCTCGTCTTGCCAATCGCAAATGTCAGCACCGTTAAAATGCCCTCTAAGTCCAGCAAATAATCACAGACCGTTGACAATGTACTTGGATCTTTTGCATATCCTACACTCGTCACGAGATGTGTATCCTTTATCATCCTATTTTTGATGGCTTCCGCCAAATCTGCAAATGTCTCTGATTTTACGGATGGATGCTCCAATCTCGTTAACAAACCTATATCTGCATCCGGAAAAATCTGGAGGTATGCCCTTAGGTCAAATTCATGCAGGTTGATTATTAAGCCCCTCGTCGCACCTCTAATCGCATATAAAAGTTGAGCAGCTAGCTGTTTGTCAACTGTGATGTTAAGTCGCATTAAGTACTCAATGAGTATACTTGATGTCGTTCCCACATCAGACCTGATGTCCTTTAATTCTGCTTTTATATCCCGGGTATCGCCCCCATAATGTGTGATTATAATTGAAGGTGGACGCGTGATATGTTTCAACTGGCTTGGTACAGCACCTACAAAAGCCAGTTTCATACCGTTGATGTCGGCGGCGCTCTGAAGTACGTTGAGGTCCTCCTCCATTAAATTAAAGAGGGTTTTGTTCTGAATGTCTCCCCTATAAAATATCTTGGCGCCTGTGTGGAAGTGTTCTGCTATGCTCTTGAGTGCCAAAGCGCTGGCCAGAGAATCTGAGGAAGGGTCATCGCATATGACGATGGCCAATCCTTTGTCTTCGCAGGATTGTATCAGCTTCTTCAGTTTCCTGGTAAGCATCTTTTTACTTATGCTGGGAATGTTTACCACCTTAGAATATCTTGTAACTCATATGGCCTTAAATATGTGACGCGTAATTCATACCAACTTGTTTATTGGATGATCTTCTCCTGGGATGACGTTAAAATCTGCTACCGCCTCGGCTATCATGATGTCTGCCATTGCTGCCATTGGAAATACATACGATGCGTTCTCAATTGGGCCATATAAAATAAAGTCGCCGGCAGCCATCTGCTGCAATCCTATCGAGCCAACATCGCATGCCTTGAAGATTAGGTCATTCTCTTTCTTCTTGTTTTTCAGCCAATTCCAGGAGGAAGGAGCGTTGTGAATCCCTGAGCCGGCAGGGAAGCCCCACTTGGCCTTCGCCACCAATGTCATTCTCAGCGCAATGCCAGCACCGTTGCCCATCGGCGTGATGCTTGGGTCTATCAAAATTTTCGAGATTCCAGAATCCTCTGCAATCTGGAGTAATCCCTTCTCGGTGACGCTAGCACCATTTTCCAGGAGAGCGATGCGCCCCTCCAAGGACGAATCCATCGCGTTAAAGCCCATGACAATCGATGCATCTACATCTGAATGCGTTAATGCCTCAATTTCATCATCGGTGATGCCCATGTTAATCGAGTTGTTGATTGCCCTGTCTGCAAGTCCCACTTCTGTTGCATGCTTTACCCCCTCTATCCTAACACGCGCTTCCGTTGAATCAATCAGGAAGGGTGCCTCCGTAATCTCGCTGACAAAGTCGATGTACTTTTTAATACCAACCTCGTTGGACCCGAAAATGTGAACCATGGAAGGATTTCCTGTTTCGTCTGCACAAGAAGATTGTTTGTTGATGAGGATTTCTGCCTTCTTTTTATTGAAGAGACCTTTACTCTCATCTTCGACAATCTTATGATTGGGATAAAATATAGTACCAGCCAAGACAGTGGCTAGCTCACCCGGTTGGCCGCCAATTTTCACCCCTGCAATATTTACTATTTTCTGCTCTGTTTGAAACCTGAACATTATGGTACCTCACGCAATGATGCCGCTACTGGTATCCAATGATACATCCTTTGATATTACGACATCTCCTGTGCCGTTTATCTCCAATCTCTCCCTTTTCCTCTTCTTTTTCCCTGCCTGAACGACCATGGGGGGCTCTGAAAATACATTGCCCTTGTTGTGATATTCTTCTATAATCTGTAATATCTTCCCCTTGTCAGTTTCACCAGTTCTATCAATGAGCTGGACCTGGGCTTGAAACCTTTTAACGGCAGCCTCAGAGATATTCTCAATGAATGGGATTGCCCCCTCTGAACCAATAATTCTTCCGTTGCCATCGATACCATTAGCGTGAATTGCCCTTAACGTATTGCCACTCATATGCCCCCTGGATTCTTCCCCGCAAATCAATATAAACCGTATGTTTGGATTTGACACTACATTTGCTATGATTTTTTCTATTCCAAGATTCTCGGTATGGCAGGGGCCAATGAGAGCAACTTTCTTCATGTACTCTGATGCAAGCTCAAAATGGCTTGCAAGCGTAACCACGCAAATTCTGGATTTGCCATTTCCAACTTGATAATCACCCTTCACAACTGGCCAATCACTCATACAACTCATTATGATGACGAACCTTAATTTACTTATGGATTGCGTACTGTATATGCAATGATGCAAGTTGAATGGACCGAAAAATACCGCCCAAAAACACTGAGTGAAGTGACTGGAAATAGTAAAGCTATTGCTGAACTAAAAAAATGGGCGGAAGAATGGAAAAAGGATAAAAAAGCCGCAATTCTATATGGTCCACCTGGCATTGGCAAGACCTCTGCCGTCTATGCGCTCGCCAATGATATGGGATGGAGCACCATCGAACTCAATGCCAGCGACCAGCGTACGGCAGATATTATCAAGAAGGTAGCAGGCACGGCAGCCATTACCGGCACTTTTGAAGGTACGAAGGGCAGAAGGTTAATCATCCTGGATGAGGCGGACAACATTCACGGTAACGCAGATAGAGGTGGCACCAGGGCAATTGGCGAGGTGATAAAAAATGCAAATCAGCCCATCGTGCTGATAGCAAACGAATATTATGATATGTCCAAGGCGCTCAGGGGTTTGTGCAAGTCCATTCAGTTTAGGGCCGTCCAGAGCAAGACAGTCGTTCCCTTGTTAGGAAAGATATGCCATCAAGAAGGCATCGATTGCGATATTAATACGTTGGAGGCCATTGCAACCAATGCGCCAGATTTCAGGTCTGCAATTAACGACTTGCAGGCGCTTTCGCAGGGCAGGAAGAAAGTCACCATTGATGACATATCGGTTGGCATACGTGATACCAAGGAGTCGATTTTCAAGGTTCTGGCTAAAATATTTAAGGATAATACTCCAAAAGAGGTGCGGTCAGCTGTGTATACCCTGGACGAAAGCCCAGAGGATTTTATTCACTGGTTGGACGAAAATCTGCCCAAGGAGTATGAAGGCAAGGACCTTGCTGACGGCTTTGAGTGTTTGTCCAGAGCAGATGTATTCCTTGGCAGGGTTAGGCGCCGACAAAATTACGGCATGTGGCGTTATGCCAATGATATGATGGTGAATGGGATTCAAGCCGCTAAATCACAGGCACACTATAAATTCGTACCTTACCAGCCACCTTCAACATGGCGGAAACTGGGACGGGCAAAATCGGCAAGGGCGATACGAGATTCTGTGGCAGCCAAGATAGGAAAGCACTGCCACGTGTCGCAGCGCTATGCCCGCTCTGACCTGATTTCATTTTTTAAGATACTCTTCAGGGACGTTGAGCATGCTGCCCGGATTTCTGCACTACTGGACCTGAAACCGGAGGAAATAGCCTTCCTGCTGGACGCCAAACCTGATAATGAAGGCGTGAAAAAGGTTTTCGACGCTGCTGGAATACGGATAGAAGAAGGGCGTTCTAAATAACTCAATGCCCCATGGCATCCCTCATATCTTTAAGCACTTCTGCCATGGTGCCGTAGAAGAGGCGCTTATCTTGAAGTTCTCTCCTCGCTCTCGCTTTAGCGTATTCTTCTTCTCTAAATGAAATTCCAGTGTAATTGACCTTTCTAAGTATCAGGCCAAAAGGAGGGGCGGGCTCTATGCCCTCTTTATACTTATCTGGCTCCAGCATGTTTCTTAGCCATTCTTCATCCCTTGCGCCAGCACCCACCATGCTCAATCCAGTTATAATCTTTCGCACCATATGCTGCGCAAAACTATTGGCAACGATATCCAGTATTATGAACGGTCCGACTACCCTGATTTCGATGCGTTTTACGGTGCGCTTTGTGCTTTTATCTTCATCTATCGTTGCAAAATTCGCAAAATCATGTGTGCCCAGTAACAACTCGGACGCATGCCTCATCTTGGAAATTTCCAGCCCTTTGCCATACAGGATGTACCTATACTCCCGGCTAATTGCCTTTCGTCTCGGGTCAAATGTCCCTGAAACCTTCGCCCTTGCCCACACCCATATATCATCTGGCAGCTCATTATTTATGATTCTGGGCGTTACCAGATTGGACGTTGTATTAAACGCGACCACCTGTTCCAGCGCATGAACCCCTCTGTCCGTCCTTCCTGAAGCCGAATATTTTGCCTTTTTTGGATTGTTAACAATTCCCAACTTTTTCAGCGCTTTGAACAACGTTCCCTCAATAGTTGGAACGTCTGGCTGGACCTGAAAGCCATGGTACCTATCTCCTAAATATGCCAATTTAAGCGCAACCCGCAATTACACGTCTCCAATTTACACTCATCCCTACTTTTATCTATACCTTTTCCATAATTGCCGTAAAGTATTAACGTTTGTATGATATGTATGAGAGGGCACGGAATGAAAGCGGTACTAGGACTTGAAGATGGAACGGTCATCAAGGGAAAAGGTTTTGGTGCAGAGGGGGTTGCCCTCGGAGAGCTTGTTTTTGCAACGTCTTTTACTGGATATGAAGAAGCGCTGACAGATCCATCATATAACGGCCAGATTCTGATGATGACATATCCGCTCATTGGAAACTATGGCGTCAGTTATGAGAATTTTCAATCAGAGGGGATAAAAGCCGAAGGTTTTGTTGTAAGAGAGGTTTGCAATCATCCATCGCACTCCAAATCAAAGAGTACGCTTCACAAATTCTTGAAGAAAGAAGGCATACCGGGCATCTGTGATGTGGACACGAGGATGCTTACGATACTTACGCGAGAGAAAGGAGCAATGAGGGCGGCATTAATCGTAGGAGATGATGATGGCGATAGGGCTATCAAACTTGCCAAAGAGCAAAACCCCATCTCTGAACTGGACTTGATTTCTAAAGTGACATGTGCTGAGCCGTATCAAATCAAAGGACATGGAAAGCGGTTTGTCGTGATGGACCTAGGAGTCAAGCGAAGTATCTTATCTGGTTTGAGCCAGAGAGGCGTGGATGTCGTTGTCGTTCCGGCTGATGCCACTCCAACGCAGATTCAAGAGTACGAGCCGGATGCGTTGCTGTTATCCAATGGCCCAGGTGATCCCATGCAGGCAAAGAATGCCATCTCTATCGCAAATGACCTTGTCGGTAAAATTCCGATATTTGGCATTGGTTTGGGCCATCAGGTTATAGCGCTCGCCCTTGGTGCCAAGACATACAAACTCAAGTTTGGTCATAGAGGTGCGAATCAACCTGTAAAAGATGTCGATACTGGAAAGATATATATTACTTCTCAAAATCATGGGTTTGCTGTGGATCCGGACTCATTGAATGATACCGAGCTGCGTGTCACACAGGTAAATGTGAATGATGGTACAGTCGAGGGGCTAAGACACACATCTCTACCGATTATGAGCGCTCAATACTACCCAGAAGTAGTGCCAAGCCCAAGGGATGTGGAATTCTCATTTGATGCTTTTATGAAAATTATCGGGGGATGCGATGCCTAAGCGTCCGGACATCAAGAAAGTCCTAATAATTGGCTCAGGCCCCATCCAGATTGGACAGGCAGCAGAGTTCGACTTTTCCGGTACGCAGGCATGCAAGGCGCTTCGAGAAGAGGGCGTAAGCGTCGTGCTCGTCAATTCAAATCCCGCAACCATTATGACAGACCCTGAGACGGCGGATACAATCTACATCGAGCCTTTACGTGCTGAAATCGTCGCAGAAATAATCGCGAAGGAACGGCCAGACGGTGTTCTTGCAGGAATGGGCGGGCAGACAGGATTGAACATTACCTCCGAGCTCGCTGAAAAAGGCGTTCTTGATAAATATGATGTCAAGGTTTTGGGCACGCCACTGGAAGCAATTTATGATACCGAGGATCGGGATAGATTCAAGCATGCAATGGAACGCATTGGCGAGAAAGTTCCAAGAAGCAGGGCAGTTTTGTCAATAGAAGAAGCAATAGACGTTGCGAGAGAATTAGGGCTCCCCGTGATTATCAGGCCCGCTTATACGTTGGGCGGATATGGGAGTGGGGTTGCCAGGACCGAAGATGAGTTACGGGATATTGTGGAAAAGGGGCTAAAGCGCTCCAGGATTCACCAGGTGCTAATCGAGGAGAGTGTGCTTGGCTGGAAGGAGATCGAGTATGAGGTGATGAGGGATGCAAAGGACACATGCATCACGGTGTGCAGTATGGAGAACGTTGACCCGATGGGCATTCATACCGGCGAGTCCATCGTCGTAGCACCTGTGCAAACCCTCACCGATACTGAGCACCAGATGTTGCGGAGCGCTGCCATCAAGATTATCAGAGCGTTAGGCATCGAGGGAGGATGCAACGTCCAATTTGCGCTCCGGGACGATGAGTACAGAGTCATTGAAGTCAACCCAAGGGTTTCGCGCTCGTCAGCACTTGCCTCCAAGGCTACGGGATACCCCATCGCGAGAGTGGCTACGAAGATAGCGATTGGCTTGGAGCTAGACGAAATACCAAACGACGTGACCGAGGAAACTACCGCATCGTTTGAGCCAACCATAGACTATACCGTGCTCAAGATACCAAGATGGCCCTTCGACAAGTTCGTCACCGCGGACAGGACGCTCACGACAGCCATGAAGAGCACTGGTGAAGTGATGGCGATTGGCAGAACTCTCGAGGAGGCTTTGCTGAAGGCCATGCGCTCGCTGGACATAGATATGCAATTAGGAGATGGTCAGTGGAACGAGGAAGAAATAAGAGCACTATTCCAGAAACCAACCGATGAACGTTTGTTCGTCATATATTATGCGCTGCGACACGGGTTTAGCGTTGAGGAGATTGCCAGGCTGTCAAAGATTGACCCGTTCTTCATCACGAAGCTCAAGAACATCATCGACATGGAGGATGTGTTGAATAAGGATTTATCCACCGAGACGTTGCGCGTAGCTAAACGCATGGGCTTTACTGATGAGCGAATTGCAGAACTAACGGGAAGAAAACGTGAGGAAATCAACGAGCTGCGCAGAAAATCCAAGATAAATGTTACCTATAAGATGGTCGATACCTGCGCCGCGGAATTTGAGGCAAAGACACCTTACTACTACTCAGCATATGAAACACAATGCGAGGTGGTGCCGTCTGATAAAAAAAAGGTGTTAATTATAGGTGCAGGCCCCATCCGCATCGGGCAAGGCATCGAGTTTGACTATTGCACCGTACATGCTGTTCTGGCTCTCAGAGAGGAGGGTATCGAAGCTCATATCATCAACAATAATCCAGAGACGGTATCCACGGACTACGACACGTCTGATAAACTCTTCTTCGAGCCGCTGACGTTAGAGGATGTGATTAACGTAATCGAGGTTGAGCGTCCTTATGGGGTGATGGTCCAGTTCGGCGGCCAGACATCGGTGAATCTTGCTGTTCCACTGGAGCAGGAACTGAAGCGCCGGCCCGATTTAAAAACGGTAATTCTCGGCACTTCTCCCGCCTCGATGGATATTGCAGAGGATAGAGATTTGTTCAGCAAACTGCTCAAGAAATTGAACATTCCACAACCTGACAGCGGCAGTGCCACTGCCTTAGATGATGCAAAAGAAATCGCCAAGCGGATAGGTTATCCTGTGCTGGTTCGCCCGTCATATGTTCTGGGCGGCAGGGCGATGGAAATCGTATATGATGATGTGGACCTAGAACGATACATGCGCGAAGCCGTTAGGGTGTCGCATGAGCATCCGGTGCTGGTGGACCACTTTTTACAGGGTGCAGTTGAGATAGATGTAGATGCCGTTTCAGACGGAAAAGATGTGTTGATTGGCGCCATAATGGAGCATATTGAAGAGGCAGGTATACATTCTGGCGATTCTGCCTGCGTGATTCCACCGCAATCACTTAGTGAAAAAACGCTGCAAACCGTACGAGATTACGTCAAGCGGATTGCACTCGCATTAGAGGTTAAAGGTTTGGTCAACATCCAAATGGCTGTGAAGGATGACGTGGTGTACGTTCTCGAGGCAAACCCCAGATCAAGCAGGACGATTCCATACGTAGCCAAGGCGACCGGTGTTCCGCTGGCGAAGATCGCTGCCAAGGTGATGATAGGACATGCGCTCAAGGAGTTAGGCTTCGCTGAAGAGCCGAAAATCAAACAAGTTTCCGTCAAAGAGGTTGTACTTCCATTTGACAAACTGCCAGGCGCAGATCCAATATTGGGCCCAGAGATGAGGAGCACGGGCGAGGTCATGGGTATCGATTACGACTTCGCCAAGGCCTTCTTCAAGGCAGAGCTAAGTGCAGACAATCCGCTTCCAACAAAAGGGACGGTGTTCATCTCCGGCAGAGACGAGGACAAACCTGCATTGGTGGATATTGCCAAGAAAATGCAAGACATTGGCCTTACGTTGATTGGCACTGCAGGAACGGCGCACTACCTAACTGAGCGGGGCATTAAGATAGATGTCATCCAGAAGATACACGAGGGCAGCCCAAATGTAACAGATATGATGAGAAAAGGGGACATAAATCTAGTTATCAACACGCCAACCTCCAAAGCAGCCCTCAAGGATGGCCATGAAATCAGGCGTGCAGCCGTGGATTACAATATCCCATACATCACGACAATACAGGCAGCAAGGGCAGCAGCAAACGCAATAGTTGCTATTAAAAAAGGGAAAACTACGATCAAATCGATACATGAGTATCACCGTGAGTTATTTAATCGATAAACTCGCAGGGGAATTGAGAATGAAGAAAGTAGTGTTATCCTATTCTGGCGGTTTAGATACTTCGGTTTGCATCCCCCTGCTGAGAGAGCACTATGGCTTTGACAGTGTAGTTACGGTGACCACCGATGTAGGACAGCCAGACCTAAAAGAAGCGGAAAAGAAGGGGAAAAAGTTTAGTGACAAGCACTACACCATCGACGCTAAAGACGAGTTCGTGCATGACTACATTTTTCCAGCCATCAAGGCGAATGGCAATTACGAAGGATATGTTCTTGGGACTGCGCTTGCTCGCCCGCTGATTGCAAAGAAGACTGTAGAGGTTGCGCTTAAGGAGAAGGCAGATGCCCTCGCACACGGCTGTACCGGCAAGGGAAATGATCAATTTCGCTTCGAGGCCGTGTTTAGAGCCACAAATCTGGATGTCATCGCACCGATGCGTGACTTGAATCTAACGCGGGAAGAGGAAATTGAGTATGCAAAGGCACATGATATCCCGGTCTCAGTCACAAAGGCGAAACCATGGAGCGTGGATGAGAATCTATGGAGCAGGAGCATTGAAGGCGGCGAGCTGGAAGATCCAAGTTATGTGCCGCCAGAAGAGATATTTCAATGGACTGCGCCACTGGAAAAAACACCCAATCGCCCCACAATTATGGAGATTGGATTCGAAAGAGGCGTTCCTGTCGCTTTAAATGGCAAAAGGATGGATGGCGTGGCTCTAATTCAGAGACTGAATGAAATTGGTGGCCAGCATGGCGTAGGTAGAACTGACATTATTGAAGATAGAATTCTTGGCCTGAAGGCGAGGGAAAATTACGAGCATCCGGCTGCAACGATCCTGCTTACGGCGCATAAAGACCTGGAGCAATTAGTCTTGACGCGCGATGAAATTAAATTTAAGATGCTGGTAGATGCTAAATGGGCTGAGCTGGCATATCATGGCCTAGTAGATGACCCCTTGTTTACTGACCTTAGTACGCTCATCGACAAGACACAAGAACGAGTAACCGGAGAGGTTAAGGTACAACTCCTTAAAGGCAACGCAAGAGTGGTTGCCAGAAAATCCCCAAAGGCATTATACTCAAAAGAGCTCGTATCCTTTGATGCCAAGATGCTTGATTCAAAAGCGGCGGAAGGATATGCAAAGTTTTACGGACTTCAAGCGCGCCTTTTTAAGAAAATATGATGTGCTACCCATCATCTTTATAACTGTCATTGCCGACCATGGCAGCGCTTATTGAATCCAAACCATCAATCCACTCAGCAAGGCATCCCGGTGACAATTCCTTGTTGAACTCAAATGGCTGGCCAGCAACTATCTTCGCCCCCACCTGGCTGATTAATCCCAGCGCAGTCGCTTCATCTCCTCTTTTTTCTGCCTCTGCCGCCCTCTCAATCAAATCATCAATGGTCCCCGGCTCATACTTGCCCTCGATGTAGCATTGACACGAGCCGAAAACAGCAACTAACGATGACTGAATCGACTGAATCATCATGTCGACGTCCTCGCTGATAGGCTCTAGCCTGGCAAGGGTTATTTTTTCCATGTACTTAATGGCACCCAGCGCTTCCTCTGCAGAGAGCTTTCCTTTTTCAAACTTATTCACGATTTTTAGGCATGCCAGCACCACATCCTCCTCCATGTTGACGAAGATGGTGGCATCTGGCGCATTCTTGGGGTCAGCAAGGCTGAAGCCGCTCTCCCTTGCCCGTTTAACCCAGTTATTCCAGCGCGCCTCGGTGTAATATTCGATTTGTTCCGCCATTGTATCCCCGATAAATCATACCCCTATCGCATTAAAACATTTACGAGGGGGGGCATCACCTGCACTGCTAAAGAGAATTTAAAAAATCCTCCCTCCACTGTCTGGCTCTACACACGACTTCTGTTGGTAATTTTGCGTCCACGCTTCTGTCGATTCTTTTTCCAGCATGTGGACGCGAGGTGCTCGAATTAGGACCTATATCCCCCCTGGCGATATGCTCCAGTTCGTGCGCGAAAACCTCGATTAAAACCTCCACGGGAGGATTTTGTGCCAAAACTCTGGAGTTGAAAAATATCATCCATTTCTGTTCGCCCCTGACATCAGTCAACGTGTGAACCCTCCCAAAGACGACCCTGCGCTTTGTTATGGTCATCTTCAGCGTATCAACAGAGATCTTGCGGTCACACAGCTCGGGATAAAAATTCAACGCAGCCTGAAATGCGGATTGTAAATTATTTATCACAATAGTCATTATGATGTGAGTGATATAAAAGTTGGTGATTTTGTGGAAACGTATGACGTGATAATTATCGGTACCGGTCCGGCCGGATTGACTGCTGGGATGTACTGTGCACGGGCAAATTTGAACACGCTGATCCTCGGTGATGTGTACGACTCACAGCTTGCCAAGGCGGGGCTGGTCGAAAATTATCCTGGATTTCCAGAAGGCATTCAGGGCATTAAGTTAACCGAAAGGATGAGCCAACAGGCTACGAAATATGGTGCGCTCATCAAGTCCACTGCCGCAAAGCGGATTGAGAAAGATGAAGTGTTTTCCGTCACGACAGGTGATGGCGTGGTCAATGGTAGGTCGGTGATATTGTGCATGGGCGCGCGCCATAGGGAGCCAGATATTCCAGGGGCAAAAGAGTTTCAGGGCAAGGGTGTATCCTACTGTGCCATATGCGACGGTGCACTCTTCAAAGGCAAAGATGTGGTAGTAATCGGATACGGAAACGGCGCAGCAAAGGCAGCACTGTACCTTTCCGGCATATGCAACAAGGTGGCAGTGCTTTGTGTTTATGATTCGCTTAAGTGTGAATCTATATACCTCCAGCGCCTGGAGGAAGCAAAGAACGTAGATATATCGTATAACGCCTCTATCGAGTCCATAAAGGGCAAAACCGTCGTAGAAGAAGTGCAATTTAGCACCAATGGCAAATCTAACATGCTGCCCGTAGACGCAGTTTTTATCGAGTATGGCACCATGCCAAATTCCGTTCTTGCCACAGACCTTGGCTTAGAATTAACGAAAAATGGCTTTATTGTCGCTAACAGGCGCCTGGAAACAAATGTCGCAGGAGTTTTTGCCGCCGGAGACATTACAGGGGGGCGAAGGCAGATAGCAACTGCCGTGGGAGAAGGCTCTTCGGCCGGAATCAGTGCGATAGGCTACATTAAAAAGTCCCGCACCGTTAACTTAAAATGATGTTTGGATACATATTAACATCACAGATAATATCATAGCCGATTCGGACAAATGAATCTCTTTGCAAATTGGGCCGGCTGTGTGTTTTTATTTTGATGGGGGAAGAAATGGCAGAAATTCGGCAGGATGTGTTGGACAATATAATGCGATGCGCCTTTGCTATTGCAGGCTTTAACATAGAGCAGGACATGAATTTGAAACTTGGTTATGCCCAGCAGGTGAACAAGGAATACCATACCTTGAGAAACAAGATGAAGGCAGGAAATTTGAGCGCCGAGGAGGCCAGGGCAGCAGTTGAACAGCTCAAGCCAGAGGTTGCGAATACAGTAACCAGCAGGCAGGATTTAAGCGATGAAATGGCTGAGAAATTGACGGCAAAAATTCCATCTACACTCGACCAGGTTGCCAATCTCCTTGTAGACGAGCGGGAATTAGACATCCAGATACGCATGACATTTGAACGCCATGAAGAGAGTCCATCCGCTTAACCGCTTTTTATAACCTCGACGAGGTCTTTAAACACATTATGCACCTGGCAAGTGAATATCAAATCGAAGACGAGAGCGATTATACCGGACAAAAAGATGGCATCAACAAGCCCAGCCCCGCCAATAGAGATAAATACCGGCTCGGTTGGCATCCATAACAATATCTGATGAAGATGAAGCAGGTCAGCACCTATTAACACACCAAGAGTACCGCACACGTATGTCATCAGCGCAGTGTTATATTTATGAACTCGTGGATCCATTCTCAATACGAATGCAGTAGCTGCAGCGAGCATTGGAGGAATTCGCGAAGAAGTGAACGATGAGGCCTACGCCAGGATCAAAATGAGTGTAAAGAGATGTAACAATAGCAACGATTCCCGTTATCAGCGCTGTTTCCTTGAGGGGCAAACGCTTTTGCACCAGTATTTTAACAGAAACAATGAGGGGCATGCCAACCCCTATGATATTAAATCCTATAACCTTGTTGTGAATTTCCATAAGAGCGATATTCATCAACTCAGGCCGCATTGCCAAGGTCGAGGAATAACTAAATAGGGGGAAAGCGATGAGCAATATAAGCTCAGAGAACGTGAATCCAACCTTGTAGAAGTATAGTGCCATCAATTCTATTGCCATCAAAATGACAAATGCCAATATGAAGAGTTCGAAAAATGCGAGGTTGTTGTAAAAGACGATGTCAAGCATATAGTTGAATAACGTTTATCTTCATAAAAAGATAACTTAAAAAAGTCTTAAAAGCGGGGGTCGCCAAGTCAGGTTAAACAACCCTTTTTCACTTCGTGCAAAAGCGTTGACGGAAAAGGAGGACTAAAGGCGCAGCGTTCAGGGCGCTGTCCCGTAGGGGTTCGAGGGTTCAAATCCCTTCCCCCGCACTCTATTGCAACGTAGTCAACGAACTGGCCCAACCTTGGTGCAGGCATATCTCGTTAGTATAACTACCGCCAGTGTCAGCACTATGATTAGCGCCACCACAATTACCATCTCCATTACCTCTACTTCCTCTACCCCAAACACCAGCACTTTTCGCACCATGGCAGTTAATCCAGCACCCAGTATCATCCGTATGTCGACCTGTTCTTCCCTTATAAAAACGACGACCGTCTGCAACAGTTCAACAATGATTATGGCTACCATCAAGTCCTTAAGAGCGATTAGTATGCTTGATATTGTACCTCCAGAACCGAAACTGTTCAGCACATCTTTCCCAACCACTATAAATGAGGCAAATGCCATTGCAATAAGAAATATAGCGATAATCGTGTAAATTGCCGTATCCGTCTTATCCAGCACTTTGATTAGGTTTTGCTTCCATTTTGTAGTTGCCTTCTTACGCATAATATATTACACCTCTTGCTTTACTTTAAAATGTTTTGGCTCGCGGAGCGCCTTAGTGGACACTTCTCGCCTGGAACCTCTAACGGATACTCGCCGGTCACGCACGCCAAGCACAAATCCTCTGCAGGAATTCCAATGGATTTGACCAGACCGTCAATGCTGATGTATCCCAGCGAGTCGACGCCAAGTGCCAATGCGACGCCTTCAACACTCTTGTGAGCTGCTATTAACTCCTTGCGTGTTACCATGTCTATTCCAAAATAGCAGGGCGCTATGATAGGGGGGGTCCCTATTCTTACATGCACCTCTTTTGCGCCAGCGCTACGGATTAGGTCAACGATTCTCTTTGACGTGGTGCCCCTAACAATGCTGTCATCGATTAACGCCACCCTCTTGCCCTCGATGTTCGACCTGATGGCATTCAGCTTTAGCCGGACGGCGATTTCCCGCATTTCTTGACCGGGCATGATAAATGTTCGTCCCACATAGCGGTTCTTCATCAGCCCTTCTATATAATCCAAACCGGACTTTATAGAGTACCCAATGGCGAAGGTGATGCCAGAATCCGGCACAGGACATATCGCATCTGCCTTTTTATCATGCTCATCTACCAACGTCTCCCCTATCCTACGCCTTACATCATACACGAGTTTTCCATCTAGAATGGAATCAGGCCTGGCAAAATACGTGTACTCAAAAAAGCAGTGTGCAGCATTCTTAGAACGGCATATCTGTTTACTCTTAAACTCACCATCTCTCAAAATGACGAGCTCTCCTGGGCGTACATCCCTGATGAGCGTTCCACCTAGCACATCTATTGCAGCGCTTTCAGAAACAACGACGTGCCCCCCATCAATCTTGCCGATGCATAGTGGCTTTATTCCCAATGGATCCCTAATCGCTGCCACCATGCCATCAAAGAGAAACGTTAGCGAATATGACCCCACCAGACGCTGCATCAAGCTACGGATAGCACCCTCTAAATTAGATTTGAGCAATTCCTTGACGAGCAAATATGCAATTACTTCGGTATCAGACTCTGTCGTAAAAATTCGTCCCTCGGCCTCCAGGTCAGCCCTTAGCTCCTTGGAATTAACCAGATTACCATTATGCGCGATGGCGATAACCCCGCCCTTATAGTTGATTAACAATGGCTGACTGTTTTCAATCCTGGATGTACCCGTAGTTGAATACCTGACATGTCCAATGCCAAGGGGGCCAGGTAATTTGCTCAATCTTTTCGTGTTAAAAACCTTGGATACCAAACCCATTTCTTTAATGATGTGAGCGCGCTCGCCATCAAAGGTGGCGATGCCCGCTGATTCCTGCCCCCTGTGCTGGAGGGCATACAGCGCATAATAAATGTATGGAGCAGCCGGCTTCTCTTGAGAGGCTATCGAAACCCCCACCACACCGCACCCATCTTTCAATATAAGCCACCCACTCCATTACGTCTTAGAAAGTTTGACTATTTTTTTCATCCAACTATATGCCCGTCTCTTACCCGTTTTTCCAAATCCGCAGGAAGCACATTGCTTCTTGCTGATATTATATGAAACATTGCCACAACGCCTACATGTGGTGTGCGTCCTTTTTTGTCTTTTTCCCATTGACGGTGTTCCTTTCGCCATTATTCATTTCTCCTATGGTGAGACATACACGACGTTATCGCCCCTAACTATAACGGTGCCCAACTTCCTGATAACTTCGTTATCTCTTAATTCTTCTGCATTGTTTAACACGAGATTCATATGGACATCATACCCAAAAAGCTCACCTCTAAACTCCCTCTTGCCTTTCAATCTCACTATAACAGGTGCATTTAGCGACTCATTTAAGATGTCAAGTGGTCTATCTCCCATGTATTTCCTCCGATATTATGTTAACCCATAATTTTATTTTTTAATCACGCTTTATGTTTATTGAGAAATAATACTTTTGGGTGAGAGGGTGAGAATTAAAACCAGACACCATTTAAGAGATGATGCCAGGCAAAAGATGGTGAACCAGTTAAAATCAAGATTCGGTGTAGAGGTCGAGCAACTTTTCGCCGGTAAAAAGTTTGAAATTGCTGAAACTGGTAGTGAATACGACATCATACTCATAGATAACGAGCCGAGTCTTTTTTTAATTGAAGAGAAAGTTTTTCCGACCGTCAAGGGAGCGTTAAAACTCAAGTTGAAACGAAATAGAGTCGTTGTCGACATGGGCGCTGTCAGGGCAGTATCCAAGGGTGCAGATATCATGTGCCCCGGTATTGTAGATGCAGACACGGCAATACAAAAAGGAGATTTTGTTATCGTAGTAGATGAAGTGCACAACAAACCCCTTGCAATAGGGAGGGCATTGATCTCAGGGGAAGATATGATGAGAGATAAGGGCAAGGCAATTAAATCAATTCACTACGTTGGGGACAATATATGGAAACTTGAGGTCTGATTAATAGAAACAAGTTTAAATATGTCTCAACCATATGATAGTAAAAGGTGATAATTATGCCAAAAAGTTTTCTGAATAAAATAATTGGCCCTAAATCCAAGCTGCCCGGAGAAGAGTACACCGAATTAGACCTGGGACAGTATGAAGCGGTTTTGGAAGAAATGCCAGCAGAGACATACGTCAGAGTTGCGCAGTTAACGAGTTTAAATGAGCTCCCAGAGCTGAAGAAAGAGGTATATGATGGGAACATCGTAGTGGCTGATATTTCGCTCATCAAAAATGATAAACTGACGTCTGAGCGGGCGATTAAAGACCTTAAGCAAGTAGCTGCGGACGTACATGGAGATATCGCTGGCATCGGGGATGATTACGTAATGGTAACTCCCACGTCAGTGAAAATCAACAGGACCAAGATTCTTGGTGGAAAATAGTGCCTCATGAATTTGAGATGAAGAGCTCTTGCCCGATGTGTGGCGAAGAACTCGTTTTCCGCTGGCGTCCTGATGAAATTCCCTATTTTGGCGAAATCATGCACATTAGCGCTACTTGTAAGTGTGGATTCAAGCATGCTGACACGTTAATCTTAGGCGTGCAAGAGCCAGTTAGGTATGAGTTGATAGTGTCATCTTCAGAAGACCTTGATACGAGGGTAATCCGGTCTACCTCCGGCACAATTAGAATTCCAGAACTTGGCATAGATGTTGAGCCTGGCCCTGCGTCAGAATCCTTCGTGACGAACATAGAAGGTGTTCTCGAGCGCATCAAAGATATAGTAAAAATGACGAGAAAATGGACCGAGGACGATGTTAAATTGAAGCGCATCGACGAAGTCCTAGGCACAATAGAGGGCGCGAAATCAGGCGATGCGCAGCTTACCATCATTATAGAAGACCCACTGGGAAATAGCGCCATCCTTTCCGAACGCGCAACTCATCGAAGTCTCACAAAGGAAGAGATATCCAAACTAAAAACCGGAATGGTCGTGCTCGATGTGAGCAAGAAGGGTCCAACATAGTTGCTGATTATGCAATCTGCAGATCCCCGACTATAATCCCCTTTTCGACAACTTGTCCTACGATTTTCCCATCTGTAATCTTTAATGCGCTCTTCGCGTCCTTTTCTGGAAGCACCACCAAAAATCCCATGCCCATGTTGAAGGTTTTATACATCTCTTCATCGCTTATGTTGCCTTCTTCTTGTAAGAACTTGAATATCGGATTTGGTGCCAGTGGGTTATCAAAATTAAAACCATACTTGGTGAGACGTTTCAACTTTAACAAGCCGCTTCCAGTGATGTGCGCCAACCCATGCACCTCGCAGTGTTTTATCAAATCCAATATCTCCATATAGATGCGCGTTGGAGTCAGCAATTCCTCCCCAATGCTCTTCTTAGTCGGCGGAAATGCATCCTTGTACGAGTGCCCAGCTTTTTTAATCACCATTCTCGCCAGCGTTAGCCCATTGCTATGTATTCCAGAACTGGACAAACCCAAGAGCAAGTCACCAATTTCTACGCTTTCGCCAGTGATTATTCTATCCTTTGGAACAATGCCAACACAGGTGCCAGCCAGGTCAAATCCATTGATGATATCTGGCAGCGTTGCCGTCTCGCCTCCAATGATGGAAATGTTCGATATCTCTGCCCCTTCCTGCAGCCCGATTCCGATTTTTTCCATTATGGATTCATCGGGTTTTTCCATTGCAAGATAGTCCACAAATGCAAGCGGCTCTGCTCCTATCGCCAACAAATCATTCACGTTCATCGCTATGCAGTCGATGCCCACAGTATCCCATTTTTTTATCGCATTGGCAACCAAGACCTTGGAGCCGACACCATCTGTGGTCATTGCTAGCGCATACTCGCCCAAGTCAATTAATCCAGCATAGTGCCCTATTTCTGCCAAGGGCGCGCCAAATCCTTTTCGCCTAAACCTCAGACATTTTGTCAGTCTTGCGATAGCTTTCTCCTCTTCGATAATGTTGACTCCTGCTTTGGCATATGTCATTTCGTTCATCGTTCTGCACCTAGGTTGAACTCGTCATGTAGCGCTATCACAGCCTTTTCCACATCCTTCCCGTCGACGACAAATGAGATATTCACCTCGGATGAACCTTGAGAAATCATCCGCACGTTGGCACCCGCTTGCCCCAGAGCAGAGAACACACGTCCAGCTACACCAGGAGTGCCTGCCATGCCAGCGCCAACAACAGCGATAGTACAGACATCTTTGTCATGCACAATGCTTTTCACAACATCTTCCCTGAATTCTGACTGGAGGGCATTAATTGCCTTGCTCAGACTTGCTTCATCCACTACAATAGATATATTCGCCTCGGATGAACCCTGGGAAATCATCATGATGTTCACATCCGCCTTGGCAAGTGCTGTGAAGACTCGTGCAGCAACGCCTGGAGTGCCAGCCATGCCAGCACCGCTAACATTGACCAATGCAACATTTCGTATGATTGTAACCGCCTTGACTACATCTTTGATTTCTTTATGGTCCTTTACGATAGTCGTACCCGGGTGCGTAGGATTAAACGTATTTTTTACCCTGACTGAAATTCCTTTTTGAATTGCCGGCTCTATGGTTTTGGGATGAATTACCTTTGCGCCAAAATATGAGAGTTCCATGGCCTCAAGATAAGATATTGCCGGTAACGTCCGTGCTCCTGGAACGATTTTTGGGTCAGCAGTCATGACTCCGTCTACATCGGTCCATATCCAAATCTCGTCGGCATCTATGGCAGCGCCGATGATAGATGCAGTGTAATCGGACCCGCCTCTGCCCAAAGTGGTTATGGCCCCGTTTTTATCTACTGCTATGAAGCCAGATACAACTGGGACCTTTCTGGCTTCAATCAGCGGAAGAAGGCACTTTTTGACATTATCGTTGGTTATGGCAAACAGAGGTCGTGCATTTTTAAAATTGCTATTGGTTACGATGCCGGCTTCTCCGCCCGTGAATGATATTGAATCCAAACCCATGGAACGCATCGCGCCTGAGAGTATAGGGGCTAAGAGCCTCTCCCCAAATGATGAGATATAACTGTGTGACCGGTCGGTCAGTTCTCTCAAGTGGCTTATGCTAATCAGAGACTTTCTCAGGTCATCGAACTCAACGCCCAACCCTTCAATCACTATTTTTGCTATTTCCCTATCGTCAATGGCTTCTTTTACAGCATCGTAATGCCGTTTTGCCAGTCTTTTTATGAATAAATCGATCTCTGCTGCATCTCCTTTTTCAGATGACTTTTTTGCCCCTTCTTCCAGTTCATCGGTCACGCCGGACAGCGCCGAGACTACGGCAACAATCTCATTCGTACCATTATAAAAGCCCTTAATGAGCGATGCTACGTTTTTTATCCTGCAACCGTCGGCAACCGAAGTTCCACCAAATTTCATCACGAGTCTCATGGGCATCACTTTACGGTAGTATACGTGCCCCTTAATAATATAAATGGTGCGGATTTAGAAAGAAAGATATGGTACAACTTTAACGAACGCCCACGCCAGCATGCCGAAGGATGCCAACAGTACAAGCAGATATACCGTTTTACTCCAGTAAAGAATCTTTCTTCCATCTAGAACGCTAATTGGAAGCATGTTAAAAGCGGCGATGAATATGTTAATGATGACTCCATAGGCTCCAATCATGGTGATAAAACCCCCGTGCCCTATAAGAGGTAGGAACAAAAATACAAGCAGCAGATTCATCGTAGGCCCTGCAACCGCAATTTTTCCATTTTGCTCGCGCGTTATATGTGGGCCGAATATCATGACTGCACCAGGTGCAGCAAATACAATTCCAGCTACGTATGCACATAAGATTGCGAACATCAGCATAGGAAGACTCATCCTGAACTCAGCCCAACACTCATATCTCTGCGCGACGACCTTGTGACCCGTCTCATGAAGCAGAAACGCCACACCTACCGTCAAAAGTGATAATATCAAAAACCCCAGAATGTCCCAGCCCAATATTTCTATCGTGTCTGGTCTTCTACCCAGTTTATTCCATAACAATACGAGTGCGAAGGCATATGATATGCCTAACCATGCAATTGTGAGATGTCTAATCTCCATCTTACTGGTCCTTATTCTTGCCATGCTTCCCCTTAAAATCGTATTCCTGTCAGACTAAATACAACCCATGCCCCTACAAACGTTCCAATGATGCTTCCTAGGTTAGCCAGGGCTGCTACAAAGATTACCTTGAACAATCGGTTCTTCATAAGTTCGCCGAAGGTTTCGACGTTTGTTAGAGCATTTAAATCCTCACTCGTAGGCTTCCTCACCCATGCTTCCGTCAGTCCAGCAAACCATCCTGCAGCCAAGAACGGATTGAGCGAGGTCATCCATGCCACGCTGAATGCGGTAAGAATTGAAAAGGGATGACCCCTTGCCAACGCCGCACCAGCCCCACTAAGTACACCGTTTATGACAAACCAGTATCCAAGGGCGAGGAGTAGAGTGTGAGCAGATGCTCCTGAAAGGACTAAAAACGCAAAGATTGCTACAATGAGTGCTATGGTAGCTACTCCAAAAACCCTCGCCGTATTAACCCTTTTTCTGGGCAGCTTTGTCAATTCCTCTAACGGTGGGATTAACTCTGGATACGAAAGGAATTTCTGAACCCCTTCCCTATGCCCTGCCCCTACCACGGCAACAACTTTGCCCTCGTTAGATAGATTCAGCAGATTTGCTGCAATGTATGCATCCCTCTCATCCACGAGAACCTCCGCGGCACCGGGCGAGAATTGTCTGAGTTCAGAGATGAGATGGGTGACAACATCCTCATCCGTGATCGTTTCTATATCGATTTCCTCTTTCCCAAAGCCGATAAATGTGCTGATGAATGCAAAAAACATCTTTAGTTTTTCAACAACCCCCATTCTGCTCCAGAAGCGCTGTAAGGTTACCTGAATATCCCTGTCCACAAGCGCTATTCTGGCACCAATCTCCTCTGCCTTGTTGATTGCTGCCAGCATTTCTGCCCCGGGTTTTATGCCGATATCTGCCCCAATCTTCTTCTGCGTCCAGGCGAGAAGCCACTGAGCAAGGAAGAAGTACGGTCCTTCGCCTTTTAGTAAATCCCTTATCGATAATTCCCTTGCCACTGGCGCACCTTTAAGCGCCTGATATCTCTTGGGGCACAATTCCACCGCAACTATGTTTGGCTTTTCATGCGCGATGACAGAATCTACCTCTGCTATACTTTTATCAGAAATGTGCGCGGTGCCCACGATGATTATCCTGTCATTCATAAAACATACCTATTCTTGCAGAAGCTGGATTGATCGTATCAGGTCTGTTCTGGAGATGATTCCCGCTATAACTCCACTCTCCATGACCGGCACCCTGCCGATATTCCTTTGAGATATTATCCTTAGTGCCTTGATGGCATCATCGTCAGGCGCAACCGATATAATTTTTTTGGCCATAATCTCGCTTACCAGGGTTTTGCTCCTCTGTTCGAGGGAGACTTTTCGTACATCTGAAAATGTCACAACCCCTCGCAACTTATCGTCAACCACTGGATATCCCATGTGCTTCTCCTTGAACATGAGTTCGACCAACTCGCTGACTGTAGTGGTTGGCGGCACAGATATCACGTTTTTTGTCATGATGTCCCTAACCTTAACGCCCTCCAATGTTACGGTAATCTCTGTTGTCTTTTCCTCTTCTGAGGCGCCGATGTAAACGAAAAATGCGATCAAGATGAGGATTGGGCTAACCACCAAAAAACCAAAGATCCCCATGGCGAATGCAAAGGCCTTTCCGATATATGCCGCTTTATGCGTTGCCTCCACATATGGCATTTGTCTTGCCAGATGCGCCCTAAGTATTCGCCCGCCATCCATCGGGAATGCTGGAAGGAGATTGAACCCGCATAGAATTATATTCATAGAACCCAAGACATAGACAAGTCGCGTGACAGGGGAGTTACCCCAGATGGGTTCTAGCAACAAATATGTGAGTAAGAACGCTATGCCCAACACAAAACTCACACCTGGCCCACTTATCGCCATCTTCGATTCGATTTTAGGGTCTCGTGGAATCTCTTCCATTGTTGCCACTCCACCGAATAGCAGCAATGTAATGCTCCTTATCTTGGTACCGTATTTCATCGCAACATACGAATGCCCCAACTCATGAAGCAAGACGCAAGCAAACAGTGCCACTGCAGTAAGTGTACCAAATGCATACCGTATCACCGTGGAGCCTACCTCTGCAAAACCATATGGTGCTGGACCGCTCGCGAATACCAGTGCAAATACAGGCAATATCAACAAGAACGTAATATGAAGCCTAATCGGGATACCAATTATTTTTCCAATTTGAACTGACGTTTTCATTTTCCCGTACCTAATAATCCAATAAACTATATATCTTCTTAGTTCAAGATAGGAGTTAGAGGAATTTAACATGAGGGTAGAGCTAACATCAGTACTTGGTTTGAACGTTTATACAGACAGAGGAAAATATGTTGGAAAAGTCAACGACGCTGTAATCGATGCTAATGAGAAAAAAATAACGGGCCTGGCGGTTTCCAATCTGAATCCAGACCTGTTTAATGTCCAGAGCAAGGGCGTTATAATCCCATATCGGTGGGTAATCTCGGTTGGAGATGTCGTTGTAATAAAACAGGTAGCCAGTTACTTCAAAGAGAAAATCGTAGAAGAGGTAGAAGCACCCCCGGGATAGTATGGTATCCCCAAAACTGATGAAGCAACGGGAGATTTATGCAGGCATTAATGCGACACCCCCGATTGTTGTCAGGGTAGATGGAAGAAATTTTAAAGCCACTTTGAAACGTCTGAATTTTCAAAAACCATATGATAAGGCATTTGCAACTGCCATGGCGAACTCGGCTGAGCACCTGATGAAGGAGGGGGGCCTTAGCCCAAAATTTGCCTACACATTTTCAGATGAAATCAGCGTGTTTTTTCTTAAACTGCCATTTCAAGGGCGTGTTGAGAAACTAGATTCCGTCACCTCTTCTTTGTTGTGCAGCGCGCTGACATTGGCACTGGATGTGCATACCCCCATATCCTTTGATGCGAGGACCATTCCACTCTTAAGAGAAGATATCAGCGATTACCTGGAGTGGCGCCAGACAGAAGCATGGAGAAACCATGTGCATTCATATGGGCATTACACGCTGGTAAATGAAGGCATGTCCAAGAGAGAAGCTGCATCAAAGCTGGCTGGTGTAAGTTCACAGAAGATACAGGATATGCTATTCAAAAAAGGCATCAATCTAGCAAAAACTCCGGCATGGCAGCGGCGCGGTATTTTGATACTGAAAAAGACGTATATGAAGCCGGGATACGACCCAAAGAAGGGCGCAAGAGTGGTAACTAAAAGAAGTCAAATTATCCAAGATTGGGAACTCCCGCTCTTCAGCACAAAAGAGGGAAAAAAGTTAGTCAATAAGTTACTGATGGAGACGTAACTATACTGCAACACGCCTCAACTCTACATTCCAAGTGGTAGCGTTAGAGTAACTCCACCGCTCTATTTTGAGTTTTGGATACATTTTGGACAGGACGCCAAGGTTGACACCTACTTCCCTAGGAGTTAGGCCTAAGTCACGTGCAATGTGTTTGGCCTTAAAAAAGCGCTTGCCGTGTTTTACATATTTGAGTAAATAGTCGATTAGTCTTTGCTGCGTTTCGTTGTATATCTTACTCATGTGTGCTTTGCTCATGCCATCCCCCTTAATAATTCCAACATTCCTGGTATATAGATGTTGCGCATCATATCACTCTTTCTCCTTCTCGACACCGACCACAGCGAAAAATCGCTTCGTCACGGCCTCTTCTGCCAAACGCATAAGTGTTTGCTTGTCCTTTACGCCACTGAACATGCCTAACGGTATTTGCGCTGCTCCCGCAGTGGTATGGCCTCCTGCCGAGCCAATTTCACCAAAGGCTTTGTCCATGATGTTCCCAATGTTCAACCGTATGTCCTTGCTCCTGCCAGAGATGTAAATCTTGTCTTCACCAAGCCCAAACACAATAGTGGTAGTTATGCCCTCCAAGCCCAGCAAGTAATCTGCCGCCTGTGGAATTGTATCCCGATCTCTTACTGACCCTATGTTTGAAATGAGATAGCTCCCCTTAATGCGCCTGTTCTTGATCGCCTCACCCAAAACGTCCAATGTCTCGGCAGACATTGACGGCGACCCAATCTGCCCCAGTACATCATGATCCACCAGTGGATACAAAAATGCCGCTGCATTTAAATCAGCTGGGTCAACACCTCTCTTAAAGTCCTGTGTGTCTGTTCTGATGCCATAAAGCAGCGCGGTTGCAACCTCCTTGTTGATTGGTATATCCAGATCTCGCAGATAGCTAGTCATTATGGTCGCAGTTGCACCCATGTTTGGTCGAACGTCCAAGTATTGGGCAGTACCCTTTTCAGCCTCAACAGGGTGGTGATCAATTACGATATCCACCTCGGCATCTTCTGGCAATGCATTGTTCACGCCGGGAATGGCGACATCGACAAGTGCTATCTTGTCGAATTCGTCTAAATTGAGTTTTTCTGTTTGCTGTAGTGGAATGTTGAGCAGGTTCACAAGCGCCCGATTCTCTTGATGGCCTATCTCTCCACGATATACCACTTCCGCGTCGACATCAATATGCGCCGCCATATATTTCAAGGCCAGTCCGCTTGCGATTGCATCTGGATCTGGATTATCGTGAATGATAATTCCCAACTTCTTCTTGCCAATGCTTTTTATCAGTTTAAGCAATTCCCGTCCATGCCGGACCGACTCTACCATTTCTAAATATTTCACGGCAGCATCTGCTATGACCAATGATGGCAAGAAGACCACGTCAGCGCCAGCAGTTTCCAATTCCTCTTTTGTCACAGGGTCTGCCGCCCGGACTACTGTGAGAATGTTTGGGACCGCTTTTTTAATTATTTTAAGCGCTTCTTTGTTTGCCCTGGTGTCTGGGCTGAGAATTATCACTGCACTTAGTTCAGCCAAATGGGCCTTCTTTAAGGTCTTTGGGTCGTTGATGTTGCCCAATATTGCCTCAAACTTTTGGTCCCTGAGCGTCTCAACCCGCTTGGCATCGCTATCGACAATGATAAATTCTTTGCCTTCTTTTCTTAGTTCGTTGGCAACTGCAAAACCCATACTGCCGCAGCCAAGGATAGCATAGGTACGTTTGGCTTTTGGCTTCGGCGCCCTCGCTAATTTCTTGCTTTTTCCTTTTACCTTGCCCGCATCTTTAGGAGTAATACCTATTCCCTCCATATCACAGCGCGTTCGTCAACGAAGTCATTCATCTTTGGCCTATATTTAAACCTATTGCTATCCTCCGCAACATATATAACTACAGACGATACACGTTGAGGAGGGCCGGTAGCTTAGCCAGGCGGAGCGATGGGCTCTTAACCTTTGTCAAAAGTACAGTGAGAGAAACCCATAGGTCAGGGGTTCAAATCCCTTCCGGCCCGCTATAGTTGCACATTATGTAAAACGGTATGCGTAGGACCTTCAGCGCGCCAGCTATCCATGGCATTTACAAACCCAAAAGCCCGCATCATCGCTCAATCGGAGCGATTTAGAAAAATCTCAATAGAGGAAACGTTGATTTTATCGCCTTTCTCTCCCTCTAGCTCTTCGGTTCCGATTTTAATATCTTTGACTTTTACGTCCTGCATGAATCGATTTCTTACTACCTCTGCGGTGTCAACTGCTCTCGAAATCGCTCTGCCTCTTGCTTTGATGGTTATATCTTTCTGCCCATCGTTGAATTGCGTCACCGCCGCTAACACGTAATTCATCACAGGTTTGTTCCCGACGTATATTATGTTGTCTTCAAGTTTATCTTTTGCCATCTCTGACCTCTCCTTAGTTACTAATTGACGTTGCTAACTCTAAACGATGTTGTTATTATTAAGTTTTTCTCATTCAAGCCCACGCACCCAAACCAAAAAGAACTTGATAGATTAAAATGCTTTACAACTGTCAGTGCTAACGCAGGAGATGTAACAATGGGTGCCACAATTATAGTAGGTGGATTTTTTGGAGATGAAGGAAAAGGTAAGATTGTAGCGCACGTAGCCCACAGAGACAAACCCTATCTAATTGCAAGAGGTGGTGTAGGGCCAAATGCAGGACATACTGTCGAGAAGGGCAAGGAAAAACACGGCGTAAGGATGGTTCCTTCTGGTTTTATCTATAAAGATGCACAACTGTTAATCGGTGCTGGTGTTTTAGTCGACCCGCGCGTCTTGCTGCGCGAGATTTCCGAGCTGGGTGTCAAGGATAGAATTGGCGTTGATTTTCGTTGTTCCATCATCGAGGAAAAACACATCGTGGAGGACAAGGGGACTGCACGGCTGGCGGACGTGATTGGAACCACAGGTACTGGTTGCGGACCCGCCAACAAGGATAGGGTAATGAGATGCGCACGACTGGCGAAAGACGTGGACGTGTTGAAGGATTGCATCACAGATGCAGCCCTGGAAGTTAATGAGGCATTGGATGCCGGGCAAACAGTGCTCATTGAAGGGTCCCAAGGATTTGGCATATCGTTGTTTTATGGTACATACCCATTCGTGACGTCCAAAGATACGTCTGCTTCCCAGATAGCAGCAGATGTGGGCGTTGGTCCCACAAGGATAGATGATGTAATCGTTGTATACAAGGCATTTCCAACACGAGTTGGTGCAGGGGAGTTTTCCACCGAGATGTGCCCAGAGGAGGCAAAACGCTTGGGCATCGAGGAATTTGGTACTGTGACTGGGCGCCCCAGGCGCATTGGGCAATGGGATGGAAAAATGGCGCGCTATTCTGCCATGGTCAACGGTGCGACGCAGGTGGCACTAACGGGCTTGGATAAACTCGACCTTTCGTGCAAGGGCGTTACCGATTATGATAAACTTAGTGATAGTGTTAAAGAATTCGTGCGCAAAGCTGAACAAGATATTGGCGTTCCGATCACGATTCTATCCACAGGTCCAGAAATGTCGGAGACAATAGACCTACGAAGGTGAGGCCGAGTTAATATGTTGGACCTATATCCTAAAAAAATATGGGTAGCCATTATGGCAATTATGATATTGGGTAGTGGCACTGCTGGATGGCTATCGCACATTTCTGTCTTGACAAATAGGAGCGACTGTTCTGCCGGTGACAATATCAATATCACGGTCAAAAATACTGGGATGTGGTACATATATGGGGTGCCGTCAATTGCTGTGTACAACAGCGATGGCTGCGAGATATACGGAGACGTGCCCTTTAACTTTTCTGGTGCCTTTCCATCACAAACCATCGCTACATTTTATTTTAGCCATGCAGAACCGGGCACATATAGAATCGTGGCAAGAATATATATTGTAAGACATGGAACCGAGGTTAGCACAGGGCTGGGCGGACTGAATAGGTTAGAAGCTGAAACGTTCGTTGATGTAGTGTGAGTGAGAAGGATGAAAAGGAATCTGCTTGACATTGTAACTAAGGTCTTAGACCAAGGGCCAATTTGTGACAATTGTATGGGGCGGCAATTTGCCAAATTGTCGACCGGGCTGAGCAATAAAGAGAGGGGCACAGCAATCAGAACAGTTCTGGCAATGCTTAGAGACCAGGAGATACATAAAGCTAAAAAATGTTGGGTTTGTAATGGGTTATTTGACTCCCTGGATGCATGGGTCCAGAAAGCGGTAAAAGCCCTTTCAGGTTATGAATATAATACGTTCCTTGTGGGTACCAAGGTGTCTGGATTGCTTGCCGAGAATGAGGAGATTTTATGGGCAGAATCAGGCACAACTCAAGCAGAACCACTCAAGTCAGAGCTGAACAGGGAAGTAGGTAAATTGATTCAGCCCCAGACGGGCAAAGAAGTGGACTTTGAGCGGCCAGACATAGTTGTTACACTCGACTTAGCAGAGGAAAAGGTCGAATTACAGGTCAATCCGATATTTATCTATGGAAAATATAGAAAGTTGGTCAGAGGGATTCCACAGACTGCATGGCCCTGCCCCCAATGTGGTGGCAATGGATGCAAGAGTTGCAAGAATACTGGAAAAATGTACCAGACATCAGTAGAAGAGTTAATCGCTCCCTCAGTCCTCAAATTATCAGGTGGAGCAGATGCCGTGTTCCATGGCGCGGGCAGGGAAGACGTGGATGCGCGCATGCTTGGAACCGGCAGACCTTTTGTATTAGAGATTAAAGAACCAGTGCGCAGGCATTTTAACCTTGCTGATCTTAGAGATATAATCAATAAGCATGCAAAGGGTAAAGTTAAGGTTAGCAGCCTAAAGTTTGTAGACAAAGAAGCAGTTGAAGCCGTCAAGAGCGAATATTCGGATAAAGTTTATAGGCTTAGAATTGTATTTAAAAAAGCTGTCCCACGTGAAAAGCTTGAAGCCGCGTTAGATAAATTAACCAAGACTGCCATCAAACAGAGAACCCCATTAAGGGTGGCACATCGGCGAGCCGATAAGATTAGAACAAAGAGAGCGCGTTCTGCAACGCTCAAAGCCATGAGCAATAACAAGGCAAGCATCTGCATTGAATGTGAAGGTGGGTTATATGTTAAGGAACTAATTTCTGGCGACGATGGAAGGACAAAACCAAGTCTTTCCAAGTTAGTTGGAGTAGATGCGCAGGTATTGGAATTAGATGTCATAAAGGTCAAGGAGGCATTACATGCCAAAGTCCGCAGGAATAAGAAGAAAAAGTAGGTATAAGCTTAAAAAATCAATAAGGGAAAGAGGAATTTCACCCCCCAGTAGAGCCATACAAGAATTTGAAGTAGGGCAACGTGTCCACATAGACATCGACCCCAGCGTTCACAAGGCAATGCCTCATCCGAAGTTTCAGGGCAAGACCGCCAAGGTGATTGGGCGAAGAGGAAGAGCATATATACTTGAAGTAAGGGATGGAAATATGATAAAGAAAATAATTGCCAATCCACAACATCTCAAACCGCAAAAGGTGGTCTCATGATCGTAAAAGAAGTTGTAAGTGAGAAATTGCTGACCCTTGCAGAGGCAAAGAATATTCTTAACCGAATCAAGAAAGCAAGAGTGAAAGAGGAAGAATTAAGGTATGAACAGCGCAGGGCGCTCGAGCATGCGAATAAGTTCGCGAAGACTGATGCAAAATCCTCAAGGATGCTGGTGAATGAGCTTTTAAAACTTGAGAAGATGAAAGAGAATATCGCCATTAGAATTGCGGATATCATGCCAAAAACAAGGGACGAGCTAAGGTCGATATATGCAAAAGAGCGATATACACTGGGTAAAGAGGAACTGGAACAAATACTGAACCTCGTCAAGAAACACTTGTAGGGCATAAAAGAGGCTTGGAGGACGACGATGCAGAACGATGAGAGAGAGGACTATGTGCGAGTTTTAGATTACCTCCCTTATGGACATCCCGGCGATTCTAGGCCGGTGTACCAGAAGAAACCCATTGTTCATAGTGTCGGTGAACATCACTTCACGCTGTTGGAGTTAATCCCAAAGGAAGGTGTGGTACCAAAACCCCACAAACGGGCCTATGTTGGAGAAGGAGATAGAAATGAAATTGACCATGTCAAGCGCCGCTTAAGATATGATGAGCTTACGCATGGCGCTAAGATCGAGCTGCCCTATGTGCTTGAAAAAATCGTTCTTGAAAATGAAGATAAATTTGTCGCGTTTTTCAATAAAGCGCAGCCATTGACAACCCGGCTACATCAATTGGAGTTGCTACCTGGCATTGGTAAAAAGCTAATGTGGGCAATCCTCGATGAGCGGAAGAAAGGCGACTTTAAAAATTTCAAAGATATCGCAGACAGGGTTAAGGGCCTGCACCATCCAGAAAGGCTCATCATTCATAGAATTGTGGAAGAGCTGAAAGATGAGCATGTGAAGTACAAGGTTTTTACGAGGTAGGATTGAGTCCGGTTAAGAAAATGCGGCTAGGCCAACACTTTTTAATCGATTCACGAGTCGTTGAACGCATTGTCAATTATGCTGACATCCACAAGACGGAAACAATTCTCGAGATTGGTGCCGGTTTTGGCAATTTGACTCAAAAACTCGCGGCCAATGCTGGCAAGGTAATTGCTATCGAATCAGACCCTCGCTTGGTGGAAGCGCTTGGTGATTTGGAGTTGCCCAATGTCACAATTATTTACGATAACGCCCTAAAAGTAGACTTTCTAGAATTTGACAAAGTTGTGTCGAATTTGCCCTATTCTATTTCCTCTGAAGTCACCTCCAAGCTTCTTAGGTATCCGTTTAAATTAGGAATTCTGATGTACCAATATGAATTTGCCCAGCGAATGATTACCATGCCTGGCACAAAAGACTACGGCCCCATCTCAGTAGAGGCACAATATTGTGCAGATGTTGAGGTCTTAGAAATGGTGCCAAGAACTGCATTCCGCCCGCCGCCAGAGGTGCGATCTGCCATCGTGAAAATAGTTCCGCGACCGCCTTCTTTGGAGGTAGCAGATAAGGGTCTATTCTTCAATTTTGTATCGGCTGTATTCACACAGCGGAGAAAGCGTATGAAAAATGCGATAATCAATGCTGCACATATATTGAATATGAAAGATGTCAAGAAAGCAGTTAACCTGCTGCCCAAAGAGCTAATGCACAAACGACCAGAACAATTATCGCCAGAAGAGTTTGTTGTTTTATTTAATTTGATGTACGAGGCCAAGTATGAGTAGGTACAGAAACAAAGAGATTTTAGTCCTGCCAGAAGTCTACACACCATCTGAAGATTCGTTCTTGTTGGTTGTGGCAGTGCTAAGAGAATTGCGCCCCTCAGACAGGGTTTTAGAAATTGGCACTGGCTCAGGCATTGTTTCAGCATGTGTAAAAGAGCGTGCATCCGTCATCGCCACAGACATTAATCCATACGCTGTAAAATGCGCCAGATTAAATGGAATAGACAGCATAAGAGCGGATTTATTCAATGGCATTAAAGGTAGATTCGATTTGGTGGTATTCAACCCGCCGTATTTGCCCTCTGATAAGAAGGTTAACGACTGGTTCGATTGTGCATGGAACGGTGGAGAGGATGGACAAGCGACCATCAGCCGATTCTTGTGCCATGTGCAGGACTGCTTAACAGAAAATGGCAGGTTCCTATTGCTGGTGTCATCCTTGAGTGGAGTTGATGCAATCATGGATAAAATGGCATCACTTGGATTCATTGCTGAAGAGGTCTTGAGCGAAAAGTACTTTTTCGAGCGGTTAACAGTCCTAAAGGGCAGGGTGGCAAATAAGAGCAGGAGGTGAACCATGGGCATAATTACCAAGACTCTTGATTTCGAGACGCGAGGCAATACGGACATCATTAACATCACAGATGATGTTCAAAAAGCGCTGGATAGAGCAAATCTAAAAGAAGGTATTATCACCGTCTTTGTGCCAGGCGCGACGGGTGCGATAACTACGATAGAGTATGAATCAGGCTTGATAGAAGATTTAACACATGCAATAGAGAGGATTGTACCCCAAGGCATAGAGTACAAGCATAATCTCAAATGGGGAGATGGTAATGGACACTCCCATGTGAGGGCTTCGTTGATAGGTCCCAGCGTGACAATCCCTTTCTCGAATGCAACATTGATGCTAGGCACATGGCAGCAAATCGTGTTCATCGATTTTGATGTCCGCCCCAGGACGCGTAAGATAATTCTACAAATTATAGGAGATAATCAAAATTCTTTTAAGGAATGAGTGTAATGCATAAGAACGCGTTCGCTTTGCGAATGCTTACACGAAGTGTATCCGTTCTTATCGTTAAAGTGCATCGAAGGGATTGTAATGGCGACCATGAAAGAAAATCTTGAGCAAATCCTGAAGGAAGCTAGAGGAGAGAACGTAGAATCATCGGCGATTATAACTCGCGACGGCTTGACCATAACATCAGACGTTTCGGCAGGCCTAGATGAAGAAATTCTTGCCGCGATGATGGCAACTATATATAGGGCAGCTGAAATCGCAGCATCTCGATTGAAAAAAAGCACCGCCAAACGCATAATCACCGAGTTCAATGACGAGAGGGCTATAATTACATCAATAGAGCCAAAAGCATTGCTGGTAACTATAGTCAAATCCAAAGGCGATTATGAACTGGCTTGCAAGAAGATAGATACTACTGCAGAAAAAATAGAGAAAGTTTTCAGTTGAGTGGTTTACACATATACGTGCCACTGCGCTCGTAACCAAGTTTTTTGTAGTACTCTCTCACCCCGATTCCACTGGTAACCGCAATTTTTGTGAATCCTCCCTCTGTGGCAATGCGTTCTGCCTCGTGCAATAACTCTTCTCCATAGCCCCTGTGTTGCCATCCGTCCTTTGGCCCAGAACCTATTGGAGCCATTGGACCGTAGATATGCAGTTCGCGGACCAATGCGGCACCCTTCAACTCTGGCCTATGTGGATGATAGGGAAATCTGAGTCTCAAAAATCCTATTAGAATGTCATCCTCGCTATTCTCAAAGGATATGAAATGTTCTGTGCCGCCACACGCGTCATATTTCTCGACCGTCAATTTGATGTTCTCTGGCTCAGGCCTTATCCCTCTCAACAGCGCATGGCCAACCTCACGACATCTTATGCACCGACATCTTTCGCCCAGTTCGTGTAGCTTGGCTGTTGCAAGTTGCCTGATGTTGCCCTTTGTTACTCCTGCCACAATTAGTTGGGCTGGAATATCCCGCTGGATTCGCTGTAATCTTGTCCACCTAGGAAGCAGCATCTTCATCCTGGTGATTAGTTCTACGGCAACATCATTCGTCAACGGTTCATATTCGCCCTTCTGCCACATTTCATACAACTGCGTCCCCTCTACAACCAGCGTCGGGTATATTTTTAGATAGTCTGGCTTAAATCTGGGGTCAGCGAATACACGCTGAAACATTTTAATATCTCTCTCAAAAGATGAGCCGGGTAATCCAGGCATTAAATGAAAGCCCACCTTGAGGCCACTATCTCGTAACAATGTATTTGCATCCACAACATCTGCAACAGTATGCCCCCGCTGCATCCGCTTCAGCACAAAATCATAGACATTCTGAACGCCTAACTCTACTTTAGTGGCGCCCATTTTTAGCATTCTATCCACATGGTTTCTCTTCGCCCAATCTGGCCTCGTCTCAAATGTGATTCCCACATTCCTAACGTGTGTAGCTTCATTGTCCATCTGTGCGTCCTCTAACAAGACGGTCATGCATTTTTCACCGCCAAAATCGTTCATCGCCTCAAAGCATCGCCGCACAAACCATTCCTGGTAGCACAGGGAGCGAGAAGTGAAGGTGCCACCCATGACAATCAACTCCACTTTGTCAATAGGATGCCCAATTTGTTGCAGCTGCGCAAGGCGAGCTGTCACCTGGCGGTAGGGGTCAAAATCCTGTTGGAACGCACGCAACGCCGCAGGCTCATGACCAGTATAGCTCTGGGGCGACTCAAATATTGAATTGGGGCCACCTGGACAAGGGATGCATAATCCGTGCGGGCATTTATATGGCGATGTCATCACCGCTACTACAGCAACGCCCGAAATGGTTCTAACCGGTTTTCTCTGCAGCACCGCTCTAACAAGCTCTTTCTCATCACCCTCAGCAACGGCAAGTATGTCTGAATTCCTGGGAATCTTTGAGAGATTATGCCGTGCACTGATCGTCTTCTTTGCTCTGCTTAATTCTTCCAACGATATGGCATCCCCAGCGAGGATGGCCTCTAATAATTCCCTGCACGCAGATTTGAATTCGTCCGCCATCTGTCACCATTCTCCCAATGCCATATTTTAGCGCCAATCTTAAAGGTGCCATCGGCGCTACATCAGGGCATACAATTGATATTCCTATTACCTTTAATCATTCGTGTGTAGCGCTATTTCCCCACAACCTGGCCATAAACCTTTAAGGTTTAAGTTGTTTATATGTCGTTGGATGGTCTTATGAGGGTGACAATGAATCTGGAACTGAAAGATATGCCAGGGCAGCTGGTATTGGCCTTGCAACCAATATCTGAGTTCGGGGGAAATATCGTCTCGGTGCTACATCAGAGGGACAAGAAAACTCCAAGAGGCTTGATTCCTGTGCAAATCACCTTCGAAATGGATGGAGAAAAACTGAAGGAGTTAATCAATAGAATGAAGAGCAACGGAATCACCATCGCTCAGATTGGCGAGGACAGGCTTCGCGAGAAGGCCACCATGGTACTCATCGGGCATATCATCCACTCAGACATAAGGGATACCATAGACAGAATCGACAGCACTAGATATGCAGAGGTTAAGGATTTAGCAGTATCCATGCCAGGAGTGGACCAGCACTCAGCTGCAAGGGTGGTGATCAACGCCGCAGGAAAAAAGGAGATGCAAAACGCCATCCAATTGCTTAGGGACATCGCACGTGAAAAAGAATTGCTGTTGATTGAATCCATCGAAGAGGCTTAAAATGAAAAAAGTTCGCATCTTGATAATCGGATTTGGGGTAATAGGAAGCGGCGTTGCAAGAGCTATTTCTGAAAAGAGAGAATTTATAAGTGATAAATATGGCATCGATTTTGAAGTGGTAGGAATCGGGGAGCGTGACGGCTGCGTCGTCTGCCCAGAAGGAATTGACGCAATGGAGGCGTACAAATTAAAACAGGAGGGTGCGCTGAATAAGCATCCCTGCTGGAAGGATGGTGTGAGCAGCATCGACCTTATAAAAGGCGCTAACGCGGATATCGTGATAGAGGCAACGCCCACAAACATCAACTCTGGTGAACCAGGTTTATCGCATATGATGGCTGCCTTTAATACAAAAAAGCACGTTGTAACCTCTAACAAAGGTCCCCTGACGATTGCATTTCAAAAATTAAAAAAGACTGCCGAGAAGAACGGCGTTCAATTTAGGTTTGAGGCTGCTGTAGGGGGGGCGATGCCTGTGCTAAACCTCGTGAGAGAGACACTGCAAGCGAATGAGATACTCGGCATCGAAGGCATTTTGAACGGCACATGCAATTATATATTGACCAGGATGTCCACGGAAGGGCTGCCATACGAACACGTACTATCCGAGGCACAGGAGCTTGGCATTGCAGAAGCTGACCCCACCTATGACGTTGACGGCATTGATACCGCCTGTAAGTTAGTGATTCTCGCAAATGCGATCCTCGGCATGAACGTAAGTTACAAGGATGTGGATGTGACGGGAATCACCCAGATATCTCCCGAAGCGTTGAAACTGGCTTCTGATGATGGCTACGTTATAAAGTTGATTGGAGAGATCCAGGATAGAAACAGACCAAGGGTTGCGCCCCGCCTGGTCCCAAAGGACCATCCACTTGCTGTCGGCGGAGCCTTGAATGTTATATCCCTCCGCACGGACCTGGCTGGAGAGATTACGGTAACGGGCAAGGGTGCCGGCGCAATTGAAACTTCATCCTCAATATTAAGCGATTTGATAAGCATATACAAAGCTTAAATTCTGGTGGAAGATGAAATTCATCGAATTCGCCAACGTGTGTGAGAAAATAGAGGGCACGGCGAGCAATATTGAGATGGCCAACATCGTTGCCCAGTTTTTGAAGAGTGCAGATGACCTGGAAATCGTTACGCGTTTTATTATCGGGCGCATTTTCCCTGCATGGAGTTCAGAAGAGTTAGGTGTGGGCCCAAGTCTGCTTTATAATGCGATTTCGATGGCTACCGGCGTTAAGGAAACGCAGGTCAAAGATATGGTGCGCGATTTGGGCGATATTGGTCTGGTATGTGAGAAGTTATGTGAAAAACGAATACAGCAGACTTTGCTTCCAGCCGAATTGACCACCTTACAGGTCTACAAAAACTTCAGGGATGTTGCCAAGGCGGCCGGCAAGAAGTCGCAGAAGAAGAAGACCGGGCTGCTGGCTGATTTGTTTGGATCAGCGAAACCAAAAGAGGCGCGATATATTGCCAGGCTTGTGCTGGAGGAACTGCGGATAGGAGTCGGAGAGGGTATCGTAAGAGATGCTATCGCGCAGGCATTTGATGTACCAAAGAACGAGGTGGAACGAGCATATATGCTTACCAATGATGCGGGATTGGTCGCAGTGACTGCAAAGAAGGGCGTAGAAGAACTAAAAAGGCTGGATATAATGCCTGGTAGGCCGGTTAAGATGATGCTGGCGCAAGTGGCAAGGAGCATGGAGAGCGCGATAAACGATATGAAAGAAGTGGCAGTGGAGTGGAAATACGATGGAGCCAGGGTACAGATACACAAGACCAATGATGAAGTTATCCTTTTCTCCAGAAAACTGGAGAATGTCACGAAATCGCTACCGGACATCGCTGGCGCAATTAAAGACGCGGTTGCATATAATCAGGCTATCCTCGAGGGTGAAGCGATTGCAGTGGGGGAGGATGGCAAACCAAGACCGTTTCAGGACATTCTGAAGAGATTTAGGAGGAAATATGATATCGAGCAGATGGTCAAGGAGATTCCACTCCATTTGACCTTGTTTGACGCTCTGCAGGTGAACGGAAAGAGCCTAATACACAAACCATTGAGTGAGCGGCGGCGTGTTCTTGAAAAGAGCCTAAAAAAAGAGCATGCAAAAATAGATGTAACTCCCCGGACGGTTACGAGCGATGTCAAGGTTATAGAGAACATTTATAAAGATGCGCTCTCCGCGGGACATGAGGGTGTAATGCTTAAAAATCCAAAATCGGCATATACGCCAGGCAAGAGAGGGAAAAACTGGCTTAAAATAAAGCCAATTGCGGAGACACTCGACCTGGTAGTTACTGGCGGCATATGGGGAGAGGGAAGAAGGGCAAATCTTATAGGTTCGTATCTGCTAGCATGCAGGGACCCGGCTACTGGCAATCTCCTGAGCATAGGAAGGGTTGGCACCGGAATGACCGATAAGCAACTTGCCGAATTGACCGGATTGTTCAAAGACATCATCATATCCGAGAAAGGGAAAGATATAGAGCTGAAGCCTGAGGTCGTGTTTGATGTGGGGTATGAAGAGATTCAGAAGAGCCCCAACTATGAGTCGGGCTTTGCCCTTCGCTTTCCCAGGCTGGCCAGTATAAGAGAAGACAAGTCAGTAGAAGATGCTGATTCTATTGAAAGAGTGCGAGAATTGTATAAAATACAGAGGGGGTAAGCAGGTCTATCTCCCTTTTTCCAGCTTCTTAACATATGCTGAGACGCCTGCCCCAATCGATGCTATGACAACTGCGCCAATAATGCATGCCAAAAGAGTCTGAATTGCATTCATCGTGAAGCCAGACTTGCTGACTGATAATACATATTCACTCCCACCCCAGAGGATTATACCTGCTGCAGATATGAAGAACGGCAATACCCAATAGCGCCATGCTTTCTCTTTACTTAGATATGCATCGACTAGCTTCCCGATACAGGAAAGCAACCCTCCGGCTATGAACCACCAGACTGAAGCATTGATGAACGTTACGATTAGTATCACTACTCCCTGTGGTTCACGTAGCAAACAGTAAACCAGTCCGTGAACAAGGCCTATTAACCCAAATATCACCGCGGCAATATATGTCACGAACGATATTTTTCCCCCATAAAATGAGCGCTTCAAATTTTCTGCAAAGTCCTCCATGACATCGTCCAGCCCAAATCCCCTGAAGAGCAGATAAACGCCGATGAATGCCATGATAGCAATAACCGCACCTTGTGGACAGCCTGCAATTAGCGAGATTGTATAGATAATGCATGCCAGTCCAAGTGGTATAAAGAAGGTCTTAGAAACTTTCGGGTCGCTAAACAGTTCCTTAATGATATAATACGTGCTCTCAAGGTTTTGGCTTTGTTTAACGATAATGCGCCGCACGGAACTTACTTTGGCCCTGGATTCAATGAGAGGTAGCACAAATTCATCTTCCGCGCCATCAGTCACCACTATCACCCTATCGGCCTTATACCTCTCCAAAACTGCATCGAGATGGTCGGCTATGACTAAATCTGACTGAACGCCTACATTTAGGCTACCGCTGATTAACACAACCTCTGCATCAACCCCTCTTGCTCTAAGTTCATCATAAGTTTGAATCGCCCCAAAGATGGTGTTGAGATCTGAGTCCTCTGGGTCAGAGAGTGCTAACTGCGTTGCAGCCTGAATATTAGCATCTCTACCAATGACGGGACTTTTAATTCCAACTTTCCGACCTATATCGTCATCCCTGTCGACACAAATTACAAGAGTTTTCACTTCAACCTCTACAAAGTATTGAAGAGAGGGATATAAAAAGATTCGTACTTATAGCAGACCGGAACGCTGAAGCGCGAGCAGGTCGTCCGTGTCTATTTTTCCACCTTTTTTAAGCCGCGCATATATGCCCTCTGCCGTTTCCTTAGCTTTAGCCCTCTCCTCGCTTTCCTTGGCATCCCTGCTCATTTTTCTCAAGCCGGCAATCAACTTATTAAAGTCTCTAATCTCTTTCTGATGCTTGATGAACTTGTGATGATATTCATCAGCTGTTTCCTGTGCCTTTACAAACTCCTTGTGCGCAGCATCTGCTTCAACCCGCACCGCATCTACTTCGTTAAATGCAGCAATCATCTTATCATGCTGCTCTTGCGCCATGTCAGCATATTTAGTGACTTTTTCATGAGATTCCGATGCCTTGTCGCGCAACGCCTGTGCTTCTTCCAGCAGGTCCTTTAACTCTTTATCATGCTCCAGTTGTGCTTTCTTGTTTAGGAACTCTTCCTGAAGTGTAGAAATTTTTTCGACAAGCTGCCGCTCCTTACCAGTGCTCAGCACCTCAGTTTGCTGTTTGAATTCCAGCAGATCAATTTCTCTCTGAAGCTCATGAAGCGACCCGCCTCCTCCGCTTTTTCTTTTGCGCAGCCTATCCACTTTTACATAAATCTTGCCAGCCTCTTCATTCAGTTCATCTCGCTTTGATTTGTATTCACTAACCTTTTGATTGTGTTTGTCCCTCTCCTCTTTGTATGCCTGCGCCTCTTTCACTAAATCTTTCATCTTCGCGTTAAGCTCATCCCTCTGCGCCGCTAACTTACTGGCTTTGGCATTCCATTCATTTCGCCCTTCTTTGGCATTCTCGGCTTCTTTTTGTACTTTTGCCTTCTTTTTCAGCAGCTCTTCTAACATACTCCTTCTCCTTTTCGCCTACAACAGAGGGATCAACAATCCTAGGTCTTTTTGGTCGATTATTACATCTGCCACACTCTTTAATACAGGGTCTGCATTAAAGGCTATCGAAAGTCCAGCCTTCTCAAACATAGCTACATCATTTGCTCCATCCCCTATAACTATACAGTCCTGAGACGACATGCCTTCGGACTTCGCTATCTGCTCTAACACATGCACCTTCGCATTTTGCTCTGTCAGGGGTCCCCTTACCTCGCCAGTCACCACCCCGTCTTTGATTACCAGTTCATTTGCAACTATATAGTCCAGATTAAGTCTCTCATTGACCGTATTCACGACTATCATAAAACTTCCGGTGACTGCTACGACCGTATATCCCTTGGATTTTGCCTCTCTGAGCAAGCGCTCAGCCCCTGGCATTATTGGAATGTGTTCTGCCACCCTAATGACCTCGGTTTCAGGCAATCCACGCAAAAGCTGCACCCGTTCTCTAAGAGCTTTGCCAAAATCAATTTCGCCCTTCATCACCATGTTAGTGATTTTTGCAACCTCTTTGCCAACGCCCGCAACATCGGCAAGTTCATCGATTATTTCGGCATCAACAAGGGTGCTATCTACATCAAATATAATCAGTTTACGTCGCCGCACCTTACCACCTAAACGGAGATTCATAGGCTCCCTCGCCGTCGTCGAAGCAATAATGAACCTTTTGATAATCCTTTTTCATAAACGTCACATCATCTTTTACCTTCCCAGGTTCCTCTTCCTCGAGTATGATGCGTTTGAAGAACTGGGCAACCTCCCTCATCTCAGGTTCTTTCATCCCCAAGCGCGTCAATTCCTGTATCCCCAAACGAATGCCAGATGGATCGCCAGGGTTATTCACATTATCCCAGGGGAGAAGATTCTTGTTTATGATGATGTTTGCTTTCTCAAGATTGGATGCAACCTTCGCACCTCCTCCGCATTTTGAAACATCGGCAGCCACCTGATGCGATTGAGTAAATCCGTTGTCTTTGCACAGTACATCCAAACCCGCATCATATAATGCCTGGGCAAGCGTCTGGGCATTGCTTATCATCTGCTTAGCATATTCCTCGCCAAATACGAGCGTTTCTGCCAACGTTACCGCTAGGGCAGCTTTATGATGCAGGTGATGATTGCTCGTCGTTCCTGGGAAGACTGCATTATCTACGGCGTCGGCAACGTCGGACTTGCATAATATCAATGCGCCCTGCGGTCCAGGAAATGACTTGTGAGTTGGGCATGTTACGATGTCTGCCCCTTCCTGTAAAGGATCCTGGAACTGTTTGCCTGCGATTAACCCTAATACATGCGCGGCATCGTAGATGATTTTCGCACCAACCTCGTCTGCCGCTTTCCTTGCCTCCCTTACAGGATGTGGAAACAGGAACAGGCTCCCCCCAAACATTATCACCTTCGGCTTTACGTCAAAGATTTTTTGGACCATCAAATCCGCATCGATGTTCATCTTTTTCTCATCAAAGGGATGTGCAGTAATTCGCAACCCTCTGATGCCGGCTGCTGAATATTTGGCATGACTTATGTGCCCGCCATCCGGCACGCCCAATGACATCAACAAGTCTTCATGCGCGGCAAGCGCCAAAAATGCGGCGAGATTCGCATTGACGCCAGATACCGGTTGAACGTTCACGTGCTCCGCATCAAACAGACGTTTTGCTAATTCTATTGCCTTCGCCTCGATTTGGTCAATGTACTTGCAGCCCTGATAATACCTATGCCCCACCTTTCCCTCGGCATACCTGTGCCCTAAATCAGAGGCAAGCAAGCGCCTAACAGTTGGGCTGGTAAGGTTTTCACTGGCAATCATTGGCAGCGAGTTTTTGAATAATTCGTGATGCGCGTTTGTAGCATCCAAGATATGTTGTACATCTGAATTCATGATAATCTCGTCTGGGGTTGATTAGTAGAAACCAGAGGGCTTAAAATTTTCTATGATAGTAGTTATATTTAATCGTTAAGCGCTGTTATATGGATGATGGGAGAAGGCACTATGCTTAAGATAGGATTCGCAAAAATCGGCAATCTTGGGATTTCTCAAACAGTCGACCTTGCATTAGACGAAAGGGCAGAGAGGGACATTTTAACAAGGACGATTAGTACAGGCGCAAAGACGACGCCGGAGCAGGCATTAGATGCAATAAAGATGGTGCTTGACTTTACCCCTGACCTTATTATTATTGTCACTCCCACCACATCATTACTGACCTCTGGCACGATTAATGCATTGCGCAAACCATGCATTATTATCTCGGCTGCTCCTGCGAAGAAAGCGGTCAACAGGTTGAAAAAAGATGGTTTCGGTTACATTATCCTAACAGGAGATGCACTAATAGGCGCAAGAAGGGAGTTTCTCGATTCCACGGAGATGGCACTTTTTAACTCGGACGTTCTGCGCGTATTGACAGTATGCGGTGTAGTGCAATTAGTTCAAGAGGAGATAGATGCGGTCATAGGGCAGATTCAAAATGAAAAGGAAGTGAAACTGCCGCAGATCATCGCAGATGCCTCTGTAGTGGTCGATAGGGCAGGATTCTCAAATCCGTATGCAAAGGCAAAGGCATTGGCCGCGTATCAAATGGCCGAAAAGGTGGACGAGATAAATACAAGAGCATGTTTTATACTTGATGATGCGAGAGAATATACCATAACTGCTGCATCTGCACATGAACTCATGAGAGCTGCCGCGCTTCTGGCTGACGAGGCAAGGGAGATGGAGAAGTGTGAAGATGCGGTCTTGCGAAGGCCTCATGATGACTCGGGCGCCATTATGAGCAAGGTTCAACTGCTGGACAAACCGAGAAAAGGTGGTGATTAGATAAAAAAGACAGAGGAGACTATTGTATACTATATCTTAGCCACAATTCTATTGGTAGTCATCTACAGTGAGATATTTATTATCCTCATGAACCTTGAAGGCAGGTCGTTTAGCGTTATAACTGCTGTGTACTGGACAATCTCCACTTTGACCACACTAGGACTTGGAGACATAGTCTTTACCAGCGAGATTGGAAGGGCGTTCTCCAGCATTGTCGCCGTCTCTGGCGTATGCATGCTCTTTGCGTTCCTCCTCCCGATGATAATCATGCCATGGGTGGAGAGGAGAATTCAGGCAGAGTTGCCCACAAAAGTTGCACGGTCAATGAAAAATCATATATTAATATGCGGCTACAATGCGTTGATTGAGACGTTAGTCAAGGAATTGAAAACTAAAAAACACCCTTTTGTACTTATCGATAAGGATGAGCAAATTATCAAAAAACTTTCAATGGAGGTGCCTTGTGTTCATGGAGACCCAGGAGACGAAAACACACTTAAAAACGCCCAGATTAGCAACGCACGGCTCTTAATCACGAATATACCAGATGAAGAGAGTGCTGAGGTCGTTTTGACTGCATCCAAGCTGTTTGATGGCAAGATCATTTCTATGATCGATGACTTGAGTATGGCAAGATATATTGAGTATGCGGGAGCGGACTTGGTGGTCTCTCCCAAACACATGCTTGGAACATATATTGGTAGAAGAGCTGGTATGCCTCTGAGCAAGGAACTAATTGATGTCACAGAGTTCGGCAAAGGGCTCAAAGTGCTGGAATTCCCAATTCGTGCTGATTCGCTTGTTGCGGATAAAACGATTAGAGAGAGTGAAATTAGGGAGAAAAGTGGGTGTGTTATCATAGGGCTGTGGAAAGATGGGGGAATGATTCCAAATCCCAGTTCTGGCACTACAATCAGCCAGAACTCGATAATTATAGCCCTTGGAACTGATGAACATCTGGAGAAGTTGAGCAAACTGACCGCAGAGTACAGGCGCAGCATGAAGGGGCGTTATATCATCGCTGGCTTTGGAGATGTTGGTAGGCAAGCAGCAAAGGTGCTGAAAGAAAAGAAGATACCATTTACAGTAATCGATAAGAAGAAAATTGCAGGCGTCACCCAAGTGGTTGGTAGTGCAACAGACGAGGAAGTGCTGAAGCGTGCCAGCATCGCAGACGCATCCACGCTTATCGTGACGCTGAACACGGACCTTGATAACATTTTCACGACGCTTATCGCCAGGAAGATGAATCCAAACCTACGAATAATATCCAGGGCAAACGCCGAGCGTTCGATTGACAAGTTATACAGAGCCGGTGCAGATTATGTCCTGGCGCTATCGGTAATCGGAGGTCAAATGCTGGCAAGCATGATAGCTACAGAAGAATTTATGGCTGAAACGACTGTTGTAGAGGGGCTCAAGGTTGTGGAGTATAAAGTGAAAACACCTGCACTGGCAGGAAAAAGTATAGCCTCGACGAAGATCGGGTCAATGACCGGTTGTACTGTGGTCGCGATTGAGCATAATAGACATTTTATTCCCAATCCCTCCTCGGAAGAGGTCATACCGCCTGGAGCAAAATTGATGTTAATTGGAACCAGGGACCAAATCCGTACGTTTGAAGAAAAATTTGTAGGAAGTTAAAGGGATGTTTACTAGACCAGAGGAAGTTGCCGATGGAGTTGCCGCATTCATCAAAACCAACGTTGAAAAGGCGCACCGAGAGGGCGTAGTCATAGGGTTGAGCGGTGGTGTCGATTCGGCTTTAGCTGCTACCCTTGCAGTTAAAGCGCTTGGCAAAGAACGTGTCTTGGGCATCTTGCTGCCAGAAAGGGATGTTACATGCACAGAGGATATCGAAGATGCAATGCAAGTCGCCAAGATGCTTGGCATCAAGCACAAGACGATTGATATAGCAGAAATTCACACTGCCTTTGTATCCGCACTCCCAGACTATGACCCAAATGCGAAGGTTTGCAGTGGTAATCTCAAGGCGCGAATACGAATGTGTGCTCTTTATTACTACGCGAATCTACTAAACCTGCTCGTGATAGGAACCGGCAACAAAACAGAGATTCTTTTAGGATATACGACGAAATATGGCGATAGTGCTGCAGACATGCTCCCTTTGGGTGGGCTCTACAAGACGCAGGTGCTGGAGCTTGCTGAACATCTTGGAGTTTCAGAGCGCATAATCAAAAAACCGCCCTCTGCAGGGCTTTGGAAAGGGCAAACCGACGAAAAGGAGCTGGGCATCTCCTATGAACTCGCCGATAGCATTTTAATAAAACTGACAGATGAGAAGAAAGCGCCCGCCGACATAAAAAAAGAACTGGGCATCTCAGAAGATGGTATAGGGTGCATCGTAAAGCGCGTTGAAAAGAATAAACATAAGAGGGAGATGACGCCGATACCAACTCTTGATTGAACTCACTCATTCCGCCAGAACTCTCTCAAATAGCCACCCATAATCCTGCGGCTTTGTTAGAAACTCCAGCAACTTTGGGTCCTTTCTGATAAGCCCATACATCTCCTTATTCTTGTTCAGGCCGACATCAGGGAAGTTTGCAGGCTTTAGAAAGCGCACCTCTGGAACATCCCCATAATTTTCGTTCTTGACGAATCCTGTAGTTAGCTCAAAATATGCGGCGCCTCCTTTTTCCCTTATGGGCTCGTAAACCGAGGAGAAATCCCTGGCAACCCAGTTGCACATCTTCAGCTCTTTGTTGGAAGGATTTATTGTTATATGGCCATAGTCGGGAGGAACGATCACCTTATCTCCCTTTTTAGCCTTGACCAGTACAACGTCCGTGATGCCATCATTCTGGCGCCACTGTAACAAATAATGCGCACTTCCTTCCAGCACCTCATAAATCTCAGGATACGACAAATCAGCCCCAAGTACAGAAGGATGATAATGGCCCGCAGTTTTGACGTACTCCATACCCAGCATGTGCGGCGGAATTACTGTCACATCATACCTCAGCCCGTTCTCCAGTATGATTTGCCGGTCTTTGACGCTAAGGAACAGGTCCCGGTACATATAATATAACTCTGGATTTCCTGCACTATTCAGCCATTTGTTGTCATAGATAACATCTCTCATGTCATCCAATTTCCGCACGTTCGGCTTGAACACCCTGCCGCCAAATCTTAGGTCTCTTGTCATGCCAGGTACATTGAGGTATCAATCTGTATGTCATCTCGTATCTGATACTTGATAAGTTGCGTGGGTGCAGGAAAGACGCCCCGTATCTTTGGTATGAGGAGTTTGTTAGTTACCTTATCACCAACTCTCTCGGATTCGATGTCGAAGATGATGTCGCATGTATTACTAATACTATTCACGACCTTGGGGTCATGCACGCCTTTTAAAATATATAGATAAGATACACTATCGGTTTCCTTTGTTATATCGTAAACCTGATTGACCAATTCTTTCATCCTGCCATAACTACTGTCCAGCTCAAGGAAAAATGAGAATGTATCAATCACGCAAGTAAAATCCTTATACTTCCTCAATTTCTCGAGTTCATCCGAAAAATGCTTTATAATCGCCTTGTCCCCCGTATTATTTGAAGAGCTGCTACCCTTTTTACGGTACTTCCCATACACATCGACGAAGGTTGTATTATCAATATTAAAACCAAAATCAATGATATTTTGTTTTATGTACTTTGGATCTCTGTCGGTCGCGAAATAATGTGATTTCTGTGCAGTAGCAAAATGATAGAGAAAAACTTCAGACATAGACTTTGGGTCAGTACTGAATAAGACTACCGAGCCCCCGGGGAGCCCTCCATTTAGGTATCGATCCAGCATTTCGATGCCGGTACTCTTCCTCTTTACTACTTTTTCCTTTTTCACGTTAGTTTCACACCCATGACATATTAATGGTATTTCTATTTGAACATGATGATTTAAAAAACGATGTGTTTAGATTACCAAGAACGCCAAGTACGCTATCGATACCATTATAATTGAGTTCTTTATACCGGAGTAGACACTGCCCTCCCCCATCTGTCCTGCAATCAGTCCAGAGCAGAAGCCTTGAATTTGAGCATGAAGGAAGAATGCTGGATTATACTATAAGCATGGTTTGGTATGATGATGGCACAGGCGGTCTTTCATCAGCTGTGCTGGTTTGGACGGATATTCAACCAGAGGACCGCGACGGTCTTTTGGAAATAGTCGCCCCGGCAACGGAAGGGGAGGAGACGCTCCTTCAGTACAAGGAAACTGGTCAGGGTGGTTTTATCGACATATGGAAGGACCCGGATGCAAAAGGAAACAATTGGCGTGTCAATGGTGAAAAAATAGGAGATGTTGCTGGCGTTACAAAAACGGACCTGGGCAATGATAAGTTTAGATTTACATTTAATGTCCCTGCAAAAGGGGCGTATGCGATTACATGGGGTGAGGGGGCGTCTTTTGCCAAGCATACCCACCCCATATTTGTCCTAGTTGGTCCGCCTGGACTGGTAACGGGCATAATCGCCAATCCGCTTGAGGCGGTTTTCAGGGAAGATCTGGGATACGGTCTTGCCAATCTCAATGACGAGTTACATAGCTACATCCCGGAAAACGTCGAGTTCAATCTGTATTTCTATGATAGCAGTGGCGCACTCGCCATTAGTTACGAGGGCGAGATGAAGATAGTAAATGGGAATCCAACTGCGGAAGCGGTGACGGTGAGCGTGCCGGCATTTGCGTCTGATGGCACCACCTATGACATTTATACTGCTGAACTGGTGTTGTGGTATAAATGAGCCTTAGAGAGAACGACCAAGGACAGATAATCATACTCGCAGGATTCATTCTAGCGATGGGCGTCATATTTTTCAGTGTCATCCTTCATTCAGCCGCATTCGCAGGCCATCAGACGATAGCACAGGAAACTGCTGATGTCAATTACGACTTCAAATGCCTGAAAAATACATATGGCTACATGCTGAGGACGGTCTCGGAAAGGGGTACGCAAAATCCTTTTGATAGTGCAGAGCTGGCCGGATATGAGAATCAGATGGTCAGATTATATGCGCTGGAAGGATATGCCGTCACCTTTGCACCACACGACGCCGGAGACTACGCCCCTAATGCAAAAACGGCGAAGGCAAAGATATCCCTCTCAGATGGCGAGACGACGTATATTGAGACGGTGACGTTTGATTTGAAATAGACGGAAAAGGCACTTACAGGATGATCTCGATATCGAGCTCCTCTGCTAACTCCTTATACCGGTTTCTGATAGTTACCTCGGTCACGCCCGCTATATCTGCCACTTCTCGTTGCGTCCTGCGCTCTCCGCAGAGGATGGATGCAATATATATGGCTGCTGCCGCAACACCTGTAGGACCTCTGCCAGACGTCAACTCCTTTTCCGCTGCTTGGCGAAGTATTTCAACTGCCTTGGACTGGACATCTCCTTTGAGATTCAACCCTGAGGTAAATCTCGGCACATAATCGGTAGGGGATGTTGGCACGAGTTTAAGCCCCAGTTCCCTGGATACGAACCTGTATGTACGACCGATTTCCTTCCTGCTGACCCTTGACACCTCTGCGATTTCGTCCAGTGTCCTGGGCACAGAACACTGCCTGCATGCAGCATAAAGCGCAGCGGCTGCCACACCCTCGATACTTCTCCCCCTAATCAGGTTTTTCTCCACAGCTTTCCTGTAGACTACTGCAGCAGTTTCTCTCACGTTCCTGGGAAGGCCAAGCGCAGATGCCATCCTGTCCAACTCGGACAGTGCAAATGCAAGATTGCGCTCCGTTGCATTGCTCACTCTTATCCTGCGCTGCCACTTCCTTAACCGGTATAACTGAGCCCTGCTTCCAGAAGAGATGGATTTGCCATATGAATCCCTGTTCCTCCAGTCGATCATTGTGCTCAGACCCTTGTCGTGAATGGTATAGGTCATCGGCGCACCCACGCGGCTCCGCTTCATTCGCTGGTCGTGGTCAAAGGCCCTCCACTCTGGCCCCATATCCATAAAGTCTTCCTCGACGACCAGTCCGCACTCATTACACACGAGTTCTGCCCTTTCATAATCGTGCACAAGTTGGGCGCTTCCGCATTCAGGGCACTTGGCTTTTACACCCTCATGCTCCTTTAAAGCCCTCTCTTTTTCAATTTCTTTAACCCTCGCAGCCTTCTCAACTTCCTTTACCTTTTCAATTTCTTCCATAACCATCACCATGATTACAAGACGTAAATTCGCTGATTTCTCAGGACATGCGCCTTCGCCGCTTCATAAAGCCTGACAGAAATATATGGACGTTTAACGGGACCAAAGACATCGTATACTTTCCCTATCTTCTTCATGCCCTCAGTGACGACCACAGAGTTGAGCTTAGGCATTCCCTTATCGAACTGACTTCGTACAATCAAGCCTTTGTGACTTGAAGGATGGAGAACAATACCTAGTCTTTTCACGCATTTACCCCAGAGGAGTATAAAGAGAGGAATTACTCTTATATAAAGATTTCGTAAGGTTTAAATTTACTTTAGAAACTTTTTGGGATTGATGCTGACCACTCGGACTGCCTCTTTTTCGCTCAATCCAGCACCCCTTGCGATTTCGAGTGCTCTTTGCTCAGAGATAAGATCGGCAGGGCTATGTGCATCCGTATTGACCACTAACGTGGCACCGACCTCGGTAGCAATTCTTGCAACATGGCCATTGGTCAGGCAATGCCCCTTCCTGGATGTGATTTCCAGACAAATGTCATTATCACGCGCAGCCTCAGCATCCTCAATCGTGATGAGGCCGGGATGTGCTATGATGTCTATGTCCCCCAAGTGTGTGGCTACGGCATTAGTTCCAGGGGCGACAGGTTCTACCAGCGTCTCTCCATGCATGATGATAAGTTCTGCATCCAATTGTCTTGCTTGGGCAACGATTTTCTCGATTTTTACAGGCGGGATATGAGTTAGTTCGACGCCAATGAGGACATCTATATCCCATTCCTTCCCGGCATCCTTCACCCGCTTCAGGCTCCCCAGTACAAATTCGAGATTTGAAAAGTCGACGTGGTCAGTTATTCCAATTGCCGTGTATCCGTGGACTGCTGCGCGACGTACCAATTCTGTAGGCAGCAATTCACCATCGCTCAAAATTGTATGGGTGTGCAAATCAATCATAATATCCACATCCAGCACAAAAGTTATAAACGTTCCTCTTATATTTATATTGTTATAAAAGGTGAAAAAAAGTGACAAAAATACAGCGATTGGTCCTTGACGTCCTAAAACCTCATCGACCAACAATAACAGATATGGCCAAACAGCTGAGTGTATTAAAAAACGTGACCGGTGTCAACCTCACCCTGTACGAGGTGGACCAGGAAACAGAGAATATCAAGATTACGATTGAGGGGAACGACCTCGATTACGAGAAGATAGAGGGTACTATTGAGGAGCTGGGTGCAGTAATTCATAGCGTCGACGAGGTTGCGGCCGGGTCCAAACTGGTCGAAGAAGTTGAGACGCCGCAAGATAAGTAGATTATTTCTTTTGGCGCAAGTTTTGAATTGCTCTCGCTAGGTCTCTTGCGATCTCGGATTTGGGGCCAACCTCATCCACCCATACCCGTCCGCTGATTTCCCACCATGACCCAGGATATGCCTTATGAGGCTCCACCTCTGGGTGCAGACCTAACTTATCAGCTGCTGCCTCAATCTCGTTTAACCGTGGCTCGTGAATGGCATCTTCGCTTGAGATAATTCTGCCCCCGCTTCTGGGCTTGCTACCATCAAGGTATACAGGCCAGATAATCGTCCTGCCCTTCTTCTTCATCGCGTATCACTTATAGATTAGCCGTTATTATGCTTAAATAGTATGTGGTCAACACTGCTACTAAAGAGTGTGATCGCTCGCACTAGGCGGAATTAAAGATGATGACCACGGCAATAGCGCATCCCATGCAGGCGCTCGTCAAGTACCACGGCCTTAAAGACTGGGAACTGAGAATACCGTTTCATGACAGTATTTCCGTTAACGTGGACGCGCTCTGGACGAAAACGAGCGTTGAATTCGGCGATTTTGAACAGGACTATATCGAGATAAATAACAAACCAATTCAGGGAGATGCTTTTCAGCGGTGTCTGGTCGTGGTGAACAGGGTAAGGGAACTGGCTGGCGTAGGGGACAGGGTCAAAGTGACATCTGCGAATAGCATCGACTATGCTGATGCAAAAGGGCTGGGTTTTTCCTCTTCCGGAGGGGCTGCACTGGCGGCTGCTGCATTTAAGGCTACTGACCTAGATGAGAAATATGGATGGGACCTGAAACTGATATCTAGAATTGCAAGAATACTCGCAGGCTCTGCTTCCAGAAGCGTTGCAGGAGAGTATGCGCGCTGGTATGCGGGAAAGGACGACGAAAGTTCTTATGCAGAGAAGATTGCAACCAAGTCGGATTTGGACCTTGGCATGGTGATCGTCCCACTCCCCTCGGATGTCAGGACAGAGGAGGCGCACTCAGAGGTGATGAGCTCACCATTCCTCACAGCAAGGATCAAGAGCGCCAGCGCAAGGGTTGAAGAGATGGAAACTGCGATCAGGAGCGGTGATCTGGAGAAAGTTGCAGCTCTGGCAGAGGTCGACTCGCTCGAGTTGCACGGCCTGACGATGACCGGAAAGCAGGGACTCATCGCATACAAACCGGAGAGTATTCAGGTGATGGGTGAAATCAGAAAGATGCGTCAGGAAGGCATTCCCGCCTACTTTTCCATGCAAACCGGCCCCAGTGTGTTCATCAATACATACCCGGAACGGATTGCCGAGGTGCAAGCGCGCATAGAAGCGCTTGGATTAAAGACCATCTCTGCCGGAGTCGGAGGAGAGGTAAAAATAGTATGATCCATCTTAACGTTCTTCTTCATCTTCTCTATGGAATCCCCAGAGTTTCATGTCTCCGATATAGATAGACAAGACCAGCTATTATATTAACAAACCAAATTATAGAAAGTATTAACCATCCAATAGTGTTAGGGTTCCAACGAGAATTTGCTCTGACATATTGCATATCAAAATAAATACCTATGGGAAGCCCGATCCACGCAATAATAAATATTAAAACTGCGGCACCCTCCCAAATTTCCATGAGTACAAACCCTATGACCCAAAGTGCAGTACAAGCTCCAACAAGATAATACCAGTTCTCAGAAACTGTTGTTTCATATTGTGATGGGGCATGGATAAATTTACGTTGTGGCTTCGATATCATTTGGGTACTGGCTCTTTCATACCTTATATTCCGAACTCCACAATGTGGACAAATCTCCGCCACTTTTTTAATCGGTTCACCACAGCTTTCACAGAAAATCTCGTCTGCTCTTTTTTCTCGCGGCATTATATCATCCTATAACTATATCTCCAGCATTTATTTTTTCTGCTGTTTTGTAAGCATCATAGATGCCATAAATCCACAATAAAGGAGTTGTTATAAGCCCTATCCCAATAATAATCAAAACGATTGATATTACGTAGGCGATTAGCAATATAATCCCTTTGAGGATCTGACCATTATACACTTGACCTGCACCACACCAAAGAAAAGATGCCAACGCTGCAAGTCCTGGATTTTTTAATTGTACAGTTTGAATATGAGTTTTACTTAGCCCTATAACACGAGTTCCACACTTAGGACAAATTTCGGCAGCCTTTTTAATGATCGCACCACATTCTGAACAGTATTTTTCATCAGGGTCCGGTTTAATTGTTTTCTCTACCAATATTACCACTACCATTATCAAGAGTATTCTTCTATTTCTAGTGTCCTGCCCTCTAAATTTGCCGCGGTCACTGCCACGTAGAAGCTGTCATGACCCATGTTAAGAGCCCACATTTATGAAACATGCAGGCTCAAACAGATATTCATATGCAATAAGTACTGGTTTGTTCTTTGGCACCTCGAAACAAATCCAACCTTCAGTCTGACCTCCTGGCATTAAATCAACACCATCGAGCCCAGGTCTATCTTTTGGTAAAACCACGAATGCCGAATCATATCCAACACTTTCAGCATATGCATTAAAACTAAAGCTTGAAACGTATGTCGAGGATTCTCCAGATGTGTGAGCCGCTCTAACCTTCGTGAGTAAATACTCAAATCCTTGCTTGGGCTCCTCATTGAACATGTTTGCTGCATATAATTCTTGCCAAACCGTCTCTCCTCTTTCAACATCTAAAACCGTGATTTCAAACGTCTCTCCAAGATATGTAACTATTACAGTTTCAGATACATCTGCCGGATTCTGGTAACTCCCCCTTGGTGATGACGTTGCCGTTGGGGTTGTTGTAGGTGTCGGTGTTATAGTCGGTGTTGCGTTGGGCTTTGTTGTCACTTCTGGCTCAACGCATCCCGAAAACGATACAACCAATATACTCAATACCAAAAATAAAACTACCGCGATCTTTCCTTTCATAACTTTCATAATATCCTCACGTAAAGCCCCAAACCCGTCCCCTCAGAGTTTTGCATGTTTACTTAAAATTAATCTTCTTTTGTCTCACTATAAACTTTGCTATCTTGTGCAACAAATCGGAAAATAGTGTAACTTACTCAACCAGTACCGCATTCACAATACCATCCTGCCCTGGTCTAGATGTGATTCGCGCCTTCCCCAGCGCAGTCTTGACGATTGCGCCCTTTGTCAGGATGTTACGCCGTACATAGTGCTGGTCTGCAGGATTCTCCTCCACAGTTTCGATTTTTGTCGCCTTTGTCTTGCCTGTCTTGGGATCCGTGACGTTAGCAACGTCGCACTGGAAAAGGCGCACCTTCTTCGCGCCCCCTCTGACGCGCACGTCTATCTGTCTTACGTCTCCAAGATGTGGTTGCGTAGCTTCGCGCCCTAATTCATGCTTCATCTTGCCTCTTGATGATATCAGTCTGCCGCCAGTCATCTTGCGTGTTGATTTGCCCTGCCATTTCATTTCTAGTCCTCGTGTCTAACCAACTGAAGCAGAATATTATTTGTACCTTTCGCTCTATAGCGTGATGAGAGAAAATGACCGAACTGATGCGGACAGTTGCTATGCCATTTAGAAAGAGAGGGAAGACCGTCCTGATGGTGAGTGAGTTTATATTTGCCCTCTCCCTGGACCTGGGATGGTTTTCGCCAGAGCAGGCAAAGAGGGTATTACAGGTCGCAAAAGAAGCAGGACTTGTAGCCGTGAAAGGTGATGAGATAAGCCCCAATTTTGATGCCGCAACCGTAGAAATTCCGCTTGGATTCAAGCCAGAGTTGAGTCAACTCAAGGAGCAACCGCTATTTGATAGAATCATCGACCTGATCATGACGACCGGAGTGAGCAGAAAAGAGGCCATAGCGCTGGTGAACGAAAAGCAGGAGCGCCTACAACTAATGATAGAAGTGACTGCCCTTCTGGTGGCAAAGGAGCGCGGAGTCGATATCAGCCATTTGGCGGATGAGGCATATGGAACGCTAATCGCTACTTCTTCCCAGCCAGCATAAAATGCGCTATCAGCGCCTCTAACTGAATTCTTTCGTTTGCGCCTTCTGTCAGCCTGAAATCGACCTCACCGATCTTGTCAAGCAGTTCGACCCTCATCTTCTCAGATACCCCATCCAAATTTGTCGCTGCCCTGTGAATCTGGTCTATTATATCTTCTCCCGATAACCCCTGGTTAATCAGCAGCACGTCCAACTTGTCCCTTGCCTTCATGAAGTCGCCCTTCAGCGCGAGTTCGATTAACTCATTCACTTCTTCCGGGCGCGCCATTGCAACCGTCTGGTATATCGTCTCCGCATCGATTTTCTTGCCGAGAACCGCCGCTGACTGCAGCGTATTGACAGCCCTGCGCATATCCCCTCTTGCCACATACTTAATTGCCTCCAGTCCATCGTCGGCGAGCTTCAGCTCCTCTTCCTTTGCGATGTGCTCAATGCGTTTCTCGACGTCTTTGTCAGATATTGGCCTGAATCGATATACCGCGCACCTGGACTGTATGGGTGCGATGATCTTCGATGAATAATTGCAACTCAATATGAATCTGCATGTGGAGGTAAATCGCTCCATCGTCCGTCTCAGCGCGGACTGCGCATCAGGCGTGAGCGCATCGGATTCATCGAGAAAGATGATTTTGAACGTTGCCTTGCCCAAAGGGGCGGTTCGTGCGAAGGTCTTAATCTTGTTCCTCACGACGTCTATGCCCCGTTCATCCGAGGCGTTGAGTTCTATAAAATTATTTCTCCATCCCTCTCCAAACATATCTCTTGTGAGGGCAATGGCTGCTGCGGTCTTTCCCACGCCAGGAGGACCGGCAAAGAGCAAATGCGGCAAGCCGCCGGTCTTCACGTACGATGTTAAGCGCTCGACAATTGAGTCCTGTCCAACGACTTCACCTAATGTTCTCGGTCGATATTTTTCGGTCCAGATTTCCTCGTTGATGGTAACCCCTCCGGTATATGTTGTATTGGAGTTTAAGAACTTAACCTTTCGTGCTTACTAGGGGGGTGCGCAGTTGCCTGTTTTTTGTTGTGGTTTGTCACCCTATTTTTCTTATTTAGGCACGCATTGTTTGATTACATTGCGCCACCTATATCCTATGAAAAGAACAAGTATGATAAAGATGGTAGCAGCGAGTTCGTGTAATGTGCGTACTATTACGGATTCACAACACTGGCAAAAGCCACACCACTCGCCAAACGCCAATAGGAATAAAGCGAAACCGAAGGCGACCAGAGTCCATTGCAACAATGATTTATTCAAAAATAGCTTTGCTCTAAACAATTCAAAGCCAACCTTACGGCATGTTAGAGCAAAATCAATAGTCATTAATAAAATTAAAATGCAAAGTAAAAAGTGGGATAATTGAATCAGTTCAATGATGGATGGCGTCATAACCCCCTCCTTATACCAAGTTATTGTCACTATTATATATATGTTATGTTTATCTTATCTTCCCCTTGTAATTATTAGTAATATCATCGAAATCTTCAATTGTGATGATGTCAATTCAGAAACGCGATAGTCATAGGTGAATGATTGTGATCAAGGAAGTACCAAGTCATTACGACCCGCAGAAGATAGAGAAGAACGTCATCAAGTTGTGGGAGGATACACAAGCATATTCCAGCACACGAGAGCACCGAAAAGGTGGGTGCAAATTCTTTTTCGTGGATGGTCCGCCCTACACCACGGGGAGCATCCACCTGGGAACGGCATGGAACAAAATCATCAAGGATGTGGTGCTTCGCTACAAGTCGATGAAGGGATTTGACATCCTCGATAGAGCTGGATGGGACATGCACGGACTGCCCATTGAAGTCAAGGTCGAAGAGTCTCTGGGCTTCAAGACCAAAAAAGATATCGAGGCATACGGGGTGGATAAATTTATAGATACCTGCAAGCGCTTCGCCCTTCAGCACAAGGACCAGATGACTGCACAGTTTCAACGCTTGGGAGTGTGGCTTGACTGGGAAAATCCCTACATAACAATTGCCGATGAATATATCGAGGCGGCATGGTGGACGCTGAAACAGGCACATGAGAAGGGACTGCTTGAGCAGGGCAGGAGAGTCGTGAACTGGTGCCCCAGATGCGAAACTGCGATAGCCGATTCTGAAGTCGAGTACAAGGACAGGACCGACCATTCGATTTATGTCAAATTTCCGGTTGTGGGCGAGAAGGATACATACATTGTTATCTGGACTACCACGCCATGGACAATTCCTTCCAACATCGCTGTTGCCGTGCATCCCAGCTTTGAGTATGCAAGGGTGCGCGCCAAGCGTGATGGAAAAGAGGAGATACTTATTCTTGCCTCTGAGCTGGTAGAGCGAATCTTGAAAGAGGGCGGCTATCAGGATTACGATATCATAGAGGCCATGCTTGGCAAAGATGTCGCTGGCATGGAGTATCAGCATCCTTTAGAGAATCTTGTCCCAAGGCAAAAGGAGTTTAAGCACAAGGTATACATGGCAGATTTCGTTACTGCCGAGAATACGGGATGCGTGCACATAGCTCCAGGGCATGGATTAGATGACTTCCTGCTAGGTGTGGAGCGCAATCTGCCCATCTTCTGCCCGGTGGGACCGGACGGACGATACACAGCAGATGCAGGTACATACACTGGAAAATATGTTTTCGATGCCAATTCACAGGTTATAGAGGACTTGGAGAAGGGAGGGCATCTCCTCGCCCATGGCAGGGTAACGCATAGATATGGCCATTGCTGGCGCTGTGGAACGCCCATCATATACCTGGCGACAAAACAGTGGTTCATCAAGGTATCTTCAGTGAAGGAGAAAATGCTCGATGCCATTGAACAGGTAAAATGGTATCCGGAATGGGCTGGCTCTGCAAGGTTCAGGGATTGGGTCGAGGGTGCTAGAGACTGGTGCATCTCGCGCCAGAGATATTGGGGCATTCCATTGCCAATCTGGACATGCGAATGCGGTGCGATTGAAGTTGTTGGCACGCTTGATGAACTGAAGGAAAAAGCTGGAATACCTCCTGACCTTCACAGGCCGCATATTGACGAGGTTACGCTCACATGCCCCAAGTGCAGAAAGACCATGCATCGCGTAAAAGACGTGTTTGATGTCTGGTTTGATTCCGCAGTTGCATCCTGGGCTACCCTGAGATTCCCGTGCGACAGAGAGAAGTTTGGAAAGTGGTGGCCCCCTGATTTTATCGTAGAGGGTCATGACCAGACGAGGGGGTGGTTTTACTCACAGTTAGGCGCATCCATAGTAGCGTTCGACAGGGCGCCATACAAAAGCGTACTGATGCATGGCTTCACCCTTGATGAACTTGGAAGAAAGATGTCCAAGAGCCATGGGAATGTCATAACCCCGGAAGAAGTTATCGACAAATATGGCGCAGATACGCTGCGCTTTTATCTGTTGCTGGCAAATGCCCCGTGGGAGGATATTAAATTCAACTGGAAAGAGATTCAAAACGTGCGCCGCACGCTGGACATACTATGGAATGTCTATCGGTTTCCGCTGCCGTATATGGCACTTGACAATTTTGACCCCTCCGTGGTGTCGCTGGCGTCCGTATCCAAGAACCTCCGCCTGGAAGACAAGTGGATTCTCTCAAGGACGCAGTCGTTAATCAAGGAAGTTGAAGAGGCGATAGAGACCTGTGAACTGCATCTTGCCACAAGAGCGCTTCAAAATTTTGTGCTTGAAGACCTCTCGCACTGGTATATCCAGCTAATTAGGCCCAGGACATGGGTGGAGGCTGAAGACCCGGACAAATTGGCTGCATACAGGGCGATATATGATGCGCTGATAACAACTACCAGATTACTCGCACCGTTCGCGCCCTTCATGGCAGAAGAGATATACCAGAATCTTGCGCCAGCAGGAGCGTCGGTCCACATGTGCGACTGGCCCAAGGTTGACGAGAGTTTAGTGGACAAAACCCTAGAAGCGCATATGGACATCACCCGCTCGATTGTAGATGCCACCTCTACTGCGCGCCAGAAGGTGAAACGAAAGCTGAGATGGCCCGTGAAGAGAATCATAGTTGCGCCTGATGACGAAGAAGTCATAAAGGCAACTCGACTGCTTAAAGATGTGATTAAGGCACAGGCGAACGTGAAGGAGGTTGTTCTGCTCAAAGTAGGCGAGGAATGGGATGAAGTCCGCCTGGAAGTGCTCCCGGATCAGAGCGTTATCGGACCCAAGTTCAAGGAAAATGCAGCCAAGGTAATCCATGTGCTAGAGAGAATGGACGGCAAAGCGCTCAGAAAGGAGATTGCCAAGGGATACCGACTTAAATTAGACAAGGGTGAGATCAAAATTACAAAAGATATGGTTCATTTCAGGGAATCGCTGCCGGAGCACATTGGCGCGGCTGAATTTTCAAAGGGGCGCGTGTATGTGGATGCTGAACTCACGGATGAAATAAAAGCGGAAGGATATGCCAAGGAAATTATTCGCAGGATTCAGGACATGAGGAAAGAGCTGGACTTGAACGTGGAGGATAAGATAAACGTGCTTGTGCAGATCAAAAGTAAGGATGTCGTGCACCTAATAGAAAACCGGAAGACGTTTATCTCCACAGAGGTAAGGGCAAAGAGGCTTGATATCACCCCTGCGATTAAGGTAAAAGGCGACCTAGTGAAGTGCTGGATCGTGGAAGGCGTTGAGATGGAGTTTGGTGTTGAGAGATAATAGTAGGTATTTTCTACAGCCATTTTATTTTGAATACTCAGTTTCCCTTTAGGATCGCCATGATATCCTCTTCCCTGAGATCGCGCCAGGCTTTGTAGGCATCGGCCACGGCAAAGATTGGACCAGATCTGATGTTGAGGCAGACAAGCTTATCCACGTGCGGCTCCACCAAATTTATGGCATTTTTTGAGCCGGTGGGGACAGCAACTACGATTTCCTTTACATCCCTTCGCTTTACGGACTCTATCGCTGCAAGTATGGAAAAACCTGAGGCCATACCGTCATCGACTAAAATGACGGTTTTACCTCTTAGGTCGAGAAAGGATTTATCGCCCCTAAACAACCTCATTCGCTTGATGATGTCCTCCTTTTCCATCTCGATACAACTATTGATTTCCTCTTCAGTTAAATCAAGTGACTGGAGCAAGGGCTCATTAAAAAGAACGACTCCATCCCAACTTATCGCGCCAAAGCCCGCCTCCCTGTTCCACGGGATGTGAATTTTTCTAACGAGAATTATGTCAAAATGAAGCTTCAGCTTTTTTGACATGATAAATCCCACGGGAACGCCTCCTGCAGGAATGGCAAGGATCCATGCCCCTGTGCTTTTGTATCCTTTTAGCTTTTCGGCTAATGCCTCTCCTGCATGGGCCCTATCGCGAAATATGAAGGTGCGATTTCTGAGCGCAATGTCTTCGATAACTTTTCCCATTAAAAGTCTCCATTAAACACTTAGCTTTTGATTTTTAAAAAGTTTGTGACGTTTACTCTTGGCTACATAAGGACCTTGTTTAGCACGTCAATTAGTCGAATATATCTCTTCGTAATGGGAAAAATATTCAAAAGAGAGGAGATATAAACCATAATGAAAATGAATACGAAAAAATTAGGGATGCTGGCGCTATTGGGAGTGTTGATAGTGTCATTTGTATTGATAAGCGGATGCATCCACCATGAAGACAATACCACAAAGCCAGAAACACAAACCCAGATAATTGAAGATATCACCGCAAAAGAAGCATATGCTTTGATCCAAAATAATACAGAGAATCAGACTTTTATAATTATAGATATTCGAACGCCAGAGGAGTATACAAATGGACACATAGAAAATGCAATCAATTTAGATTACTATTCCAAAACTTTTAGAGATGAGCTTAATAAACTTGATAAAAACAAAACGTATCTTATTTATTGCCGAAGCGGACACCGTAGCGGAATAGCTTTAGGCATAATAAATGAACTCGATTTTAGAGAAGTTTACAACATGTTGGGAGGGATTACCCAATGGAAAGCGGAAGGATTCCCGACTACAAAATAGAATTACATAGGACTAAAATAATCAAGAACAATTTCACCTCCTGAACACCTTTATTACGCTTGGCCGAGTTAGTAGTGGCGATAATCATGGACTTCACAGACTGGGAACCAATTTACCAGGAAATTTTGAAGGACTTCTACTTTGACAAGGGCAAGGATGAGCGCTCAGCCAGGATTTTGTCAGAATTGCTGGGCAAGCGTTCGCTCAGCACCCAGAAGTTACACGAACTGCTTCACCAAAAATCCGTCATCGTTTGTGGAAACGCGCCATCCCTCAAGGAAGAACTTGACAACGTCGATATATCCAATCACACGATTATCGCCGCAGATGGTGCAACATCAGTGCTGCTGGAGCATGCCATTCTTCCTGACGTAGTTGTCACGGATTTAGATGGAAACATGGATGACATCATTTCTGCTGACCGGCTTGGAAGTGTCATCGTCGTACATGCACATGGAGATAATATTCCCGCCATAAAGCGATATGTACCGTTACTCAATCACGTTATCGGAAGCACACAATCCACGCCACTAAAAAACGTCCATAATTTCGGAGGCTTCACAGATGGAGACAGGTGTGTATTCATGGCGCGGCACTTTGGTGCGAAAAGCGTTACACTCCTAGGATTTGATTTTGAAGATGCTACTGTTAGCCCTATCAAGAAAAAAAAGCTCCAGTGGGCGAAGAAATTGATCAGGATGTGCTAGTTCTAATCACTTCACATAAAGGGCGATACCCATGCATGCAAGTGCAGTTAACAAACCAACGATGAGCATCTGGATACCATATTTCCATATACTCTCGTCGCTTGTTCTTGCCAAGTAGCCCCCCAATCCGAACAGGAGCGAAAAGGTCATGGCTATAGATGCCCTGAACGCCTGAATCTCGGACATCAGGCCGTATGCGGTCAAGAAGAACGGCGATATGACGAACATCGCTGCCAGCGCAGGGCTCGCTCCATCTACGAATGCGGCAAAGAACCATGCAAATCTGGTCGCTTTTCCATGTTTTGTGGCCTTTAGGTTAATCAGCAACGCGCTTTCCAGTTTCTTGAGGTCTCTAATGCGTTCAGCCTTCTCGGTCATGTAGGCGCCGCTGACACCGGAGATGCCCATTGCAAGACTTGCAGTTATGCCGGTACCGATGATTATTCTGTGGTCTATGACACCTGAAACGAACGCGCCTATGATGATGCCCAGCATCGTTAGAGCGCCGTCAAAGGCATTCATGACAAAATATCGTCTCGCAATCTCGGATAATCCAGTAATATCAAAATAGTCTCTAATCCTTTTCCTTATTTTCCTTAGTTTCATATATGATAAAGAAATGTATACGCACAACCAGATAAAACTTAGCAAGTGCAGGTGCCCCATGACTTCACTAAAAGCATATGCATCGATTTTAGCGGCAGTACTCCTCTGGTCGGCGTCGTTCGTTCTTGTCAAGATTGGTTTGACAGAGGTGACGCCAATCTACCTGGCAGCGTTGCGATTCTCTTTTGCCACGGTAATATTCACGGCCTATGCACTGGTAAAATTTGAGATGCACCAGATTAAGAGGTTCACGAAAGATAACTTTGCCACGTTATTTACCCTTGGCATCGTGGGCGTCACGCTCCCGAACATATCGCAGAATCTCGGCATGCGCTATATAACGGCATCCATGTCGAGCATTCTGCAGAATAGCAGTCCTGCATTCACGTTGATCCTGGCAGCGATATTCCTGCATGAGTCACTTGGTCATAGAAAAGTGTCTGGCTTGGTCCTCTCATTTATAGGCATCACCATCATCTCGCTCAATGGCAGTTTTTCACCCCCTGGAGATTCAATGGCAGTCTATGGCAATCTGATGCTAATCTTCTCGGCGATGTGTTACTCGATCTACACCATCATCGGCAAAAAGATCGTTGCGAATAATAGCCCCCTGCTCATATTGGCAGTCAGCACGCTTATAGGGACAATGCTATTAAACTTGATTTCCATAACAGTCGAGCCCGTAGAGCTCGCGTATTCGATGGCAACATGGAGCGCCGTACTTGGGCTGGCGATACCGTGTACCGTTATCGGGACATTGTTGTATTTCGAGGCGCTCAAGGAGTTGGAGGCATCAAAGACGAACTTCTTCACATTTCTTATACCCATGTTCGCAATCATGCAGGCATCAGTCTTCCTGTCAGAGCGAATTTATCCTTATCAAATAGGATGCGGTGTTTTGGTCATATTCGGAATATGGCTTGCGCAGACAGAGTAAAATCATTCCACTTTGATGACATTATATTCCATCGAGCCCAATTCAAGTTTTTCCGCCGCCTCTAATTGATATTTAGAGTGTGTCCACTCAAAGACGCTGTGGAATTTATCTTCGCCGTTCTGCGCCATTGAATTCGGGAGTATTGGCGCTTGATTCACCATGTCTACCGACGCTTTATCGATCGCAAGTATGTCATCCGAGGCAAGAATTCCTAGGTCGGGCACAATGGGGTTGTCCGAGTAAGGACAGCAGTCGCAGTGTGGCGTGATATCGAGCAAGAAGTTCACATATCTAAAATTCTCCTTTCCGACACAGTTAATGACTGCCTTGGCGCAATCCACGAATCGCTCGGAAAGGTCCTGAGACGAAACCCAATTGAGAGGTATGGCACCATCTTTGCATACCTCGGCGCACCCCTGACAGCGGACGCACTTTGTAGGGTCTATATTCCAGTCTTTTATGGCATCAACCGGGCATATTTCGAGGCAGGCGCCGCATTTTGTACAGCGCCCGGGGTCGATCGCCGGAGGCTCGCGAATATGCAGGTCGTATTTGGATGTTTTCGCAACGCAACCAACACCTATATTCTTCAGCGCACCGCCAAAACCGCTGTTCATATGTCCCTTGAAATGCGCCAGCGAAATCACCTTATCCGCCTCTGCGATGTGCTTTGCTACATATGCCCTTTTGAGCTGAATACCGTTGACACTCACTTCTACACCATCAAGACCTTTTAGACCATCAGCGATGATAATCGGTGCAGATAGCGTTTGAGATGTATACCCGTTTTCCTCGGCAGTTGCAATCTTACTCACGGCAAAGCTCCTTTCTCTGGCCATTCCCAACCCTGTCGTCTCGGTCACGAAAGGCATACCGCCTTTGTCCTTCACCATCTGAGCAATCTTTCTGATGAATGTCGGGCGCAGAGACTTGGTCGTCCCATGGACGCCAAAATGGGTTTTGATTGCGACCTGGTCGCCTTTTGAGATGTTATCCAGAATGCCGCTCTTTAGCATCAAGCGCTCCAGCTTGCTGACAGCACTGAGCTTTGGCTGATACCATCTGGCTGGCTGGTCAACTGGCGCCCTGGAGTCGGTGAAATATACCTGTGATGTGGTCATTATGTCAAAATAAGGTCGAGTATGATACAAAACGTTAATGGTGAAATTCTCTACATAGTTTTAAAAAGTTCTTAAGCAGGTCTACTCCATGCTCGGTATGTGACACTTCTGGGTGCCACTGCACACCGTAGAGCGGTTTCTTGATATGTTTCATGGCTTCTACCTCGCATACATCTGAGCGCGCCAATAATGTGAAATCCTCTGGCAAAACGTTCACCTCGTCGGCATGAGATGCCCATGTTTTTATGGCAGACGGAAATCCTTTAAATATGTCATTTTCATCAAGGATTTCAACCGTCACCTCTGCATACTCGCCATACTTGCCTTTGCGCACCTCGCCGCCAAAGGTATGCGCCATCAGTTGATGCCCCAGGCAGATGCCCAAAATCGGCAGGTCGAGCTTGTGCACGTATTCCATACAATTGCCTATTCGTTCCAAAGAGGGCCCTCCACTGAGAACTAAACCGTCGGGTTCCTTCTTTAGGATATCTCCTACACGTAACTCGTTGCTTACCAGCGAACTTTTCGCGCCGAAGTCCCGCATTGCCCTGTGAATCAGGTGACAGAACTGCCCGTAATTGTTTATGACCAGAATTTTAAGATTCGTAAGATTCATGCGAAGATGACATCAGCGGTTATGATACTTATAGATTTGATGATATAGGTACATCACTTTCGCCCTGCTATCACCAACCTTATTTACCATAATGCCGAATTGGATGTGCCTCTCTAAATTGTGAAACAAGAGGCTAGAGGTATAGATATGGTAAAAGATATTGCAGAGCAGTTGAAATCTCGTTTTTCTGAGATGGGGCTTGATGTCCCATTAGAAGATATTGAATCGAAACTGGACGAACTTACCAATAAATTTGGGGTACCAGTTGATGAAGCAAAAAGAAGCGTTGTTAGTCAATATTTGAAGGAGTCAAACATACCGAGAGGCGAGTTTTATGGGAAGGACTCAAATCCCGTTAAGGTCAGGGATATATCCTCTGAAGGCCAGTGGGTTGGCCTTAAGGCAAAGGTTATCCAACTTTGGCAGTCTGAGAGCGATAGTATAGCACAGGTTGGCTTGATAGGCGACGAAACTGGAATAATCAAATTCGTGAACTGGGCAAAATCAGCTCGCCCCCTGGTTGAAGAGGGTAAGTGCTACGTATTCAAGAACGTGGTAACGGATTCGTGGCAGGGAAGATTCCAGGTCAATTTCAATAAGAACACCGAAATTCAGGAAATAGAAGAGGATATCGAGGTCGGGTCTTCTGTGGAGGATATTACTGGTGCCATTGTTGACATTCAATCCGGCTCTGGCCTGATAAAAAGGTGCGAATCGTGCAACAGAGCCCTTGTCAAAGGCTCCTGCGGCGAGCACGGAAAGGTCGAAGGAAAGTATGACCTACGAGTGAAAGCGGTCATAGATGATGGAAAAATTGTACGAGATGCCATTCTGAACAGGGAAATTACCGAGAAGTTGACGGGTATCACATTAGATGCAGCAAAAAAGATGGCGGAAGAGGCGCTGGATCCGTCCAAGGTTGTAGATGTGATTACAGAACAGTTAATGGGGCACTATTATAGAGTTAAAGGACCCAAGGTTGGTCGCTATATCTTGGTGGAGGAAATGGAAAGAGCGGTTCCTGTCTCAGACGGAGATATCCAAGACGCAATTGCCATGGCAGAGGGGTTGTAATGTTAGAACGAGAAGTGGCTAAACGGATATTTGCTCAAGAATATAATGAATCCAATTTGACGTTTAAGGAAAGTGACGACCAGTACGCGCCACTATATCTGTTGACACCGACTGGCGCGAGATGCAACAGAGTCTTCATCACTGGTACATTGACCGAAAAGGAAGATATTGGGGAGTCTGCAGAGCACTGGCGTGCTAGAGTAGCAGATCCAACTGGCGTCTTTACGATTTATGCAGGACAGTATCAACCAGAAGCGGCGCAGATGCTGAGTTTAATCGAGCCACCGCAATTTATCGCAGTCGTTGGTAAAACGAACACCTACGACACCGGCGAAGGCATCATCACATCGATTAGGCCCGAATCCATACAGGTGATTGATGCTGAAACTCGGGACAGATGGATCATTGAAACAGCCAAGCATACTTTAGAGCGTATCGCAGCGCTTGGGAACGATGACCCAGATGTCACAAAGGCGAAAGAGCATTATTCACCTGACTTAGAACAATACAAGCAAATGGTATTGCAGGCGCTCAAGTCCATAGGCACGAGACAGACCGTGGAGGAGAAGCCTGAGAAGGACGATGCAGAGAAGGTAGGGTTTGAAGTAATGGACCTGAGCAAGACCTAGATTGTTTGTGAGGGGGACAATGGATTTCGTAATAGGAGCGCTCATAGTCGGGATTTTCGTTGCCTTAATAATGGGTTACTATTTTGGAAGAAAAATCGTCGCAAGCGAGTACAAAGCCAGATTCGAGGAGTGGGTGCTCCAAAAGGAGCGTGAGATACGCGATGATGCTGTCAGAAGAAGTAGGTTGGTTCTCGGAGGCAAATTCAGCGAGCAATTAGCACCATACCTACCTGATTTCAAGTATGACCCCACGGAGGCCAGATTCATCGGCACACCCATAGACATGCTCGTCTTTAAGGGTTTGTCAGCAAATGCCCCCGAAGAGATTGTGATGCTCGAGATAAAGAGTGGAGAGGCGGGGCTTTCTCAACAAGAAAAGAAGATTAAAGAACTTGTGGAAAATAAGAAAATCAGATGGGAGTTGTATAGAGTTCCTAGCGACCTGACAAAGTCCTAGACCAAATCGAAGATGAATGGAAATTGGCATTTTAGGAAGGTTTTTATAGGCCACACTTGCACATTAATAATGGCAACATTTGGGGTGATTGAATGCCTGGATTAATGGGAAAAATTTTGAGAGTAAACCTTTCGAGCGGGAAGGTTCGAGAGGAAACGATATCCAAAGACATTGCAAGAGCGTACATTGGCGGCAGAGGACTTGCATCCAAGATATTATACGATGAGGTAGACCCAAAAATAGATGCGCTTAGCCCTAAGAACAAACTGATTTTTGCAGTCGGACCTTTAACAGGTACGTCCGCGCCAGCGTCATCCAGATACGAGGTTGCGACGAAATCGCCACTGACGGGAACCATCACAGGTGCAAATGGTGGTGGGTCCTTTGGTGCAGAACTGAAGAAGGCGGGATTTGACGCGATTGTAATTGAGGGCAAGGCGGACAAGCCAGTCTACTTGTGGGTAAACGATGGAAAGGCAGAGATAAAAGATGCAGGAGGTCTCTGGGGCAAGAACACACACAAAACAACTGACATAATCGTCAAAGAAGTCGGAGATGAAAAGATAAGCGTTGCATGTATTGGGCCAGCGGGAGAGAATCTCGTGAGGTTTGCGTGTGTGATAAGTGACAAGCACAGAGCGCCAGGCCGGGGCGGCGTGGGAACGGTCATGGGTTCCAAGAACCTGAAAGCCATCGCAGTGCGTGGAACAAAGAAGGTTGAAATCGCAAAGCCCGATGCTTTCGAAAAGGCTGTGAAGGATTGCATCAAGAAGCTTAAGGAAAACCCAACCACCGGGCAGGGGCTTCCAACATATGGAACTGCTGTTCTGGTGAACATAATTAATCAAAGCGGAATATTTCCCACGAGGAACTTTCAGACAGGTGTTTTTGAAGGCGCTGAGAAGATAAGCGGGGAAACAATGAAGGACACGATTCTTGTTAAGAACAAGGCGTGTCACGGTTGTCCAATCGCTTGCGGTAGAGTAACCGAGGTTAAAGGAAAGTACGCTGGCAAGGGTGAAGGTCCTGAATATGAGACCACATGGGCGTTTGGTGCACAGTGCGGCGTAGATAATCTCGAAGCAGTTGCAAAGGCAAATTACCTCTGCAATGAACTCGGCATTGACACGATTACGATGGGCAACACGATTGGATGTGCGATGGAACTCTCCGAGAAAGAGTATCTCCCTGAGAAAGATGTGGGGATGAAGCTCAGTTTTGGAGATGCAGATGCAATTGTTGAATTGACCAAGAAAACCGCATATAGAGACGGCTTTGGAGATGCTCTGGCAGAGGGGTCGTATCGCCTTGCGAAGAAATATGGCCATTCTGAATTATCAATGAGCGTCAAGAAGCAGGAACTGCCTGCATACGACCCAAGAGGGGCACAGGGACTCGGACTCGAGTACGCAACATCCAACAGGGGTGGCTGTCACGTTAGGGGTTATATGATTGCACCCGAGATTCTTGGCGTTCCAGAGAAACTTGACCCTCTGGCCACGAAGGGCAAAGCCGGTTGGACCAAGACGTTCCAGGATTTGACATCAGTTGTGGATTCGTGCAACATATGCCTGTTCACGACTTTTGCGCTGGGCGCAGACGACCTTGCAGCATTGCTATCCGCAGCGACAGGATTTGGCTACACCACTGAAGAAGCCATGAAAGCAGGAGAGAGAATCTGGAACTTAGAGCGACTCTACAACATCAAGGCAGGATTTGGCAGGGATGATGACACATTACCAGAGCGATTCTTGAAGGAGAAGATGCCAGAGGGTGCAGCAAAAGGGCACGTTTGGGAAAAAGACGCATTGCTGGATGACTACTACAAGGTCAGAGGCTGGGACAAGAATGGGATCCCAACAAAAGAAAAAGTGAGGGAGCTTGGTTTATAAAATCTCCCTCTCCTTTTATTTTTAGTATAGATCGAACGAGCAATATGGCAAAAGTAAAATTTTTTGCGACATTTAGGGAAGTGACGCAAGAGAAAGAAACTGAAGTTGAAGCGTGCAGCGTAGAAGAGCTCTTGCACAAATTCGTGGATAAATACGGTAAAAAATTTGAGAAACTCGTCTTTGAAAAGGATGAAATTCCAACAGAATTGAAACTCCGCGATTATGTCAAGATTCTCGTCAATGGAAGAAACATAGAGCATCTTGACAAACTGAAAACCAGATTAAAAAATGATGATATAGTCGCGATATTTCCGCCAGTGGGAGGAGGATGATGCTTACCGATAGAGACATGGAAAGGTATGATAGGCAAATCCTGCTGGATCACATTGGCAGAAAAGGGCAGGAAAAACTGAAGAAGGCAAGAGTTGCCATCGTTGGCGCAGGCGGTCTTGGAACTGCTGCATCCCTTTATTTAGCCGCCGCTGGCATTGGAAAAATGACCATAATAGACTGCCAAGTCCCCGAGTTGAGCAATTTGAACAGGCAAGTACTCCATTGGGAAGAGGATGTAGCTATGACGAATAAGGCAGAATCCATCAAGGAAAAATTATCATCTCTAAATTCTGATATTCAAATAGAAGCTATTACCGAGAAGATAACTACAGAAAACATTGACGTATTAAAAGATGCCACTATTATAGTAGATTGTCTTGATAACTTCAGCACGCGATATAGCCTAAACGAGTTCTGCGTTAAAAATCAAAAACCACTCGTGCACGCGGCAGTAGAGGGCTTTTATGGGCAACTAACAACGATTATTCCATCAAAGACACCGTGCCTCAAGTGCATATTCCCAAAAATGACGGATAAAGAAATATTCCCAATAATAGGCGTCACTACAGGATTATTCGGTGCTTTAGAGGCAAACGAAGTTATCAAGTTGATTACGGACGCAGGCGAGGTGTTGGCTGGAAAATTACTTTTTTACGACCTTTTATCCAACAGCTTCGACATTATCGAGATAAAAAAGAACGAAAAATGTGAAGTCTGCGCAAACATTTAAACTAAGTCAAAAAAGAAATGATGTAATCTAGTATCCCGGGTTAATTCTGGATGAAATGCGAGCGCCACCAACTTATCCTGTTTCGCGGCAACGATATAGCCATTGCATTTAGCAAGTATCTCAACATTCTCTCCAACCTTTGTGATGGCTGGCGCTCTGATAAAGACCGCATTGAACGCTTTTTCACCTATGACAGAGATCTTGAGTGGGGTTTCAAACGACTCCCTCTGGCGGCCAAAAGCATTCCTTGTTACATGAATATTCATCAACTCAAGCAGGAATTGATTTGTTTGTTCCACTTGTTTATCGCCATATCTGGCGAGTAGGATTAGGCCTGCGCACGTTCCAAGGATCGGTACGTCGCCCTTCGCAGCTGACTTAATCTCATCGGCGATTCCCTCCCTGAGCATCAATCTACCAATCGTCGTGCTCTCTCCGCCAGGCAAGATGATGGCATCGCAACTCGGAATGATACCGGCGTGTTTTACTGAAACAGCTTCACCACCGCCCCTTTCAGATAGTGCCCTCTCTGCCGCTCTTACATGCTCTTCTACACTGCCCTGTAACGCGATGATGCCGACTCTCATCAAAACTACCAGCCGCGGGTTTGTAGGGTTTCGTCCTCACTCAATGTATGAGTGTCCAACCCTTTCATCGCACCGCCAAGTCCTTTAGAAATCTCAGCGAGTACCTCAGGCTTATCATAATTGTTTACCGCCTCAACAATGGCCTTTGCCATTTTTTCTGGGGACTCGGCCTTAAAAACACCTGATCCGACAAAAACACCATCTGCACCCATCTTCATCATCAGCGCCGCATCCGCAGGTGTGGCGATGCCACCAGCAGCAAAATTCACCACAGGGAGACGCTGCATCTCTGCGGTTTCTTTTACAAGTTCAAATGGCGCATCGATATCACGTGCAACTCTTAATAGCTCCTCATCGGTCTTTCCTCTCAATTCTCGGATGGTACCCATGATTGCCCTCATGTGCCTGACTGCCTCTTTTACATCGCCAGTTCCCGCCTCACCCTTCGTCCGGATCATTGCAGCCCCCTCGTTTATGCGCCGTAGCGCTTCTCCGAGATCTCGTGCACCGCACACAAAGGGGATGGTAAATCTAAGCTTATCAATGTGATACTTTTCGTCAGCAGGCGTCAGCACCTCAGACTCATCTATCGTGTCCACGCCCAGCGCCTCGAGTATCTCCGCCTCGACGAAGTGCCCTATTCGTACCTTTGCCATTACCGGAATCGTGACGGCATCCATAATTTCCAGTATTACCGCCGGGTCAGCCATCCTGGCAACTCCGCCAGCGGCCCTAATGTCAGCTGGCACGGCATGGAGCGCCATCACAGCCACAGCTCCAGCCTCTTCTGCAATTCTGGCTTGCTTGGCGTTGGTGACGTCCATAATGACGCCGCCCTTCTGCATCTTGGCAAAGCCTTTCTTGAGCAATTCGGTCCCATGTCGCAATTCTTCTAATTTCATTGTGTCGCCCTTCTAAATTCGCTTCTCCTTTTAATATAGCTTAATTATAAAGTTGATGCTTATATACTAGGGTGCACATTCCCGCTCATTCTAATTAGTGGCTTAGAGATATGCCTCCTTGCAGAAGGAGGCACCTCATACAGTCCCAAATCCGGTTGCCCGTCGATAGGGACATACTCCGGTGCGTCAGCATGTGTTCCACACTTCTTGCACCTATACCCCTGATTGTGCCCGGCAGATTTCATTCTCTTTCCGCAGTCACAAACCGGGTTTTGTCTAATGAAGCGCCCTACAAGCGATGTGATTTCAATCTTTTCGAGATTAATTGTATGGTTCTTTGCGGCGCCGTAAACGGTTACTTTGTCGCCAACGCGTAGCTTTCGCACCACATCCCTGAAGTTTTTCGTTGGCTCGTATGCTGCACAGTCGATTTTATGCCCATTTTCTGCGATGGAGAAGATGACATGCCCTCCTTCAATCGTACGCGGTGGAGCGCTTACGACTCCTCCCAGGATATACGAACGCTCATCCTTTACTGAAGCCATTTCACCCTCCACGAGGTGCGCATCGGTACCCTGATTGGTCTTGAAGAGAATGTGCCGCCCCACTGGCTCCGATTTAATCACCTCAAATGCCTTCTGAATCGCATCCACATCATCACCCCGGATACCAAAGAGCACGGGACATGGTGAACTGGGCGAGAATACGATTGTATTGTTGGCGAGGTCTACGGTGCCCCATGTCAGTGGATATGTTGCCCTGTTCGCATCGAATACCGATTTCTCGTCGATGTGCCTCGGGGTACCGCATCGCTCTCTCTGCCTGTAGGCAATTAGTTCATGGGTATGGTCTTCCTCCAGCGTTGCGCCTACCGCAGCCAGCGCACCGATAACCCCACGCCCATTCTTAAATGCATGCACCTTGCCATATCTCCCAGCAAGGTCAATCGCCTCTTTGATGCTGATGATGTCCTGTACCGCCCTTTTGGAAAACTCCTTTACTTCTTCAGGAATCTCATCCAAGATTACGATGCCAGGATTTGTGTTTGGGGCATCAAACTCTGCCATCTCCTCCACGGTGCGAACTACAGTCTCTTCAATTCGCGGTGCGCAACCGCCCTTTTCCTCAAAGTGAATGGCAACAGCACCATTCCCTCTTGTTTTGTATCTGATGTTTGGATTCAGCCTCACCAACCTGGGGCAGCCGATTAGTTGCCCATAATCTTGTAGCCGCTCCACTAACACTGCAGCCAAATATGTAGTGCACATGCCGTTTTTTGAATCAGTATCGTCGATTCCAATATACACTGTTGCTCCAAGTACCATCACACATAATATTATATAGAAGTATTGGATGAGTAATATAATAAGATGAAGGAATTATTATTACATCGGGTTTTAGATGTATTAAAACGCGCTGGATTCATTACGTCAGAACCATGTGAAGTTCGCCCCAGATGTTTTGATATGGTTGCAAGTAGGAGGCATGTATTACTATTGGTGAAGGTGCTTTTAAACATCGGCGGGTTAAGCATGGACTCTGCCAACGAGATGAGATGCCTTGCAGAGCGGCTTCACTGCTCCCCGCTAATAGTTGGCGAGAGAACGTGCAACAAACCACTGGACAACGGCGTGGTATACCTCCGCTACGGCATCCCATCTATCAATCTGCAAACCCTGCACGACCTTTTTGTCTTTGAAATACCGCCATTGATTTACGCGGCGCCAGGCGGATTATACGTTAACATCGATGGCGATGCGCTGCAAGAAGCCAGAACGAGTCGGGGAATATCCCTTGGTGAGATTGCCTCGCAGTTAGGCGTGTCCAGAAGAGCCATCAACAAGTACGAAGAGGGTATGAATGCAACGATTAGAGTGGCGCTGAAACTCGAATCTTTTTTGAATATGGCATTGTCACACCCCATAGACATCTTGCACCCAAGGCCCTATGATACGCCGTCACATAGCCAGAAGACCATATCTCCTGTTGAGCGGGCGGTCTTCATGATGATGATTGATATTGGATTCGATGTGTTGCCCATGGTACAGGCACCGTTTAATGCACTATCTCAAGACAAAACGGCCACAATACTCACAGGTGTCGGTAAATATGGCAAGCATATGATCAAAAGGGCAAAACTGATGAGCAGCATATCAGATGTGACCGAGACGCAATCTGTGTTCATCATTGAAGGCACATCCAAGTCACTACAAATAGACAATACCACCTTAGTCAAAAGAAGTGAATTAGAATCCATGGAAGATTCAGATGAATTTGTTACGTTAATCCAGAGCAGAAAGATTGAACTCTGAATCCCCAAGTTATATATAGAACTACAAACATTCCTTTTCGCTATTATTCTATAGAGGAGGCAGTAAATGGTAGGACAATTATCCGGACAACCTGTATTAATTCTAAGAGAGGGCAGTCAGAGAACAAGGGGCAGAGAAGCCCAGAGCATGAATATTATGGCGGCAAAAGCCGTTGCAGAGGCCGTTAGGACGACATTGGGGCCAAAGGGCATGGACAAGATGCTTGTAGATTCCATGGGCGACGTCGTGATTACGAATGATGGCGTGACCATCTTAAAGGAAATGGACATTGAACATCCTGCGGCGAAGATGATGGTTGAGATTGCAAAGACCCAGGAGGATGAAGTTGGCGATGGGACGACAACTGCGGTGGTCCTCGCCGGAGAGTTGCTTAAAAAGGCAGAGGCACTCTTAGACCAAGATGTTCACCCAGTAATCATAGCCTCTGGTTACAGAATGGCAGCACAAAAATCATATGAAATTTTGAATGCCATAGCATCACCTATAGCACCAGATGATGAAAGTGTACTGGAGAATATTGCCAGTACTGCAATGACCGGAAAAGGGGCAGAGGCGGCAAAAATGCATCTCGCCAAATTGTGCGTGAAGGCTGTCCGGTCCATAGTTGAAGATGACACAGTTGATATGGATAACATTAAAGTCGAAAAGAGGGTCGGCGGAGGCATCGAAGACTCTGAACTCATAGAGGGAATGGTCATAGATAAGGAGAGGGTACACTCAAGCATGCCAAAAAAGGTCGAGAATGCAAAAATTCTGTTGCTTGATACTGCCATTGAATTAAAAGGAACCGAGATGGATGCCGAAATTTCGATAACATCCCCAGAACAGATGCAGGCATTCCTCGCTGAAGAAGAACGCATGCTGAAGAAGATAGTAAATGCCATCAAGGACAGCGGCGCAAACGTCGTTTTCTGTCAGAAGGGTATCGATGATATGGCACAGCACTATCTTGCCAAGGCAGGCATTTTAGTTGCAAGGAGAGTCAAGAAGTCGGATATAGATAAATTAGCCAAGGCAACCGGCGCCTCTATCATAACAAGGGCAGGCGATATCACTAAAGGTGACTTGGGCGAGGCTGGTTTAGTCGAGGAGAAAAAGGTGGCTGACGAAGATATGATTTTCGTCACGAAATGCAAGAATCCCAAGGCAGTATCCATGATTGTGCACGGCGGGACAGAGCACGTCGTTGACGAGGTCGATAGGGCTATACATGATGCATTGCGTGTCGTGGGCGTCGCAATAGAAGATAAAAAACTGGTTGTAGGAGGCGGTTCCTCGGAGGTAGAAGTGGCGCTACAACTTCGGAAATATGCATCAACAGTCGGCGGCAGAGAACAACTTGCTATAGAGGCATTCGCAGACGCGCTGGAGGTTATCCCCCGAACATTAGCAGAAAACGCTGGTTTGAATACCATCGATTCCCTAGTGAGCCTACGCTCAAAACACGAAAAAGGAGATAAAAATGCCGGATTGGATGTCTACACTGGCAGTGTTATCGATATGCAAGAGGCTAACGTTCTTGAGCCGCTCCGCATAAAAACGCAGGCCATAGGTTCTGCTGCAGAGTCGGCGGTTATGATTCTAAGAATCGATGATGTGATGGCTGCTAGTAGTTTGGGTAAAAATGTACCGGAGATGCCACCGGGAATGGGCGGTATGGATGGCATGCCACCGATGATGTAGCAGGCATGAGCAAAGCACAAAAAGTCGTAGATCGACTGGTTAAAATTTATGGGCATCCCGCGCAGAGGGAGGATGCCCCATTTCATGTGCTGGTCAGAACGATTCTCTCTCAGAATACCAACTATCGCAACACGAGGATTGCCTGTGAAAATCTGTTCTCGAAATTTCAGACACCGGAGCAGATTGCCAACGCTGATATAAACGAGCTCACTGCTCTTCTGAGGCCCGCTGGTTTGCACAACATTAAAGCGAGGCGCATTAAGGACATATCAAAGTTGATCGTTGAAGGACATAATTTGAGTAAACTGGTCCACAAAAACGTGGATGTAGCACGTAATGACCTTCTGAAAATAAAAGGCATAGGGCCCAAGACCGCAGATTGCATCCTTCTATTCGCAGGAGGGCATGCCGTTCTGCCCGTAGACACGCACGTATTTCGCATAGCAAAACGACTTGGTCTTGCCCCCGCAGATGCTGATCACGAGAAGGTTAAGGTTGCCCTAGAAAGGCAGATATCTCCAGAGAAAAGAGGAGCTGCGCACATCGCACTCATATCATTTGGCAGAGAATTTTGTAGGGCGCGTAATCCCGGGTGTGGTGAATGCCCGCTGCTTGACCTGTGTGAGTCTAGGGATTCATTTTTAGACCGATCTCTATCTAATAAGTAAAAAAGGGTGATCATAAATGAGTGAAAAATTGGCAAAAGATTGGTGGCGTCGTGAAGAGTATTCACCGTTCTCCTATGCTGAGGAAGATTTTGAAATGATAGAGAGAGTATTTGATGAAGAATGGCGAGAAAAACAGAAGTGTAGGGATTGGTATAGTAGGCACCCTCTCTTTCCATTTCCTGTAGAAGGCATAAATTACTCTAAATTCATTCCACTAGCAGAGCTTGGAAAAACATTAGTTCAGCTTAAAAAGGTCAAGGGTTTTGATAGACTCGTAAAGGAGATTAGAAATGCGGATGAGAAGAAATATCGTCATGCATTTTTGGTCGCTAAGCTTGCGGTAAGTTATAGAAACCAAGGCTTTGGTGATGACAAAATAGAGCTTGAACCACCTTTACCAGAGAAGGATGGGGCTTTGGACTTAAGGGTGGAAATTGATAGAGTATGGGTATACTTTGAAGTGAAGACGCTGACCGACGTCCCTGAACGGAAGAAACTGCGTATTATCAGCGCAATAGATATGCACATATCAGAGTTACTTCCGCGTCTGACTAGGCACCAAAAATCTTTCTCTATGGACATAAAAATCGACGAGTTACCCCCCAATAAAGAAGTCGAAAACGCTCTTAACAAGATAAAAGAAGAAATGAGTGAAAAAGCAAAGAGAGACCATCCATTGCCTTTGATTATAAATAGATATGGTATCAGGATTGAACTCGGAACTAGAAAAGAAGTTAAATTTGTAGGCGAGGAATATGATCTTTTCAGAGAAGCTAAGAGACTTTTTGAAAAAGCTAAGAATCAATTACCCAAGAAAAGTCCATCAGTGATCATCATCAGAACATCAAGTCGGCTCTTTGAAGAGGAGGCACAAAAATATAGTGACGAGATTCAAAGAGCACTAAAGGACCAATTCAGCCCAGATGATAGAAATATGATTGGTGCAGTGATTGTCACACCATACACCACGACTAGCGAATCTATTCCCCCCACTGAAACTGCTTACAAAACTACTTCCCTAGGAAACCTATACTCGCTCGAAATATACAAAAAGCTCAGTCAGAGAGCTTTGGCACAACTGGTTTTGTAATGGGTTTTTATGTGTCACGCGCTATAAGCTGGTCGTTATCATATATTATTTTTAATGGACTCCAATCAAACCTACCAATCCCGTTTGACTTGTAACTAGATAAAGAAAATCGCTTATCGCCTTCTTCTGAGCAGGTATGCGACTGCTAGGAGTCCAATGATTGTGAATGCTGCTTCAAATCCAGGAATCACCATCTCATAGCCTTCCCCATCAACAATTTTTTTATATTTATAAGGGAAGGGGGCAGGTGGTGGTGGCGTTGGCGTAGGAGTTGGAGATACGTATTCGAGTTTTTCGTCCACTATCTCTGCTAGTGTCCTAACACCTATGCCCTCTTCTATTGCCACCACAAAATTATCATTTCTGAAAAATACTCCACGATCATCGCCTGGCCCTAATATAGAGAGTCCTTCATCGCCGATCCCATATAGGATACTGTAATCGTAGTCCAGATTCTTCACGAAATTTGAATACGCTATCTTAGCATCTTGATTAGTTGAAAACTTTATGATATATACCTCACCACCAACCGTTTTGTAGGGATCTACTATCCACAGGCTTTCTGCGTAAACAGGCCTAATACCGAAACATCCTTGTCCTTGTAAGTCGTCTAGTGCAGACTGGGTTGCAAGCATTATCCTATCTTCAGTCCAACCAGCGGGAAGGTCTTGTGCGGTAGGAGCATACGTTGGTGTATCGATGGGTACCCAGTCAGCTGGTGGTGCAGGTGTAGGAGTTGGCGTTGGACCGATAATTTTCTCATAATATCCATTTGGGTATATGGCCCAAGCATCGGTTGCCTCAAAAAATGGACCTCCAGGGTGTCTCGCAGTCCAGTCTAAGTTTAACCATATCCGTCCCCTCGAATCTGTGTGATAGTGCACTGCCGTTTGGTATTTGTTGGTAAGATATTGAAGATTTTGCTCTGCGCTCTCTTCTCCTTCTTTAGCAAAAAAGACCTCTGCATACGCATGCCCCCCTTCTGGACCATAGGCATATATAACTCTGCTACTACCCCCGATTGCCTCAATTGTGGCCGCCATCAATATCGCAAAATCATCACAGTCTCCAACCAATCCGTTTTCTATCGATTCACTCGCGGGAGCATAATAGCCTTCTGTAGGATCTGACACATATCTCCATTCCCCCCTTATATGTTCATAAATAGAACAAATCTGGCCGATATTGTATTCTCCTGGATATTCAGCAGCTAATTGCACAGCAAAATTCCTAGTTGTGGGATTTTGATAGTCAATCGTTTCTGCTACGTCCGTCGCCATGTCTTCTATTATTAATGCATGGACGGGTGTAGCTCCAAAGAATATCAGTAAAACCAAAAATGCTCCTATCACCCGCTTCATGTTATTCATCTATTACCCTCAACCTTCTTAATATATATTACCGTATTGACCAAAAAACTACTTTAAAAAAGCGCTCTGAAGTTACTTAGATAAGTCGTATCGTCTCCAGGTTCATTGGCACTCTTGTCTCTATTTTATATTTCTTGTACAATGAACTCGCAAGGTCCAAGCACTTGCTTTCCTCGCCATGGCTGAGGAATATGCGCTCAGGGCAGGGGTTCATTCTCCTGACGAAATTCATTAACTGTCGTCGATCTGAGTGACCAGAGAACCCATCAACGGTCTCTACATCCATATTAACCTTGACAGTTTCTGTCTTTCCTTCTATTGAAAATGGGAGTTCTTTCCATCCCTTTTGAATTCTTCTTCCCAATGTCCCCTCTGCCTGGTAGCCTACGAATACGAGCGTGTTTCGCTCATCAGGAGCGAGCGCTTTGAGATACTCCATCACAGGACCACCATTCAACATGCCCGATGTAGCAAGTATAACACAAGGGCCACCATTGATGATATCCCGACGTTTAGCTGATTTGACCCGAATAAAATTATCTGATAAAAATGGATTTAACCCTTTATGGAAGATTTGCGCCCTCAATTCACTATTTAGGTACTCAGGATGCGTAGTATGAATCGCAGTTGCCTCCCATATCATGCCATCCAGGTATACTGACACATCGCCGAGAACGCCCGTTCTAATTGCTTCCTCTAAAACAATCATGACTTCCTGACTTCTGCCCACGGCAAATGCTGGTATCAAAACCTTGCCGCCTCTATCAATCGTCTGCTTTACGACGGTATGAAGCTTATGTTCCGCTTCCCTGCGAGATGGTTGATAGTCCCTGGCACCGCCATATGTAGATTCCATTACCAGCGCCTCTAATCTTGGAAAATCATTTACTGCGGGATCAAAGAGCCTTGTTGGCTCATATTTAAAATCGCCGGTAAAGGCAATATTGTATAGACCCTCGCCGATGTGAAAATGCGCTATCGATGACCCGAGAATATGCCCCGCATTATAGAATGTTAACCTGATGTCCGGCGCAATGTCGGTGACTTCCCCATAGTTTAACATGATTGTATGTTTGAGCGCCTCTCTAATCATCGCAGAGTCATAAGGCGCCTTTTTACCCTCTCTGACTGCCACTTCGATGTAATCCAGTTGTAGTAATAACGCCAAGTCTCTGGTAGGCGGGGTTAAATAAAGAGGACCATCGTAACCATATTTGTACAACAAGGGCAATAAACCAGAATGGTCCAAATGAGCATGTGTAAGAACTACCGCATCAATCTGATTAATCGGACTGACCTCCGGCGCATATAGATATGGAGTTCCGTTATTCTCTGATCCAAGGTTAACACCACAATCAATCAGAACCCTTGTCTCAGGCGTTGATAATAAGTATGAACTTCTTCCTACCTCTCTGCAGCCGCCCAGAGCTGTTATGCGTATCCACGAATCCTTAGAGGTTAAATCCCTGTGGATTTTTTTGCCAATTTGCCTTAAAATTGTTTTTCTGGCCTTACTCTCGACGCGCATGTACTGGCGTATATTTTTTATGATAGACGACTCGATAGGGGGTGTCCTTGCCACTTTTGGTGACCATCCAATGCTCTTCGTAATATCCCTGAGCATGGCACCATGCCGCCCTATAACCAATCCCGGCTTTTCTGCCTCGATGACAACTTCACCTTTATCCATATCAAAGAAATAATCAGTGATTTTGGCTTCTGCCGGAACGATTTGTTCGATCTTTTTGATGGCATCGTCGGGCTCGGCAAGAACTTCTGGGTCTGGCCGCACAGTGATTCGCTTGCGTATATCCTTAGCAAGCGTCCTGATTATATCTCCATTATCTGCAAATTTCCGAGGCTCTTTTGTGTACAGAACAAGTTCCGGCCCCTCAAACTCGAGGCTAGATATAGTTATGCCTGCCGGTAATCTCTTTTGAATTTTCTCTTTGAGCTCGCTTAAAACTTCTTCTACCGTCATTGAGTTTTTCTCTCGATTCTGTGTTGTTATATAAATAAAAATAAAAACGACTACGCCAATGGACTCGCCCTTTTAGAGAGTTCTTCTTCACCTAAGACTCTATATTTATCTGGCGTGATCGTGACTACCTCTATTCCATCACCAGAGGCGGCGTCTCGCTTGATGGCAGCGTGTAGCGCCCGTATTGCCAGATTGACACCTTCGTCCAACGACATGTCGTCTTTATATCTGTCTTCTAAGATGCCATATGCAATAGGTGAGCCCGAGCCCGTAGCAACCACTTTTGTTTCCTCTATCTGGCCGCCCAGTGGGTCCAACGAGAAGAGACGTGACCCTTTGGTATCAACCCCTCCAATAATCAGCTGGGTCATATATGGAAAATATCTCTGTGTACTTAGGATATTAGATAACAGTGTAGAAACTGCACCAACTGCCATGGGCTCCCCTCTTCGGATCTTATAGAGTTTTGCTTCTATTGTAATTATCCTCGCCAGAACCTGGGCATCACCAACCGCACCTGCAGTAGTCATGCCAATTCGATCGTCAACCTGATATATCTTTTTCGCGTCTCTACTCGCGATGAAAGTGCCCATAGTCGCTCTTTTTTCGCTTGCCAATACAACGCCGTTACCGCAGACTAAGCCAACCGTAGTAGTTCCTTTGTATCTATTGTCGCTAACCATCTTTATCCCCTTTAATCAAAACTAGGAAAACCAGTTACATAGCCTTTAGTCATTTCCATATTTAAGCCTTGCTATGCAAATACCATCTTTAAAATCGCAAATCCTAAGCCCCTCTCTTAGTTCCATAAAAACTATCAAAGAAGCATATAATATGGAGACGAAATATAAATATGAGTAATAGGATAATGGCATCATGAATTTGATAGGAAAGTACATGGAAAATGTACTTGTATTCTCCGCCAAGGCATTTAACGAGGCGCATCAACAAAGCCTGAAAGCAACACATACGCCTGAGCGGGAATTGACTATAAGGGCACATGATACGATAAAAAATCTTGAGACAAAAGGACACGAAATAGACCTAATCATCGTACTTATGGGGCAGATGATCATCCTGTACGGGAATGATAAATACATTGTGATAAAATGAATCCTGATTTCACGCGCCTTGCAATTTGGATGTGTGCATTCTTTGCAATAACGTTGACCATGAGACTTGCCTTTTTAATTAAAAATATTCTACAATCTGGTAGAGATGCGATTAAAGAGGCGCTACAACAGTCAGGCGGCGAGATGCTTTGCTCCAACATCATGGAACAAACTGGCTTTTCTAAGGCAAGGGTCGAGGTTTTGCTCATGAATATGGAAAAGAAGGACATGATTCAAAAGGCTCCGCACGGAGAAGGCGTTTTGGTCAAACTCATTAAGTGATTGTCGTGAAATTTGTAGTAGATAGGATGTTGGGTAAGCTGACCACCTGGCTAAGGCTACTTGGATACGATGTAATCAGCGCAAATGATTTTGACACGAGCGCAGGCGAGGATGACCTGTTATTGAACCTGACAAAAGAGGGGAGAATACTTCTCACGAGAGATAGGGCGATTAGGTCAAAAGCGGAGAAACAGGGCATGCCGATTTGTTTCATCCACTCTGACATGGCAATAGAGCAACTGGAAGAAGTGTATTCCTGCTGCAATATTCAGCTGGAGCCAAAAATGAGCAGGTGCACGATATGCAATACCTCCATCAGAAAGGCAAGAGCAGAAGATGAAGACTCACTAAGAAAAAAGGATTATGTACCGGACAGACTGATTGGCACCATCGATTTCTGGGTGTGTGATAACTGTGGGCAGGTCTACTGGGAAGGCAGCCACTGGGATAACATTAGAAAAAGGATGGATGAGTTAAAGAAGAAGTTATCGCTGAAGAGGTCATAAGCACTTGTGGGCCTTGACCATAGGTGAAAACGCGATATATTGCCCTGTACTCGGCATTAATACGTCCTCGCCATCAGCACGACCGTGTCAGTCTTCTTGCCACAGACAGGGCATTTGCCCTTTTTAGTCTGCGCCAATTCGCCCAGTACGTCTGCACCAGTGCCCTCTTCCATCTTTATGCCGCATTGCTCATCGCCGCACCAGTTGACTTTAGCAATGCCCTTTTTGACCGCAGTTTTTACCTCGCTTAAGGTAGCACACTCAACAACCCTTTCATCGAATGATTTTTTGGCTCTCACACAGAGATTCGCGTGTATGTCTTTCAGTTTTTGGTTAATTGCTGGAACTAAGTCGGGCACAGGTATAGAAGTCTTCTCAGAGGTGTCTCTTCGCACAAGCGTCACTGAATTGGATTTCAAATCGCGCGGCCCTACCTCTATTCGCAGGGGAACGCCTTTCATCTCCCACTTGTAGAACTTCGCACCTGGCCTCTCATCCGAGTCGTCCAACGCCACGCGGAATCCTGCATCGCTAAGCATCTTGTGAACACGCTTGGATGCCTCGAGCACATCTTTTCCTTCGCCAAATGGAATTGGGATGACCACAACCTGAATCGGCGCGACCTCTGGCGGAAAGACCAGCCCCTTATCGTCGCCATGTATCGCGATGACTGCCGCTATGCATCGCTCAGAGATGCCATAACATGTCTGATGGACGTATTGCTGCTCCCCATTCACATCCTCGTATGTGATGTCAAATGTTTTGGCAAAATTGGAACCTAAGTGGTGAATCGTGCCTATCTGTAGCGTTTTGCCGTCAGGCATGAGCGTATCAACTGCAATCGAGTAATCCGCACCAGGAAACTTGTCCCAGTTCGGGCGTTTCGTGATAATATGCGGGATCGCCAACCTGTCATAGAACTTGGAATAAATTCGCACGGCTTCATATACCTGCTTTTCTGCAGCTTCCCATGTGGCATGAGCGGTGTGCGCCTCTTTGAAGGATGTAATTTCTCTCACGCGAATAAGCGGCCTGGTATGCTTTGTTTCATAGCGGAACGTGTTCACTATCTGGTACATCTTCAACGGCAAATCCGCATGAGAGCGTATCCATAATTTAAACATGGGATAAATCGCAGTTTCGGATGTGGGGCGCAGCGCAAGTGGAACGTCTAAGTGCGTGGTTCCACCTTTTGTAACCCAGTAAACCTCTTCTTCAAATCCCTTGATGTGTTCGGCCTCTTTCATGAACTCGGTTTCTGGAATGAGCAGTGGGAAAAGCGCCTCTTGGTGGTCCACATCCAGCAACGACCTGAGAATCAAATACACCTTGTTTTTGAGGACCAAACCGAAGGGATGCCATACACAGAGGCCTTTTATAGGGTACCGGACATCTACAATCCCTGCCATTGACAGTATCTCACTGTACCATTCGCTGAAATTCGCTTTTTTAGGGAGTGCCTTTGCCACGAAATCACCTGTTACAAACTTTTAAAGGGGCCATAAGATATATCATTTTTACTCATAGGACAAGTGCTGCCTCAATGGCGGCTGCGACGAACAAGAGCGGCAGAATCCAGAAGGCGTATATTCTAAGACCGTCTATGAGCGTCTTTTTAATAACCCCCTCTCCCAGGAGCTTTTTGATAGTCTCATGACCAAGGCGGATGCCGATAGCAGCACTCAAGAGGACCATTGGAATTTCAATAACTCCATGCGGAAGAATATTGAGCAGGACGAGCGCGATTCCATGTTTCTGGCTTACTGCGTAGATTACTGCGCCAATTATGAACCCGTTATAAATGAGAAATACCATTGGGATAATACCAAATAAAATTCCCAAGAGCATTACAGCAAAACATAGAACCGAGTTTTGCGCAAAAATTCTGAGCATTAACAATAACGGGGGGAGTCCGACCAATGCACCAAACTGGCTGCTCAACTTGTTCATCAATTCGGCTGAGAGTCCTGGACTAAGAGCCGCGCATCCATATCCAGTCACCGTGGATGCTGCAAAGACCAGCACCGCCAAGAGCAAATGATACCTCATAGTAACAATATATTCTTGAAATTCCTCGTACGTTGGCCTGTGTAGTAGCATGCCAGATTCACACCCCAAGCATCATTCTGAGCACATTTCTCGTTCCAGGAGCGAGTCCGAGAACCAGAATCGCAAGTTTTGCCAGGTTTTTAAGGTCGTCGTCTTCGCCCAGATATGAATCGATAAAGAACAATGCCGGAATGATTACCGCGACTTTCAGCGGGTACATTACCAGTGCAGTTCCACACAGCTTTGTCAAGAGTGCGCTCAATACGTGCTTCTCCACATATCCCACGTAATTTACCCCTATAAACGTAGAAGATGCGTCAAACATATGCGCCCAGATGATGAGTATATTAAGTCCATCCGACAGGAAATGAATGCGTAAACTTCTGGCAGTGGCGTAAATTATGACGGCTAAAAGTGTGGCGATGCTAATGGCCGCAAATGGTATCCAAGCAAAAAGGATTTCCTGGTCCCATAATAGGGCAGCCAGACACAGCAGTGCCCAGAACGCCCCAATGGAGGCAAAGACTGACTCAATGTTATCTATCTTGCTGGCACTACGTAATCGTGCTAGCGCCAGCAATACGCCAGCACATCCAGCAAATACGACGAAGTATACCAGCGGTGTTACGAACAGATAACTCAGAGGTGATGGAAATAACTCTGCGTCCTCCATGACCCTGAGCATGCTGCCAACAAGGACGTACGGCACGGTCGCAAGTACAAACCGCCGACCTACGCCAATGTCCAATTTTTCCAGTAACTTTAATAGTCCAAAGAGGCTAATGCCTAACAAAATGCCCCATGTTAGTGTATTCACAGGATTATACCCTGTATCATACACAATGGGGTCGATGTAGTATTTGACGATGAGATCTTGGATTGATAGAAGACTCATGAGGTGTCAATTTGAACCAAGAGGGCTTAAATCTCACTAAATGGATGCAACTGCCGAGGTACGTAGTTATAGGGCATGATGCAATAAACAGCGTCGACAAGGTCTGTAAAGACCTTGGACTGGAGGGAGAAGCGATAGTGGTAACCGGCCCAACCACCAGGAAGATCGCAGGCGAGACCGTCGCTGACATAATATCAAGTGAAGGGCATGGCACCAGCATAATCGAGATTTCGTCTGCATCCATGCAGGAGGTTGAGAGGGTAAAGGAAAAGGCGAGCAAGGCATCCTTTTTGCTCGGCGTTGGAGGCGGCAAATCGATAGACGCCGCCAAACTCGCATCCATGCAATTAAATATACCATTCTTGAGTGTCCCCACAGCTGCATCCCATGATGGAATTGCATCTTCAAGGGCGTCAATATCCCAGGGCAAAGGAAGCGTTTCGGCATCTGCACAGGCACCGCTAGCCGTAATCGCCGATACAAAGATAATCGCATCTGCACCATACCGGCTGCTTGCATCCGGCTGCGGAGATATCATCTCAAACTACACCGCGATAAAAGACTGGCAACTCGCACACAAACTATATGGCGAAGAGTACAGCGAGTATGCCACAGCCCTCGCCCAGATGACTGCACAGATTACGATTGATGCAGCAGAATCAATCAAGCTTGGATTCGAAAAATCTGCGCGAATTGTAACCAAGGCGCTCATCTCTTCTGGAGTGGCGATGAGTATTGCTGGGAGCAGTAGACCTGCTTCCGGCTCGGAGCACAAATTCAGCCATGTATTGGATAAAATAGCGCCCAAGCCGGCGTTACACGGCGAGCAATGCGGCGTTGGTACGATTATGATGATGTACCTGCATAACGGCGACTGGCAACTCATTAGGAATGCATTGAAAACAGTAGGAGCGCCGACAAATGCGAAAGAGCTCGGTATCGATGAGCATTACATCGTTGAAGCACTGGTACACGCACATGAAATTCGGCCGGAGAGATACACGATTCTGGGAGATGGACTGACCAGAAAGGCAGCAGAAAATCTCGCGAAAGCCACCAAAGTGATTTAAGGTGTTTTAATGAGAGGCACGAATACGAAAGTAACCCTCATTGGAAAAAGGCAAGCTATGATTGGAGCGGAATTCGTGTTCCTGGGCACGAGCACTGAGTGCAAAAACTGCAAACTCAGAAAGACATGCATGAATCTCGATGCTGGAAGGAGATACGTAATAACAGGTTTGAGAAATGTGCAACACGAGTGTCCTGTGCATGAGTCTGGGGCAACTGTTGTCGAAGTGATGGAAGCCCCAATTGTGGCAGCGATAGATGTCAAGAGAGCATTAAAGGGCGCCAAGATATCATTTGAAATGCAAAAATGTGATGAAAAGATGTGCAGAGCATATGATTTTTGCCATCCGGCTGGGCTACAAAATGGCGATAAGTGCACGATTGTCAAAGTAGTTAGCGAGATGCCTGAGCATGATTGCAAGCGCTCACTCAAATTGGCTGAATTGAAAAGGTCTACTTCTTAGCAGCCTTCTCGGGCTTTGATGTTTTTCTTTGCTTTGTTGCCTTCTTTGCTGGCTTCTTGGATACTTTAGCCGCCTTTTTGACTTCTTGCTCTGCCTTTGGAGCCATATGCTTCTCCATGTATTGGACTTCCTTGAGATTGGTATGGGCTAAAACATCGTCAGCGATCTGCTTCTTCGATAACAACCAGTGCTGGTCAAACGATAATGCATATGGGACGCTGATAATGGCCGCGTCGCCCTTAACATCAACATCTAGATTGGTGTGGGCATACATCTCTACAAGCCCATTGATCTTGTTTTTAGTATCCTTGACTTGCTCCTCGATAGTGTAATCGTACACAACGGTTTGGCCTGCCAGAGGGTGGTTGAAGTCGACTCTTACACGCCGCCCTATGACAGTGCTGATGGTGCCTACCCTTCCATTTAGGTTAACCCTTGCCCCCATTATAGGCCTTTCCTTAAACTTGGTTATAGAAAATGTCTCGACCAATTTTGGGTTATGCTCCCCAAATCCTTTTTCTGGTGAGACCTCAACTGTGCCTTTATAGCTGACGGCTTTGCCAATAATATCGCCCTCCAATCCTTTGACGGAATACCCTGAACCAACCACAATTAGCTGAGGGCCATACTTGACATTTTCATTGAATATATCCGCCTCTTTCGCAACCTTTTCGTCTGTTGTGTCAAAGACATCACCGTCCTTAACCCGTCCTGTATATGATATCTTGATAAAATCTCCTTTTTTAATCGGCATGATATAGCCTAAAGCAATGCTTTATACTTCAAAGTTTCCATCTCTAGTATCACATGATCGAAGTTGAAATTAAAGCACCCATAAAGGATATAGGGGCATTGAAGCGCAGACTGGAAGAGCTTGGCACCCAATTTATTGCAGAAGAGGATGAAAGAGATGTGTATTTTAATGCACCCCACTGCGACTTTGCCAAGACGGATGAGGCACTGCGGATACGTTCCAGTAAAGATATAACGCTGACATACAAAGGTCCAAAGTTAGACAAAGTGAGCAAGACGCGCAAGGAAATAACAGTGCCAGTAGCAGATGCGGAGCGGGCAATGGCCATGCTTAAAGCGCTTGGTTTCGAAGAAGTTGCAACCGTGATAAAACGCAGACAGGTATATCGACTGCATGATCTCACCATATCAATCGATGACGTACAAGGCCTGGGAACGTATATGGAAATAGAGGCAATAGTAGCACATAAAGAGTATCAACCAGCGCTCAACCGCATTTTTGAAATATTGCGCAAGTTGGGCATGAGAAAGGAAGACACAATTCGCGAGTCATACCTGGAGCTTATTCTACGTCGATGAAATCTACGTTTACCGCACCATTAAAGGTAATGACGGCTGCATATCCATCTGATGCTTTTCCTGGATTGACAATCGTCGTGTTCCCCACCTTCTTGACGCCTCTCGCCTCGTGTATGTGGCCGCACACGACTAAATCAATTTGATTCAATACTTCCCGTATTGCTTCACTGCCAACGTTGCCGTGTGGTGTTTCGTCCAGCGTATTTCTTGGCGGCGCATGAGATACTAATACCATCCTGCTGGTGCGTGGCGTACGCAAAAGTAATTCTCTCAGCATTTCCTGGATCTCATCTTCCGAATACTCAAATGGCGTGTTGAACGGAGTTGGATTTGATCCACCCAATCCGATAAAGGTCACATCGTCCAATTTGAATGATGAATTATGAAGACTGACTACTCCTGATGACTTTATGGCGTTAAGCACTTCCTTTGGGTCACAGTTTCCTGGAATTGCTAATACCGTCTTTCCTGCAAGGAGATTAAATAGCTCTTTTGCCTTTCCCTCTGGACCGAAATTTGTGATGTCTCCAACAACAAGAATCGCATCCACGTCTCCTGCTTTCTCTAACATGGGCGTAATTTTAGAGAAATTTCCGTGCAGATCCGAAATGGCCAATATCTTCATATCACTCACCTACCACTGCACAAATCTATATAACTTCAGCGATAATAGGTCTTGTCATGCCAGAAGATATGATGCCACAAGTCGTCAAAGCGCTTTCGATTGGCACTGAACTGACTTTTTCTATAATCATCTGCGCATTCATAGGACATTTCATAGGGAATATGCTCGGTGGGAAGTGGTCGGCGGTTGGCATAGCACTCGGCGTTATCCTGGGACTCGTCGGCGGCCTCTATCGCCTTTATAAGACACATAGATGAGGTTATGTATTATTCTATTATTCGACTTCAATATACCCATCAGCCCCATTTACCAGAATGATATCACCATTGTGGATTATCTCGAATGGGTTAATCTCCAGTTGATCCACCGCTGGAATATCGGATATGATAGCACCTATCGCAATTATCGCCTCACATCTGAGATTGATTATCGCGCATGGTGCGACGCCATTTTTCTTGAGTTGATACATCACATATGATCCGACGGTAGAGCCCTTGCCATGCGGAAAAATCAGAACCTTATCCTTAATTGAAATTCCTTCCAATTCATGCCCATGCTCGACGATTTGCCCTGTAGACGGGTCAACACCGCCGAGAAATGAAATCGGCTGAGATGTCATCAGCGCTGGCCCACTTGCAATTCCTTTAGATATCATCCTTCCTTTGACTTTCATCTAACCACACGCAGTTTTTATGCAGTCCTCGGTGTTTGCAAGCATGGCATCAACGCCACACATAGTAGGCAAATACTGCAAAGCCTTGCCGGAGTTCACCATTACCCTTTCAAATTTTTCAGTGGCAGGCGACACCACCATGCACGTATCGCAGATAACTTTGGCGCCACATTGCTCTATTCGCGTTACTATCTCCTTATTCTGTTCCCTCACCCTGCGAGATGTGCAAATCCATAGTTCAGTACGCGCTTTTTTACCTTCCAGTAAATCCGCGATTTTGCCTAACTCAGCACCCGAGCAGTGCGGACAGCCAAGTGCAACTAAATCTGGCGTGTTGCCACCATATGCTTTCTTGATGTCCTCTGAGTCCACAGATATGCATTCTATAGGCACGTCAAAATTGCTGGACTCTGGCGTGACACCCTCTACGTGATAAAGTGCGACCGCCCCTGAGGCCCCCAAGGCAGCGCCGAGCGCTTTGAGTTCATCCTTGCTCGGACTTAACGGCAATCTGAACAGAGGCACTTTATCACCAACTATCTTTCCAACTGCATATCCTAATGCGCCATAATCCGCGTCATGCAGTTCTGCATCAACCCTTACCAGCACCTCTGGAGCCCTGTTTTCATCTAAGTGGAGCCCATAGCAAGGAGTTTTCCCTATTAGTGCTGCCGCCAAGGCACTTGGACCGGCTTCCCTATTTGTCCTCGCTCCCAAGACGGAGTTCGCATATGCCACCGCAGATGATTCTGCCCAGGCAAGATGAGCGCCGAATGCAGGCGGATTGAGGTAGTACGGGGTACATGTGCACTCTAGGGAAATGCCGAGTCGTTCATAGACTTTTAATATCTCTTTTTGCTTTGCCGCGAATGCTTCTGAAACGCCCATTGCACTCCACTTTTCCATGTCCATCCCCATAGGATTCAGCATGGCAGGAACCTTCACCTCTCCATCCAAACTTGAAATCCACTCCAAGCCAGCATCGCCTATGGTTTTATAAGAAACTCCCGATATTTGCGCACTCTCTATTTCAATCAAAGATTCGGCGCCATAGATGTCACCCAATGCAACGAGTATTTCCATGGCTTTTTGTTTTGTTGCGCCAAACTCGCCATTGTAGATTGCCTCTTCCTCTTTTGTAAGATGCATCTTGACCTCAAGCTTTTTCAAAACGGTTCGTAGCCCTCTCAAATTTTTCTTCACCAAGGGGCTTGGTAGCGTCAATGCCCATCTTGGTAGTCGTGCCATCTGGTGCATTGCACGGGTCCAGTGATGAGCCTCTGACATGCGGAAGCATCATGATATCCCTGTCACCTCTCACTCGTGTTGCCATCGCGTATTCGACATCATTTGGATCGAAGATGTTTATGTCGTCATCGACAACCATCACATGTTTCAGGCTGTGGTGTGCGGAAAGTGCAGCCAATATCGCATTTTTGCCATCCTCTTCCTTCTGCTTCTCAATCTGAACAAGGGCGTGAAGATAGCAACATCCTCCTTCCGGCAGTATGACATTTTTCACCTTGGCGACCTTACTGACCGCTTCGTAAATCTTCGGTTCATACGGCACGCCCATCAAAAGTTTGTGCTCACCCCCAGCGGGAAGAATGCCATGATAGATGAAGTCCTTGCGGTGCATCATTCTCGTCAATTCTATCACAGGTTCGTTTCTCACGAGGTCATACGTGCCGGTGATGTCCACAAAAGGACCTTCTGGGGCGCGCCTCGTCGGATGAATGTAACCCTCCAATACGATTTCAGCATGCGGCACATGAATACCATTCTCGCATCTGAATAATTCAACTGGTGCCCTTCCCAACATAGATGCATAATTGAACTCCTCCCCTACGGGCACCCTGGTGCATACAGCGAACATGGTGATTGGATCGATGCCTATCGCAATCGCTACCGGTAATGGCTTCCCCTGCTCTGACGCCTTTTTGTGTAGAAGATATGTATGACGTGGCGCCACCAGTCTTGCTACCAGCTCAGTCTTGCTGAGCACCATCAATCTATGTACAGACGCATTCATAACGCCTTCAAACTCGGATACAAGCACACCTGCAGTTATGTATGGTGCGCCGTCTTTGTCGAAGTGAGTCATTATGGGAAGTTTGCTCAGGTCCGGCTCGGAAACAACTTCCTTCGTTGGCGAATCATCTACTATAACGGTACTTCCTTTTTTGATGCTGAGAAGTTTGTCAATGAGGCCATTAGGAGACGTATCCAACACCATAGCCAATACATCGCGCGAGTTTAGAAGGTTCATCACGGCCTTTGAGCCGTTCACATTATGGAACAGAATCGGTTGTCCTGCCTTTTTTGCCATCGCTGGCGCTTCCAGATTGGGCGATAGGGGTTTATGAATCTCAACCAAGTTGCCGGCTTCCGCCAATTGCTGGATGAAACCTCTAAAACTCAATGTATGCCCTCCCAGCGCTTGTATAACTCGTGTTCAATACCCAGAACATCAAGAATGCGCCCCACGATGAAATCGATGACGTCAGAAACATTTTTTGGTCTGGGATAAAATCCGGGACAGGCAGGCAATATCATCGCTCCCGCTTCCTTTACCCCAGTCATATTCCTCAAGTGAATAAGGCTGAGAGGCGTTTCCCTTGGCACCAAGACTAACGTTCGCCCTTCTTTTAGGCATATATCAGCAACGCGCGCGATTAGCGTATCGGAAATGCCGTTTGCAATCGCTCCTAACGTCTTCATGCTGCATGGTGCAACGACCATCGCGTCGAACTTGCATGAGCCTGATGCAATATCGGCAGCAAGGTCATCATTGGCGTAAACATGAGATGCAAGCCTCGTAACATCGCTAGCACTATATCCAGTTTCAACCTCGATAATCTGCTTCGCAGTTTTAGAAATGACTAGATATGTCTCGTGACCTTTCAGCACCTCTAGCAATCGTATGCCATATTGTGCACCAGATGCACCGCTTATTCCAATTACTACCTTCATTTAATCCCCTGATAATTTATGTTGAACGGGCGGTTTTCTGACGCTTAGTATGATGCTTGCTGCCTCTCCCACCTTTTCCTTGTACTCCTCTGGCGCATAGACGCCCAACTTCCAGTTGTCCCACTGTGCGTCCACCAGGATGCGAACGAGATGTGATATCTCGTCCAGGCGCTTCATCTCGCCGTTAACCATGACCCTGGCCTTCATCTCAATCATTTCTGGCCGCTTAGGGATATCCAACAGCACATGACCTTCTGGAACACCAGATTCTTTAGCAATTTCGCTCTCCACTTTTCTGGCTTCGTCCCTGAGCTTCAGCATCCGCTCCACGTTTACAGAGTCCTTGCCTACATAGAGCGCCCTTTTGAACAATCTGCGGTTATCCATACGCTCACATATTTCCTTGGAATAACCTTTGGAACTGCGTAGTAGCATCATCAGCTCATAATCGTCCATCCCGCTCAACTCCACAGGGTCCAATCCGGAGCGGATTAACTCCTCAATTGCATGCGCGAACATCGCCTCTGCGATCCTGCTCACATGGTGATAATACACGGTTGGATGCATCAAGAAACGCGAGACAAGCAAGGATTCCGCTGCCTGGATGCCACCCTCTCTTATGACCAGTTGCTCTTCACAAAGTTCCATTTCGTGTATCAGTCGCACATAATCGATGGTCCCATATGCGACGCCCGTATAATGAGCGTCCCTCACCAGGTAATCCATTTTGTCCACATCGATCTCGCTGTTTATCAGCTGCCCATATGCCGTTTCGCCTTGGATAAGTTGAGCGATACGCACAGAATCCAGCGAATGTGCTTTTAGCACGTTTGCAATCGCACCATTTGAAATCCGTCCTTCCACATCATCATGACCCTTGCCTGTACGCTGACGTATCAACTCTTCCGTGGCATGTGAGAACGGTCCATGCCCAATATCGTGTAACAACGCAGCCGCCCTAACTTCATCTCGCTCTGGACCCGTTACCTGTAATTGATGTAGGAGTTGGTCTGTAAGGTGTAATGTGCCAAGCGAATGCTCAAATCTGGTATGATTCGCCCCTGGATAGACGAAGTTGGATAAACCAAGTTGCCTGATGCGCCTCAGTCTTTGCATTTCTGGCGTGTCAATCAGCGCCAGCGCAAGATCGTCTAATACGATATACCCATGAATAGGGTCTCTGATAACCTTCATCGCCAACAAGTAATACTTCATATTAGATGGATATATTGGTTTGGCGGGAGCAGATGAAATCATGATTGTTCTATCTGGCGGTACAGGAACGCCAAAGTTGTTGCGTGGGCTGAAGAACGTAATCCCAGAAGAGGACATTACGGTAATCGTAAACACAGCCGAAGACAGGTGGGTTTCAGGCAATCTGGTTTGCCCGGATATCGATACCGTTTTGTACACGTTCGCTGGCATAATCGATGAGAGAAAATGGTGGGGCATTAAGAATGATACTTTTCACGCGCACGAGACACTTAAAAAATTAGGATATCATGAATCGATGAAATTGGGCGATCAAGACAGGACGACGCACATTGTTAGAGCGGAGTTAATTAGGAACGACCATACTTTAACCGAGGCAACAGAAAGGTTGCGATCTTCTTTGGGCGTAAAAGCGAGGGTATTGCCGATGACGAATGACCCTGTAGCAACGATGGTTGATACACCTAACAGCAAGATGCATTTCCAGGATTTCTGGATTGCACATAAAGGAGAGCCGGATGTATTGGATGTTAAATTTGATGATATGGATACAGCTGAACCTACACCGGAAGTGATAGAGGCACTAAGCTCTGAGAATACCATCGTCATCGGCCCCTCCAATCCGATTACGAGCATCGGTCCGATTTTGGGGTTGGAAGGAGTTATTCCCATACTACAAAAAAAGCACGTGATTGCCATATCTCCAATTATCGGAAATAAGCCGGTAAGCGGTCCTGCAGGGAAACTGATGCGCGCTAAAGGCTATGAGGTTTCGTCAGCTGGCGTTGCGCAGTGTTATGAAGATTTTTTGGATGTGCTGGTGGTTGACCGGAGGGATAATTGTGTTCTTCCAAACATCGAGATAGTAAAAACAAACACGATGATGAGCTCTGTGGAGAGAAGCATGGAGCTGGCAAGGTTTATCGTTGGATTAGTGCGAAGTCCCAAAGATAACTAATTTGTGGTAATTAACCAAAATATTTATGTATTTGTGGTAATTAATTATTATCGTGGCATATCTAAAAAGGGTAAAGATAAAAGGTAGAGAGTATTGGTATTTCTTCCACACAGTCAGAGTAGGCAACAAATTCTTAAAAAAGAGTAGATACATAGGTAAAGAATTGCCAAGTGCAGTAGAATTGGATAGAATAAAAAAGGATTTTTTACGAGAGTTAACTACCACAAAATCCAAGTATCTATCTCTCGAGGACGTTCGAAGGCTAGAGAGCATCAAAAAGAATTTTAACAGGAATTACTCCCAGTTCTCCAAATCTGAAAAAGAGAAGTACATGAGGAATTTTTTAGTGAAATTCACATATAATACGAACGCCATAGAGGGCAGTACGTTAACACTGAAAGATACCTCTCTGATTTTGGTAGATGGTATCACGCCGAAAGGAAAAATGATTGAGGAAATCCTCGAGGCTCAGAACATGGAGAGATGCTTTGATCTGATGCTCAATTACAAAAAAAACATCAGCCTCAAATTCATTCTAAGATTGCATAAAACCCTGATGACAGGGATAGATGATGAGATTGCTGGAACCATTAGAAAGGTGGATGTTGCGATCTATGGTTCAGAGTTTAAACCTCCAAGTTATGCTGTGTTATATCAGGAACTAGAGGAATTTTTCAGATGGTATGAGAAAGCAAGAAAAACTCTGCATCCCTTAGAATTAGCATCTCTAGTCCATCTAAAATTTGTGACGATACACCCCTTTGTGGACGGAAATGGTAGAATCTCACGTCTTTTGATGAATTTCATGCTGAAAAAACACGATTTTCCAATGCTCAATGTTAGATACAGAGATAGGGAAGATTATTATGATTCATTGGAAAGATGCCAGATAAAGGAAATAGAAAAGCCGTTCATCTACTACATCAAGAAGGAGTATTTCAAAGCATATGGAGAATTTGAAAAGAGGGAAAAGTGAGGTCTGGCAAGATTTATCGTTGAACTGGCCAAGTATTAATTGGGAAAGTGAGGAGGCGTTCATGAATCCGAAACACATCGCCAGATGCGCCCAACTTGCCATGATGTTGGAAGTTTCCGCCACGCCAAAACCGGGCAACGTTGATAAAGACCATGATTTTCCTGATATCACATATGGTCATTTTTTGGCATCTGCAATCGGCGTTGGGTCTGTGTTCGAGAAGGCTGCTATGAGCAATGTAGGGGTAGGGACACTGATTAGGGAGGCTATCGAAGAGAGCGCGAGATGGAACGGGGGTAAAAACACGCATTTTGGCACATTTCTCTTGCTAATGCCGTTGACCGTGGCAGCCGGCAAAGGAGATGTTCATCAGGCAAACGAAATCGTGCAAAAAACTACGGCCAAGGATGCAGTTGAATTTTATAAAGCATTCAAATGCGTTGACGTGTATTTAGAGGACGCTGATGATTTGAGTGTGAAGGATGCGAAATCAATTGATGAGATTGAGAGGAGAGGATTGACACTGTATGATATCATGAAAATGTCTGCAGGGCAGGACGGAATCGCGCAGGAATGGGTGCGTGGTTTTCCAAGGACATTCGCTGGTGCCAGGATGTTAGCGGAAAAGGTAAAAGAGATGGGCATTAACGATGCCATTGTGCATAGTTATCTGACACTACTTGCAGAGCGGCCCGACACCCTGGTTCAAAAGAAGTTCGGCTCGTCAGTAGCAGAAGAGGTTAGTAGAAAGGCATCCGCAGTGCTGAAAGAGCAGGGTATCGATGCCATACGCCGATTTGATGACGAATTGATTCGCGGGAGAGTAAATCCGGGTACAACGGCAGACATCGTAGCAGCCTCCCTGTTCGTGCATCTTCTGGAGGAATATGATGAAACTGCGTGATTTTGGCATCCTAGAGGGCATATCAGAGGTCATTGCCACCACAATATCATCAACTGGAAAGCCAAACGCTGCGCCGATTGGCATTATATCTGATGGAAAGATGTACGCCAGAATATATCCCAATACGCACACTTACTCAAACATTAAGGCAACAAAAAAACTTGTTGCAAATGTCGTGAGTGACCCGTTGCTGTTCGTGTTATCCGCGTTAGGAGATTTAGACGAGAAGGAGTTTTACACAGTCGATGAAATGCCAGCATTGAGATACGCAGATGCCTGGGCATTATTTGAATGTGAGGAGGACAAGCAAGATAATACCCTGATATATTTGCATCCCATAAAGGGCAAAATCCTTCGAAAGAGAGCGAGGACAATCAACAGGGGCGCCAATGCCATCATCGAGGCAACAGTACATGCTACGCGATATCTGGCTACGAAGGATGAAAAATATCTAGAGTGGATTGCGCATTACGAGGAAATCGTGAAAAAGTGCGGCGGTGAACGCGAGAAAGAGGCGATGAGAAGGTTGGAGGAGAGCATTCAATGAACATCGCATGGGGCATTACCGGCGCAGGGCATTTTCTGCAGGAAAGCTATGGTGCTATGAGAGCACTCGCACAGAAGCATCAAATCACCACGTTTGTATCGCGTGCAGGTGAAGAAGTGCTGTATATGTACAGTCTATTCAATAAATTGGGCGAGATATCTAACGGGGAATATCTGCGCGAAATCATCTTCGAGAGCGAAGCGGGAGCGAGCGCGCCAAAAGCAGGGCGCTTCCTGCTGGGCAAGTACGATGCGCTGATCGTCTCACCTGCAACGTCTAACACGGTTGCCAAAATCGTGCACGGAATTGCGGATTCTCTTATCACGAATGCAGTTGCGCAAGCCAACAAAAGTGGGACGCCGGTTTACATAGTGCCTGTAGATATAAGCGGAGAGGTAACATCGCCGCTTCCGTATCATATAGACAGGGAGCTTTGCAAAAAGTGCGATGAATGTCCGCCAAAGGATAAGTGCCCGGAACATGCAATCTTGGACCAGATTGACCTGTTAAAATGCACTGGGTGTGGTGTCTGCATTGACCTTTGCCCGCACAATGCCATTAAGGGAGGGAATGTGATGCTGCGCATACGCGATGTTGATGCGCACAACGTAGAAACACTGCGCTCCATGAAAGGCATCACTGTCTTGGAGCGTCCGAGCAAAATCCTAACGGTGCTTTGAAATAAATCGATGTATGCGGCGCGGCACGCCCCTAATACTTTGTTTAGCAAATATATGCAATGGAATCTTTTTTGCCCTTATCTTGGTGCCCCCTACCTTAATCGCGTCTAAAACGTCACCCACATCTGGCTTTGCGTTTATCTCCGTTATCGCATAGCCAACCATAGACGCAGTATGCGCATCAGAGCCGGCGACCATGCTCATGCCCATGCGCGCTGCAGCATTCCTTGCACGCTCATTTGAATAACCTAGGATAGACCTGGAGTTGTACACCTCGACAGCGTCTACATCCTTTGGAACGTAACCCAACCCATGCCTGAACGGATGAAATGGGTGGGGCACGATGACGATCCCGCCCAATCCCTTTATGATTTTAATCGTTTCGTCCACGGGCAAGTCGGGCGGGATGTCCTTGGTAATGCCAAGCGCAACGAGATGGCCTTCAGCGGTGGAAACTTCAACTCCGGGAATCACCATCAAATCCAGTCCAAGGTCTTTTGCCCTCTTTATCGCAGTTAACCCACCTTCAACCGTATTATGGTCGGTGATTGCAATGCCATGCAACCCAATCTCCTTGGCGCGTTTAAGAATCGTATCTACTGAATCATATCCATCGCGCGAAAAATTCGAATGAATATGCAAGTCAAATCGAAGCATTGTATCAATAACGTTTTGTTTTAGATGAGATATAAAACCTTAATATGCGCATTTTGGTGACGACTGGACATAGGGCATATGATTCGGTAAAAAGTGCGGTTGGCGATAAGGCGGATGTTCTTTTACTAGACGTAGATGTGGCTGCGCTCATCACGCCCTCGCTATTACGAACGATTCCAAATATAAGTTCATACGACCTAATCCTCATTCCCGGCCTGACAACAGGTGATTTTGCATCTCTTGAGAAAGAACTCGGCGTCAAGATACGACTGGGACCCAAACATGCATGCGATCTTGGCTGGGCACTACAATACGTTGATGGGATTGAATTTTCGCACACCATACCCGCGTGCCAATTGTTATCAGGCAAAAAGCGCAGCGATGCGCTGGAAAAGATTCATCGACTGGAAGAACACGCAGAGCCACAGTTCACCATTAAAGATGTAAAAATTGGCGGCAACTCCAGGATGAAAGTGATGGGGGAAATCGTGGACGCAACCCGATTAGGCGAGGAGGATCTTCATAGAATTGCAGAACGTTACCTTCATGAGGGCGCAGACATCATCGATCTCGGAATCCCCATGGATGCCACTCCTGCTGAAGTAAGGCGTGCTGTTGAGACTGTTTCCTCTTTAGGCGCTCCAATCAGCATCGATACTCTGGACCCGAATCTAATTTTGGCAGGCGTTGAAGCAGGCGCAGACATGGTGCTCAGCTTGAACAGCGACAATATCAAATCAGTGGGCTGGGCAATCGCATCACAGGGTGTAGCGGCTGTGGTGATGCCGGATGACAATTTCGAAAGCCTGCTGAAAAATATAGAGGTGGCGCAGGAAATCGGAATCAAGAGAATCATCGCAGACCCGATTCTTGCCCCAATAGGGCATGGATTCGTCGATTCGCTAACATCTTATCACAAATTTAGAGAGGCGAGCGATTTACCGCTGTTCTTCGGTGCGGGAAACATCACAGAACTGATGGATGCCGATTCTATTGGTATCAACGCAACCCTGGCAGGCATAGCCATGGAGATTGGCGCCAGCATACTATTCACACCCCAATACAGCGACAAGGCAAAAGGAAGTATCAAGGAACTTAAGACTGCTGCCCAGATGATGCTTCTTGCTAAAGAGAGAGGCACCGCCCCCAAGGATCTGGGATTAGACCTCCTAATCATCAAGGAGAAAAGGCGCAGGGAAGATGCAATAGAGGTTGAAAATCCTGTTGAAGCGACACCACATAAAGAATGGACACAGGACCCCAAGGGGTGCTTTAGAATTTCGCTTCAGGAGGGGGAAATTGTCGCCAAGCACGAGGAGAAGGATATAACCATAACTGGCACCAGTGCCAAAGCCGTTTTTGATACCATACAGGATTTAGGATTTGTATCTTTGACTGAACATGCCGCTTATCTGGGGCGAGAATTGATGAAGGCAGAATTGGCTTTAAAACTTGGAAGGAGTTATATGCAGGATGATGTGTTTTAGTTGAAGGGGAAATGACTTGATTGCCTTCCTTAAAGTACTGGAAACTATAGTAGAAAACAAGATTGGGCACCTCAATCCTGCGATTCTCGCGCATGTGATTACAAATAGATGTAATCTGCGATGTAAATACTGTGTCTTCTGGCGCCGCAAGTTTGATGAGGAGCCCTCAACCAATAAGGTGTTTTCCGTCATCGATCAGGCAGAGGAACTCGGCATTTCATTCTATTCCGTCACAGGCGGAGAGCCACTTTTGAGGGATGATATTCCCGAAATACTGAAACATGCCCACGACAAGGGCATGGTCACCACATTGGTAACCAATGGCATCCTGCTTGACAAACAATTAGAGAGTATCGCTCCACACCTGAACGCGCTGTCAATCAGCCTCGATTCACATCTCGCAGAGCATTCGACTCACAGGTGCGATGCAGAAACGTACTGGAAAATACGCAAAAACATAGAGATGGCAGCAGAATGCAAAAAGAGGCACAAAAACCACAAAGTAAATATCAACACTGTAATTTCTCAAATTAATCTGCACGATTTAGATGCTCTGGTCAAATTAGTTGATGAACTTGACATCGGCATCACGTTTGAGCCCGTAGTGACCATGGTCCCTGAATCACCCACATTGGCATATGATGAGGATTTTAAGCACGTCATTGATACGCTAATCGAAATGAAAGATTCTGACTACCCCATCTGGAACTCGAAGAGATATTTGGAACTAATCAGAGATAGCAAGACGTTTGATTGCTGTAGTTTTCTTCTCGTTAGGCTGGACCCGGATGGAAACGTCATCGTTCCGTGTTATCATCCAGAGGTAACAACAAGGGTCGGAACAATCCATGAAAGGACGCTCAAGGATATCATCGAGAGCGACGAAAGAAAAAGGGCGTTGATGAAATCCAAAGAATGTCATCGGTGTTATCTCACCAATTATGCTGAAGCCTCCCTTATATATAACAACATTTTCAAGACCGGATTAGAGCAATTTAGATTATGGGTGGAGGCATAATATTTATTGACGGAAAAGAATAAGTATACTCATTGCTACTATCCAATGCACCCGCCTTAACTCAGCCTGGTTAGAGTGCGCGGCTGTAGTTTGCTAATGCGCCCTTTAGAGCGCACATTACCGCGCAGAAACCGCGATGTCCCCGGTTCAAATCCGGGAGGCGGGATCTGCCCTTAGCTCGAAAATATAACCCCTTGCCCGGGTAGTGTAGTGGCCTATCATGAAGCCCTGTCGAGGCTTCGACTCGGGTTCAAATCCCGACCTGGGCGTTTGTACATTAGCGTAGCATTGTCTAAGTTTGCTCTTGTGATGGGTACCATATTTGTTACCAATATTGTATTCATATATCATATAAGAACCCATAGCCTTATATAATATTGTAATCAATCTTTTGTCAGACATATGTCATGCCAGTACCAGACAAAACGCATACGTATGGCATACGCAAAAACGACATGTGTCAGACAAGCGTCATACAAGGTGGGAGTATATGGAGCGAATAACAATCAGGCTCCCGAAACAACAGATAAATATGATCGGCTTAATGGTCGATGCGGGAGAGTTTTCGTCCAAGAGTGAAGCAATCAGGGCGGCTGTCAGAGGCTTAGTAGATGACAGGAGTGATAAACTCCTGAATAAAATAGAGAAAATATCTGCATTAGCATAAATAAAAAGAGGGGGATGGGGATGCAATCTATTGTAGAAGAAGCGTTAAAATACGCTGAAAAAGAGCGAGCGCAAACAACTGAAGACATTGACAATTTTGATGAATTTGGACAACCACAAATAGTGATCGTAGGATGCGGCGGAGCAGGGAACAACACCATTAACAGATTGTTCAGCATGGGTGTCGAGGGTGCAGAAACAATAGCCCTAAACACCGATAAACAACACCTAGATGCCATCAAGGCAGACAAAAAAATCTTAGTCGGTAAGTCGCTTACCAGGGGACTTGGTGCTGGTGGCGACCCAGATGTTGGAAGGCGTGCAACCGAACTCGCAAGAGGGACGCTGGAAGACATATTGAAAGACGCGGATTTAGTCTTCCTCACGGCAGGCATGGGCGGAGGAACCGGAACCGGTGCGGCGCCAGTAGTTGCAGAGATTGCCAGGAAACAAGGCGCCATTGTCGTTGGAATGGTATCAACCCCATTTAGGGTAGAACGAGCCAGAATGGTTCAAGCTGAGGAAGGGTTAGAAGACCTAAGGGATGCTGTAGACACCGTGATAGTTCTGGATAACAACAGGCTCCTGGAATATGTGCCAAACCTTCCGATAGAACAGGCGTTCTCAGTGATGGACCAGCTGATTGCCGAAACTGTCAAGGGCATATCCGAAACGATTACTCAACCATCGTTAATCAACCTGGATTTCGCTGACATCAAGACAGTAATGAGTTGCGGCGGAGTTGCGGTCATGCTGGTTGGTGAGACAAAAGGGCAGGACAAATCTGATGATGTCGTGCGGGCTGCGTTGAATCATCCATTGTTAGATGTTGATTACAGAGGAGCGGCCGGTGCACTGATTCACATAACTGGTGGACCTGACCTGACGCTGAGCGAGGCGGAGAACATCGCACAGCAAATCACGTACGAACTTGATCCAAGGGCGAACGTAATCTGGGGCTCGCGGATTAACCCTGACTTTGAAGGCAGAGCCAGAGTGATGGCCATCATGACAGGCGTGCAATCAGCACAAGTACTTGGGCCAACGAGAATGCTGGATATGCACGGAGTGCCCGAGGCACAAGAGAGACGGCTTATCGATATTATTCGGTAGCACTCTCTTTTTTCCCTTTTTTATTTTTTAAGTCCCCTAATAGCTTACATGCTTGACATGTTGTAGCGAATGTGGGCTCTCCACACACGCTGCATTGCCTGAGTTCAACTTGCGGCAATCCTTCTTCCAGCAAGCCCAACATCTTATAAAAGCCACTCATTATTGCATACATGGTGCCAGGGTGCCTGTCCTCAAAATCGTTTAATATGCACTCTACTTCTCCCCTGAGAGACAAATCCTTGTAGGGGCACTGAGTGAAATCTACAGGCAGGCGTTCAACCCGTGCATACAGGGCAATCTCTGCCTCTGGAACATCTCTCAGCGGCTTAACCCTGGGCACCAATCCTGGGCGGGGCCTCATGGGAACTAATCTCACCAGTCTGTCCACGTCCCCCCGCATGACGTTCATCAGTACCGATTGTGCCTCATCATCCAGATTATGCCCTGTTATCACCTTGGTGGCGCCCAACGCCTGGGCAGTCCTGTTCAGAAGCGTCCTTTTGAGCACAGCACAAAAACTGCATGGGAATTTGTCCTTTCTCACCTGCACTATTTGGTTCAGCGTCCATCCAAAACTCTTGTCGAATGACACTATGGTATGCGGCACATCAAGCTCTTTGCACAGGGATTTCGCTGCCCTGATTGTCTTCTTGCGATATCCTCTTATCCCCTCATCGACCGATACTGCCATTATCGAGATGTCTGAGCGGTTGCCAAATAGTGAGTTCAATACGTGCAGCGCAACCATGCTGTCCTTCCCTCCGCTCAGTGCAACCGCGATGGTATCGCCTCTTTCTATCATTTTGTATTTCCGCATGCTCCTCTTGATCTTGCGTTCTACATCCTCTTTGAGATGAGAGTCACAAAGATGCATGCCAGAATACCTTTGGTATACAATCGACTTGCGGTTACACTTATCGCATTTCATTTTCATCAAAAGTCATCTTTAACATGATATGTTATAACTGATTGGGGAGAATAATGCAACTCAGAAAAAGAAAATATCTCATTATTGGCATAGGCCTGACACCTTAGACAGTGCAATCGCCCGATGGAAAGGGCGCAGCGAGAAGACAAAAATTAGAAAGAAGGTCACGTTTTCAGAGTCCATTCTCCGGAGAATACAGAAATAAAAGGCTAAAAGGTCATTAACTCTTCCTTTACGACCATTTCGGTGATTTTAGATACGTCCGAGAGCCATTCGTCAACCACGGTTTCGGCTTTGGATTTAACCGCACTTACATCGGCTCCTTTCTTGAGTATGACCTGCGCACTTGCGACCCTGGGATTGTCAATTGGCTGCCCTATCTGGGACAGGATGCGTATGTACACCTCTTCAATACCATCAATCGCCGCCACCATATCATGGGCCATTTGGTTTGCCAATAGATTGTAGATTTTGCCTATGTGGCTAACTGGATTCTTGCCGCTGGTCGCCTCCATACTCATGGGCCTGTTAGGAGTGATGAGCCCATTGCAGCGATTGCCCCTTCCCACGGAACCGTCATCACCCATTTCCGCAGAGGTACCAGTGACAGTTAGATACACGCACCCGCGCTCGTAGTTATCTGCCGCATTGACGGCAACCGATACATTCCTCTTTGTGTATTGCTCAGCTACCTCTTGGGCACGTTTTGTCAGCACCTCTTTTATCGCCATGTAGCGCTCGAGGTCGTCCACATACCTGGAGACAAAGGCATTGGCAACAGTCACATGTATGTTGTCGCCTTCCCTCAGCCCCATGACCTTTATATCCTCTCCAATGACCAGCTCTTTTTTACCCAAATCATTAGTTATTGCTCTTTCAACCCCGTACACAATTCGCTCCAGCTCTGAAAAGGGGGCATGTCCCACGCCAAATGATGTGTCATTCGCTCTTGGGATTCCATCTCGTTCAAAAACGTCTACAAGGTCGGTGGAACCCTGCCCTAGTCGCTGGTCAATGACTATGTGCGAGGTTTCTAGATTTTTCACGGCTTTTGCCAGATATGCTCTGGCAGCATCAAGGGCAATCCTTCCAACAGGAACTTTCTCATCACCGACGTATGTCGTTGCCCTTCCACTCAGCAAAAGATACATCGGTCGTATGACCTCTCCTCCGCCAAAAATTGGAGCAGACTCGCCACCAACTAACTCAACCTGGTCTGTGTTATGGTGCAAAATTCGGCCAAATCGCTTTAGATACTCTCTGGATAGCGCCCGACTCACGGCTTCTGCCACGCCATCACACATTGAATCGGGATGCCCTATCCCTTTTCTCTCGACCAGTTCAATCTCTTGTTGTTCGATTGGCACCTGTGCAATTTTTTCTACCCTGATATTTCGCTTCATTTGACCAGATAAATGCAACACACACTTATAACGGTTTCTAAATCAGATAGTAGGCGCCATCTCGGCGATTTGCAACCCATCTTTGTAGATTCGTACAATCCCGCCACTTTGAGACACTGTGACGGCAATTGCCTGCGTATCCCTGGTTATCGCTGCAGACGCTGCATGCCTTCCACCAAGTCCTGTTTTAACATTGATACTACTTGCATCTACATCTAGATACATTCCAGCTGCTAGGATATTCCCATCTGCTCTAACGACAAATACGCCATCCAACTGTGCAAAATTTTTGACCGATTCCCAGTTGTCAGGATTTGTTATGTCTCTATCTTTCTTTTTATGCCCTTCGTAGGGATTCAAAACCATTTGATGCGAACGCTTAAGCACCTCGTCTGAGTCGCCGATGATGAAGGCAGTGCCAATTTTTCTGCTCTCCCGTCCTTCATATCCCAGTTCTAGAGCCAGTTTAAGAACGTTTTTAGCCACCCTTGCATTTATTCTAATGTCTTTATCTATATCCCGGATTATGGGAGATTCGCTAACGTCGTACACCATGATTGTGTCGGCATGCTCACCGCCAATAACGCCCACCACCACATCACTTGCCTTTATGCTGCCCTTGAGATATGCATCCATCACGGCATGCCTCAGTTGATTGACACTAGTGGATGCCCCAGAAAGCAAATTGACTGCCAGGTCGTCCTTGATTATATCAGCGCCCCCGCCTACAGACGCTACTATTACCGGGATGTCGGTTTTGATTTTTTTCTCTGACCCATCATCGACTACGATGATTGCGGCGGCGCCAATCTCCTCTGCCAGTTTCACTGCAGCGTTACTGATGGCTGTTTTTACGTTTCGCTTCATCCTATTGCCCGTTTAGTATTATCATCGGTTAAGATATATAAGAGGTGTGTGACCATACAAGAGGCGTATAAGGATTATGTTGGGGATACCAATGAGCAAAACAATGGCAGAGAAGGTTCTTTCAAAGAAGAGTGGTACAGATGTTTTCGCAGGTGACCTGATCATTGCTCCAGTAGACCTGGTCTTTGCCCATGATGGTACTATGCCGCTTGCAATACAGCAGATGGGGTCCGGATTATCGAAACAAAGCGTATTCGATCCTAATAGGGTTGTAGGCGTATGCGACCATGCATCACCCTCTCCGAGTGAAAAAGTGTCCAACGTTCATAGTTTCATGCGTAAATTCGCCGTTGAGAATAATTTGCAATTTTTCGAGAACGGCGATGGCATATGCCACCAGATAGTAGTAGAGAGGTTTGCCGCCCCATGGAAAGTCATCATAGGGGCTGATAGTCATACCTGCACGCATGGTGCGCTTGGCGCGTTTGCAACCGGCATGGGCTCTACTGATGTAGCAGCGATTATGGTATATGGAAAAACATGGCTCAAGGTACCGGAGTCGTTTAAAGTTGAGATAACAGGCCAGTTGCCAGAGCACGTGCATTCCAAGGATGTAATTCTGCATGTAATCGGGGAGATAACGGCAGATGGTGCGACGTACATGTCCATGGAATTTCTTGGCGACGCTGTAGACAGGATGAGTCTCGCATCGAGACTGACAATGTGCAACATGGCAATTGAGGCGGGCGCTAAAGCGGGAATGTGTCAAGCTGACGAAAAAGCCAGAGAATTTTTAGAGTCTCATGGCAGAGGCAAAGAGTACGCACCGCTTGCCCCAGACAAAGGGGCAACGTATGCCGATGAAATCACCGTCGAAGCAGAAAAAATTGAGCCAATGGTGGCATTTCCACACAAGGTAGATAACGTCGCCCCTGTGACGCAGTTCGAGGACGTAGAACTCGACCAAGTATGCGTAGGGACCTGTACGAATGGGCGCATAGAGGACCTGCGTGTCGCTGCACAGATACTAAAGGGAAAGAGGACCGCAGAGGGTACTCGATTGGTCGTATACCCTGCAAGCAGGGGAGTTTTGCTCCAGGCAATCAAAGAGGGCATCATAGAAACGTTTTTACAAGCAGGAGCATCCATCGGAGCGCCAGGATGTGGTTTTTGTATTGGAAGAACTGTCGCCCTTGGAGATGGCGAGGTAGCGCTCTCGACGCAGAACAGAAACTTCAAAGGGAGAATGGGCAACGATAATGCAGAGATATACCTGTGCAGTCCTGCCACTGCAGCAGCGAGTACGATAACAGGACATATAACAGACCCACGGGGCGCATAGAATGGATAAAATCAAGGGAACTGTGTTGCGAGTATTTGCAAAGGATGTTAATACAGACGAGATAATATCCGGGAAATACAAGTACGACGAGCTGGACATCAAGAAGCTGGCATTTCATACATTCGAAGCTATTGACTCCAAGTTCTACGAAGATGCAAAGAAGGTGAAAAACCCGATACTTATCGCCTCTGAGAATTTCGGATGTGGCTCATCCAGAGAGCAGGCGCCATGGGTTATTAAAGCATGCAACGTATCCTGTATCGTCGCCGATTCGTTCGCCAGGATATTCTACAGGAATGGCTTTAACATAGGTCTGCCGCTGGTGGAGTGCAAGGACATATCGAAGAATGTTTCTCAAGGCGACGAACTTGAGATAGATTTTAGCGCAGGAATCATTAAGAATCTTACAAAAAACGAGACATACAAGTTTAAGCCAATCCCGGAGTTTATGCAGAAACTACTGGATGCAGGCGGACTGATGCCATACCTGCTGAAGAACAACGGCTTTGGAGAATAGAAACATGGGCAAAAAAGTAGCTGTGATTAAAGGAGATGGCGTGGGACCAGAGCTCATCGATGCCACGCTCAAAGTCCTGGAGGTTACGAATCCAGATATTGAGACTATCGTATGTGATGCTGGCATGGAGTGGTGGGAGAAACATGGAGGAGATTCACTGATTCCAGATGTGACGTGGGACGTTCTCAAAGAAACGGATGCATGCTTCAAGGGACCGACAACGACACCCGGCGGAGAGGGTACACCAAAAAGCGTGGCAGTTTCGATAAGGCAGGGGTTGAACCTGTATGCCAATGTCAGGCCCATCAAAACGTTTCCGAACACGCCCAAGCCATTGGGGGATGTTAATTTCGTCTGCGTTCGAGAAGGGACCGAAGGACTTTATTCCGGCCTCGAAACCAAGGAAGATGACACGTACATCGCCTTCAGAAAAATCACGAAATCTGCAAGTGAAAAAATCGCCAAATTTGCGTTTGAAGAGGCGAAACGCAGGGGCTGGAAGACTGTAGTAGTGATTCATAAGAGCAATATCCTCAAGTTGACGTGTGGTGCATTTTTAAATGCAGTTAAGAAAGTAGGAGAAAATTATCCCGAGATAGAAAGAGAGGAGTATCACATCGACAACATGGCGCAGCAACTCATTAAAAACCCCCAACTATTCAATAACAAGGTGCTTCTTTCTACCAATTTGTTTATGGATGTCCTCAGCGAGGAGTGCTCTGCCCTGGTAGGAAGCATTGGCCTGGTATATTCAGCAAACTTCGGCGACGACTATGCGATGTTCGAGCCGGCTCATGGCTCTGCACCCAAATATGCCGGAAAAGACAAGGTGAATCCCACGGCAACGATCCTTGCGGGCGCATGGATGCTAGAACATCTGGGCGAAAAAGAGGGCGCAAATGCAATATTCAGAGCAACGGAAGACGTTATCTCAGAGGGCAAGGTCACCTACGATTTGGGAGGAAAAGCAACGCTCAGCGAGATGGCTGGTGAGATTGCAAAACGCACAGCAGATATATTAGGATGATGTCTGTGGACCTAATATTATACTTTTTAGTATAACTTTAAATACAACGAGCACCACATATAGCATAGGTGGTATTAATGCATATATCAGGCGAAGTCAAAAAGTGGGGCAACTCACTTGGCTTAGTGATTCCCGTGAAAATAGCCCGAAAACTGAGGATAAAAGAGGGTGAGTCGGTAGACGTGGACATAAGAAAGAAAGCCAAGATAGATGGATTCAGGATATTCGCAGGAGCGAAACCTTTCAGAGAGGAGAGAGAGCATGAAGATCTCTGGTAAGGCGATTTCATGAAATACGTCATCGACACTTATGCGTGGGTTGAATACTTTATTGGGAGTGGGAAAGGTCAAAAAGTAAAAAAGATCATCCATGACAAAGGAAGTGAGATAGTAACGCCAGAATGTTGCCTTGCAGAACTGAAAGGATGGTGTATGCGAGAAAGAAGAGATTTTGAGAGAGCGTATTTAATCATTAGGAGCGATTCGGAAATAGAGCCAATTTATACAGAAGACTGGCTAGAGTCTGCCGAGATCAAACACAAAGTGCGGAGAAAAATAAAAGATTTTGGATTGATTGACTCTATCATAGTCGCAAAACAGAGGAGACATGGGTGCACGGTTCTAAGCGGAGACAAACATTTCAAGACACTCAAAAACGTTGAATATGTAGGCGATTAAGTCATCCCCTGTATTCAATCTCCAGGGGCTTTGGAGGCATGGGGAACATGCTCTTGAATTTTTCAGGGTCTTCGGCTGCTTCCTTTAATTGCTTTCTGGTTATGTTCAAAAGGTCGTCAAGATAAATCGTCTCCGTTGCCTTCTTCACGCCCTCTGCCAGTTTTTTAATCTTTTCGACGTCTTTCTTGACTTTTTTATAGTCGCAGTTACCAGGACAGTACTTCTTGATGTTGTTCAACGCCGAGAGATATTTCTTTATCTTTTGTTTATCCAAAGACGCAAGCTGCGCCTCCAAAGAGCGCTTAAGTTCCTCTGTTTTAATTTCCATAGAAACTGGCATCGGCTTCACACCATCTTTCGTAGAGAATATCACTGGAAAGTTTCCTAAGTATTCGCCATATGCAATGTCTAAATTTTCCCTCGCCTCCCTGGAATAGAAAACCTTGTCCGCAACGCACTTAGAATTTTGGCACATGGAGCAGTATCTCGTGAATTTTTCTGCTGCCTGATAAAAGTCGATGGTGCCTCTCAGAGGTGATTCCGCCCTCATTTCTAAGGTCATAACTACTCCCCCCTGGAGAGGTCGTCCTCTACGATGGGCGCGAACATGAAATACTTCTCAGTATATGCCTTAATCTCTTCATCGGATATGCACGAGCGCCTGCTTCCTTCGTCATAAAGCCTTTGAATATCTCTATGGATAGTTTTTATGCGCGGGTCCTTTTTGTTAATCTTGGTTTTAACGCCCATCAACTCGGATAGCGCCTTCTCGACCTTCATCCGTATGACTTCCGCACCGGATGTGTCACCGATTAACAGTTCGCGCTTTGCGCCGACCAGTTCCGGCGGAAACGGTTCGTATGTAAACGGATTTCTGATAACTCCTGCAGTATGAATACCACTTTCATGGGCAAACACATTCTTGCCTACTACCGACTTGTTTCTTGGTACCCTGATTCCTACTTCGTCTTCCATATATCTCGCAAATTTGACAAGATTTTTTAGATTGTATTTCTGGAATCCTTCGACCCTGTGTACCAAGAACAGCAGAACTTTTTCCAGTTCAGTATTTCCTGCCCTCTCCCCTATGCCCAGGAACGTCAAACTGGACCAGTTCGCACCGTACCAGTACCCCACCATAGTATTTGCCATGCCAAACCCAAAATCATCATGCATATGCGTTTCTATGTCTTTAACACCAACCTCTTTGAGCCGACTGATTATTTTGGGTATACCATATGGCAAATCGACCTCTGGGAAAGGCAACCCCATATTTATGGTGTCGCAAATTCTGATGATTGCATCCGGTGCACGGTCTATAATCTTTTTGACTAATGGAATGACAAAACCCTCTATATCTGCCCTTGTCGTGTCCTCAAGATGGCATCTAACGCGTAGGCCATGGTCAATGGCATAGTCTAAAGCAGTTAGATACTTTTCCTCGGCTTCCTCCCTGCTCTTGAGTTTCATTTTATCAAATATGTGCACATCTGAAACCGACATCAATATGCCCGTCTCTTTTATGCCGTCCATATTTATGGCTAAATCTATGTCCTCTGGAACGGCCCTTGCCCATGCGGTCACCTCTGGAACTTCGTAGCTTTTATCCAGCATCGCCCTGGCCGCGACCTTATCCCTTTCGTTGAACAGGAACGTCTCAATTTTCTCAATTCCAATCTCGTGTAAAAATTCGTAGATGCGTAATTTGTGTTCTTTTTTGAGCACAATACCCGGCATCTGGGCACCATCCCGGATGGTACTGTCACTTATCTTTGCCTCCATATCATGAGACAATTTTATCTTGGGCATCTCGTCATATGTACGATACATCACCTTACCTATTGCTGGAATGCACATAAAATTAACTACAAATAAAGCAAAGGAGAAGCAATGAAAAGAATCGTCGTTCTCCGTCTTGGACACCGCCTGTTTCGCGACCAGAGGATGACAACGCATGTCGCCCTGACAGCACGAGCACTGGGCGCAGAGGGTGTGTTGTTCATTTCTGGTGACAAAACTGTGGAACAGAGTTTGCGCGATGCCAGGAAACGATGGGGAGGCGAGTTTTACGTTAGGGGTGGCGTTAATTGGAGGGACGAAATAAGAAAGTGGAAGGATGCCGGCGGGAAGGTCTGTCATCTCACGATGTATGGGATTAATTTGCCCGATGTAATCGATGAAATCAAAGGTACAAAGAATCTCATGGTTATTGTGGGCGCGGAAAAGGTCCCGGCAGAAGTATACGATCTGGTAGACTGGAACGTTGCCATCGGTCAGCAACCACACTCCGAAGTGGCAGCGCTGGCAATTTTCCTTGACAGGTTGCAGGAAGGGGAAGAATTAAAACGTAGTTTTAAGAGAGGATTGAAGATTATTCCCAAGAGAAAGGGCAAGTGCGTAAAGAGGGGTTAAATGAAGGCTGTACACATGGTGATGAAAAATGCGCTTTTAATTAAACGCGCTGGGCAAGTTTAAAGTCCTTCGAGCGCGTTATTAATAATGGTGACAAGTTTTGGCACGATTGAAAGATGCAGTTGCTAGGGCATATCTTACGAAATTAATCGGTGAAGATGGTCTCACGATGGTCAACAAGGCACCAAAAGGCGAGATGCCCGATGAAAAAGTGGCAGAGTCAACGGGTATAGCTCTAAACACGGTGAGACGGGCGCTGTACATTCTGTATGAAAACGGATTAGCATCGTATCGCCGGGAGAGGGATAAGGACAGTGGATGGCTAACCTACCTATGGCAGATCGATTTGAGCAATATCTACGATGTTTTAGATGTAGAGATGCAAAAGCTGTTAAAAAACCTCCAGAAACGATTGGAAGCTGAAAAAGACAATATGTTTTACGCGTGCGCTGATGGTTGTGGACGATTTTTGTTTACCCTAGCGGCAGAAACTAATTTCGTTTGCCCGATTTGCGGAGCAACACTTGAATACCAGGATAACACCGAACTCGTTAAAGCGCTTGAAAATAGGGTCAACAAAATACAAAAATGCGTGTGCGCTACACAGGGCGCACAATGATATTCTCGCCCTCCAACCATACCTTCACGTTCTTTTTTCCTTTGAGTATCGCATTTTCTATTTCCAGAGGGATGCCGACCACCCTGCGCCCGCCAGACTGAGTCAGCTTGCGCTCGAAGACGATAGAGGGTTGCTTAAATCTATGCCATATCACGTCGATCTTTTCGTCTGACTCCGGGTCAAAGTATATTTCGCCGCACTTCGGACAAATTTCGCCTGACAGGTTGGCTATGACGAGTGTTCTGCCCCCGATGGGTGCTATGAAAGTCAAATCACTGGATTCGTCAACGTTTGCGCCGCATATCTGGCATGCATATCTCATGATTCCTCCAGCGTTATTAGCAGCAGGTTATTTCGAACCGAAAACTTGAGCTTGACGTCCTCAGCGCTCACGCCCTCTTCCAGCATCCTGAGCTTGGCGCGCCCTGATATTCTGTAATTCCGTGATTTCCATAGCTCCAGTGCTTGTGCTCTATCCATTTTACTCTCTTACTCTTTAATTACTCTTATGATATAAGAGTTTTGGAAGAATAAGTTTAATAGCCCCCTATGAATGGTTTAATTTTGTGAAAAAAGAGGGCGCCATCAATCTGCTTAGGAGAGCTGGCTGCTCAGAGAAAGTAATCGATCATTGTATCGCGGTCGCAGAGCTTGCAGGAGAGTTGGCCAGACGCCATAGTGCCGATTATGACCTGATCACGACCGCTGCCCTGCTTCACGACATTGGAAGGGCAAAAACGCACGGCGTTGACCATGCAGTGGTCGGTGCGGATATCGCAAGGGATTTCGGCCTCGATGAGAAGATTGTTAGAATCATAGAGCGCCATATAGGTGCCGGGATCCCAGCCGACGAAGCCCAGAAATTGGGTTTGCCTAAAAAAGATTATGTGCCCGAAACGCTCGAAGAGAAAATCGTCGCGCACGCCGACAATCTCGTGATGGGTACTAAGAAGGTATCCATCGACAAAGTAATCAAAAATATGCAGAATACATTAGGAAAACTGCATCCAGCGATTCAACGAATGAAAAAACTTCACGCGGAGTTGTATCAGTAGACAGTAACGCTTTTTACAGACGGTATCTTTGTCAGCGCATCCACGAGCGTTCCGGGAATTTTCGTATCCGTGATTATCGTGAGTTTAGGGCCATCCGTGAAATATGGGTCATCTGTTATGGCCTGCCGGATGCTGACACCATGCTTTGCAACAATAGTGGCGACGTTACCCAGTATGCCTTTTTCCCTAGCATCAGTCGGAGTGATGATTATGACGCCAAGGCCGAGCACCGGTGCGACGTCCTTCAAAAAAGCCACTGACTTTATGTTCTGAAGCACCTTTTTGAGCAGTTCATCCCCCAACACCAATTCAGCCGTTGCATCAACGACCCTCCGGTCTACACCGACTTCCTTTGCAACCTGCGTATGCGGGATTTCGATGCTACCGGAAACCACCTTGCCCTCGGTATTTACCTGAAAACCCCGCTCGATGAGGAGGCGGATGACCTTTTCCTGCGCAGGAAACTTACTGAATTTCTCTAGGATTTTGGCCCACATATCAACTTCACCGCTCAAAGATATACATTGAAGTCCCTGTACAAAGGTTTTGTGCGAGATGATAATTCTATGCACCCAAATCTTTATATTTGAGAAAATGTCAATATATAATGGTAAAAATGGCAATAAAAACTGCCGAGATTGGGGGGAATGGAAGGGTTGTAATACCCAAAAATGTCAGAGATGACCTTGGTGTCAAGAAGGGCGACACGCTATTATTTGAGAACATTTCAAAGGAAGAATTGCGGGTCAAGGTAATAAGGGGCGAGGACCCTTTTCTTAGAATTATTTGCAAGCCAAAAAAAGGCAAAGCGATTAAGCCCTCTAAGCTGAAAGAAGAGCTCTGGTCAGGATGATCTTCGTAGACTCCAACATTTTCATGTTCGCCAGCGATGAAAACTATCCTGAACACACGAGTGCGAAGAGTTTTTTTGAAGAAAAAAGGGAAAAATTCTGTTTTAACACCATCATCGCCCTCTTTATCCCCATTACCAGCTTATTGGTGTGAATAGCTATAACGTTGCTCTTATCTGCACAACCTACTCCACGCCTTAAAGACAAAACCTTTTTCACTACATAATTAAATGCAGAATAGGAGTTATAATAAGCCATGTTAGCGGAGTGCGAGTGGAATGAATGATATTTTACGGGGCCGGTTGAAATCTAGCATGAATAAGGATATGGCGAGGTTCGTTTCTTCGATGGACGTCGATAGATGGATTTTCGCGCCTGATATACTTGTGAACAAAGCGCACGTCATGATGCTGTGTGAGCAGAACATCGTTATTAAGGAAGATTGTTCATCGATACTGAAAGCGCTTGACATTATCAAAAAAGAAGGATTCTCCTCCCTTGACATGACACATGAAGATGTTCACGTCGCCATAGAGTCGAAGGTAATTAAATTGGCTGGTGATGCAGGTGGCAAAATGCACACCGCCAAATCGCGCAACGATGAGGTTGCAACATGCATCAGAATTGCACTCAGGGGAGAATTGCTGGAAATAATGCACGAGTTGATTGCGCTTAGAAAATCGCTGCTCAATGTGGCAGACAAGCACATCAATACGATAATGCCAGGCTTTACGCACCTTCAACATGCGCAGCCAACCACGCTTGCACACCATCTAATTGCACACACGGATGCATTCAAGAGGGATTTGGACCGTACCATGGATGCGTATTCACGCGTCAACCTATGCCCCCTGGGAGCGGGAGCGTTCGCCTCAACTGGATTTTCTATCAATAGGGAGAGAACGGCACAGCTGCTGGGCTTTGATGGCTTAATCGAGAATTCGATGGACGCAGTTAGTACAAGAGACTTCGCCATAGAATGTATCTCCGCCTTCGCAAACACGATGGTAGATTTAAGCAGGATGGCAGAGGAACTTATCCTCTGGAATACTCCCGAATTTGACTTCATTGAATTGGATGACAGATATGCTTCTGTAAGCAGCATCATGCCCCAGAAGAAGAATCCGGATGCGCTGGAGTTGATACGCGCCAGGACTGGTTCTGTTTGTGGTGCGTTACAGTCCGTCCTCTCCATCTGCAAGGCGCTGCCGTATAGTTACAACAGGGATTTGCAGGAGGCCACGCCACATTTGATAAGTGCAGTCTCAACAGTGCGTTCATCCCTTAGGGTTATGAGTGGCATAGTTGATACAATGCAGGTCAAAAGTGATAGGATGGCCGCTACAGCACGTGTTGGCCTTATCACCGCAACCGAATTGGCAGATACCATTGTCAGAGAGACGGGTATTTCGTTCAGAACGGCCCACCAGATAGTTGGAACTCTTGCAAAAAGCGGGCAAAAACCAACGCTGGACCAAATCGATAGAATAGCGAATAGAATAATTGGAAAGAAGTTGAGTGAACTGGGACTTACGCAAGCATCGCTTGACAAAGCGCTTGACCCAGAGCAGAATATCCAAATAAGATGCATTAGAGGGGGTCCTGCACCAAAGGAGACGCTCAGGATGGCCAAGGACAGGATGAAGCAAGTTGATAGTGATACAAAATTCTTGGACCAAAATGTTAACAAGATAAAGGCTGCGCTGAAGCAGATGGACGCACCGGTGCGTGAAAGATGAAGGTCAAACGAGTCAATGTTGAACGAGAAGGCATCACCTATACCGGGCTCCTGATGCCCAGTAGAGGGGCATGCATTGTTCTAAAATTGAATAGCGGATACAATATCGGCCTGAAAAAAGATGCAAAGACGAAAGTCACAGTGCTCAAGGAGGGTGTGGCCATGCCGCATAAAAAGGTGTCGTCTCCATCACCAAATCCTGCTTTACCTACCATTTCAATACTATCCACCGGCGGCACGATTGCAAGCAAGGTTGATTATAGGACTGGAGCGGTGACATCGCAATTCGATGTCGAGGATATACTCAGCGCGATACCAGAACTGACGGAAATTGCCAATTTTAGAGGCAAGGCCATCTACAACATCTTGAGCGAGAACATGCAGATTAAGTACTGGCAAAAATTGGCAAGGGCTGCCGCAAATGAGATTACGAAAGGCGCAGACGGGATAATGGTCACTCATGGCACAGACACCATGACATATACCGCTGCTGCGTTATCATTCATGCTGAAAACACCCGTGCCCATCGTGTTTGTGGGTTCGCAGCGCTCCGCGGACAGGCCGAGCAGCGATAACGTTGTAAATGCGGTCTGCGCTGCAAAGGTAGCCACAAGCGATATCGCCGAGGTTGCGGTCGTGATGCACGCAGGCATGTCAGACGATGAATGCCTGATACACAGGGGCACAAGGGTGCGGAAGATGCATACCTCGCGAAGGGATGCATTCCAATCAATTAATGCAAAGCCCATTGGCACAGTTGATTATAAAACGCGGAAGATTCACACCAGTGAAGAGTATCGCAAAAGGGGCGAGCAGAAAGTAGCCATAAATGATAAATTAGAGGCAAAATGCGCGCTGGTTAAATTCTCACCTGGTGCCGAGCCCGACGTAATCAATTATTACACAGATAAGGGATACAAAGGGCTGGTAATAGAGGGTACAGGATTGGGGCATGTTTCCACAGAGTGGATCCCGGCAATTAAGAGGGCGATTGATAATGGCGTACATATAGTGATGGCATCCCAGTGCCTCGGCGGCAGGGTTTGTGATAGAGTGTACGACACGGGCAGGGACCTGCTCAAGGCGAACGTCATTGAAGGAGAGGATATGCTGCCAGAGGTTGCACTCGTTAAACTGATGTGGGTACTCGCTCAGACCAAGAATTCTGCCGAAGTGCGCCAGTTGATGCAGACAAATATAGCAGGTGAACTCAGTGAAAGGTCAAAACAGGCTTGATTATCGGCAACTTGGCCTGAAAGCAGGGCTGGAGATTCACCAGCAATTGGACACAAAGACAAAATTGTTCTGCAACTGCCCTACCAGACTCAGGAATAGAGACGAATCCACTTACGAGGTACGACGATATCTTCACCTGACTGAGAGCGAGTTGGGTGAAATCGACAGGGCGGCATTGGAAGAAGCCAGAAGAAGAAGGCTGTTCATATACAAAGGATACGATACAACGTGCTTGGTCGAGAACGATGAAGAGCCTCCCCAGCCCTTGAATCAGGAGGCGCTGGATGTCGCACTCGAGGTTGCGCTGCTGTTAGGCATGACGCCAGTCGACGAAGTGCACACCATGAGAAAAATCGTCATTGATGGTTCAAACACAGCTGGGTTTCAACGAACTGCTCTGGTCGCTTCTAATGGAAAAATAAGCATTCCAGAGGGCGATATTGGAATTGCAACTCTTTGCTTAGAGGAGGAGGCGGCACAAAAGGTGGTGGAGGACAGAAGTAGCACGACATATTCTCTTGATAGGTTAGGGATTCCATTGGTGGAGATCGCAACCAAGGCAGACATCACAACGCCAAGGCAGGCGCGCATCGTTGCTGAGCATCTTGGTATGATACTGCGCTCGACTGGCAAGGTAAAGAGGGGCATAGGCACAATACGCCAAGATATAAACATCTCAATTGCAAAAGGTGCCAGGACTGAGATAAAGGGCGTGCAAACTCTCAATTTAATCGAAACTATTGTAGAGCGCGAAGCGCTAAGGCAGGTAAATCTGCTGAATATCCGGGACGAACTTAAAAAGAGAGGTGCCAAGCAGGTTGAAACGGAGATAATCGATGTGAGTGATGTCTTCGCTGCTACGAAGTGCAAAGTTATTAAAAATGCCCTCAAAAAGGGTGGTATTTTTGCAGTTTGCCTTCCCAAGTTTGGTGGTTTGGTAGGACAGGAAATCCAGCCGGGTCGCAGGTTTGGTGCCGAGTTCTCAGATAGAGCGAGGCGATTTGATATAGGCGGCGTTTTTCATACGGACGAATTGCCAGGATATGGAATAACTAGCGGGGAGGTATCAGCGCTCAAGAAGAGAACTCATGCAACCTCGGAGAATTGCATAATATTCGTCGCAGGGGAGAGGTTTAAAGCAACCCTTTCGTTAAAGGCAGTGGTCGAGAGGGCCAATATGGCGTTGAAGGGGATGCCCGAAGAGACTAGGAGGGCGTTGGAAGATGGCAACTCAGCATATATGAGGCCTTTGCCAGGACCGGCGCGAATGTACCCCGAGACGGATGTGCTGCCCGTATCTATTCCCCCGGAGCGATTGGATCAAATTAAAAGCGCACTGCCTGAATTGCTTCCAGAGCAGAGGGCACGATATATTAAAGAATATGGCTTAAGCGAGGAGTTTGCAGGGTTGATTGCCAGATCCAAGAGAGCACTCCTCTTTGAGCGCATAGTGGCATTGGGCATATCACCAACGTTGGTCGTCAGGACGTTGGAAGGCACTACATCTGAGCTCAGCAGAGAGGGAGTACCAGTTCAGCACCTTGCAGATGAGCATTTTATAGGTGTATTCAAATTGATAAATGCGAAGAAAATAGCGAAAGAGGGGATTCCACAAGTGCTAAAAGGCCTGGCATCCAGTCCAAGCAAAAGCGCAGAAAAAGTAGCTGCAGAAATCGGGTTGCAAGCACCGAGTAAGGAAGATATCGAAAGTGTTATAGACAAGGTCGTGCAATCCAAGGAAGGCTTTATTAGGGAGCGAGGATTAGAAGCAACAAAGCCCCTTATGGGAGTAGTTATGAAGCAGCTCAGGGGCAGGGCGGATGGAAAACTTATTAACTCCATCCTCAAAGAAAAAATTATAGCGATTATGAGGGAAAAATAAAATGGGAAAAACCGGCAGTATTGAATGGGTTCAAATAAAGGGTAGAAAGGGGCAAACAAGGCTTGTCCCCAAGCGCGATGCTGCAGCCAAGAGGCCTGGGCCTGCGCAGAGATATGACTCGTCTGGTCGCATAAGAAGGCAAATCAAGCGGTCTGAAAAGGCCATACTTGGGTCTAAAGCCAAACCCGCTAGAAGGCCTGTGGAGTCCACGGAATCGACGGAATAGGCATGCTGATACATCCAGTTTTGATGGTCACTGGACTGACTGTTTTAGCTATAGCGCTTATGTTATACCTGCTCATCGAGGCGTTCAAGAGCGTGGGGTTTACCGCCTACGAAACACTTGTATTGCTGCCTGGCTCGATTGCAGCATTTATATTTATCCCCAATATCCCAGTTTTTTCGCAGGGAAATGTAGTCCTTTGCCTTAACGTAGCTGGCTGTTTAATACCGCTGTTCATTTCATGGAGAGTGCTGAAAACCGGCAGGGCATCACCTGCGGCATGTATCGTCGGAATTGTCATTGTATCAATCATGGCAAATCACCTCTCATCCTTCATACCTGAAAAAGGAGTAATCATCAGCGACATATATGTGCCCTCACTGGCAGCCTGTTTAATCAGCATCGCACTGTCAAGAAAATGGGAGCGCATAGGGCCTATAGCCTATGTCTCGAGCTCAATGGGCATCTTGGTCGGTTGCGACCTGCTCCGTTTAAGGGAAATTCTTTCGTACCAGCCGCATACGATGACCTACGTAACGATAGGCGGCGCTGGCATATTTGATGCGATATTCATTGCGGGTATTGCCGCCGTCATGATGGACATATTTGTCGCGACGGTTATGAAGGTGGGCGAGTGAAAGTTGATGCAAAGTTTTTAAGGTGAAACAAACTTATACGCTTCTAAAGGTGCGTATGATGAAATTCAAAGTTATAATCGAACGAGATGAGGATGGCTGGTATGTTGCAACCGTACCCTCTCTGCCTGGCTGTATCTCTCAGGGCAAAACAGAGGAGGGGGCTAAGAAAAACATCAAAGAAGCCATCAAATTACATTTAAGTGCCCTTGCTGAGGAGGGTATCCCCATTAAACCATCTAAGGAAGTTAAAGAAACGACTGTGGCTGTGATGATATAGACACATGGGGAAGTTTTTTAGAAAAATTTAAACGTCGATGGAGGTTAGAGTCAACTTGACCAAACTCCCAGTTGTTTCTGGTAAAGAGGTTATTAAAGCCCTTTCTAAAATTGGCTACTATGTGCGTGATCAGAAGAGTAGTCACGTACATTTGCGACATCCCCACCGAAAGCCATTGACGATTCCATATCATGATGAAATCGCAAGAGGCACTTTGAGGGCCGTTATTAAAGAGGCTGATCTCACAGTGAAAGAATTCATGAGATTACTGTAGTGATTGGGGAAATCACTTCTTCAACCAAGGCATCATGGCCCTGAGTTTTTTGCCGACCTTTTCGATTTGGTGCTCGGATTCCTGCTCGACCAGTGTAGTAAATATAGGACGCCCTGATTCATTCTCCCGGATCCATTCCTTGGCAAATTCACCTTCTTGAATCTCCCTCAGGATTTCCCACATGGATTCTCTGGACTGCTGGTTAATGACCCTTTTTCCCCTAGTTAAGCCGCCATATTCTGCAGTATCTGACACAGAATGCCACATATTAGTCAGCCCGCCCTCATAGATCAAGTCAACGATTAGTTTGAGTTCGTGTAATGATTCAAAGTACGCAACCTCCGGCTGATACCCGGCTTCTACGAGAGTTTCAAACGTCGCCTTGATCATCTCGGTGACACCGCCGCACAAATCCACCTGCTCGCCGAACAAATCAGTTTCCGTTTCCTCTGCAAACGTGGTCCCTATAACGCCTGCTCTGGTGCATCCAATCCCCCTAGCATATGCAAGCCCCAACTGCTTTGCCGCCCCAGTAAAGTCCTGGTGAACTGCGAGCAATCCCGGCACACCTTTGCCCTCTGTATACATTCTTCTGAGCAGGTGGCCAGGGCTCTTTGGCGCAACCATGAACACATCTACATCTTCTGGCGGCACGATTTGTTTGAAATGAATGCCAAATCCATGCGAAAAACCAAGTGCATTGTCGGTTTTCAATCCAGGCAAGATGTCGTCCCTATAGATTGCAGACTGTAAGTGGTCTGGTACAAGGATTTGGATAACATCTGCCCCCGCAGTAGCGTCCTTGACCGGTAGGACTTTTAAGCCATCTGCCTTTGCCTTATCCCATGATTTTCCCCTGCGAACTCCAACCACGACGTCCAATCCGGAATCATTTAAATTCTGTGCCTGCGCATGCCCCTGGCTGCCGTAGCCAATGACTGCAATCCTCTTATTCTTCAGCGGCGTCAAATCCGCATCTTTCTCATAGTAAACCTGCACCATAACTTATTCCCCTCTTGCTGCTTTTATGCCCCTGAGCATCGAGACTTTGCCGGTTCGCACCATTTCCTTAATCCCAAAGCGCCTCAATAAATCTGTCATTGCATTTATCTTGGACACGTCACCAGTAAGTTCAATCACGAGAGTTTTCGTACCAACATCAATGATTTTAGCCCGGAAGATGTCGGCAATCTGCATGACTTCAGACCTCTCTTTGGGTCCTGCTTCTACTTTAATCAACGCAAGCTCCCTGTCAATCGATGATTCTGGCTTGATGTCTGAAACCTTGATTACATCTACGAGTTTATTTAACTGCTTGATTACCTGCTCCAAGATGCGGTCATCTCCTTCTACAACGATGGTCATTCTCGATATCTCGGGGTTTTCCGTGACGCCCACCGCCAAGCTGTCGATATTGAAACCCCTTCTGGAGAATAAGCCAGAGACTCGTGCAAGCACACCTGGTTTATTTTCAACCAAGACGGAAAGTGTGTGTTTCATATCTTCCCCCCATAGTCTATGACCTCATTTATAGCTGCTCCTGCTGGCACCATTGGAAATACGTTCTCCTCTGGAGCAACCTTGAAGTCGATTACCACTGGCTTGTCAGAGGCGAGCGCTTCCTTTATCGCATCTCGTACCTCGCCAGGTTTTGTCACTTCTATGCCGAGCGCACCGTATGCCTCTGCCAACTTTGTGAAGTCCGGGCTCGTGTCCAAACGCGTAGCAGAATACCGCTTATCATAGAACATTTCCTGCCACTGCCTGACCATTCCCAAAAACTTGTTGTTGAGAATTGCTACCTTGACCGGAATGTCATTGATGACGGCGGTCGCCAGTTCCTGAGAATTCATCTGGAAACTACCATCGCCTGCAATGTCAATGACTGTCTTGTCAGGGCACCCAACTTTAGCGCCTATGGCAGCTGGGAATCCATATCCCATCGTGCCCAATCCACCAGAGGTTATGAACGTGCGCGGCTTGGCATATTTGAAGTATTGAGCTGCCCACATCTGATTCTGACCAACTTCGGTGGTGATGATGGCATCCGGGCACATATCGTAAATTTGCTCGACCACATATTGCGGCTTGAGCTCCTTGCTCTTCCTGTCGTATTCCAACGGAAATTCTTTTTGCCATTTTTCAATTTTTTCATTCCACTTCGATTTAGGCTTCCGCTTTATCTCTTTAATCAATTCTGTAAGAATATTCTTGGCATCTCCAACGATTGGTATGTGTGCGGCAACGTTCTTGCTGATCTCGGCCGCATCTATATCGATGTGAATGACCTTCGCATTAGGCGCGAAGCCATCAAGCCTGCCGGTCACCCTGTCATCAAATCTTGCTCCAACAGCGATAATCAAATCCGATTCTGTCATTGCATAATTTGCGTATTTCGTGCCGTGCATTCCGACCATTCCAAGCGACAAAGGATGCGCGCCCGGAAAGGCGCCGATGCCCAGCAATGTTGTGGTCACCGGAGCCATGAGAGTCTCTGCCAGAGCAAGAAGTTCTGCATGGGCTCCAGAAATTACAACTCCCCCGCCTGCATAGATGATGGGTCGTTCTGCCTCCATTATAACCTTGGCAGCTTTTTTAATCTGTAGGGGGTGCCCTTTAGATGTGGGCTTGTACCCCCTTAACTTGATGCTCTTGGGATATTCGAATTCAATTGCATCTGTTTGTACATCCTTTGGCAAATCTATCAGCACAGGACCGGGGCGCCCTGTTGAAGCGATATAGAACGCTTCCCTCATGATATCGGGCAGCATCTTAGCATCTTTTACGAGATAATTGTGTTTGGTGATTGGAAGCGTGATGCCTGTGATGTTTGCCTCCTGAAACGCATCGTTGCCTATCATGCTTGTTGGAACCTGTCCGGTAAATGCCACCATGGGCACAGAATCCATGTACGCATTCGCTAGGCCCGTAACCAGATTCGTAGCCCCTGGACCAGAGGTTGCTATGCATACGCCTACCTTTCCCGTTACTCTTGCATAACCGTCTGCTGCATGCGCCGCCGCCTGTTCATGTCTTACGAGGATGTGTCGTATGTCCGAATCATACAGCTCATCGTATATCGGCAGTAGTGCACCTCCAGGTATTCCGAAGATTACTTCCACCTGTTCCTTATTCAGACACTCGACGAATGCCTCTGCCCCACTCATTTTCTGCTTCTTGGACATTTCACTCTACTCCATCAATCGATTGATCCCTTCTAATACGGCTTCCACAGATGCCATGATGATGTCCTCTCTTGCCCCTCTTGCGGTAACCATCTTTCCGTCCTTGCTCAGTTTAACCCACACCTCGACAAGCGCATCCGTACCGCCAGTGATGGCTTCGACCCTGTATTCCTCCAACTGTATATCCGCTATACCTGATATTGCCCTGCGCAGCGCACTTATCGCTGCATCAACTGGCCCTACACCTGTGCCGGACTCTATCACGTCCTTATTATTCACCACCAACTTAACCGATGCAGTTGGTGTGACCTTGTTCCCAGATATGACAGTTAACTCGTCAAGTTTCACCTTGGCTTCTTTGCAGATTCCTAACACTGCTTCCGCAATCGCCTGCAAATCTGCGTCCGTAACCCTTTTTCCTTTATCGCCCAGCTCCTTGACCCGGTTCGCGATCTCGCCAACCTGCTCTTCGCTCGCCTCGAGTCCGAATTCCTTCAATGCCATCTTAACAGAGCTTTTTCCCGCATGCTTGCCGAGTATGATCTTTCTCGTTCTGCCAACTTTTTCAGGCGCAATGGGCTCGTATGTCTCTGGAGATGCCAATATACCGTGAGTGTGAATTCCCGACTCATGCGTGAACGCATAATCTCCAACGACGGCTTTGTTACGCGCAACTGGCACACCAGTTAATCTACTTACCAATCTGGATGTCGTATAAAGGTCTTTGGTATTTATGCCCGTATCACAGTCATACAGCGCTTCTAATGTCATCACAACTTCCTCCAGAGATGCATTGCCTGCCCTCTCGCCAAGACCGTTGATGGTCACATGCACTTGCTGTGCACCAGCACGCAGTGCTGCAATTGAGTTTGCCGTCGCCAACCCGAAGTCATCATGACAGTGTACGCTCACCGGCACAGGCAAGGTTTTCAGCTTGGCAAATATCTTTTCCGTCTGCTCCGGGAGCAACACGCCGACAGTATCACAGAAGCATATCCTATCTGCACCTGCGGAGATACCCTCTTTATATAACGACATGAGATAATCCAAATCCGCCCTCGAAGCATCCTCTCCACTTAACTCAACGATTAGGCCATGGTCCTTGGCATATTCCGTAACATCAACAGCCATCTCTTTTACCGTTTTCTTATCCTTCCTCAGCTTTTGTGTGATGTGCAAATCCGAAACCGGCACGACCAGATGTACAGAATCTACATCGCATTTCAGGGCGAGGTCTATGTCTTTTTTTAATACTCTGGCAAAACTGCATATCTCTGCACGCAGACCTTCATTTGCAATAACCTTAATCGATGCCCTTTCGCCCTCTGAGGTAATCGCAGAGCCTGCCTCGATGACATGAACGCCTAACTCATCGAGTTTTTTGGCAATCCAGAGCTTCTCCTCTGCCGTTAAAGACACGCCAGGCGTCTGCTCTCCGTCCCTAAGCGTGGTATCAAAAAATCTTACATCCTTAAATGAGGCGGTCATCTCTCTTCACACCGCACCTAAATCGATTTTACCAAATATCAAGTTTTGGGTGCTCAGATGAATAACGGAGCGAAGACCAACGCAACGATGGACATTAACTTGATTAAGATGTTCAATGATGGACCCGAGGTATCCTTGAACGGGTCGCCCACTGTATCGCCCACCACCGCGGCTTTGTGCGTCTGAGAGCCTTTACCGCCCAAATTCCCAGCCTCAATGTATTTCTTTGCATTGTCCCAGGCACCGCCAGCGTTAGCCATCATAATCGCAAGCAAAAATCCCGTGACTATCGCACCGGTCAACAGACCGCCAAGCGCCTCAGCACCAAGTGCCAGTCCCACGATAATCGGCACGGTAACAGCCAATATGCCAGGAACTATCATTTCCTTCAGGGCTGCGCTCGTGCTTATATCAATACATCTTGCATAATCCGGTTTTGCCTTGCCTTCCATCAGACCGGGGATCTCATCAAATTGCCTGCGCACCTCGTTGACGATTTGAAACGCTGCCGTCCCAACTGCCCTCATCGTAATCGAGGAGAATAAAAATGGCAGCAGACCGCCTATAAATAAGCCCACGATAACTGTTGGACGGGTAATGTCAATGCTCTGGAGGTTGGTTGCAATACAGTACGTCGCAAATAACGCCAGGGCGGTCAGTGCCGCAGAGCCGATAGCAAAGCCCTTTCCAATAGCAGCGGTTGTATTTCCCACCGCGTCCAGCGCTTCGGCCCTCTCTCTTATCTCCTTTCCCATATGTGCCATCTCTGCAATGCCTGCGGCATTGTCTGCCACAGGACCATAGGTGTCAGTAGCGAGCGTTATGCCCAACGTGGAAAGCATTCCCACAGCAGCAATGGCAATTCCATACAATCCAGCGAAGTGGTGTGCAAGCAGGATGGCAGAACATACCACGACAATCGGCACTGCTGTGCTCTGCATACCGACCGCCAGTCCACTGATGATGTTGGTCGCGGCACCTGTCTGTGCGGATTCTGCAATCGCTCTTGTTGGTGCACGTTCAGAAGACGTGTAGTACTCCGTGACTAGTCCAATCAAAATCCCTGCGATCAAACCGGCAAGCGTTGCATAAAATATACCGATATCACCAATAGTAGCCATAATCACAAAGTATGCCATTGCCGCCATCAGAACGGCGCTCGCAAATATGCCTTTATTGAGTGCAGCGTGCAGGTTTGCCCTCTTGCCAACGCCCACAAAGAACGTTCCGATAATCGATGCAAAAATTCCCACAGCCGCCAACATCAGCGGAAGTTCTGCAGCCTTTATTCCCATGCCGCCAGTATACGCAACGAGACCTATCGCCATCGCCGCGATGATGGAATCCACGTATGATTCGAACAGGTCTGCGCCCATGCCAGCTACGTCGCCAACATTATCCCCAACATTATCTGCAATGACAGCAGGATTCCGCGGATCATCCTCGGGAATGCCCGCCTCGATTTTTCCGACCAGGTCTGCGCCAACATCTGCCGCCTTGGTATATATTCCTCCTCCAACCCTGGCGAAAAGCGCAATCGAACTGGCACCAAATCCAAACCCGAAAAGTATGCCCGGGTCTCTGAAAACGTAATATAAAACACTCACACCCAGCAATCCCAAACCTACGACGGATAATCCCATCACTACACCACTTGAAAATGCAACTCTCAATCCGTCGTTCAGTCCTTTCTTGCATGCATTAGCAGTTCTTGCATTGGATCTGGTGGCAACCCTCATGCCTATGTTTCCTGCCAACGCCGAGAGCAATGCTCCAATGATGAACACCAGTGCCGTCTCGGCATTTAGGATTACAAAGATTGCCGATGCAACCACAGTGATAAAAATCGCTATGGTCTTGTACTCCGTGTTTAAAAATGCCATCGCCCCTTCTTGAATCGCCTCAGATATCTCCTTCATCTCGGGCGTTCCTACGTCTTCTTTAAGAATGCGCAGCGCTAAGAATGCAGCGAATATTAGACCTACTATACTGATAACGGGTGCGAATAACGTTAATTGCATTTGATGTCCTCCTTAAAATATACTGCACCGTCCTCTTGCTCTTCCTTTATATAATATTTACCATCTTACGCCCTAAAATAGTTGCTCATAGTCTCGAGGGCACGCGCCATCAATTCTGCACACGTGTCCAAGTCCTTTAGGCTGAGCACTTCGACAGGGGAGTGTGCATACCTCATTGGCAGGCTAAGGGTTCCAGAGGGAATACCCGCTTTTGTAAGCTGAATCGCGGTCGCATCCGTCGTGCCTCCATCAGAAACGTCTAGTTGATAAGGAATCTTGTTCTTCTTTGCGGTCTCTTCCAACCATCTTAAAACAGGCGCTGGTGTGATAATACCCCGCCCTGCAGCATCCATCACCGTTATCGAGGGGCCTTTGCCAATCTCGATGGAGGAGTCCTTCTTCTCGATACCTGGGTGGTCGCCAGCGATTGTAATATCCGTTGCCAGGGCCACATCTGGACTCAAACCGAATGCAGACGTTTTTGCACCCTTGAGCCCGACCTCTTCCTGGACCGTGCCAACAGCATATATCGTTGATTTTGCCTTTGTTCGCTTTAGCGCCTCAATCATCATGACCAAACCTGCCCTATTGTCAAATGCCTTGCCAGTGACCATATTATCTGTTAATGTACGGAACTCCCTGTCAATGGTTATTGGTACCCCCGGAATTGCGCCCAGTTTCTCGGCATCTTTTTTGCTGGAAACGCCAACATCGATAAACATGTCATCTGCTTTTACCACGCGTTTAGCCTCTTCAGCCTCCATCTTGTGCGGCGGCTTGGACCCAATGACGCCAACTAAAGGCCCCTTTTTAGAATGTAGAATCACCCTCTGATTAAGCAACGTCTGGTCAAACCATCCACCAACCTTAACGAATCTGATGAAACCAGAATCTTCAACGCACTTGACCATTAGTCCAATCTCATCCATGTGGGCAGCGAGCATGACTGAAGGGGACGATCCTTTTTTCGTAGCAATGAGATTCCCAAGTGAATCCACTCGGGTCTCGTCAACATATGGTTTCAATTCAGCCCTAACTAACTCGCAAATGTTACCCTCATGTCCTGAGATTCCATGAGCATTTGACAACTTTTCCAGCAAACTTCTCATTTCTTTCATAGTACTCACTCCAAACTGGTGTGCCGCAATCTGAGATACGTTTCATCCTTCTTGGTGATACTCATCAACCCTGAAATCACTCCATCTAGAAATACCATGCTCGTGGTTTCAAAGAGCGTTCCCAAAGGTGCCAAGCTGTAATATTCACCCCTCACCTGGCGCTCCAAATAATCAATCTTATCTATCTTGGTGCGCCCCTTAACCTCGATTGCTACATCCGATATTTTAGCCAACGATGAGCTTGTGTTCGATATAATTGAAATCAATTTAGCCCCACACTGCTTGCCAACCCTGGCAAGTTCAACGATGGATTTCGTTTCTCCAGACCCAGATATGATGACCAGAACATCACCCTGTTCTATGGCAGGCGTTACGGTCTCGCCAACCACGAATACCGACAAATCAAGATGCATCAATCGCATGGCAAATGCCCTGCCAACCAAGCCAGACCGGCCAGCACCCATCACAAAAATTTTGTTAGCACGAAGAATCTGGTCGATCATCTCGCATACACTGGCATCTTGGATACTATCTGCCGTCTTGGTGATATGTTTTCCTATTAGCTTCATCGCCAATCGGACGTTTCTCGTCGCTTTGTTCTCATCCTTGGACATCGACAATAATCTCCTTCATCTTTAATGCGTCCCTCTCTAATAAAGGTGATTCACAGATTACCGTGGCATCATATTCTCTCTTAACCAATACCTCCGCCAGATGCCTGAAGTTTAGTTCATCATTTAATGGTATGTGCTTTTTCTCATTGCCATTTGAATACTCCACCCCGGTGAAATGAATATGGAACTTCGTTTGGTCGAATTTATCAAAGACGGCAATAAAGTCTTCTTTTCGCCTCAACGAGCCGTTGCCCCTGGCATGGATGTGAGCAAAATCAAGCACTGGGATGATTTTATCTACATCAGTCATGAGACGTGCAATCTCGTCAAGGGTGCCAAACTGCTTTTGCCTGCCGGTTGTCTCGATGCCAAGGCGGACGTCATCGCTTATCTCATTCCCCACCACCTCACAGGCGTCCCTGACCAATGCAAATGTGTCGTTCGTATCGTTCAAGTAATAAGCGGCATGAAATACGACGATAGTTGCACCCATCTTGCTTGCTATTTTTGCTGAATTGATGATAAATTGCTTGCTCTTTTCGATTATTTTCTTTTTCGTGGATGCAAGATTTACGTAGTAGGGCGCATGCACCGATAATTTGATACCTAACTTCTTCGCCAGCTGGCCAACTTTCTTCGCAGCAACACTATCCATAAAAATGCCCCTGGTAAACTGGACCTCCATTGCATCCAGTCCAATGTTAAATAGGTACTGAATTCCGGCTTCCATTCCCTTCCCCTTCTTTGCCAATGGGATTCCAGCTATACCTACCTTAATCAAATTCATCACTCGCCAGATGCCGTTATGTCCTTCCTGAAATCGACCTTCTTGATTCGCCAGCCATCGATACTACTTAACTCGTCGAAGAGCAGCATAATCTTTGCAGCACAACCGTCCCAGAAAAAATCCTTGCGAATGGGGTCATGCTGAAGTTGCTCAAAGATGGCTTCAGCAAGATGTTCTAATGCCTCTCTTTTAGAGAACGGTATGTTAAATATTGCCCTGTAGCCGCCCCTGGCCTTTGCATATGAAACCAGAATGTATTCTTTGCCTTCGTATTTTTCAATATCGCTAAAATCGCAGATGACTTCCATTTCATGTGTCATAGAAGAGTCGACGTTTGAGATTGCGGTTAAAATCCAGGTGACCTGGTTCTCTGGTGTCTTTTTCCCGAACCATATCGTTACCTTGCCCTGAGTACAGGTCATGGTGATGTCATCTGTGCCCATCGCTATCGAGGATACCACCTGGTCAGCCTTGGAGAGATCAAACTTGGCGATATCTGGATAGCTGTCACCAAATTCTATGGACATCGGCATAATCAACATTGTATATTGTGTGTGATAAAACATATCTAATTCTTTTGTTATCAGACTCTATACCAGAATCTTTACCAAAATTTTTTTAATGTAACAGGACTATGCATAGTTGGCGAGATGAAGCCTGCGAAGAAAGCCAACTTGTCATCTACGGATGGCAACTGTTGTACATAAACCTGGGTTAACAACCAGGGAAGGGTGCAACTAAACGTCTTGGCAGTAAGACGTTGAAGCGAAACACGTAGGAAAAAGACCCAAAGGAAGAAAACCCGATAGATTATATCTAATCGATAAGTACTCCCCGGGCCAAGTCTCGCCACTTCATTTTATAGATTCTAACCTAGCTTTTTGTTCTGCAATATTTTTATCTTCAAGCATTTTGAATAGTGGCGTTACGTCTTTTATGGGTTGGGGCTTAATAGGTTCTATCGCAGAGTGCCAGTGTTGCTCATGAACGGAGTTGTCGTATCCCAGCATGTTCCAAAGTTTTTGCGCTGAAAAAGGCAGGAATGGTACCATCAAAATAGATAAAGCCTTCACGATGCATGCACTCACGTAAAGCGTACTCGCACCGGCGTTTTTATCAGCCTTCCAGGGAGCTTTCTCGTTGAAGTACTGGTTGCCAAGCGATGCCAAACCCATCACACCTGCCATGGCCTTCTTGAACTCACAGTTTTGGATGTGTATTCCAACAATATCTACTGTTGTACTGATTTCTTCCATTACGGATTTGTCCCTTTGGCCAAGGGTACCTGACTCTGGTATGGCGCCATCATAGAAGCGGCCGATAAACGTCAGCACCCTGTGCGCAAAATTGCCCAATGTTGACACGAGTTCTTCATTATTTCTACGTTGAAACTCGTCCCATGAAAAGTCAGCGTCCTTGGACTCTGGCATGTTAATCGATAAACAATATCGCAGTGGATCGGGGTCAAAATAGTCTAGATACTCGTTCAGCCAGACCGCGTAGCCCCTACTGGTAGAAAATTTGCCCCCTTCAAGGTTCAGGAATTCATTTGCAGGCACATTGGTCGGGAGATTTAATCCGCCATGACCTAACAGCATCGCCGGCCATATAATCGTATGAAAGGGGATGTTGTCCTTTCCGATGAAATAATGTGTCTCAGTATCAGGAGATTTCCACCATTCAACCCATCCGTCCGGATCGCCTTTGTTGATGAAATATTCCTTCGTTGCAGAGATATAACCGATAACTGCTTCGAACCATACATATAGGACTTTGTCCTCTGCGCCCTCAATTGGTACAGAAACCCCCCACTCCAAATCACGTGTGATGGGGCGGTCCTTCAACCCTTCTTTTAACCAGTTGATGGTAAATTGGTATACATTGGAGCGCCATATATCCTTCTTTGAGTCTATCCATTTTATGAGCCTATCCTGAAACGCAGAGAGTTTAAAGAAGTAATGCGTCCGCTCCCGTATTTCCGGAGCTGACTCACAATGTTTGCAGCGCGGGTTTACGAGCTCTGTAGACTCAAGCGTCCTGCCGCAGGCATCGCACTGATCCCCTCTTGCTTCTTCGGCACCACATTTTGGACATGCGCCCTCTACATACCTGTCAGGCAAAAATCTCCTGCACTTAGGACAGTAGAATAACTCCATGGCTTTTTCGTAGATGTAGCCGTTTTTTGATAACGCCAGAAAGAATTCCTGCGCTGTTTTGCGATGATTGTCCGTCGTTGTCCGTGTGAACAAATCGTATGAGCAACCGATGTCTTCCAGCGAGCGCTTGATGACCTTGTGATATTTGTCGACAATTTCTTTTGGCGGGCATCCCTCTTTGTCTGCCTGCACTGATATCGGTGTGCCGTGTTCATCTGTTCCCGATACCATCAGTGTCTCGTTTCCGACCATCCGGTTATACCTGGCAAAGATGTCTGCCGGCAGATAAGAGCCAGCCAGATGCCCTAAGTGCAGTGGACCATTGGCATAGGGCCATGCAGTCGTTACGAGAACTCTTTTGCTCATTGAAACTCACTTCTTAGTAGGTGCGATTTGACATATAACTTTGTTTCAAAACATATTTATACTATTTTGTTTACTAAAGTAAACGATGATATTAGAAAATGTCTTAGGCAATAGATCCAAGATCAGAATACTCAAATCTTTAGCTGAAAATGATGTCGAATCAGTTTCAAAGTTAGCTGAGCTATGTGGCATGTCTAAAAAAGTGATTTATGAAGGGGTGCTTGAATTAGAAAAACTTGGTGTTATTTCAATTGACAAAAGCATGAAAAACTGGAGGATAAGGATAAACAGGAAACACCCAGCAGCTGCTCTTATCACCTCTACTATGAAGAGGGAGGAGGAAATAACAGCGAGGTTCATAGCAGAAAGATTGCCGAAGGAGTATATCGAAAAGATCGTCTGGTTTGGAAGTACTTACAAGGGAACGGCCAGACCAAACAGCGATATAGACATCTCTGTTATATCGAAATTATCAAAATATGCTACTTACAAGAAAATCATCAATATTTTGTCTGAACTTGAGAAAATGATAAGCAGGGACATCCATCTAGAGGTGATTCCCAAGAAGGATGTTGACAGTTCTAGGAGGTTTCTGCTGAAGGGAAAGATATTGTATGGAGAATAGATATATCAAAGCGGCCGAGGCATACTTAGACGATGCCATTAGACTTCGCCAGCATGGAGGATGCCCTGCCAGTATGATCTCTCAATGCTGGCTTGCAATATCAGAATGCATCCAAGCCCTGCTAGAAGAGAAAGGAACGCAAAAGATTTTTGATCATAAGCGAATTGGCGAATTATTCCTACGCTCTTACCCATCTGAGATGATGCTTCTGGGCATTTATAACGATTTAAGGAGGATCCACAGAGATACCTACGATGACCCCTTGCGCTGACCATGAAGGATGCAGAGCTTGCAATGGAGGATGCAAAAGAGGCGATTAGAAGGACAAGGGAGATAGTGAAATCGTAGTGTAGAACATCACAGCATCCCTTTCGTACTGGGCACGCCCTTTCTTCGTGGGTCTATTTGAGTGGCATTATCCAAGGCTACTGCCAGCGCCTTGAACAGCGCCTCGCTCTTGTGGTGGTCGTTCTTTCCGTCCAGCAGTTTTGCGTGGAGGTTTATCCTGCACTCGGAAACGAGGGTTTCAAGGAAGTGAGGAATCATCTCAACGCTCAGGCCTTCAATGCTCTTTCTCTTGAAGTGTATGTCCAAAACGCAGTGACTTCTGCCACCTATGTCCACTGAAGCCAACATAAGCACATCATCCATGGGAATAATGGCATACCCAAACCGCCTTATACCCGCTTTGTCCTTCAAGGCTTTCTTAAAAGCATCCCCGAGTGAGATTGCAACGTCTTCAATGATGTGATGTTCGTTGTCTCCAGATGCCCGTATGTTCAAATCAAATAATCCGTGCTTGGCAAAACTTGAAAGCAGGTGGTCAAAGAATTTTATACTCGTGTCTATCTCATAATTTCCTTTTCCATCTAGATTCAAAGATACTTTGATGTCCGTTTCTTTTGTCCGCCTTTCCACCTCAGCAGTTCTCATTTCACCACCTCTATTGTTTCCCTCAACGTAAAATTACCCTTATAAAGCGCGGTCCCCACGACTGCACCAGCCGCGCCAGCGTCCCTGATGGTCGTCAAATCGTCCAGGGATGCAACGCCTCCAGACGCGACGACCGGGATGCGCACAGCTTGAACCAGCGCCCTGATTGGCTCTAAGTCTACCCCGCGCAGTAATCCCTCGACATTTACATTGGTGAAGAGTATGGAGCCAACACCCAACTCTTCCATTTGAGTGCCAAATGTTATCGGGTTCACACCCGCACCCCTCTTCCATCCTTCGATTACGACCTCGTTGTTTCTCGTATCCAGAGCGACCATAATGCGCTCCCCTCCAAATTCACCTATCAGCCTTTTGACAAGTGTCGGGTCATTCATCGCTGCAGTTCCCATGATGATTCTGTCAACGCCCATGTCGAGAAGGCTTGCCGCATCCTCATAGGAGCGTATCCCCCCTCCAACCTGGATGGGTATAGCGCACACTTCCACGATTTGTTTGACCAGATGTGCATTTTTTCGTTGTCCCTCGAATGCACCATCTAAATCCACTAGATGCAGACGTTTGGCACCCTCTCCAACCCAGCACTTGGCCACGCCCACTGGGTCATCCAGGGAAATCGTCTCCGTACCGGGTATGCCCTGAACGAGTTGCACGCACTTGCCACCCTTTAGGTCGACGGCGGGGATCACCTCGAATCTCACCGCACCATCCTCTCTATTGGCACAACTAGAATATCCTTTGCACCAGCCCCCTTAAGTGCATTTATTATAGCGAACACATCGCCTTCATTAACAACCGCATGCACCGCCACTGTTGACGCGCCAGATTCCACCTGCATCACCGTCGGTCCTGCCAGTCCAGGCATTACTTTCTTTACTTTCTCGAGCACTGCTTTTGGCACATTCATCATGATGTATCGTTTGCCTTCCGCCTGAATTACGCTTTCCAGAGCTGTTTGAATTTCCCCTATCTTCGCTTTATTTTTCTTCAGGCTTTCCTTGTTGACGATTAACCTGGCCGAAGTCAATAATACGCGCTCAATTATCTGCAGTTGATTAACCGCTAACGTCGTGCCTGAGCTCGTTAAATCAATGATGGCTTCTGCAATGCCAACATGAGGTGTTATCTCGGTGGCGCCAGACACTTCCACGATTTTAACGTCAATCCCCTTCTCCTTGAAGAATTGGGTGGTAAGATTTGGGAACTGGGTTGCAACTCTTTTGCCCCTTAAATCGCCGGCATCCTTGATTTTAGAGCTATTTGGCGCAGCCAGCACCAGCTCCGCCACCCCAAATTCGAGGTCGAGCAATATCTCTACGTTAGCTTTTGCCTCCATGATTAAATCATAACCAGTTACGCCCAGGTCGGCAGCACCGTCCTGCACGTACTCAGGAATGTCCTGCGCCCGTGCAAACAGGATGTCTATCTCCGGATCGAGCGTTTTTGCAAAGAGTCTTCTCATGCCTGCATCGATAGGGCGAAGTCCAGCCCGTTCGAACAATTGCATACACGGCTCGTACAGCCGTCCCTTGTTAGGCAGTGCGATTTTCATATTATTCTCAATGTAACCAATTAATCACATATGAAGTTTTGTTATCTTTATATAATCTTACACTATAGCTAAGTAGGGTTTGCATGGCAGGCATATCAATCAAAAATGGACGCATCCTGACGTCGAAGGGTTTTGTTGAAGGGACATTGTTAATCGAAGACGGGATTATCACGAGCATTGGCGAAAAAGAGGCTGCTGAACATGTGATAGATGCAAAGGGCAACATCGTGATGCCTGGATTGATTAATGCACACACACACCTTGGCATGACTCTATTCAGGGGTTACGCGGACGACCTTCCATTGAAGGAGTGGCTCACCGAATACATATGGCCGATTGAAGCCAAACTGACAGAGGATGACGTGTATGCTGGGACGTTGCTTGGCTGCCTTGAAATGATAAAATCAGGCACAACTGCCTTTGCAGACATGTACATCAGGATGAATGGAACTGCCAAAGCAGTGGAAAAATCCGGGCTCAGGGGTGTATTATCCTATGGCATGATTGAGTTGGGAGATGAAGAGAAAGGTGAGAAGGAACTCAAGATCGGCAGGGAGTTCGTCAAGAAGTGGAACGGCACCTCTAATGGCAGGATAACTGCGATGTACGGTCCGCACGCACCCAACACGTGCTCTTCAGAGTTTTTGATGTGCGTAAGGGAGTATGCCGACGAAGACAAGGTAGGAATCCACATCCACGTATCTGAGACAAAAGCAGAGGTAGAACAAATAAAGGCGCAGTGTAGCATGAGTTCTGTTAAATTGCTGGACAGCCTCAATTTCCTTGGACCTGATGTCCTGGCTGCGCACTGTATCTGGCTCTCGCCAGAGGATATTCAGATTCTGAAGAAGAACGACGTCAAGATAGCGCACAATCCAACCAGCAACATGAAACTCGCATCTGGTATTGCGCCGGTTCCCGAGCTACTCGAGGCAGGGATTACCGTCGGATTGGGAACTGATGGATGCGCATCAAACAACACCCTTGACATGTTTTATGAGATGAAGATGGCGGCATTGCTCCACAAGGTTCATAAACTCGACCCTACCGCAATACCAGCGCAAAAGGCGCTGGAGATGGCAACAGTGGATGGTGCTCGCTCTGCAGGACTCGATACGGGCGTTATCGCAGAGGGCAAAAAAGCCGATATCATCATCGTGGACATGAACAAGCCCCATCTGACACCGAGACATGACTTGATTTCGCATATGGTCTACTGCGCTAAAGGCAGCGATGTATCCACGACCATCGTCGATGGAAAAATATTGATGGAGGATTACCAGGTCAAGATATTCGACGAGGCGGAGGTAATAGCCAGAGCAGAGAAAAGAGCAAAAGACCTGATGGGTCGCTGAGCGCTTAGGTTTTATATACTGCCATCATATTTCCTTAAAGGTGGTTAGATGTTAACATTCGTTGAACGCACAACCATATTGTGCAAAAAGGTAAATTCGCTGGTTTCAATCATAATCTCTGCTTTGGCTGTGATAGTCGCGGTGTTGAAACTGATTGAGGCAATTGAATCTGTAAAGGAAGAGACGAAACATGAAGAGTGATACCAGACAAGGCGACCTAAAGATAGAGTGGGCAAGAGAGCATATGCCCGTTCTCGGAGAGATACGGAAACAATTTGATAAAGACAAGCCCCTTAAAGGACACACCATTGGAATGGCGCTTCACGTGGAGGCAAAGACCGCCGTCCTGGCTGAGACCCTGGCAGAAGGAGGTGCAAAAGTCGCCATCACAGGCTGCAATCCCCTGAGCACGCAGGATGATGTTGCCTTAGCGCTACACAAGAGGGGCATACAATGCTATGCAAAACACGGCTGTTCTACAGAGGAATATTATCGTGCCATCGATGCAGTGCTAAATTACAGACCGGATGTCACCATCGATGATGGCGCTGACCTCATTTTCAGGATTCATGCCGACCGCAAAGAATTAATTCCAGAAATAATCGGTGCATGCGAAGAAACGACGACCGGTGTACACCGCCTGAAGGCGATGCATGCTGATGGTGCACTGAAATTTCCGGTAATTGCAGTAAACGATGCCAAGACGAAATACCTGTTCGACAACCGGTATGGCACTGGCCAGTCAGCGTTGGATGGAATTATCAGGACGACGAATTTATTAATCGCAGGCAAGAATGTCGTCATAGCAGGATACGGGTGGTGCGGCAGGGGAGTTGCGATGAGGGCTAAAGGGCACGGTGCAAATGTGATAGTAACCGAGGTCGACCCTGTTAGGGCCTTAGAAGCAAGAATGGATGGGTACAGGGTAATGCCGATGGAAGAGAGTGCAAAAATCGGTGATATTTTCCTCACTACTACTGGCAATATAGACATCATCACAAAAGAGCATTTCAAGCTCATGAAAAGTGGGGCGATATTGGCAAATGCAGGCCATTTCAATGTGGAAATTAACCTGAACCAACTCAAGGAGATGGCAACTAATATCAGAGAGATTCGGACAAACATCGATGAATACGTGCTGGATGGCAAGAAACTCTACGTTCTTGGAAAGGGGAGATTGGTCAATCTTGCAACAGGCGATGGCCATCCCGTCGAAGTCATGGACATGAGTTTTGCCAATCAGGCGCTGTGTGTGAAGTACATCATTGAGCACGGAGGAGGGCTCGAAAATGGAGTTTATAGCGTCCCGCAAGATATCGACGAGTTAGTTGCACGCCTGAAGTTGAAATTCATGGGCGTTCAAATCGATGAAATGAGCGAAGAGCAAAAAAGATACGTATCTGGGTGGGAGCATGGAACATAATAAAGATATAATCTTAAGTAGTATTAGTAAATAACAACCACCGTTATTCTTAATAGGGGATTCATGACAACCATAGCGGATTTGGAAAAGGTGCTGACTGATTTGAGGCGTACCGGTGACATAGAAGCCTCTGCGATTGTATCACGAGATGGGCTGCTGATGGCATCTGATATTCCTGAAAGCGTTCATGCCGAGACGTTTGCTGCAATGAGCGCAACCATGCTGGGTGCAGCCGAGACTGCGGTAGCAGAGTTGAAGAAGGGCATTCCAGACAGGCTCATCATCGAGTCGAAGAAGGGAAAGGTCATCACAACAGGAGCGGGTCCGAAGGTGTTGCTGGTGGTTCTGACATCTCCGGAGGCAGGATTGGGGCTGATTCTCGTCGAAATGGAGAGGGCGACTGATAAGCTCAAGGGGATGTTGTGATGGTGAAGAAGATACTGGTTCCGATAAATCCCTTAAAGGAGAGCGGGGAACTCGTCGAAACATCGATTGAGATGGCAAAGCGATTGGATGCAAGCGTACATATCGTCGTTTATACCCTGAAGGATGACACCAAGAAGATCGTAGACACGAAACGGAGAGCGTTAGAGGAATATGTTGAAACGTATCGCAAAGAGGGCATAAAAACTACTGGCAAATTAATAGATTTCGATGGCGGAGCGGATGAATTGCCCCAAAAAGTCGTCGATGCAGCCAAAGGATACGACATGACCATCATGGGACATTATAGATTTAACAAGATGTACCGGTTCGTTCATCAGAGCACAGCCCAGGATGTAATCAACCTGGCAAGGTGCCCAGTTTTGGTGGTCACAGAGGGAGATGCCAAGAAAAAGGTTCCGTAGCACTTAGTCATTTAGATTTATCTATAATTTTTTTTATAATCTTGGCACTGCTACATAGTGGAGATGTATTTACATATTCTATGCGTACCACCTGCGCCATTAACCCCCTTTTGCGCAACTCTGCCGTCAGCGCATCCTCATCAAACTGCTGGTCGTGACCCAAGACTATAAAATCAGGCTTGATATTTTTCACGGGCTCAAAAATGTCCTTTGTACTACCCAAGAGGGCTTTATCCACGATTTTAAGCGCCCGCACCATCGCTAATCGCTGTTTTTCAGGGATGACCGGCTTTCGCTTGTGCTTGATCATTGAGTCCCTGGCAATGATTACGATGAGTTCGTCGCCCAGCTCCCTTGCTTTTTTCAGGTACGCAAGATGCCCGGGATGTAGTATCTCAAATGTTCCTGTGGCAAGCACCTTTCTCATCTAATCCCCCCAAGCACCTAAATCGTCCTTGATTGATATATCTAACACCGGTAAATGTCTTTTCCTCCCTGCCGCGTCGTAACATGCCCAGCTCTGCTCTGTATAAGGATGGCCCGCAATTATATGGTAATCGCCAGTGCGCCCGAACATTATCAAATCCTCTTTCGACGGGGTTATATTTGAAGATGGGTGGCTGTGAACAGAGCCGATGCTGCCCACACTCATGGGCATCATGTACAATCGCATAACTGCACTAACCTCGGATGACTGCGTACCCGGCAGCAGGAGTACATCACTGATAATGTTGTCATTGGCCCTCAACATACCGGCAAATTCTTTCGGATACGAAGACCTGCTGGCTTCCAGTATAAATTGCAACGCATCCCTTGCTATTCCTTTAATCTTCATTTCCTCTCCAGACGTTCACGAACGGCGGCAACGAGAATTGGCAGCGTTATCGTCGCGTCAGCATAGACTGTGACTGCCCTTGCCTCCTCGCCAACCTTGCCCCATGACTTAGCCTCATCTAACGTCGCACCGGAAAGACCGCCGGTTTCTGGCCTGTCCATGGTGAGCTGTATCGCATAGTCAAACCCGCCTTTTGGTGTTACAATCATAGACTGGAGTATAAAGTTCTTGGGAACTCCTCCGCCGACGAATAACGCCCCGGTCCTATTGGCGTTATAGCAAATATCCATAAACTCGTGCAGGTCCTTAAAGGTGTCAACGTTCAATTTATGCGTCTGTGTGTGCAACCACGCCTGCAATCCAATGACAGAGTCTGCGATGGCAGGGCAAAAGATTGGGACATTCTTTCTCGCTGCAACGCCTATAATTGAGTCTGCACCTACCCTATGCCCGATTTCTGTCAGCAGTTCCCTAATGCTCATGTCTTTTGCATCTATCGCAGCAAAAACGTCCAAAAGCTTCTTTTCAAATGTGCTAAAATGTCCCTCTGGCAAGAACACGTCGAATATCCTGTTGATTTGCTGACGACGCAATTCAATGTCATCTGCGACACTCGTGCCCCTGTAATGATGTCCTCCCCATACCTCTATCAAATCGTGTACGAGGTTTGCGCCGGTGGTGACAAGCACATCAATGTAGCCATCCGCGATTAGATCTATAATGATTTTGCGCATTCCTGCAGGCACCATGGCTCCGGCGAGTCCGAAAAACTTCGTCGTATCATCGCGCAACATTGCCTCGTAAACGTCAAGCGCTTCTGCCAGTCTTCCCGCGCCAAACGCTGCACCGCCCATCTCTTTAACTAACTCATCAACGGTCATCTTGGCTCTAATATCCATCTGTTTAACCGGTCGTCGTAGTTTGTCCATTTTCAAGACTCCCTTTTACTGCAATAAACTCCCTAATCAGTTTCGCCCCTAACAAAGACGTTTGCCCATGGTCATAATCAGGCGATATCTCAACCAGATCAAATCCAACAACGCGTGGCGCAAGTGCCTGAATGATGTACCTGACATCAGCCGGAATCAGCCCAAAAGGCTCAGGTGTTCCCACGGCTGGCGCGTATGCAGGGTCTATCACGTCCATATCTATTGATAGATAAATTTTGCCTTTGCCCAGATATTTAATGAGGTCCTGTGTAATGTTAACGACGCCTTCTGACTGTACCTGCGTTGCACTGTAGAATCTGACCTCATTTTGCTTTGCAAAATCGTACTCCTCCCTGGCACCGCTCCTGATCCCAAGCGAGGCATAACTTTCAACACCAACCCTATCGAGTATTCGCCGTGAAACACAGGCATGACTCTGCCTTGTACCAGCATACTCATCCCTTAGGTCGAGGTGTGCGTCCAGCACAACTACATTTACATCACTAAATGCCCTGACACACGCACATGTAAGGGAGTGTTCACCCCCAATCATGATAGGGGTCTTGCCATCGCCGATGATGCGCTTCATTTCAGATTGGATAGAAGCAAGCGTTTCGTCAACCAGTGTACTTACGTCGATATCTCCGAGGTCACAAAATGATATATCTTCGAGGTCAATATCATACTCAGGGTAGTATAACTCGAAATTATAGGATGCCTTCCTTATGGCTAACGGCGCTCCTCTTGAGCCAGACCTGAAGCACGACGTTCCGTCAAAGGGTGCCCCAAATAGTACGAACTCTGCATTTTCATAGCTGGCGTTAGCATCTGCAAAGGTGAGCTTGGTGAACAAAAACCATCACCGCATATCTATTTTCTTCTTTCCCATGCACTCAATATAGGTGAGTGTCTGCCCCTCTTTTAGTTTAGCCCTCAGCTCACTTGGAATGGCGAGTTCAAACGTAGAATAATCGTCCATGGACATCAGTTGCACGACGTTTTTTCCAGAGAAAGATAGCACCTGCGCAGTTTTCCGTTTAAGGATGGGCACATATATCTTTGCGCTAACAGGCTGCACGATGGACCGTTTCTGCCCGTCAAATACGCCGATGGTGTCTATCCTCGCCTTGGCAGAGCCGTGTTTGCCTGGCTTGGATGTAGCAATGCTAACGATGGTGCAGGGTTCACCATCTATAACCACATAACGCCCTTCTTTGAGAGCCTTGACTTCGGTTTGTTCTTTCATCAAAAATCCTCCAATATATTATTGTAGATACCTTGAATACAGACACCACAATTTAAATGTATTTCGATAACATAAGATAATGCAATGAGAAAACTCTGCGAAGATATCGCGAACTCGATTGAAAATGCCATTCGTGGATACATTGGCGCTGACGATGGCGGGAAGATTCTGTATATGGGGGCAGATGGCACGCCGACCGCCAGGATAGATGATGTAGCCGAGAGAGCTGCCCTCCGTGTCCTGAAGAATGACGGGCGATCGGTCAGGCTGGTGAGTGAAGAGATGGGGGAGGTCGTGTTTGGGAGCAATCCTGAATTTACCATCGTGCTTGACCCACTGGATGGCACGTATAACGCCCTCAGGGGCATACCATTCTACTCGGTTTCAATCGCAATTGGCAAGACCGACCTTTCGCAGATATATTATGGCTATGTGAAAAACCTGGTAACTGGAGACGTGTATGCCGCAGAAAGGGACAGGGGCGCATTGTTAAACGGAAAAAAGATTCGCGTGTCCACCAGGAAAGAGGCGGACCCATATTGTGCTTCCATATATGGGTGTGCATTTGCAGAACGGAACTTTTTGAATCAAAACGGCAAGAAGGTAAGACTTCTGGGCAGCGCAGCACTGGAATTATGCTATGTGGCGGCTGGAAAGTTAGATGCATTCGTGGACGCACGAAACAGGCTGCGGATAAGTGATGTGGCGGCCGGGAAACTCATCGTCGAGGAGGCGGGTGGAGTAGTGACAGATGATTTTGGTGGAGTGTTGAGCAATCCGCTTATGATAAAAGAAAGGGTCAAAATCGTGGCATCTAATGGGCGCATCCATGATGACCTGCTTGTCAAGCTGAGGGAGTGGAACAAATGAAGCCGAAGACACTTGGAATCGTCTCGCGATGTGAAGCCGGCGACGTGAAGATGGTAAAAGAGATTATAAATGAGATACAGGATGGCGTGAAAATCGTCCTGGACCCGAGGACGGGGACCAAGATTGGCGGGCATAAATCAATCCCTATAGCAGAGATGGACGTGGATGTACTCGTCACCATAGGGGGAGATGGCACCATATTACGGTCTCTCCAGTTGCTGAGGAAACCAACGCCAATCCTCGGCATCGATATGGGTGAAATCGGATTTCTTGCGGATGTGAACCCGGAGAATGCCAGAGATGCAGTCAAAAAGGTGCTTGACGGGTTTGAAGTGGAGCAAAGAGCACGACTTGCTGTGCGTGTTAATGAGGATGTACTGCCATCTGCGACCAACGAGGCGGCAATCGTCACATCCATGCCTGCAAAGATTCTTCAGTTCAGGGTTCTGGTCGATGGAAAGGAAGTCGAAACGATGAGGGCGGATGGCCTGATACTGGCAACGCCTACAGGCTCGACTGCATATGCCATGAGTGCTGGTGGTCCCATCGTTGATGCGAAAGTGGATGCGTTTGTGGTCGTTCCCCTGGCGCCGTTCAAACTTTCAGCCAGGCCATGGGTCGTGCCAGCGAACAGCGAGATAACCGTGGAGTTATTGAGAGCCGGCAAGGAAGCGCTGCTCGTCGTCGATGGACAGTACAAGCAAACGGTCACAAAGAAGGATGATATCAGGTTCACCAAGGCAAAGGCGCCAGCGCTCTTCGTCAAGACCGATAGGGGTTTCTACGCAAAGGTGAGGGATAAGTTAGTGAGTTGAAAGTGGCCTAAAACCACTTCTAATACCGCCTGAGATCCCCAGCAAAAGTGCTATTAATAATACTATTTCTGCTGGATGAGGTACGTCTGGAAAAAGCAGGAGAATAACTGTTAAGAAAAATGCACAGCTCAAAAGACAAAATATGATGGCCTTTCTTTGCCGAGACAACTTCACCCTCGTCGTTAGAACTAGAAATAATAGGATAGCGCAGAGAAGTGGAATTGCAACAATGTTCATCTTTTACCCTCGACTATTTTAGATAGTCTCCTTCATTCTATTTTTTATTTAATCACCTCAAAGGTAAATTAATAGCCCAAATAAAATAATATCCATCCTAATATCGTAATCGTTGTTCCTACGCCTAACAGAAGTTTTCCATAAGTTTCTTTTCTCTTTAAATTACCAAAAAAGGCCAACAATATTCCCAACAAAATCATAACAAATACATAGTTCCTCATTTTAGTTGCACCTCTTCATCATAATTATCTCCTGTATTTATCGATTAAATATCCAATTCCTGCACCGATTAAGGCACCATAGATTGGAAATAGAATTAGCATAAGTGAATTGGAAAGGGGGCTTGGGAATTCCATATATTGAAAGAAAATATGCAACGGAATAAATGTCACTACGATACACACAAAAATTGGGGCAAATACAAGTTTACCAGGACAGTATATAGTTTTTATATATGACGGTGTGGTGTCTTTGGATATAACGGATCCCCATTGCCACACTACTGTAGAAAGGAATATAGCTCCAAGCAAACCCCAAATTGCCCCGAGTATTGCACCGATTTTCCATTTATTCATCTGCACTGCATCCCTCCTAGGCGTCAGCAAGGTTGCAAAGGGGGATGGAGGATAAAAAGTTATCTGAGTTTTAATTTTGTGTATTTCTACAGGAGATGCGGCAAGACAGATTGATTGCTACAATGCATTCGCATCGATAATTCTCGATCTCTCTTTATAGTAATTAAATAGTCTTTCTCCCCATCTAATGGCCTTTTCATCGCAGCTGATGAGGTCCATGCTGCGATCATAGGTAATCTCATCTTTCTTGTACAATCCCAATGACAGGCACTTGTCCGTTACCGTGACTCCTAGCTTCATCTCTTTATCTGTAGCCCTCAGCCTAAAGTTTGGATAACCAGCCAATGCTCTGAGGCATTCCTTATAGGGTTCCTGGAGGGCTAGTTGTTCTGCTATATCTCGACTCACCACGAGATCTACATCTATTCCCTCACGCACCCGCCCAACAATGGCTTCAGTAAATCCAGGAGTCGTGACGGAGGATACGCCCCATATTCTATCAGCATCCTTCAAGATTTGTAAGAAATTGGCGTATGATCTGAATATATCTGCATTGGCATCAATAACAATCTCTGAGTCGAGTAAATCACTGATATCTTTCAATAATGGCTTTGGGATTGCCTCAATGTAATGATTGGCCCAGAAATCATCGTGTCGTCTAAACGTTCCGATCGTTCTAATGATGTCGTCGATCCCAGAAGACACTACTTTGCCTACGGGTGTCAACCTGTACTCCCTATTTTCTCCTTCCACGAGGTGTAGGGACTCCAATTTCCTGATCTTGGGGATTATGGCTTGAGAACTGCTACCAGTTACCTCTCTGAGCTGACCAAGAGTTTTTATGCCCCTGCATAAGGATAACAAAATTTGGGTTTGTAGTCTGGACCTGAGGATAGATTGAACGCACTCTCTAATGTCCTTGTATGCCTCAAGAACCTCTGCGTCTTCAGATTTCATCTCGATTAGGATATATGCCCCAATTTATGATAAGCTTTATCCAAATAATCTACTTCTGAAAAAAATCAGCCTATCAGTTTGTTCCCAGTATAGACTAAGATGCCGGTTGCCATGGGTTGACCGTCGGCGATCACATCGCAGAGAAAACCTGCATTTCCTCCTTTAACAAATGAGACGACATAGAGGTGAGTGTATATCGTGGCAAGGCACAGCCAGTACGTGATTGTAGGGAGCAAATTTCTAAGAGTTAGAACGAAAATAAGCAGTCCTACGAGCAGATTAAGCTGTATAAGAAGCTTTTCAGTCTTTTCCAGTCCGATCACTGCCGGTATCGTCTTTATCCCAGAGATCGCATCACCTTCAGCGTCCCTCATATCAAAGACGATGCAGTTAACGAACACGCTGACAAAAAGGAATATGTAGGTAATCCAAGTCCTGATGGTCACAACGTTGGATATAGTGCATGGGAGTATAGTCATGGTTGTTGCCCATGCAAATGCAATGACGATGTTCTTGGCAAAAGGTATTTCCTTCAATCTTCTGTATTTGAACCCCTTTGGAGCCCACTTAACGCTATATAAAATCCCGCAGAATAAAGGGATCAGTGAAACGAGTGCAGTATCAACGCCCTTTGACATCGCCAGCAGAATAGCAAGGAGATATCCAAGTAAAGCGGATGACAGCAAAAATGTTCCATATTTCTGCGTGAAAGCATATCGCTCTGAATGACTGATAGAATCCTCCTCCTCGTCAGTCATCCGGTTGATGTTATAGACGGCGAATGTCATGAGAAATGCCACCAGGAACAATTTTAAATCAGGTTGGACTCCCTGTATCATGTAAGAAACATAGATCATGGAACTGCCAGAGAACGATAGATAAACTGAACTGTATATTAAGAAATAAAAAATATCCCTGGCTTTGCATTTGTGCATTATGTTATTTGTTTCTTAACACATTAATATTCATTCCGATGATGAATGTTCATCACCTCGACTAACTTTGACCATCTCGACTAATATTAGTCATAATAACAAATGTATAGAGGGTGTTGCAATATTTTGAGAAACTACAAGAAGGAGTAAACGAAACATGAAAAGAATATTGAAATTGGGAGCAGTGTTCGCTGCAATGCTGTTCATCAGCATGGCATTTGTGCCAGCAGTAGCCGCAGATGGATGCGTGGGCTGTGAGCCAGACTGTAGCAGCTGCCACGATGAACACTTTGTCGATAACGTCGATACGGACTGCACGAGTTGCCATTTAGCTACAGAGATCCACAATCGAAGTGTCAGCGTTGTAGAACTGGAGGGCAGAGAGAAGAACAAGGCCATTAGCGAAGCGCTGAAAAACAAAGACATACACCTGTTGCGCAAAGCGTTGATCGAGGATGGGCACACCCCATGTGTCAATAACGCCGAAGTAACTCAGTTAACAGCGTTTGAAGGAGACGAGACCGTCCATATCGAAACCACAGTTAGAATTCCATTTAAAGCCAAAAGCGGTGATGAAAGTGAAGGGGCAATACTCTTATTCACAAAGGCGGAGGGCGCTTGTGCCGCAGCTGCCATAGCCTACAGTGAGCACGGAGATCCACCTGAACCACACATCGTCATCTACTCCGTAGTGGATGGGGTTGTTAATACCGCAGAGGCGGGCGGTTACTGGGATTGCATAATGCTCTGCATAGCGATGACTTGCGCAGAATATTGGTTTTATTGTGCTGCTGGCGGGACATCTTGTTACCTATGCATATCCGGCGTTCTTCCCGCATGCGTAACCTGCCTAGCAAGTAGCGCATTTTTAGCGCTATACTGTACAGCACTGTGTAGCTAAACCAAAAGGCTGCTTGGATGATGGCACGTCCAGGCAGTTTTATATTTTCACAGGTGTAAAGGGGATACATGACCGAACGAAAAGAACACAAAGGATGGGCGTGTAGCATCTGGATGCCTGTATGTGGTGCATTATTCACCATCTTCGGGATTGGACTGACGTATGGTGCGATATCGCTGTATGACGAGATGGGAGGAGCCATATTTGCAATCTCCAGCATCGTCTGCTTTTTCGCCATCATGTTCTGGTTGAACACTATATTCGGCAGGCTTGTAGTTAAAGAATACGGCATAGTGTTCAAAGGATCTGTTCTGCTTCAAGCAGGAATTTTGTATTCATTTGAAAAAATAGCGAGGATAAAAGTCCGGGGAAGAGTGGTCTGCTTTAAATATGGCAAATGGGGCCTTCTTTCGAGTCCTGGCTGGATACTTGTTGGAGATCCAGAAGGATTCATCAAAGCCGTGGGAAAATATGCCCCAGATAAGTTGGAAACATAAAAGGATGGCGTTAGAATATGAAACTCAAATGGTGGATCATCCTGGATGCGTTAGTGTTCTATACGCCCATCCCATTTTTAATTCTGTTCGGGCAAAAGGAGTTTGCCATTTGGTCAGCGTGGAGCGGCACGTCCCTCATAATTGGAATCCTGTTACTTTATACAACAGGCATACGTGAAATGTCACTTAACCCGCTCAAACATCTTGGTGAGAATCCCAAAGCATCCCTCATTGGCATCGCAATTATTGTTGCATCTGCACTGATCTTCAATTTTCTCAAAACATATCCCTAAAGTGCAATATTCGGCAGCCTCGGTAAGTTAGATATAAATTAAAGTTGAATTGGATGAATCACTTCGATTAATTTTAATCATTCTGATTAATATTAATCATAATAATAAATGTATAGGGGATTGTTAATGTAATATATGATACCCATTTCCAAGGGAGTTTGGATCAATTGGAGGTCTCCTGATTGAGCGAAATAAGCATATTTGCAACGTTTTACATATTAGCTCAGATTATCGAAAGAGTTTTGGAGCCCATTAGTGAGTTACCGGCCTTGTGTAAAAAACCAGAGCCGCAGGATATTGCCTTGTGCAAAGCCCTGAACCGCATGATATGCCCCATATCTGACCTATTCAGATTCCTTTTAGGAGATAAAACTAAAATCAGTATGAACGAGAGGAAGATCAAGGACTACCAGAAGAAGATCGACGAGATGGTGAAGAAAGAAGGGGCGTCAACAGACGAAATTGACAAAATAGAAGGGAAAATCGATGCCTTAGTAAGTGAAATAAGGATGGACAAGGCTAAAAGGACTTTTGGACTGTGGTTTGCTGCATCTATTCTCGGCTGGGTTTTGTGTTGGAAATTGCAGATAGGGCTGATCTCAGCAGTGGTAGCCTTGGTAAAAAGCGGTGTGCCAGCTGTTAACGAAACCATAACAGCAACTGCTAAAGTAATTATCCCGCAACCGACTATTCCCCCAAGGTTGGATTTTTTCCTGACCGGAATGCTTGTCGGAAGCGGAACAAAGCCATTGCATGATTTGATAGCAAGAATAGAGGAGACAGCAAAGAAATAACTTGGGAGATGAGGAGATGTGGAAGGTTATCAGAATTATTAAACGAGTTATATCGACTCTAAGGAACAAATTACGGGAGGTGTGTAAAGTGGCGTGTGAAACAAGAATAAAGGAGACATCCAAAATAGAAGTGCGTATAGATGGAGCAAAACTGAACTATTCACCACAGAGCAGTGTAGATGCTGTGGAAAAAGCGGTCAACAAAATCCTAGCAGGAGCAAAGAAAGCAGAGGTTGTAGAGCGAATTACGGTCGAACGTAGGTAAATCTAAATCGAACGCGAAGAGAAACCAACTGGAATACCGACCGACTCTGGAATGGGCAAACCTGGTTGACTTAACGGAATGTTGAGGGAGAAGTACTCAGACTGCTGGAAGAGGTTTAGGGTTAATGCGAGAGGTCGCGTATCATGGGAGAGCTCAGAGACAAGATTGAAGGAATTGGACCGGGATATGAGAAAAGACTCGCGGAAGCGGAGATCAGAACCTTAGATGACCTGCGGTACATGAACGTGGACAAGGTTCATGAGCAAACTGGCATTTCTATAAGATCGCTCAAAGCATGGCAGTCCATGGCCGTACTTCAGCGAGTTGAGGGCATCGACTCCCAGTTTTCAGAGGCTCTGGTGAAAATAGGAATAACCGATCTCGCGAAACTGGTAGATGCCGACCCTGAGCAGATTTTTGCAGGAATTACGGAATTGCAGCAGAAGGGCACTATCCCGAACACCGCAACGCTTGAAGAAATCAAGGGGTGGCAGGATAGGGTCCCTCAAATATTGTTCGAAGATAGACTCTCCAAAACCCCTGACGAGGTAAAGATAGTCTGGGAGACGATGACATGCCGGGGAATGCGTTATTGTTATGAAAGATCAAATCACCCCTGCCAGTGGTTCTTCGAATACGGCCCCTTCCATGCATACGATATTGCTGTCGAGGATATGTGGCCCTTGGTGGAGACGGGCGAAATAGATTCCATCTACGTGGGGGAAAGATATCAAATACCAGAACTTCTCTCCGGGTGCAGAAAGTCACCCATAATGTCGGTGGGACTGAATCCAAATCTACGAGCGGTGACGCAGCCCCGGAGGATCTACCCATATTTTGATGACGTTCAGCAGTATGCAAGGCATTTCAGGCACAGGACGACATTCAAACACACCATAGAAAGGGAATATTATGATGAACACCTCACCAACGGCACTGCGGAGTTTGAGGAGAACCAGCCCATCCCCTTGGTAAAGGCATACGTGTCCATGTACAGGGAATACGAAAAGATACTCCATGCCCTGCAGGAGAGAATGGGTATAACCGATAGCGAGCTCTCTTTGGGAGAGGATGTATCCTATTATAATTTTGTGGCCTGCCACTCACCACGCTGGAACATGGACAGAGAGACTGAAAAGGGAATAATCGGAGAGTGCTACCACAAGCGGAGCTTCTTCCTCAAACAGTTCGTACAGAGCATGCCAAAGGTAGTAATCCTCTTCGGAAAAGCGATTATGAAAAGCTTCGTCGCAAACTTTTACGGTGCGTTCGATGAGAATAATATTCCAGATCCTACGGAGACCTACCGTGACGTCCTAAGCAAAAACAACTATACGATGAGAATTGGGGGGGAAACGATAAGGGTCATCTTTTCCCCGCACCCCACAGGTGCTTTCGGTTTGTACCTTGAGCTGGACGCCCGGAACAAGATAGTGGATGCAATCTACGAGGAATATCTCAATGGGAACCTGATGTATGATGAGGACATCAAACACTTCAAAAGGACAAAGGGAAGCTGTAAATTCTGCGATAATGATATCTATTTCATGGGAAGGTGCAGGTACAAAGGGTATTTCGAAAAAGAAGACACCAGGCCGATCACGGAAATATCAGATGAAAGAAAGATCCTCGTTGATGAATTGGAAAGCTCGGCTCAATAGATGCACTGGAGGTAACGCGTAGGTGATATATAGGGGGTGATGGACAATGGCAGTGATATATGTGGATATTAAAAACACATCTGGAGTTGAGGGCGGAAGCGATGCGCATCCTTACAGTAAGATTCAAAAAGGGATTGATGCTGCAAAGGCTGGAGATACTGTAAATGTAGCGGCTGGGATGTATGAAGGCGCAAGAGTGAATAAGCCACTCAAGTTAGTGGGGGAAAACAAGAACAGCGTCTTCATAAAAGGTACGATACGTATCGATCGTACACGAGATGTAGAAATCAGTGAGTTTACGATCCAAAAAGGCTCTCCTTTTGCGGGTATTATGATAGCTAACGCAAATAATAATACAATAAAAAATTGTATTGTAGAGGATAATTGGTATGGCATCTATGTACACTTTTCTAGCAATAATGTCGTAAAAAATAATGTCGTAAAAAATAACCAAGCTGGAGGGATTTTTTTAAGTTATTCTGCAAACGACAACATTATAAGTTATAATACTTTATCCAACCATTCTAACGCCATATCCTCCGTGTATGTTCCGGGTGATAGTATAATAACAAGAGGCAATACAATATGCAACAATGTCATTCAAGACAATCTAATGGGTGTAAGTTTCTATAATTCTGAGGATTACAAAATATATCATAATAATTTTATCAGTAATACCTATCAGACACGGGCGAGAGGCAACAACATTTGGGATAACGGTGCTGGGGCAGGCAACTATTGGAGCGACTACACGGGCGAAGATATAAACAATGATGGTATTGGAGATACTAAGATACCTCATTTAGGTGTGGACAACTATCCATTAATGAGACCTTTTGGTATTGATACAACACCACCATCTCCACCCATAATAGATCAACCTTCAACGCCCACAAAGACCACCCCAATCACTGTGAGCGGCACCGCAGAGCCGAATTCCAGACTGCAGGCATTCGTAAACGGCGTCGTTCAAGGAAGCACTTCCACAGACGCTTCGGGGAAATTCAACATAGGAAATGTGAATTTGGGCGAAGGAGATAACGCTATTACGGCAAAGGCAATCGATGCAACCGGCAATGTTAGTGAAGAATCCCAACCTGTAACAGTTGTTTTGGATACCGTGCCACCTTCCCCTCCAACGCTTAATCCCTTAAAACCCATAACGAATAAGACGCCAATAACTGTAACAGGAGCTGCTGAGCCAAACTCAACCATCGAGGTTTTCGTGAATGATATCTCCAGGGGCATAACTCCAGCAACTACTGATGGGTCCTTTGCCCTAGAAATAGTGCTAGATGAAGGGATAAATACTATAACCGCAACATCAACCGACACTACTGGAAACACTAGCAAGCCGTCGCCGCCTATTTCGGTATTTTATGAACTTTTCCCTCAAGAACCCCTTGCAGATCTACCAATAATCAGCATAGAGGGTATCGGTGATGTCTTTGCAAAAGAGTTAGAAGAACACGAAATTAACACGCTAAGAGATTTGGGCGCTGCCGACGTGCCTATGCTTGCAGACTCTGTTGAAGTCCCCTTACTTAGGCTCTATGAAGCGAAAAGAAAGGCAGAACTAGCTCTATTTGTTAAAGTAGACGGTGCATTATTTGAACCTTTATTGGAATGGCCTTTAATCCAGATTATGGAAACACCAATTAATGAGCTAAGTAAGGTCAGCAACCAATCCATTGACGCTGTTAACAGTCTTAAAACAGACATCTCAACCTTACTCATATCTCTCGACAATGTTATGGTAAAAAACATGGTTTTAGGAGGCCTAGTTGTAGGTCCATATCCGATACACATTAAAACCGAATTAATGGAGAAGCGGTTTGAAATAGATGAAAGAGCATTTGTAAACCTAACTATTAAAAACGTTGGAAGCGCAGAGGCTCAAAGCGTGACGGGTACTGTGATTTCCGAGCTACCTAAGTTAAAAGTCCTTTCCGAAGCTCTCGCTTTTGGAGATGTTCCGAAAGGAGCGACAGCAAGCGCAAAAGTGGATTTACAAACACTTGGCATCGAACCTGGGAAATACACTTTAAAACTGGTGTTAGATGCTAAAGGTGTGCAATCCATTATACAGAACTTTGAGGTAAATGTAGTTGAAGACTAATCCATGATTTGAAGACGTAAGTAAAACGCTTCGCCACTATCGTGGCTCGCCCTTCGGGTCGCCTAACACAGCATATATGGCTCACTACCTTCGCCCAAATTACCTTCTGCAACGTTTTTTATCCGCGATACGTTAATGGTCAAAAAATAATGAGTGATTTAGTCACACAAAAATATATATTTCAAGGCTCATCATTCGTGATTCTCCTCGCCTTGACTCGGGCGCCTTTTCAGAAAGATATTTCAAATATCATACACCAAATTTCTGAGCAAATAATCTCTCGGAGATAGTTTTGCCCTTTTTAGCTTGGTCAATAGACTCCATGATTCTCTTCGCCACTTTTGGATTGCTGAGGATTTCCAGAGTCTCTTTCATATCCTCGTATTCCTCTCTTGGAATCGTAATCATGTTCCTCTCGGTTTTAGCTGCTATTGCCATACAAGAACAACTTTAGTGTCTCCATAATAAAAGTATCTGTCGATGATAGCACTTTGTATTAAAATAACAAGTTGTTATGAATCACTCTCATTTTACTCATACCCAGACATCAACGCGAACATTTTACCATTTTTCCACCGATAATCCCTTCACTCGCTCGAAGTGTTTGTCTCTGGATACCAAGGTGGACGCATTGTTCAGTGCAATCCTCGGCTGACAACCGCTATTTTCCACACTACCGCCTTCTGGGCGTGATATCTGATTGGAATTGATACCATAGGGCTCCTTTTTCACGGCCCAATGGGAGGGATTTCGTATTCATCCCTCTCCTGGCCCCCCCTGTTCAACATTGAGTGGACGTTTCTCCAATCCTCGTCCTTCTCTTTCTGCAGCCCTACATAGGCAAACAGAAGCGCCGAGAAGTAATGGGCCGGTGTCGTAACCCACCTGCGCCTGGTGCCCATGGTGGTCTCCACTACATTGACATCCACGAGGGCTAGGTTGTCGATGAATGACCGAAGCGCTGACGTGCTGTCCAGCGCATCCGCCCCTCGCCAGAACTTCACCTTGCCTCCATCCAGGAGAGCTGTAACTTCCTCACAGAGAGATCCGTGATGAATGTGGACGTGATATTGATAATCCGAAGGATCTAGGGGCGCGCCACTTACGCTTCTGATTGTCTCGAATTGAGGCTTCAGCAAGGTATTGCTTCCGTAGAAACATGCCCATGCCCACCGTGGGAACGCCCTGAATACGATCTGATTCTGCGCCTTGCCGTATCCGGAGTCCATCACGATAGGGGGTTTCCGGTCCAGATACCGGGCGCGCACAAGCGCGAGTAAATGATTGGCGTGAGCTGCAACATCCGGGTCGTTCCAGATGCCGAAGTCCACGATGTAATAGGCCCCTTCTGACAGGCCGAGTACAACGTAATGGGAGACGTTGCCCCAGTCAACGCCGATGGAGATGCGCTCGAATGCAGAGCGCCACCCTGCAACGTCTGTGACGCAGCAGTTAAGCAGCTTGGTCGGCGAGATAGGGCGCTTCGCTCCCTCGAACTCGATGCCCAGAACTTCATTGGCGAACTTGGACGGCGAATAATTGGTCTTCTTCTTCATTATCTCATCAGCGCTTATCCATGAGGCCATGAGTTGAGTGACATGATAACCCCTGGTGGCTCCGTCCGGATTCTGTGGCTGCCAGGAGCCTTCAAGCGTATCTATGAGCGCGCCGCATTCAGGGCAGCCGTAATAGAACGAATCTGCCTTCCGGATGAAGTCGAAAGTCAGGGGCGCCGAATGGCCGCATTTTTCACAGCTGCAAACCCATTCATGCTGGTCGGAGCGCTCCCAGCGCTTGGAGAACTCGGTCCCGAAGAAGTCGGGAGTTCCTATGACGCGCTTCATCTTGAACTTGGAGAGCGCTAGGCACTCCTCTACATCAGCGATATCCTGGTAATAATCGGACTTGTGGCCGCAGTCTGTGGCATCATTTTCGTAATAGCGGCAGTCCTGTTTTCGATACTCTGAATCTCTGCCACCTCCAACCAACCACAAAAAACCCCTATCCTGATAATCGTTGTACTCAAATATTAATTTTCACCCTAATAGGGAGGGAGGAGTTACGCGACAGCACCTCCGTAAAGGCAGGAGAATCGTTTATAGGGGCTGTAAGCAACGGTCCTTGGCATCACACGCTTATTTTGGGTTTCATTGGCTTAGTTGGCTCGCAAATCTTCTCTGGATCTCACGGGTACTATGGCTCGCCCGCTTATTTTTGGCTTCCTGCTTCTGATAGCTCACGAGTTATTAATGGATTTCATCATAATTATGGCTCGCAAAGAGTTTTGGGCTTCATATGTTCTCTGGTTCGCACATCATTTATAGGTTTCATGTACTTATTAGCTCGCGATATTCTCATGGATTTCATGTCATATCATGGCTTCGCATGACATTTTTGGGTTTCAGTCTTTTTTTGCTCGCAAATCTTTTCTAGGTTTCACTAATATCGTGGCTCGCGACCTGATGGTGGATTTCAATATGTTGTATGGCTTCGCACATAGTGGAGTTCAGAGATAACATAGCTCGCAATTTTTTAATGGGATTCGTTATTAGTGTAGCTCACACATCTATTATGGTTTTCATATCTTCAACGGCTCGCACCAATTTATTGGACTTCGTAGCCCTATGGCTTCTCAGGCACCTTCTTCAGCTGCTCCACTGTAGGAGGAGGAATTAATTTGTGCCCCAGCTTCTCCACCACATACGGCACCCTGGTCGGTAGGCCATCGAGGTCCCTCCAGATCGCCCAGAGGTGCGCGATAAAGAGCTTCACGGCCTTCCTCTTGGCCCTGTTGAACTTGTGGAGATCGGTCAGCGTCACGAGCACATCGTCCATGCCCTTCGCCTGCTTCTTGAACTTGCTGAAGTTCTCCTTGCCGATCAGCTCACCCTTCTTGATATTTCCGATTTTCTCGGCGAGTAGGTAACCCTGTGCATCTTCGACGGGGACCTTGAACGGCGCCCTGTTATCCTCTCGCACCCTCGCCCTGTCATAGACCTTCCTGTAGTAACCACCGGCCTTCACGAAACTGTCACCCAACTTCCAGCACAGCGTCCTTGCGAACGGGTTCCACGTCACTTTTTGACCTCTCACCCTTTTTGGGGCTTTCCCGTCCACGACATCCTGACCGGAATACTTCCACAGGCTCGACGGCTTCTCGACCTCGGATATCGGATCTATCACTGAGATCAGGCCGGCCGCCAGCATGGGACCCACGCCTGGGACGTGTCTGAGCCAGGCATTGTAGATGTCCACGCCCTCGAGCTGGTCCTCCACCTTATCTACTATCCACTTTTCAATTCTTTTAAGCTCCTCGTCTAGGTGCTCATGCAAATCTACAGCCCGCGACTTCGCGACGCCTGTCCTCTCGAGCGCCTTGATCCTGTTGCCCGTCTGTATGCGTTCCTTCTGGAACGCGTAGTAGGTGCTCACCATGAGCTTCAATTCTTCAGTTGTTTCTGTCATTTTCTATCTCCTATTTACTATGAAACTCGCCGCAATCGCCTAGCTCGAGTAAATCCACAACGCTTTTCTGGCTGTGTCACTCCCCCTCTCCAATTATTACGATTCCGTCAAGTGCACGATGAAACGCGTTCTCTCTCCTCCCAGCAATGTTGTTGCAGTGGATGCTAGTATGTACGATGCAAAACGAATAGTAGTTGATATCCACTGCCTTGATGTCATGTGCATCGATGTCGCGTGCCTTGATGTTCCGTGCCTCAATGTTGTGCGCCTCGATGTTCCGTGCCTCGATATTCCCTGCCTTGATGTCGCGTGCCTCGATGTCCAATGCCTTGATGTCGCGTGCCTCGATGTTATATGCCTCGATGTCCCATACCTCGATATCATGTGCATCGATGTCCCATACCTTGGCGTCGCGTGCCTTGATGTTATGTGCCTTGATGTTTCGCACCTCGATGTTCCGTGCCTCGATATCCCCAAACACGGTGAGATCATACTCACCCAGGATATCTCCCTCGACCTCAATACCTTCCCTGAACAGCATGTCCTTGCTCAGCGTCAAATCACCCGATATTTTTCTCATATCACTTGCCTCCCCCTCCATAGCTCTCAGTCCTATTTACTATGAAACTCGCCACGATTGCCTGCCCGAGGGATATTCCGCCATCGCCGGCAGGCACCTTGTCGTGTCTGATAAATCTAAAATCGTGCCCTTCAACGGCCTCCTGTATTTTTGTGATTATGTGTGCATTATATGCGACTCCGCCGCTGATTCCAATCGTCTCTATTCCTGCCTTTTTGGCAGCATCTATGGCGAGTTCGGCAAGACCACTTGCAATGGCATCTTCTACAGAAAATGCAATATCTGCTTTTGAATGTGCATTCAGATTTTCGTAAACGCTCAGCACAATCTGCGTGGTATCGAGCACTTTTCGCCCATCCTCCGTTTTGAATTTTATCGGGATATCGGGCACACACTTCCCGCCCCTGGCGGCACTCTCCAATTTTATCGCAGGCTCGCCCTCATAACTCCTGTAATATGCGATGCCTAAAAGTGCGGAAATGGCATCCAGGACGCGCCCTGTACTTGTCGTGTCCACTACATTAACATCTCGTCTCAGCTGCTCGATGATGATCTGTTTTTCTTTTTCATGTTTGAATTGCAGGCCCACCTTTATGAGTTCATCATCATCTAAGACCTTGCTGAGGATTCCCAGGACCATGCGGGAAGGATAATACGTAGCGAGATCGCCGCCAGGCATTGGCTGGGTTTCAAGGCTCGCGCATCGCGTAAAACCATCATAGCCTGCCATTATTACCTCCCCTCCCCAGATACTGCCATCTGGACCATAGCCAACGCCGTCGATGGCGATGCCCATGATCTTGGAGTCGATGGGCAATTCATTATCCGCCATAAGTGAGACGAGATGTGCATGGTGGTGCTGCACCTTTACGGTGTCTGCATTTTCCATAGCATAACGCGTCGTATTGAACCAGGGATGAAGGTCACAACCGTATGTATCGGGCGATATGCCCGTCAACTTCTTCAGATGTTCCGCAACCTCGTTGTGATATTGAAGCGTCCCTATTTTTTTCGTGTTTCCGATATACTGGGACATAAATATCCTATCGCCGTGCACGATGCTTAGAGTAACATTCCGCTCTGCGCCGACTCCGAGTGCATCCGCCTCTGTGGAGAACGGCAGGACGATTGGCTCAGGGACATAGCCCCGCGACCTTCGCATGAAGTTCGTTCTGCTGCCAACAACCCTCACAACGGTATCATCGGTCCGGTTTGCGATTCTTCTATTATGGAGCAGATAATAATCCACGATTCCATCTAGTTTTTCAAAGGCCTCTGCATTGCTCTTTGCCATCGGCCTTCCTGGCAGGTTCGCGCTGGTCATCACGCACGTCTGCTCTTCGAGTGTTCTGAACAACAAATGATGGAGGCCTGTGTATGGCAGCATCACGCCGATGGTGTGCAGCCCTGGTGCAACGAGTTCTGAGAGATGGTATTCATCGCTTTTCTCCAATACGACTATCGGCCTTCTGTAACTGGTCAGAAGATCCTCCTCGGTTTGATTGATCAGTGCGAAATCCCTTGCCGTGAGCAAATCCCGCGTCATCACCGCGAACGGCTGCTGCTCCCTCCCTAGTTTCTCTCGCAGTCTTAACAGGGGGGCGTCATCGGTGACCTTTGCTGCTATGTGGATTCCGCCGACTCCTTTGATAGCGATAATTTTCCCCCTATTGAGAAGCTTTAACGCCCAGCCGATTGCAGCATACCTGTCGCTTTCCCAGATCAATTTTCTCTCACCGTCATACAGCATCGTTTTCGGTCCGCAATCGCTGCAGCAAGTCGGTTGTGCATGATATCTCCTATCCATCGGCGAGGTGTACTCCTCGTTGCACGACTCACAGAGAGGAAAGTCACCCATCGTCGTGTTCTCCCTGTCGTATGGTAAGTATGAAACCGATGTGTACCTTGGGCCGCAGTTGGTGCACACCGTAAAAGGATAGAAATATCTGCGGTTATTTGGATCGAACATCTCATCGAGACACTCATCGCAGATGCAGATATCCGGAGGAATTATCGAAGACCCGATTGTATCGCTATTTTCACTCCTTCTTATCGTGAAGTCGTTAAAATTTCTTCTGGGCACCGTTTCAATCTCGATGTGATCTATCCTGGACAGCAACGGCTTTTTCATCCTCAAGTCATGCAGAAACCCATCTATTTGCCTGTCATCCCCTTCGATCAGGACCTCCACGCCATTTCCAAAGTTAAGAACATACCCACTCAGCCCATATTCATGGGCGAGCCTATAGACAAATGGACGGAATCCGACACCTTGGATAATTCCATAAATAAGAAGCTTTTCGCATTTAGAGTTCTTCAAACCCCCACCTCAGCACACCCTTGGAACTGGGTCCCCTATGGGCGTTTCAATGTACCTCTTGCCACCAAGCGCAGTTTCTAAGATTACTTTCCCTTCGTGCTCTCCGATAACTTCCCCGATTATCTGCGCATCCTTCCCATACGTCGTGCCTCTAACGGCATCAAGAACTGCACCAGCAGTCTCTGGCCGCACGCCGATAATCGCCTTGCCCTCGTTTGCCACTTCCAGCGGATCAATCCCGAGCATCTCTGATGCCGCTTTGACCGCTTCTTTCAGAGGAATTTGTTCCTCCTTGACCGATATCCCAGCACCGCTTTTACTGGCCATTTCATTTAATGCAGCTGCGAGCCCGCCCCTGGTAGGGTCCTTCATCGCAGTGATTCCGCCCACATCCAGCGCTGCCTTGATCGTATTCCACAGTGGTGCGCTATCGGATTCGAGCCCTGTCTCAAAACTAAACCCCTCTCTGAACGACAAAAGCGACGTGCCGTGATCTCCTATCGTTCCTGTGACGATGATCTTATCGCCGACATTCAAACCAGAGTCGCGTGTCATTTGGTTTGCGATGCCAATGCCGGCGGTGTTGATTACCAGGCCGTCCAATGCTCCCTTCTCCATCACCTTGGTATCGCCGGTGATGATTGCCGCTCCCACCTCTTTGGCTGTTTCATCCATGGATTTAATTATCTTAACCAGATCGTCAAGCGAAAAACCCTCTTCTACGATGATGCTGCTTGACAATGCGATGGGGCGGGCGCCCATAACTGCTAGATCATTTATGGTTCCCGCTGCAGCAACTTTTCCTATATTTCCGCCGGGGAAGAACAGCGGTTTAATCACATAGCTATCAGTGGTAAATACGATCTCGGAGTCTCCAATCGAGATAGTCGCGCCATCATCAAGATCGAGCAGGCCAACGCTGCCGGCCTTGTTGTTAGATATATTCTTTACGATAATTTCACCAATCAACCTTTGCATGATCTCTCCGCCGGCGCCATGTGCGAGAGTTACGTTTTTTTCAGTCAGCTTGGCTTTACCTATGGACATTCATATTCCCCTCGATGAATTTAATCCAATCGTCAACGCCTTCGCCTGTGGTCTTGCTCGTCTTCAGTGCCTTAATCCGCGGATTAATCCTGAGCACATCATCGACCATCTTATCTGCATCGGCATTCACTGCCTTCGCAATGTCCACCTTGTTTACAATCGCCAGGCTGCAGGTCTTAAATATCATCGGATGTTTTTCCACTATGTCATCGCCCTCGCTCACGCTAACAATGACCACGCGATGATGCTCTCCAAGCGAATAATCAGTTGGGCAGATCAGATTTCCAACGTTTTCTATGAACAAAATGTCCAGGTCATCCAACGGCAGCCGTTCCAGGGCGTGTTCGACCAGATGGGCGTCAAGATGACATTCCTTTCCAGTATTCAGGGGGACCGTTGGCACATTGTGCCGCTTAAAGCGCTCGGCATCAATGTCTGCAACGATGTCTCCTGCGATCGCCCCTATTCCATGCCTGTCGCCGAGCCTATCAGCAGCCAATTCTATCAGCGTCGTCTTTCCAGAACCAATCGCACCCATGATATTAAAGGCGGTAACACCAAAATCATCTAATAGGGCACGATTTTTCTCTGCAAGCGCTTCATTTGCCTGTAATATATCGAATCCAACTTCTACGCGAATGTCATGCATTTCCATCTACCTCCATTTTAATATCTCTAACGTTTATCTCTCGGCCTGATGTCAGTTCAGGTGCAGGATTCCCACATTTAGGGCAGCGCAGATTGAGTATCAAGTCGTAAAAGGTCTGTTGCTCCGTGTTGATGCTGCCTTCGTATCCACATTTACACCTGATCTCCGGAGCCACTTTTATGACGTTCAAATCCGTCCGTTCTAATAGGCTTCCCTTGGCCACAGCCTCGAAACAAAAACTCAACTGCACTGGATTGATATGAGTCAGTTCGCCCAGCTCCAGATCTACCGAGATAACCCTGGCAGCATTATTCTTCAGTGCCACATTTAACACAACCTCGTACACCCCCATTGCCACACTGTATTCGTGCATTCTTACTCCAGACCGTAACGTCCGTATTTCCACCAATTATGACACGTTCCCTCTTTGCTCACCATGCACGGCCCATACGGCTTCTCCGGCGTGCACACTTTTCCAAACAACTTGCAATCCTCTGGCGTAGCCTTGGCAGTCAACACAAGTCCACAACTGCATCCCGGATGTAAATCCTGTACCTCGCCAATAGCGATATCGTATTTCTCCCTCGCGTCAAACTGGCTGAACATCGGTTTTATTGCCAGCCCGGAATTGGCGACCTCACCTATGCCGCGCCAATATGCATCCGCCACATCAAACGCCTCAATCATGAGCGTTTGCGCCTTTATATTTCCATTCGCGAACACCACCCTCGAGTATTCGTTTTCCACCCTTGATTGCCCCTCCTTCATCTGTTTCAATATCATCAACACGGCAAAGAGAACATCCAGGGGTTCAAATCCCGTGACTATGACAGGAATGCCCCTCTCTGCAAAACTCTCATATGGCACGGTCCCGATGATCGTCGAGACATGTCCCGGAGCTATGACTCCATCAAAACTCACATCACCATCACCAACAAGCGCTTCCATAGCGGGCGGAACCAGCTTGTGAGACAGCAGGATGCTGAAATTATCTGGCGGGCGATTGCAAAGCACGGCAGCATTTGACGGCGCGGTAGTCTCAAACCCGATGCCGAAAAAGACAACATCCTTCTTCGTATTGGATGCCATCCGCACCGCATCGTTTACGCTGTATGCAACCTTCACATCCGCACCGTCCGATCTCGCCTCGTCCAAACTCATGTCAGAGCCTGGAACGCGCATCATGTCACCGTAGGTGACCAATGTTGCGCAATTTTTTGCAAGGAAAATCGCCTCATCAATATCTTTTGCGGGCGTGACACAGACCGGACATCCCGGTCCGCTCAATAATTCCAAGTTTTTCGGAAGGAGTGTCCGCAGCCCATACTTTGTAATAGTCTGCTCATGCGTCCCGCAAACATGGATTATCCTCACGGCACGATCCGGCATTAACGAATGAATCAATCTGACGACCTTTTTTCCAAGCACCTTGTCCCTAAATTCCATGCTCGGATTCCCCCTGAAGCTCTTTTTCCAGCGCATCCGCATATTCAGAGAATAGTTTCAGAGTTTCCTTCCCTTCTTGCTGGGACATGAGTTGGATGGCATAGCCTACATGCACCAACACATAATTGCCAATCATAAAATCATCTACTCCATAAAGAAGGTCTAACCGTACCTCCTGTTTAACTCCGCCGAAGTCAACAGTCGCTGCTTTTTTGTCGTCACTTATTTTTATTATTTTTCCGGGTATTGCAAGGCACATCGCACAACCTCCACCAATTTATTTATAACATACATACTCACACTAATATCCACAATAGACACAATAACCCGGACAGAGTTGTTATTAACATAAGAAAATCCTCCAAGCTCTTTTTCATCAGCGATATCCCCTTTTCATATCTCTAACGTGGTAAAGTAGTAAAAATCAAATAATTCTTTTCAAACTCCTCTGGCGGTATTATGCGCCCATTGGTCGCCTCGATATAAATCGACACCTTGTCCCACGTATGTGGACCGTGTTGATCTGCCGAACCGTAATATCCGGCGATGTATTCCGCATCGTACCCCCTCGTCTCCAGTCGCCTGACCAGCTCGCGAGAAAACTCCTCGCAGTCATACACGCCATACTCGTATTCTCGCTCGGTTGCAACGTCGTGTGCAATCTGCTCTATCTCGTGTCGCTGGTATTCCGTGATGTACTTAAATTCAGTAACGGTTGTCTTCTTGGGCTCATGCATCATGTGTCCGACGCCTGCGCCTACCAGAAACGTCACCACAACGGCCAGTGTTACGAATACCATCAACCCCTTTCTCATGTTAATTTCCTCTTTCAATTATAGCGTTCTGTCACGTCAGTCCCCTTCTCTTTTTCATGTCCCCTTTCACGGACCGCTGGGGGGAGGAGCAGATAGTGAAACTGCTTCGCTCGTGCAATGTGCGCCCAGCGTCCATCGTGGGGGCGGGCGGAGAGTAACAGCGTTATCTGCTCCGTCCAACCTCCTATTTTTTTATGACTTTTGCGTACGGTGAAGCACTGATATCTTCCTTGCCAGTGAAGAACATCGCTTTCCATGCCTGCTTGACTTTTGGATCTGCCTGCAATATACCAACGTGTATGAAAAGGTCCAGAATGAAGAGATACATCATTCCCAGGTGTAGCGCCCTGCAGAGCGTCATTGCACTGTATCCGAATACTGCGCCTATGGATGTCGCGATGCCCAGTATGATGCTGCCCATGTTAATGCCTAAGACCGTCCAGTTGAGATCATACAAGACGAATCCGGTTATTGCAATGAGAAAAACAGCTACCCCCTCTAGCGGTATGAGGATTTTTGTCACCGGATGGCTCTTGTTCTCATAGAGTCCCGTCTTTTTATTGTATATCGTGAGCGCTGGGTATTCCTTCTGCTTTCCACAGAAGTTGAGCATTGCAGCCTTCAGTCTATGTACATCATCCCCAGTGAATAGATTCGCCTTCATGAAATGTTTGATGCCCTGCTTAGCGCCGAGATGTTTGATACCCTCTAGGGCCTCCAGACCCATGGCATACGGTAACAGAATGAACCATGATACCAAGAATCCTGTCACTGCGACCATATGTAACGCTCTTGCCTGTGAAAAAGTGGATGGGAGTCCCCACCCCAGGTAGATGCGGAAGCCGGTGACGATCAGTATCAGGCACGTGACCATGTGGAGCCAGTGCATGGCCATCATCGGCTTGTTCCATCTTTCTACTAGTTGCTTTGCCATGATGTCACCTACACTATCCTGAGCTCGTATGTCTCGTTGGTCTTCCTGTCAATCGTGTGCACTGCACAGGCGATGCAGGGATCGAACGACCTGACTACTGACCCGAGCTGGACCGGATTGCCCACATCTGGGACTGGCGTGTCAAGGGCTGCCTGCTCCGCGGGCCCTCTGTATCCATTTGAGCCCTTCGGAGAGCAGTTCCACGTCGTCGGAACTACTGCCTGATAGTTGGCAATCTTGCCGTCTCTGATTTTAATCCAGTGTCCAAGTGCGCCTCTCGGTGCTTCTGTCAGCCCGTAACCGTCTCCTGTTTCCGGAACCGGAGTGTTATTGCAGAAGTCAGATGCTTTCGCACCATGGCCCTGGTTCAGGTTGTCGATTAACTCGAGCGACCACTCGGGTATCTTGGCAAACACCCGCACCGTTTCATGTAGTCTGGCCAGCGTCCTCGTATAGACGTTTACTCCCAAGTTCTTCGCGAGATCTACCACAAGCGGATCCCCGTCGTTGACCATTACCGCCAGAGGCCCTACCTCGGCCGGCTTGTTGTCGTATCTCGGTGCCTTTATGAATGAATACTTCTCTGTCCCAGGCGCATAGTTTGGAGTGGTTACGCCATCATAGGGATGCTTGCCGCCCTCGTATCCCTCGTACCATGAGTGCTGAATCTGCTCCGTGATCTTGTTCGGATCAAACGCTTCTTTGACAAGCGTCACCGCGTCTGTGAATCCTGACTGGAGCCATCCCCAGCCATCTCCGTCGTAGAACACGCCGAATGATAGCAGTCCGATTGGCTCATTGCCGCTGTATCCTCCGTATGTGTGAAGCCCGAGATTGACATCCTCTACCGGTCCACCGTATCTAATCAGGAGTCCGAGATCGCTGTTTGCGTGCGCCGGGCTTTCGTTCAACCACGCCAGCACATCGCTCAGAGATTTATTCTGTAGCCAGCGTTCAACGGAGCAGCCAAGCACCTGGCTCTCGACGAAGGTCTTTCCCTGCAGCCACATCGCGTATATCTTTGCGATGTCGCCTGTCGTGGGTGTGACGGTAACTCCGCCTGGCACGAACGTCATGTGATGGGGCATTTTGCCGCCGAGAACGGCGATAATCTCGTGCAGAATCTTCCTCGCCTGGACCGCACCAATCCAGGATGTCCCTGTAAATGGTGTGAATCTTGCTGCCAGCTCATCGTATACCTCCGGTGCGCCCGCATCCGTTAACACTTGCTTATATAGCGGATTCACCAAATCCGGTGCCCAGAGCGCATAGAAGTGCGTTGCATGGCTCATGATAGTATTCGCGGCGATGACTATATTGCGGATCAATCTGGCATTCTGTGGTATGTCTGTGGTTGACAGGCCATAGGCCATGTCCAAGGCGCGAATGGATGCCGTTGCATGTGCAACAGGACAGACTCCACATATTCGCTGTGTGAAATGATACGCATCGTATGGGTGTCTGCCTTGCAGGATTACCTCGAAGCCCCTGAATAACTGACCGGAGCTGTATGCCTCCGTTACCTTTCCATCCGTAACATCCGCCTCGAATCTGAGGTGTCCCTCGATCCTCGTTAGCGGATCAATAACTACTTTTTGCATTTTACTCAATCCTCCTTAGATGGTACTATTCTGCGCAGCGCATGCGCTCCCACGCCTACTGCTGCTGCGCCCGTCGCCGTTAAGGCTGCCGTGTTTATGTCAACGCCGACAAGCGCCGGTATCCCCTCGACTTCCACTGCAAGCGATCCCTCCGGGAACGTCGGCTCAACGCAACCTATGCATGGACCGCCTACTTGCGTGCACATGCTTGTCCCGCTATTCCACAACCGCGTTGGACAGTCTGCGTGCGACAGCATCGCTCTGCAGCCGAGTTTCCAGAGACACTTGCCTCCGGCGTATTCGGTATCCAACTTGCCCATATCGTAGAATCCTCTTCGCGGACAGTTCTCGTGTATCGTGTAGTCTGGATTGAAGAACATCTTCGGTCTTTGAAATTCGTCAAGGAAGTCTGTAGGAATCAGGTCAAGAAGCGCCGCCGTCAATGTCAGCAACACCCAGTCTGGATGGGATGGGCAACCGGGGATGTTGATCACTGGCAACCCTGCCTGAGATACGTATCCCGCTCCGAGGGCGCCCCCTTTAGTTGTCTTAAGGAATTGCAGACCTACTGCGTCCGTCGGGTTTGGCGGTGTCGCAGGAATGCCTCCGTATGCTGCACAGGTTCCAGCTGCTACTGTGATTAGCGCTTTTTCGGCCGCTTTCTGTGTAATGTGCAGGAACGATTCATCTCCTATTTTACAATAGTTTCCGGTTCCGTCAGGACCCAAGGGGATTGCCCCTTCCACTACAAGAACGAATGGCTTGCCGCTGTCTAGGAAATGCTCCAGTGCATAGTTGGCGTTTAACGCTGCATCCTCCACTGGGACTCCATCAACGAAAAGACCTTGCTGCGGCATTAAGGTCTCGTGGTACTGGATGGCGACCTTTAAGTCCGTCACCGCTTGAAGAACGTCCGGATATTCTGCGTTCAAAAGCGAAACGCTGCATCCCGTGCATTCCGCACCCTGCAGCCATACAATATTTCGATCGGTTTCTGCGATTGCTTTTGCGATATCTGCTGCGTATGTTCCCATAAAAGCGGATGCGCCCAGTGCCCCAACTGTCTTCATGAACGTCCTTCTGTCCAGTTTCAGTATGTCGAGATTTTTCAGCTCCGCCGAACTTTTTCCTTCAATATCCCCCATTGATCTCTCCTCCATGTTCATTTTACTACTCCTCCAAATACCTCTTTTAACGTCATCTCTACTACGCTGGGTATCGCCTGACTCACTTTTGGCGTAAGCCCGACGTGCCACCTAATCTGATTTACCTTCTCAATTTCAACCCCGATTATGACGATATCTTTTGGCATATTTGTTTGCATTGTCATATCGCCAGCCTTTATTACATCAATCAGGCCGAGTTCATGCAGAGAAAAACGGACCAAACTCGGTTCAGGAAAATGGTCACGAGTAAAACGTTGTATTGTCCCGATCTCTCTGCCAGATCTTATGGCATCGACAATGACTACCTTATCTAAACCTTCTATATAAAACAATAAATCAAGACCGGCGGTTCCAGCGCATATCAGCTGCACGTTTTCAGGTAGCTCTTTTTTCTTAAGTTCATCGAAAACAGAGATGCCAAAACCATCATCGGCTGCCAATGGATTTCCACAACACAAAATAACGGCTTTCAAGATTCCACCTCAGCAAGCTGATGCGGCCCTACAAACTTCACCGCCGTGTGTCTCATATGATTTTCTACACTCCATATGTCTTTAAAATACCCAACGCTTTCCCCATGTAACACTGCCATACTTGGTGCCCAACTTGTCCCTCAATATCCTCACGACTCCCCCTTATGGGGTTATTAACTCGCTGTGATCGTTATGGAATATAATCGTTATAGAGTATAAAACCTTTTTGCCTGTATTAAAAACAAAGACAATATCGTGATAATGTTCTGCACAGAGCCCGCGCCCTGCGAGGCGCGAATAGTCCAAACCACTTATCAAAACTGATGAAAACGTAAACTGGTTATTGAAATTGCTTAAATTGATAAGTCTGCTGGATAGCAGTGAATTTGCACTGCTGCGCATAATAGAGTTGATTATAAAAATGCTTTAGGCACGTTACTCCTAAGTGTTTAGGCCTTCTTTCTGGTGTCTATAACCAGTGACTTTCCACAGTAGATGCAGGTTTGGTCTTTTATACGAATGCTCACCGAAGGAGCGCATATCTCACATGCAAGTTTGCTGCAATGTGGGCACCTGGTGAAGCGAATCATCCTCGTATGGATTCCGCACTTCGCGCATTCCTTTGGGTCTTCGGATTTGAGGAAGTTGGTGATAACACGTGCAGAATACCAGATGTCCTCAATGGTGACATCGAATTTCACCCAGCCCTTTAACGGCGTCCAGATGCAGTGGTAGTGGGTGTTGACGTGGACCGCTTTCTTATATTTGAACTCGACCGGCTCTTTCATCCGGCCTATGCACTCGAAGGAGTAGCCGTCCTTCCAGTCATCCGGTTCAAAGAGCGTATGCCAGATGCATTCACAGTTAGCTTCAGTGCAGAAGCTGGGTTTATCAGTCGCCTTCATGCTGCATGCCTCTTCTTGAAGTCCTTGCAGCTGATGACGTGGCCGAGCTGGTCCAGCTTGTAACCTTTGCTGCATTTGGTAATGGCGTAATTCGCGCACTCAGAACAGATTCCGAGTACAACTTCATCCATGCGAGCCTCACTCCTTCTTGCAGATCCACATGCGCGACTTCGGATCGCTTCTCCGGAACGTCCACCTGCCCTTCAGTTTGCCGGTTAGGAATCTGACGTGCAGGAACAGTGGCGCCTTCTCTATCAATTCAAACTGTCCCCGATCTGTCACTTCCACGAACGCTGGGATTTTCAGGTTGGGATTGGCATCAGTCTTTGGCGCCTTCTCTCCGGGTGAGAAGAACTCATCTCTGCCCGTGAACTGAATCGCATTGATGCCGCGCTCCAGACCTCCATGATGGGTCCTTGTCAAGGTGGAACCTGAACTCATCAAAGCGCAGATGCCAGTCTTCAACAGGCATGCCCCTTGTTCGCCTTCAGGCCGCAGTGATAATAGAACGTCTTCTCCGTTTTGGCTACCTTGTTCTTACGTAACACTATTGCGTCGAGGGACAGCTCCTTCTTGTATTTGATATTCTGATTGGTGCGCCCTGTGAGGTTGTAGGGGAAGTCTGCAAGCTTCAGCATGGCGCCCTCTGATCCGGGTTTGTTCGATGCTTCCTGAATGGCAGATCTGAGCTCGCCTTCGGACCTGCACCTGATGCGCCTGGCAATCTTTTCATATTTCCATCCCTTCCGGCGGAGCTGTCGCGCTTCGCTTACGAGCTTTGAGTCATACCGGTCTGCATAGCCCGCCAGCTTCTTGATGCCCTGTATGTCGAGCATGGTGCCCACGAACGGGTGCAGCTGATCCGCGATGCTGGGCGGGAACTGTATCGCCTTCACGTTTTTTCTCGTTCGTATGATCTCGCCGATGTCCTCGATGCTCATCTTGTAGCCGATGTGTACTGCCTTCGCGTCTCTGGGTATTTTGGGGATGTCTTCTTTTTTGTAGATGATGAAATCTGCTTTGTTCATTCGACAATCTCCCCGGACAGAATACGAATTCTTGCTTTAAATGTATTTTGTCTTTTTACTAAATTTGTATGAACCGTTAAATCTAAATCTAGTTTTGCCCTAGCCGAACTTCACGACGTCGACGTTGGCCTGTTTTAGGAATTCCAGGGCTTCCGTGTCTGGATATTGATTCGCGTACACGACTTTCTTTATTCCTGCGTTTATCATCATCTTGGCGCATAGAATGCACGGCTGGTGCGTGCAGTACATGGTCGCGTTCTCAGTGCTCACGCCGTGAATGGCTGCCTGCAGAATCGCATTCTGCTCGGCATGAACCGCCCTGCACAGCTCATGGCGCTCGCCTGAGGGGATATTATTTTGCTCCCTGATGCACCCAATGTCCAGGCAATGTGGCAACCCCTTGGGCGCGCCATTGTATCCGGTTGCGATGATTCGTTTGTCTCTTACAATTACCGCCCCAACCTGATTCCTTAAACACGTGGACCTTTTTGCCACCACCGATGCAATTTCCATGAAATACTCGTCCACTGACGGCCTCATTTCCTGCCCCCTTTTGCCATGTTAGCAATTTTTGCAGCGAATGCCCCGGCGACAAAACCGGCATCGATGTTCACCACCGAAAGCACCGAACATGACTGTAGCATTGACAGTAAAGCGGCTTCACCATTGCCGCCAGCACCATACCCTGTTGAAATAGGAAGCCCAATCACGGGAACATCTACAAGACCTGCCACCACTGCCGGCAGCGCTCCTTCCCTGCCTGCCGCAACCACGAGTGCGTCCACACCGGCATCGACCATCTTGCTTAACTCAGGAAAGAGCCGGTGAATGCCCGCAACGCCCACATCGTATGCACTAATGACCCTGCAGCCCATCTCCTCTGCGATGATTTTTGCCTCCTCGGCAATCGGAATATCCGCAGTTCCTGCAGCGATGATGCCGACAGCGCCCCCTGTGGAGGATTTCTTCTTTTTCCTGAGAATCGCTATCCTTGCATGTGGATGCCACTCCACCCTGGATGCCTTTCGCAGCGCCTCCAGCTGCCCGTCCGACACCCTTGTGATAATCGCCCTGCCCTCTGACTTCAATTGAGCCAGGGCTATGTCTGTGAGGTCTTCTATCCTCTTCCCCTCTGCCAGAATCACCTCAGGCACGCCAACCCGTGCCATCCTGTTTGCGTCAAGTTTTGCGATGTCGCCAACGCTCTGGTACCCATAGAATCGTATCTGCTTCTCTGCCTCATCTGCGCTCATGCCGCCTTTTTTTACCTTGTTGAGTAGTTCTCTTAGATGCATTCTATCCATACTATACGCGACTCACTAATATGTTCTTTGGAAGAAGTATTAAATGATATATACGTAGTTATAAATAGTGCCTTGCTGGAGTGATGAAATAAAATGAAGGTCCAGAGACCGAGGGGAACACGCGATTTTTTACCCATTGATATGGCAAAGAGGCGCTTTATCGAATGCCAGATGCGAGAGATTGTGGAGCGCTGGGGATATCAAGAGGTTCAAACACCGACCTTTGAGGACCTGGAGTTGTTCACCATCAAGTCCGGCGAGGCCATTGTAGAGGAGATTTATGCGTTCAAGGATAAAGGCGGAAGAGATCTGGCACTTCGCCCTGAATTGACCGCGCCCATAGTTAGGATGTATGTGAACAAACTTCAAGCAGCACCAAAGCCGCTGAGATTTTACTATTTTGGAAATTGCTTCAGGTACGAGAGACCTCAAAAAGCTCGGTTCAGGGAGTTCTGGCACTTTGGAGCGGAGCTGATTGGCAGCAATAAACCAGAGGCGGATGCTGAGGTCATCGCACTTGCATCTGCCATATTAGATGAGATATGTCTCGATGGGGACCTGCGTATTGGGCATCTGGGAGTGCTGAGAATACTTGTGCGCTCGCTGGCACCGGGAGTGCAACGCGCAGCCATGAGGTGCATCGATAAAAAGGACGTGCAAGGGTTGACAAAACTTCTGAAAGAATCTGATGCCGCACAAAAAGATGCGCTTCTCTCCCTGATAAAGAGCAAGAGCACCAGCGATGCACGCGAAATCGTTGGGGATATCCCGGAATTAAGACAGTTCGAGGATATGTTAAACACACTGGACGTACTGGGAGTGCAGTACAGTGTTGACTTCGGCATTGCCAGGGGCCTGGAATATTATACCGGCATGGTATTCGAGATATATGCAAAAAATCTGGGTGCACAAAATCAAATATGCGGTGGAGGGGCATATCGCCTGGCACATCTGCTGGATGGAAAGGATGTGCCATCTACGGGCTTCGCCTTCGGTTTTGATAGGGTCATCGAGGCGCTTGATATCAAGATGGCACCTCAAAAAAAGGTCGTCGTTATAACAAGAGACGAGACGAGAAAGGAGGCTCTTAAGATTGCAAACTCCCTGCGAAGGCATGTGCCAACACACGTCGACGTGATGGAGCGGAGCGTTACCGCCCAGATATCCTATGCCAATGCAATTGGCGCTTCCTATGCAGTCATCGTGGGCCCAAAGGAATTGCAGGCAGGAAAGGTAACACTCAAAGACATGGAAACCGGAGAGCAGGAGTTGTTGGCGCTCGATGAGGTTATCCGACGTATTGCATGAGCGCAAAGGCAGTGTATACCAAGAGCATAAGAATCACAGAATGTTTTAAGCCAGCAGTAATTTCTCCTTCCCCCATCTGACCGGCAACGAGCCCTGATACGAAGGCTTGAATGATTGCCGTGTGGAAGAATAACCTCTCGTATAGTATTGGATCAAATGCCATGAGGAAAAATCCCCCTGTCTCTCCGATAGCTGCTCCTGCCTCGGACATGACCGGCAGGAAAAACGCTGATAGAATCATGATGACAAAAAGAAAGACAAAGGATGCCAGATAACATATCGCAACGTATATGGTCATGCTGCCGCGCCGCTCATCGTCCATGGCTTTGATATCCCTGGCATCTTTTGCAGCCACCTCCAGGATAGCGGGAACGTTTGCCCCTGCTCTCTCTGCCTGGATAATCAACGAAACCGTTCGCCTGATTAACGGCGTTTTTACCCTTTTGGCAAACTCTTGTAGCGCCTCCTCGAATGGAATGCCCCATGACACCAGCGCATCCATCTTCTTTACCTCGCGAGTCAGGGCGCCGTATTCGCCCCTTGCTACAGCCCTTAAGCCCCTGGGAAGTGTCATGCCGGAGCGTTTAATCTCGGCTAAATCCCGTATGAAATTTGGAAAGCTTTCTTCAATTTGCTTTATGCGCATATACCGGTAATATTGTGCAAAACCGGGCGGTGCTACTGCAATTAGCACAGCAAAAATGACTACATCATCGACGAGGGGTGTGCCTCCATACATGTGCAGGCCAAAGAGAAGGAATATCATGGCAGCGGGCACGCTAAGAATCATCGCATAGATGGGCTTTTCCGTAGGAATCGCCTTTATTTTTTTAGTAAGATTGAAATTCATCATATCACGCCCTCGGAGTGGTCATCTTGGTTGCCAATATTGTGACTGCCCCCCCTAATGGGATGAGGAAATATGTAATTAGATATAAGGGCCTGGGAGCGCCCCCACTCAACATTAACATGACGGATAACATAATGATGAGGAGCAGGGGACCTGCTACAAACGCCGCCACGTACATCTCGCCTATTAATCCCAGGGTTTCAATAAACTCTTTTTGGGCTAACCTGTTCTCGTTTGCATACACCTCTGCCTTGATTCTAAAATAGGGCTCAAGCTCGCCACCAGACGTGCTCGTCGTAATCACGCCATACAGAAACTCCTGAAATCGCAGGGATGGTGTGGTCGCAGCGACGTTCTTTACTGCAGTATTCAAATCACGCCCGAAGAGGTCAATGTCCCTTACAATGTATCTTGCTTCGACGGCGATGTCCCCATATATGTCCGCCTTTGCCAGCGAACACCTCATGCAACGTAGGCATGCACTCTTCTAATCCAAGCACTAAACCCATATTAGCCATGCCGATATCTGCATCCACCATGATGACTTTTGGCTCCCCAAGATGGCGAGAATATAGTGTTGCAAGTGCGACACCGAGATTTACCACGGTCGTCGTTTTTCCTGTACCGCCCTTGCCTGAAGCAATAGTATATACCTTTGATTTCATGACACGCCCATTATGTTTTATTCAGCACATATATTAAAACCTAATATCAAAACGGTCAAATTCACCAGTATATGGCTTCTCCATGACCTGCACATCCGTAACACGCGTCATATGCGGCCCTTCTCGCAGCAACAAGACTAAGTCCTCAACCCTGCTTTCTACCCCCTCTACAACAACTTCGACACGCCCGTCATCCAGATTTTTAACATATCCCTTCAAGCCCAAAGCAGACGCGTGCCGCGCCGTAAAGGAGCGAAAGCCCACCATTTGTACCTCGCCTGAGATGAGGATTTCAGCGCGTATTTTAGTCATTTAAAATCCATAAACCTTGGGTGAATGCCCCTCCGACTTAGCTCTGCTTCTATCTCTTCAAAAAAGATGCCTTTGCCACACACGTGCTCATGTTTGTATGATGCAAGCTTCCCGCCAGGGTAGCCCATGCTCGTGAGTTCAGCACCACAGGAAGGGCTTTTTGCCGCCCCGATGATTTCAATGTCTGCGCCTTTCTCGACCAGTTGCTGTATCATGTCAGCGTATGGCTTGAATAAATTGCGACAAAACTCCCTGTACATTGGAATGTCCAGCTGATTTTTTGTTACCTCCCAGCGGCTCAGCCCGAGGTATATCGTTTCCGGGCATGGCAACTGTATCACTGGTCCATTAACCTTGAACGCAGTATCTCTAGCCTCAAACTTGGCGCCATTACCAACCCGCAGGGTTGGGTTAAGCAGGCAGTGCGCAACTACCGAGATTTTCATAACATGCCCATCGCTTTGTTTGTCTTTTGAATCGATTTTTGTGCATCGTTCTCCAGTTCCATCATCGCCCTGATCGCATCAATGTTCTCCGGTATCGCATCCGACTCCTGGTGGATTGCCTGGAAGAAGTACAGCTCGCCATCGTCTATGCAGATTGAATCTTCCCAGATGCAGTTCTCCCACATATCATATCTCGGCCTTCCTAAATCTCTGCCCAACTCGATGATGGACGCGGTTGATGTCAGTCCGTCCGAGGCTTTTACAAATCGGATTCTGGGAGCTTTCGCCAACACATCCCGCACCTCATCTGGCCCAGGGGTGTTCTTAAGCTTCATATTCAGCATATGCAGGTGCATTATTGTTGTCGGCACCTTTATGGCAAGCGTCGTGATGTTTATGTGCGGCAGAACTGTCTGCACGTCAGGCCCGTGATGCGATGGTAATTTCACGGGGTCTGGAACAATGGCATTAATGGGGCCTTTCTTGATGTCGCCAGGGTCTGTTGCGCGCCTGACCAGAACCACTCTTGTCTTCTCCACGCCAAATGCCCTGTCCAATGGGTAAAGAACTCTGCAGATGCCGGTAGTGTTACAGGATACCACTCTGACAAAATCCCGCCCTATGGCCTTGCCATAATTACATATTGCATTGAACGAGAATCCTGCAACCTCGTGCTTCTCGCCACCCTCAAAAATCGCTTTCACTCCCGCCTTTTCATACATCGGCTTATGCTCAGCCCCAATGCCGCCGGGTGCACAATCAACAACGATGTCTGCCTTTTTCAACAAATCGTGAATCGTTCCAGCGATGCTGACACCTGCCTTTTTGAAATCGCCTTGCTTTTCAGGAATCGCCGCATATAACTCATATCCTTTTTCAATTGCCATACGCGCCTCAAAGTCAGGCTTTGTCTTTGTGACCCCTACAACTTGCATGTCATCCTGCGCCGCCACGGCATCCGCTATCCTTTTACCTATAGTGCCATAACCATTTATTGCCACCTTAGCCATTCACATCCCTCAGATATGTTATCCGTTAAAGGGTATTGATGTTGGTTTTCATAAACTCATCGGATTCTTCAATTACATATGCAGGATTGCCACATTCCAGCCCTTTTTTATGCCTAGAGATGCAGCTATGGGCTCGCACTTTGCCCGAAGAAGATATGCAATCGGCCCAAAATCGTATTCTGACAGCGCTTCGTAATTCGCCATGCCCTTGCTGACAATCAGCGAGGCGTTTTTCAGCGCTTTCGTCAATTCATCTGGCGCCTCGTTCAGGTCAACGCCTATGGCATTCGAGCCCGTAGTTAATACCCGGTCCGCCTTTTTGCCGACCCCGGTCTCCTCTGCATCCTTCAGCGTGGCGTCTGTGAGTATGGGAGCGCCCTTGACCACTAATGTCACCTTTCCACCCAGTCTCTTAATCTGGTCCAGCACCAGTCCATCAAAGACGATTTCTCCACAGTTATCTGTAAGATATAGAACGTCATCCAAGAGCTCCTTCATCTTATCCGTATCGTCAACGTCCAGCCCTTTTTTGAACATATCCATGAAATAGGCATCAAATTGTTCTTCGGGCTCAAATCCGAGCACGCCAAAGTCAAACGTATTTCCAGCAATGGATGCGATGACACTTCTACGAAATGCATCATCTTTGGTTGACGTTACCATTTCCTCCGCCATTGGAAGCAATTTCAGCGCGATTTCATTGCTCATTTTCTTCTTTGTAACATATGGGTCCTCATCGCCAAGAACCTCGTATGCCCTCCTGTGTATTTCGGTTGAGATATAGGTAGCTGGCGTGTTTATGGAAAAACTCTCATTCAACCACCGAATGCCTGCTTGAATAGCCCTCTGTTGAAGTTCCGGGTCATCTGTAGACAATGCTGCTTCATAATGCACCCTGGCCAGCAGGCAGGGCGCACATCTCGGGTGTGCTTTCAATAAATCACCGCACCGAAGTTTTAATGTAATAGGACATAAAGATTGTTTGGGATTGATATGGCAGAAGAAAAAAGTCCGAAAGAAATGAAGTTGGATGAATTGAAAAATTACGTCGACCAAAAATTCAAGGACGTAGAGGCAGCACTGCGAGAAGTAGAAGCGAAGGCGATAAAAGAGCCGGTCGGCAAGAGTTTAGAAGAGCCCCTCAGGAAATTTGAGGACCTTGCCATTTCGCTGTCGGCGCTGGCACTCGGCGTAGCATCAGATGTGGCATCCAGACTCAGCGAAACGGGAAAGGGAGAAGAATATGTGAAACTCGCCTCTGATTTGGGAGAGAAAGGGAAAGAGGCAAAGCTTAAACTGGCAGACAGTTTGGAGGCTCTAGCCAAAAAACTAAGAGAATAGGCCTCTCTTAATCTTTGTTACTCAATTATTTATACAAACGAGACTAAACCGCCCGTGTGCAAACGCGCCGAATAATATTAGTGTTATTGATCGTATGTCTCATACTTCCGATAGCTGGTGCTACCGACATCGTCATCAATCCCGTACCCAGTACCAATGGGGCAATCCTGCTAGTTGTGGATGGCCTGGGCTCATCTTATTTTTACCCTGAGTTTGTGCCACATGATTTAGATGGAAATGAATTGATGAAAGCTGAAGCCGACAACATCATATTAATCGCCGATGGCGGTGTGCGTGTTTTAGATGTCACAGCGCCCCAGCCGAAAACTACACCCGGGCACTCTGTACTTGCCACAGGCTACTCGCATGCGAACCCATCGATAGTGGGATTCGATGATGCGACGATTTTTGACTCCGCACATAAGCACGATTACCTGTGCATTGCAGTAATGCAAAAGGGCGATTTTGAGGCTCTTAGGGCCAAACAGGATATTATCCTCTTCGATAGTTCCAACTCGCTCAAAACGCCGACCGCAGACCTGGAGATTAATGCCCAAGTGCCGGCAGATGTGATTGAGTTGATGAAGGAATGGCAAAATAGTCTTCCAGGTTATTTAGAGGGTAAAGAGGGAATCGAAAGATATGGTGCCTATAACAGGTGGGGGATTGATACATCAGATGCAATTGTGCGCCATATGTGCAGCCACTATCCAAACCAGAAATTCCTGCTCACCGTGAATGTTGGCGCAGTAGATGTGGCCGGCCATTACAGGGGACCGGAACAGTATGTGAATTTGGTCGAAGTGCTGGATGGAGACATATGCAATCTTTACTGCACCTGTTTCGAGAATGATTTGACGCTTATCATAACCGCAGACCATGGGATGAGTTTCAGAAAGACGGAGAATGGCAGGTATGTAGGAGGGCATGCCTCGGGCACATATGTAGATGCCGTGGAGAGCCGGCGAATACCGCTGATAATAAGCGGCCCAAATGTGCAAATCGGCGTAATCAACGAAAGACATGGTCAAGAGGACATTGCACCGACGCTGCTCAGTATACTAGACGTTACGGAAGTGCTGCTACACTCAGATGGAGGTACTATTCCCGTTAAAAAATACGCCAATCTGCGCGTCATCGCGGACTCACCCACAGAGATAACACTGCAGAGGGAGGATGTTATCATATATTCCATTACTGATGAAGATGTTACATTCATCGGACTGGCACCAGGAGAGTATACAATTTCAACAGGCAGGCATACAATGAGCGTAAATTTAGACTCGGACCAGGTGATTGAAATCGAGGCATCCTCATATGACGGGACAGTTCTGGCTGCCGCAATAATATCTGTAATTATGATTGGCGGCGGATTGACAATCAGAGAGATTACGAAGGAATGACCTATGCCCTGTTACCATTTGTTATAAATAACATACAAAATTATTACTTATTATATGGGCAAAACCGTCGAGGAAATCAACCAGAAAATCAGGGATGGCAGCGTCCATGTTGTCACCGCCGAGGAAATGACAGCGATAGTGGAGACACTTGGTCCAGAAGGCGCAGCCAAAGAGGTAGATGTTGTCACCACTGGTACGTTCGGCGCGATGTGCTCTTCGGGCGCAATACTCAATTTTGGACACGCGGACCCGCCAATAAAAATGCAAAAACTCCGGCTGAATGATGTAGAGGCATATACAGGCCTGGCAGCAGTGGATGCATATATCGGCGCCACACAGGTATCTGAATCGCGAGGAATGGAATATGGCGGCGGGCACGTGATAGAGGAGTTGGTGTCCGGGAAATCCGTTGTACTGCGCACCACTGGAAGTGGAACTGACTGTTACCCCTTAAAGAATGTCGAGACGATGCTTACAATAGAAGACCTAAATCAAGCAATTATGATCAATCCAAGAAATGCATATCAAAGATATAATGCAGCAACCAACACATCCGACCAAACCATGCACACATATATGGGCCCCCTGCTCCCGGATCTGGGCAATGTGATATACACAGGGTCCGGAGCTCTATCACCACTCTCCAATGACCCGACATATGCCACGATTGGCATGGGAACGCGCATCTTTTTGTGCGGCGCTCAAGGATACATAATAGGCGAGGGTACACAGCATGACCCGAAAAACAACATGGGAACCCTGATGGTCAAAGGCAATTTAAAAGAGATGAATTCTGAATTCGTTAAAGGTGCCTCATTCCACAAATACGGCACAACACTCTATGTGGGCCTTGGTATTCCGATACCAATTCTCAACGAAGATATTGCTTTGTGCACAGGGATAAGCGATGCAGAGATTAAAACCGAAGTTTTAGATTATGGGGTGCAGAGAAGAGAGAAGCCCGTACTCGGAGAAGTCACATACGAAGAGTTGAAATCCGGTTGTATAGAGATTAATGGCAAAGAAGTTAGAACGTCCGCCATCTCGAGTTTGTATGTGGCCAGAAAAGTCGCAGAGTCGCTCAAAGACTGGGTTTTAAAGGGAGAATTCATGTTAACCACGCCCATAGAGGGGCTATCTACTAAACCAAGAGTTAAACCGATGAGGCAAACGGGCGGGCTGCTGCTTGTCAAGGATGTCATGACAGCTGGCATCGGTACCATAAAACCAGATATAAGCATCGAAGAGGCGGCGAAGAGAATTATAAAGGGGCAATTCAACCATCTCCCAGTGGTATCCGATGATGGCAGGTTAATGGGCATCATCACCACCTGGGACGTGTCGAAGGCTGTCGCCCTTGCTAAGCGAGGCAGGGTGGAACAGATTATGACGCGCAAGGTTGTTGCAGTTAATCCAAGAGACCCCATAGACATAGCTGCCCGTAAATTAGAACAACACAATATCTCGGCGTTGCCGGTAATTGATGCCAAGCGAAAGGTCATCGGCATTATCACCAGTGAGGACCTGAGCAAATTGCTTACAGGAGGGGGGCATAAATGAAGATAATATTGTGTTTCAACTCCCAGATAATAAAAAAACCACTGATCGCAGAAGTCATATTAGAAACTGGTGCCTTGGTGAACATCAACAAAGCGACTATAGACATTACCGGCGGCGAGTTAATCATAAACGTTCCTGATGAAGATGCAAAAAAGGTCATTAAATCGTTTAAATCACGTGGAGTTGACATCATCACTCTGGAAAAACCAATCGTTCGCACAGACGAGGAGTGTATACATTGTGGCGTGTGTATTTCAGTCTGCCCAACCAACGTGTTCAGGTATGAAGCCGATGGCAGCGTTTCCATGGACCACAAGGAGTGCATCCAGTGCGGAGCGTGTATAACGGCCTGTCCGCACAACGCCCTTAAATTATCTAGATAATTTATGAAAAGCAGATTTCAGTTAAAGGAAACCGTCGTAACAATCATTTCTGATGCTCCGTATATTGAAGCTGCCCGGCAGGCGATTATGGAGCACAGAAGGCAACTCGAACGGTACATCACATTCGACCCATTTTTTAGAGTTACGATGGAACCACATCCTATGCCAGAGGAAAGGCCAGAAATCGTGAAAAGGTTGTTCTTGGCAGGGAACGCAGTGGGCGTCGGTCCAATGGCCGCAGTAGCCGGCACCATAGCAGAACTGGCTGTAGAGGCAGCGCTGGAGAAAGGCGCAAAGCATGTAATAGTGGACAATGGCGGAGATATAGCATTGTTCACCGATAAGCCCGTATTAGTCGGAATATACGCTGGCGGATCGGCTGCTAAGCACCTGGCCTTTCAGGTGGAAGCGCATGAATCAAAAGGGATATGTACCTCTTCAGGCAGGGTAGGGCCTTCAATCAGTTTCGGTAATGTGGATGCAGCTACGGTTATAGCCAAAAGTGCATCGCTCGCAGATGCCGCTGCGACGGCGCTTGGCAATACAGTCGTCGGAAACTCAAAGAAGGAGACAGAAAGGGCATTCGACGTCATAAAGAGCGTGGATGGCATAGAAGGCGCCATCCTGATCAAAGATGACCACATAGGAATGTGGGGCAAACTTCCAAAGATAGTAAAGGCACCTGTAAATCCAGATTTTATCACCCGGCCATAAGACTGGCGAGTTTGTTTAGGAATATGTTAAATCTAAATCTAGCGAAACTTATTTATAGAGGCAATACATAAAACAATACATAGAGTAAGGCAAAAAATAACACGTAAGATAATACAAGGAGTAATACAAGCATGAAATTCAAAACAAAATTGTGGCAGAGGGGCAAAACAAGCTTTGCATCCACGGTTCCCCGGATCGTTTTATTGGATTTAGACCCTGATGAAAAAAAGTATCAGGTGATCTGGGAGCGTACCGAATCTAACAAGTGGAGTGTGACCCTGAAGGAGACGGAGTCGGAAATCCTGCCGTCTGCTAATGAATAGAAAATATAGAAAGGAGGTGAAAGTCGATGAGTGATCCGCTCGTAATAATTCATGAAACCGCGGCTGTAGTTATGACCGTCGTAGTTTCGCTTACCATTCTGTTTGGATTGTAATTTATGGTGAGAATCTGGTAAATATGCAGCCGATGAAGTCAGTGAAACTGTAGTGAAGGTGGCTGATTATCTGGCTCACTTAAGGCGTTAACTATGGCGCGGTTACCTTCCTGCCATTATTGTCAGTTGGTTAAGCCAACGGGACATTTCATATGGCGCATTTTTAGATCCTATTTTTAGAGAGATAGGAGGTGCCAAAACAGCCCTCACAATACTTTTAAGCATGAGGGAAATATTATCTTTAACTGATAGCATGCCAGGAAACATAATACATATTTGCGGCCCAGAACATTCGGGAAAAACATATATGGCGCTAGGCATGGCTGAAAGGCTGGAAAAGGATTTAGAAACCGTCCTGGACATCGAAAGAGAATTTCCTCCGACGTCCAGAGGGCTGATAACGAAAGATGATGTCGTGCGCTTATCCAAACAAAATCCTAAAACGTGTTTGGTCGCAGAAAAAAAGGGCGAAGTGGTCGGCTTCATATTCGGCGAACTGAGGGGAAATTCGTGCGTTATAAAATTCCTCCAGGTTCTTCCAGAACATTTAGGCGAGGGCATCGTTACTGACCTGATTGACGAGATCGAAAAGTTGACGAGTGCAAGAGTTTTGTTAAAAGGTAAATAAGAGTTATTACGTTACACTTTGAATCAGCGCGATTGCCTCGTTGAACTCTGCTTCTCCATCAATCTGAACGATTGTGATTCCCTGATATGTAAGGTCTTCAACTGGAGTCACCGCGCCTACTACGATGGTCGATCCATTGGCATCCCACATCGCCAAGATACCTCTTACCCCCACGGAGCCGCCCTCATAGTTGATGGTTCCTTCATAAATCCTGGCGTCTGTTGTGTGGCCGCCGGCAATTGATATCGTTCTGGTTCCCGCCTGTTGCATATCAGGAACGGTTTCTCGCGCCTTTTGCAGGAACTGTTCCTCTCCCAGGTTAAATACTAGGTCGGCTGGCGGGCTGATGCCCAATGGCAACACTAGCCGGATGGTCATCAGATAAGATGATACACCCGATATCAATCCGCCCGTATCGTGTGCTATCTTATCCTCCAAAGCCCTGTCCTTGTAGACTACCGTTGCTATATTGGCCTTAATCGTGACTTCTGACACGTTCGTTTCCAATGTTTGCTTCTGCACATCGCCTTCTTGTACCCATCCAACCTGTGCAAGCGCGGCTTCACTTACCCTTGCAGGAGCTGCTTCCTTGGGCTCTAAACAGCCAGTAGTAGCAGTAAGAATTGTCAAAACAATCAGAACTGCAATTATCTTCCTCATGGCATCATAGTTTATCTCGCAAGCACCTATTAACTTTTTCGTGATAACCTTCATAATGCATTATGACACTAAGATGCAATCGATGTTATGAACCCCAATGCACTACTCCTCGTAGGAAACAGCATGCATGACGCTAGCCTCTATTATTTCACGAGATTTCTAACGCCAAGCACGCTCACCTACATAAGAAGGGGCAAAAAGGAGTTTATCGTACTCTCCCAGATGGAAGTTGAGCGCGCAAAGAAGGAGTCAAGAGTCAAGGACGTCAGACCTACTACTGACTATGGCATCAAGGAATTGGTTAAAAAATACCAGGACCCAAGGAAGGTTCGCTGTGAGTTGTTATATAGGATTCTGTGTGAGGAGAAAATAGAGCAGATAAAAGTGCCAGCCAACTTTCCATTCTTTCTCGCAGAAGGACTGCAGAAAAAAGGCATCGGCATAACCCTAACAGAAAACCTTGAGAAGGTTAGAGAGGTCAAGAGTAAAACTGAAATAGAGTGCATCATCAAGACACAGTGCGCCTGTGAAAAAGCGATGAAGGCGGCAATAGACGCCATCAAAAGCGCAGAAATAAGAGGAGATTCTCTGGATATTACATCAGAGAGAGTGAGATGCATTATAGAGCATGCATTGGTGGATGAACAATGCACAACCAATGACACCATTGTGGCATGTGGCAAGCAGGCAAGCAACCCTCATTGCACAGGCCATGGAATGTTGAAAAAAGATGCGCCGATTGTCATTGACATATTTCCATATCACAGAAAGGAACGCTACCATGCAGACATGAGCAGGACCGTACTGAGAGGCGATGCTTCGGCGGAAATCGTCGACATGTATCAGGCGGTGTTAGATGCTCAAAATGTTGCATTCGATACCATCAAGGCGGGCGTTACGGGTGAAGACGTGCATAACGTGGTGTGTGATTTGTTTGAAGAACGCGGATACAGCACTGAGAGGAAAGGGGCAAAAACAGGGTTCATTCATTCCACGGGACATGGTGTCGGCATCGAGATTCACGAAGGGCCTTCTTTAAGCATAGGAGGTGAGGCGCTGAAGGCGGGCAACGTCGTTACCGTGGAGCCTGGATTATACGACCCCAGGATAGGAGGGGTTAGAATAGAGGATATGGTCCTTGTCAGCGCCAAGGGTTGTAAAAATCTCACGAAATTTCCAAAGCAGTTGGTGATATGATGATGGGCGAAGATGTAGTCGAAAAGTATTGCAAAGCGGGCAAGATTCTGGCCGAGGTCAGGACAGAGGCAGTGAAGATGGTGAAACCGGGCGTTTCACTGCTGAAGGTCGCAGAATTTGCGGAAACGCGCATCAAGGAGAAGGGGGGCATGCCCGCATTCCCGTGCAACATTTCACGAAACGATATAGCAGCACATGCAACTCCTTCAGCCAATGATACTTCGGTCTTCGAAGATGATATGGTAAAACTCGACATAGGTGTGCACATAGATGGCTACATTGCCGATACAGCCATAACCGTTGATTTAAGCGGAAATCCCAAGTTGGTGAAAGCATCCGAGGTTGCTCTAGAGAATGCCATTGGCATAATCCGCGCAGGCACCAGTACTGTGGAGATAGGCGCCATTATTGAAAAAACCATAAATGAATTTGGTTACAAGCCCGTGGCAAATCTCACTGGGCATGGGCTCGATAGATACGTGCAGCACGCAGCCCCATCCATTCCAAACAGGCACGTTGAACAGGGTGTGCGTCTTAAAGCAGGAGATGTCATCGCGATTGAACCATTTGCGACAAATGGCGCAGGACACGTATCTGAGAGAGGGGGAGCCGAGATATATAGAGTAGATAGGCTAAAACCAGTGCGATTGCCTGCTGCAAGGAAATTACTAAAGGATCTCGATGAATACAAAGGACTTCCATTTGCGAAAAGGTGGTTGTGCCAAAATAAATTAGATTTCATGTTGAACCAGTTGGAGGCGGCGGGGATTCTTCATTCTTACCCTGCCCTCAAAGAGGATGCTGGAGGACTGATTTCGCAGGCAGAACACACACTTATAGTGGAAGAAGACGGTTGTCAGGTCATTTCCAGATGATTTAATACATATATTTTAAGATGATTGACGCATATTTACGCTGTGTTTGGGGTCATATTAAATGGTAAACGTTGAGCGATTTATAGAATTGGGCATTGAAGAGATTGGACAAAGTGTCAAGGACAAAGCCATCATCGCTCTCTCTGGTGGGGTGGATAGTTCAGTATGCGCAGTACTGGCGCACAGAGCCATCGGAGACAGATTGATTCCCATCTTCGTCGACACAGGACTGATGCGCAAGGGCGAAGTTGAGCGGATCAAGAAAACGTTTGGGCATATGAATCCGCACTTCATAGAGGCGAGCGAGCGATTTTTGGGCGCGCTGAAGGGTGTGAGAGATCCGGAAAAGAAGCGAAAAATCATAGGTGAGACGTTTATCAGGGTATTTGAGGATGCAGCACGAAAGGAGAACGTGCGCTACCTCATCCAGGGGACCATCTATCCCGACAGGATTGAGTCCGAGGGCGGAATAAAGTCGCACCATAATGTAGGAGGATTGCCTGTAAAGATAGGATTTGATGCCATCATAGAGCCGCTACGCGATTTATACAAGGATGAGGTGCGAGAGGTAGCAAGAGCTTTGGACCTGCCAAAGGAGATATGCGAAAGGATGCCATTTCCAGGACCCGGATTGGCAGTCAGGATAATTGGCGAGGTAACCAAAGAGAAGTTGAAAGTAGTGAGAGAGGCAAACGCCATCGTAGAGGATGAGATAGTAGACGAGTTCCGTCCCTGGCAGACATTTGCCGCTGTGCTTGAGAGAGGGACAGGTGTGAAAGGAGACAAGCGCATCCATGGCTGGATTGTCGCGGTTAGGGCGATAGAATCTAGAGATGGCATGACGGCTACGCCAATGGTGCTGCCCTGGAAAAAACTGAAGCACATAGCATCCAGGATTACCAACGAGATTCCTGATGTGGCAAGGGTCGTATATGACATAACGCCAAAACCACCCGCCACCATAGAGTTTGAGTGAGAGATGATGAGCGAGAAGGATGTAATGGAGAAGTGCGCAAGGTATGTGATGCAGACATACACGCGCCAGCCCATCGTGTTGAAAGAAGGAAAAGGGGCAATCGTAAAAGACGTCAATGGCAAGGAGTACATAGACTGTATAGCTGGCATCGCTGTCAACAACGTTGGCCACTGCCACCCAAGGGTGGTCTCTGCGATTAAGGAGCAGGCAGAACATTTGATACATATTTCTAATTTGTACTACAATGAGCCGCAGGCCCAACTGGCAGAAAAAATAGTAGAGCTAACGCCAATTGACAGGGTGTTCTTCTGCAATTCTGGAACGGAAGCGGTCGAGGCAGCGCTAAAACTCGCCAGGAAGGCATCTGGTAAAAAGGAGTTTATCGCCGCGGAAGGCTCCTTCCATGGCAGGACTCTTGGAGCGCTGAGCATCACCTACAAGGAGAAATACAGGAAACCATTTGAGCCACTGATTCCCGGTGCCAGGTTTGTGCCGTACAATGATGTTGATGCGATACAGGATACGATAAGCAATGAAACTGCAGCCGTCATATTAGAGCCAATTCAAGGCGAGAACGGCATACGCATACCATCGGAGGGATATTTGAGGGCTGTGAGAGATGTCTGCGATGAGAAGGACGTTCTGCTCATCCTCGATGAGGTGCAGACAGGTTTTGGCAGGACTGGAAAATGGTTCGCATACGAGCATTACGGCGTAGAGCCGGATATAATGACCATGGCAAAGGCGCTGGGCGGTGGTTTTCCCATGGGTGCGATGTGTGCCAGGGAAGACATAGCCAAAAACTTCCAAGTTGGGGACCATGGCTCAACCTTTGGTGGAGACCCTCTGGCATGCGCAGCTTCCCTCGGAGCGATTTCTGCAATAGAAGAGGAAAAATTGGTGGAAAGAGCGGGGAAACTGGGGACGTATTTCATGCAAAAGCTGCGCAATTTAAGGCAGGAACATATCAAGGAGATAAGAGGTAAAGGGCTGATGATAGGGATAGAGCTGAGCATAGACGGCAATGCAATCGTTGATATGGCCAGAGAAAAAGGCGTGCTGCTCAACTGCATCTCAGATAGAATTATCAGAATCGTGCCGCCACTCGTCATCACCGAGCAACAAATCGACAGGGTGGTGGAAGTGCTTGGTTGAGATAAGGAAGTCTATCAGTGGAATCAATAAATACGCGCCCAGCAAGACTACAGAAGAGGTAACAAAACAGTATGGATTATCGCCCGCAGATATTATCAAATTAGGGGCGAACGAGAACCCACTGGGGCCCTCACCAAAAGCAGTTCAGGCAGTAAGAGAGTACGCAGATGCCATCAGCATGTATCCATCTGCTGACGCCATCGAATTAAGGGCTGCGCTATCCAAATATACTGGCTATCCAACAGAGCAGATAGTAGCCGGAAATGGTATGGATGGCGTGATTGATATCACAACACGATTATTTGTTGAAAAGGGCGATGAAGCCATTATCTTACCCCCCACGTTTTCCTATTACGAGCTTTTCACCCTGATGTGCAGCGGGATTCCGCGATTTGTGCCAAGAAAGTCAAATTTTGATATAGACGTTGATGCGCTGATTGATAATATAACCAAGAAGACCAAGGTGATCTTCCTGTGCTCTCCCAATAATCCCACGGGGAATGTAATTGGCGAAAAAGAACTGCTGCAGGTGTTAGATGCCACAGATGCAGTAGTCCTGGTAGATGAAGCATACGTAGAATTTGCAGATTCGTCAGCAATCGAACTTGTAAGGGAGTGTGAAAATCTCGTGGTCACGCGCACCATGTCAAAGGCGTTCGGATTGGCAGGACTGAGAGTTGGCTATGGCATCGTCCCTCCCTGGATTTTCAAGGAGTATATGAAAGTATTACCTGCCTTTAGTGTCAATCACATCGGAATAGTTGCAGGAATAGCAGCATTGGAAGATAAAGAGCATCTTCAGTCCACGATACAAACCGTAAAAAAGGGAAGAGCATATCTTATAAAGAATATTCCTTTCAAGACGTATCCCTCGCAGGCTAACTTTGTATTGGTGGATGTATCGCCATTGAGCGCTGAAAAGGTGTGCGAAGCCCTGATGAAAAAGGGCGTTATCGTGCGGGATTGCAGCTCGGTCAGGGGCGCTGGCAAATCCCTGATTCGCGTGAGCGTTGGCACGAGCGATGAGAATCGGCGTGTTGTAGGAGCGTTAAGAGAGGTCGCGCCTTGAAAATAGCCATCACCGGAACGCCTGGTACCGGTAAAACTTCTGTCTGCAGGATTCTTAAGAAATATTATCCTGTTATTGACCTGAACGAACTTATCGAGGACGAGAAACTCTATACTGGAATGGACAAAGAGCGAAAGGCCAAAATCGTAGATATAGACGCACTAATAGAGCATGCAGCCCATTTAGACATAGAGGGCATAACCATATTCGAAGGACATTTAGCGCATTATTTGCCCGTCGACATCGTTATCGTGCTGAGGGCATCACCATCTGAACTCAGGAAACGACTGGGCAAAAAGGGATTCAGCGAGGCTAAAGCCAAGGAGAACGTCGAGGCGGAGGCGTTGGATGTCATTTTGGTAGAGGCAGTCGAGAGAAGTGACAACGTATATGAAATCGACACATCCAGTAAAGACATAGAGGAAGTTGCAGAGCGCATCATAGATATTATCAAAGCCCCAGAGAAGTACAAGAACAGATACAAACCTGGAAGCGTGGACTGGAGCGAGGAGGTATTTGGTTGACACTAGACTCACTAAGGCCAAGGGCAGAAAAAGCGATGGTACCACTTGCGGGAGCGTTGGAGCGTATAGGAGTTACTCCGGATATGCTGTCAGTTGCATCCCTCATATCTGCCGTGCTGGCAGGCGTTTTGTTTTGCTACACGCCCAGTAAGACGTTTCTATTCCTTGCTGCAGTGATGGTATTTTTAAATGCATTCTTCGATGCGGCAGATGGCGCGGTAGCAGCGCAGATCGGCGCGACGAAAAGAGGCGACTTTTTAGACCATGTGCTTGACAGATATTCAGATATTTTCATCATATGCGGCATCTTTTTTGGGGGCTACGCTCCCTGGCAGGTTGGCGTAGTGGCCATAACAGGCGTCCTGCTGACAAGTTATATGGGGACGCAGGCGCAAGCCCTCGATATAGAGCGGTATTACGGCGGCATTCTGGGCAGAGCTGATAGATTGGTAATAATATTCCTCGCCGCCATTGCGAATGTCGTGTACGTAAATGAAATCTATGGAATGCCAATCCTGGGGTGGATGTTAGTTGCGGTGGCGATTATAAGCCATCTAACCGCTATCCAACGATTTGCATATATCTGGCGCGCGCTGTCAAAACAGGGTTAAGCTACATTGGCACTCATATGCTTGCCTCAAGCAAACATCACGCCAGTATCACGCGATGGTTGCATCTTCTGTGTAGTCAAAACCTTCTTCACCGCCTCTTCAAAGTCGCTCATCGTTACTATGTCTTTGCCTAAGCGAATCGCAAACATGCCGGCTTCCATCGCGATTGCCTTCAGGTCAGCACCGCTTAGACCCTCTGTGATAGATGCCATTTGTTCAAGCTTGACATCGTCTGCGAGATTCATGCCCTTGGTGTGAATCTTGAGTATCTCCGCCCTTGCGTCAGAATCAGGCAAAGTCACCTCAATCAACCGATCGAATCGACCTGGCCTAAGCAGCGCTGGGTCGAGAATGTCCAACCTATTGGTCGCCCCTATAATCCTGACATTTCCTCTCGCATCAAAACCGTCCATCTCAGCTAATAATTGCATGAGCGTCCGCTGTACTTCTCTGTCGCCGGATGTGGCGCTCTCAAGTCGCTTTGCACCTATCGCATCCAGCTCATCAACGAAGATGATGGAAGGAGATTTCTCCCTTGCCATCTCAAACAATTCGCGAACAAGTCGTGCGCCCTCGCCAATGTACTTCTGCACCAGTTCGGAGCCTACAACTCTAATAAACGTAGCATTCGTTCTCTGTGCGACTGCCTTGGCTAGCAGCGTCTTTCCAGAACCAGGAGGACCGTGAAGCAGAACGCCCTTTGGAGGCTCAATTCCCACCTTGGCAAACATCTCCGGCTTTATCAGCGGCAGCTCGACCGTTTCCTTTAACTCCTGTATCTGCACCTTGAGCCCGCCTATTTGGCCATAGTCTACAGAAGGGGACTCGATTATTTCCATGCCATAAACCGTTGGGTCCTTAGGCGAAGACAGTACGCCAACAACGGCAAGCGTCTGCTGGTTTAGTGCAACCCTTGTGCCGGGTTGTAAATCTGCTCCATCTATGAACTGTGATGAGCCGACGATGAATCTCGGTCCTGTGCTGCTCTTAATCACAACCTTGCCGTTTTCCAGAACATCTAAAATAGTCCCAATGACTAATGGAGGCGTCTTTAATCTCTCAAGCTCGCTTCTCAACTTCCTGAGTTCACGTTCGAACCTTAATCTTTCGCTTTCCACAGACCGCTTTTCAGATTCTACTCTGCTGTACTCCTCTTTAAGCCTGAGATTTCGTTCCTCCAACTGCCTGACTTTATCGAGGAGGTATTTTGAAAAGTCTGAACTTGATTCATCACTTGAGATGTCAGCCATGTGGACCTCCGAATGCTATTTAAATTACTCCCCTATATACGTATATATATTGCGTTTTGTGTGACCTATATGAATTGTGAGATATGCGGCACCGAGATAAAAGGCATACCCCATAGGATAAAAATAGACAGGTCTGAACTAAGCGTGTGCAACAATTGTGTACGATATGGGGAGGCCATAACTACAGTTGAGACGAAAAAAGCCAGAGCTAGAATGCCCAGGCTAAGAAACGTCTACAACATAGACGAGGTTATTTCCAACTACCCAGAGGTCATCCGCAAAGCACGCCAGACCCGGAATTTGACCGTAGAGGATCTGGCAGTAAACATCAAAGAAAAAGCATCACTAATAAAGAGAATAGAAAGGGGCAAAATAATGCCCGAGGAAGGAGTCAGGAAGAAACTTGAGCAATTCCTGGACATTAAACTGACAATGCACATTGAAAAGATAGAGTTAACACATAGCACCCCCAAGACGCTCACGCTGGGCGATGTCGCCACGATTAAACGTAAACGCTAGAAGTCTATGTAAGATGGTGGTTTTCGGTATCCTTCCAGTGCCGGCAAGGTGTCAACACTACCCAGCAGTTCATTGAATACGGAATACCTCGAGCTGACTATGATAATGTGCGCAGGAGGGTGAATCTTTTTTAACGTATCTATGGCAACACCAGCACTTTCATGCAATGGCACAATCGCAGCCACCTTGCACTCCCATCTCAGTTCATCCTCTCTGAGTTGCATAATGTCGAGAAGTATTCTGTCCGCAAAATCTGGATTCAATTCCTTGGGCGCATCCACAAATGTTAGGCCACCATGGCGCTCGAGATCGGCTAAAGCAGTTTTTAATTTAGAGTCATCATCCGCCCTAATTATAGCAAATGATTCCATTTTTTCGCCTTCATAATTGTGATGATGCTTATTAGGTAAGTATATTTCTATAAGAGGCGTAAGGGCAACCATGCGAGAGGCCGTGGACGATATTGAGCGGGCTGCTGACATCCTTAGAAACGGTGGCGTTGTCGTATATCCCACTGAGACCCTGTATGGCCTGGGTGTCGATGCCATCTCAGAACGTGCGATTAAAAAGGCCTATGCCATCAAGAAGAGGGCGCTGAGCGAGCCTATATCCCTTGCAGTTGCATCTTATGAGATGATGGAACAGGTTGCATACATAGACTCAGGGGAGCTAATAAGACAGCTCCTACCAGGACCTGTTACAGTCTTGCTTAGAAAGCAGGAGAACGTCCCCGATATGTTAACTGCACATTCAAAACTGGTTGGAGTAAGGCTGCCAGCACACCCTGTCGCAATACAATTGATTGAATCATTTGGGTCACCAATCACATCAACTAGTGCCAACATCTCAGGGTCAGCGCCCCCAAGGAAAGCAGACGAAGTGCAAATCACCGCAGATTTGATACTTGACGGCGGAGAGTGCAAATATGGCATGCCGTCTACAGTTGTTGATTTAGTGAATATGAAAGTCATACGAAAAGGCGCCAATTACGACAAAGTCAAGACACTCATGGAACGGTATAAACTGTGCAGATCCAGCGGTTAAAGCAAAAACACAGCAGCTGACAGCACAGTCGTCCATAACCCCTTTTTGTTCCCGAGTGCGGACTGGGTCATATTTGTCGTTCTGACTATTTTGCCGCTGATTTTCCAGACCTCTTTTCGCTCGTCGTAGCTTGTATCTGGGTCAAAATCCACGCCCAAAGTGGTCGCAAGCATTGATGCAGCCAGGTCTTCGGCATAGTCGCCTGCCTTATGTTCCGTCTCGCCAAAGGAGTGGTGCTCGCTCAGATAACCATAGGCGTTTGGATCTGCAGGAACTGCACATCCAACGGAGGCGGCAATTAATCTATTTGGCTCGTTTGTGGCATTTTTCGCCATGACACAAAATACCACCTGGCCAGGTTTTAATGCGCTTAAGCCCCTGGCCCTTGGGATTATTTTGCATCCAGGGGGGTAAATGCTGGAAACTAGAACAAGATTGTATTTCTCTATGCCTGCACTTCTTAGCGCAAGTTCAAATGATGCCAACTTCTCCCTATGCCTGCCAACGCCTCTTGTGAAAAACATCCCCGTTGGTATCAATGCATTCATGCAATATCGTGATACGGTTTTAGGATATAAAATATTAGGTTGTTATACCGTGAACAGTTTTATATGCTCAAAATTAATAGTTTGTTTGGTTCGCATGTCATCCAAAGAATCGGTTGACCGGCTTGATTTTGCCGACACGACGGAATTGATAGAGGACGTATTAGCAAAAAGGAGCTGGCTAACCAAGGAGAACTCGAACACCCGTGTCAGCCCCTCGCTTATAGACCTGCACGTTGCATCGCAGGCAAAAAAGAGATACGCATTGGAAAAGCTCTACAGCAAGAATGTGGCGCAAAATCACATAGATGGGCACATCCACATCCATGACCTTCACAGCCCGTTTAGCCCTTATTGTACGGGACATGACGGTCGCGTGTTTCTCCTCGATGGTTTACGATTTCCAGACGTGCGAAGCAATCCAGCAAAAAGATTTGAGGCTGCCGTCTATCACACGATGGCGTTCATGTTTCATGCCCAACAGTTTTTTGCCGGCGCCCAGGCAGTGGATATCTTTAACTGGCTGCTTGCACCCCACCTTCATTACGACGACCTGAGTTTGGAGCAAACCGAACAAGTCCTGCAAGGATTTTGCTTTCAGATGAATGAGTCCAACAGAATTGGCTCACAGAGTGCCTTCACCAACATTGGCATGAGAGTGAAATGCCCACCATATCTCAAGAAGGAGCCTGCGGTCTGGGCTGGAAAGCGACTGGACGAAACGTATGAAGATTTTGAAGAGGAGGCACGAGCCATCTACCAAGCCACGATGAAGGTGATGGGAGAAGGGGACGCGGATGGCGCGCCTTTTACGTTCCCGCTTGTGACGACTGCCATAACCAAGGACCTTGACTGGGATGATCCGTTATGGAACGCTACCATGAAGGCAGCTGTACAAACCGGTGCGCCATACTTCCTAAACCTGGCTGCTGATTACCTCGACGAGAATTTCGTACAGGCGATGTGCTGCAGATTGCTCGTCGCCCACGCGGGAGGCATATGGACAGCCGGCGGCATGGGAACCGGTTCAAATAAGATTATCACATTAAATTTACCGAGGATTGCTCTTGAAACGAAAAATGAATCAGGATTCTTTGAATTATTGGATGAGAAACTGGAAATAGCGCGCCTTGGATTGCTCGAGAGCAACAAGATAATCAAAAAATCGTTGGATGAATGGGGGCTTCTCCCATGGCTGAAGTTGAAGACCAAGGATGGAATGCCCTACTATGATTTTAAGAATAGGAGGCTGACATTTGGTATGGTAGGATTAAATGAATGTCTCTACAATTTAACAGGTGAGACATTGGCCGCGCAGACCGAACTTGGCATAAATATCATAAAACACATGCTAGATAGAATTGACGAGTTTTCCAAGAATGATGGAATCGCATACACGTTTGAGCAAACGCCGGCAGAGAGCACGGCACATCGATTTGCCATGCTCGATAAATCCCGTTTTCCCAAGAAAGCGTACGTCCAGGGTTCTGATGATATAGCGTATTATACAAACAGCACACATGTACCGTATCATTCTGACATGCCCCTGACCGATAAGATTAAAATCGAGGCCGAGTTTCACCCATATTTCACGGGAGGCGCGATATGCCATATATGGATGGGGGAGAGCAGACCTGACCCTGATGGACTGAAGGAATTCATCCGGAACATATCAAACACGAAACTGGCATACTTCACCTTCTCACCGGATTTTAGTGTGTGTGAAAATGGGCATGTGTCAAGGGGCAAGAACAAGCAATGTCCAACCTGTAATGGAAAAATCATCGATTATATATCTAGGGTTACAGGTTATTATGGCCGCACAAGCCACTGGAATCCTGGGAAACAGGAAGAATATGAGAATAGAAAGAGGTACGCTGTATGAAAAGAATTGCAATTATAGGCGGAAGCGGGATTTACGACCTTGACATATTGAATAATCCCCATGATGATGTCATCGAGACGGAATATGGGACAGCAAAAGTAAAAATGGGATTATATGAAGGTCAAGAGGTCGTTTTCCTGGCAAGGCATGGGAAAGGGCATGCACTGCCGCCACACAAAATCAATTACAGGGCTAACATCGCTGCGCTGAAGAAGTTGGGCGTGGAAAGGATTATCGGAACCACATCTGTTGGAGGCATAAGCGCAAAGCTGAGGCCGGGAGATTTCGTTCTACTGGACCAGTTCATCGATTTCACCAAGAATAGGACCTACACATTCTATGACGATGCCATGCATGTGGACATGACTCGCCCCTATTGCCCGGAGATTAGGAAAACTGTCATGATGGCAGCGGAGATGCTGAAGGTAAAGGTGCATGAGAAGGGCACGTATGTCTGCACCGAAGGGCCCAGACTTGAAACAAGCGCAGAAATCAAGATGTTCGCATCTCTTGGAGGCGATGTCATTGGGATGACGAATGTACCGGAGTGCATTCTCGCAAGGGAGGCTGAGATTTGTTATGGAGCAATTGCGTTAGTTGCAAATCCCGCAGCTGGCTTTACAGACAAAATCAGTTACCAAGATATCGTTGAGATGACCAAATCCGGAGGAGAGACACTAAAGAGTCTTCTGACGAAGAGTATAGCGTTAATTCCAGAAGATCGAAAGTGTTCGTGCAAGGATGCATTAAAAGGCGCCCATTTCGGAGAACTTTTTACCAAATGAAGTCAAAAGTGCAACCATATGCGGCTGCCAGTCGAAAATCTTCAGATTTTCTTAGCCGACAGCGCATTCCTCGCTCCACTCATCATGCGGCTGCCGGGATTCGAACCCGGGCTTCAAGCTGTTTCCACAACCCAAAAAGAGGTTTCTGGTCAAGCTCTTTTTTAAAGAGGTTGTTGGGAAGCTTAAGTCCTAACCACTAGACTACAGCCGCTGATTGTTGTCGAAGGGCTACACTATGTAGGAGGAACCCCCATATTAAACTTACAATGACATATGGCCCACTAAAGGTCGCAGTATTATCGACTCAGGCGTTCAGTCACATCGCAGGACCCTTTATAAAATCGGCTACCAAGCACACAAAATCCCATCTGGTGAAGGACAATGCCTAAGCATATTTTTTGATGATATAATCAAATGCATCAACCACATATTGCAGATCCTTTTTCGGCAGACCAAACGTGCTCAACTTGAAATGTTTTGTTAGCCCTGGTTTGATGCCATGAATCTTGCGGGCCTTCAGCTCATTGTACAGGAAGTAACGCCCATCCTTCGCTTTTTGCGATATTTCGTACAGATTTTGCGCCTCAAAAAACAGCAGGTCATGCTGGTGCGGCTTATCTCCCAATTGCCTCAGACCAAGGTCCTCTAACTGCGCGGAAAACCACTGAGCCTTGCGCACCTCCTCATCCCAGCGTTTCACGCGTTCCACCACAGAATGAAAAGATGCCATCAGGGTCATAATCGCTGTGCCCCTGGCTGTACACCCGAGCATCTCAACTTCTTTCTTCTTGAAGTGTTCTGATTTTCTGAAAACAATATCTTCGTAACCATCCCTGACGCCAAGCACGCCTATTGGACCAGAGGATGCCATTGACTTATGCCCGCTTCCCACTATGAAATCCGCACCCATATCTTTAGCGTTGACTGGCATTCTTCCAACAGCATATGCGCCGTTCAACAGAAGCGGAACATCATATTCCTGGCATATCTTCGAAACGCGCTTCGCATCAACGATGTTACCATAGTTGCCATCCGGATACGTGAGCAGTGCCAGCAGAGGAGATTTGCCCGTTTCTTTTTTGACCTCTTCAAATGCCTTTGCGTAATCATCTGGATTTATCCCATAATCAGGATGACCAGAATTTGGGACTGTCCTAGCATCTAATCCAGCTCGTTCAGCAGCGATGAACGAAGAATAATGAGCGTTTTCATCAAAGACCGCACAACCGCCTCCCTGCGCCAATGCATGCATAACCGCAAACATGCCCTCGCGTGCGCCGTTCGTTATGCGTACGTGCTCTATGCCCAGAAATTTCGGCAGCGCCTCATGGACAAAATCATAAATTGGTGGCGTCTTGATTTCATCCAACACACCAAGGCAAAAATCGCAGACAGAATAGCCGTCTCCCCACTGAAGAAGCGCCTCCCTTGCCTCCGGAGTGAGCTTCCCCCCGGTCTGTAGGGGGCTAATGTTGATTGCATTTAATGTACTTCTTTTAACACCCTGAAACTTTTGCAACATCTTACTCTGTAATAGGAAGAACGTCATATTTAAACTTTGGAAGCAGTAGCAACGCCGCTTGCAATTAAGTGCGCCACCCTGAGTGGTTCTGGAGTTCTGCTGTGTGTTGATGTAAAATGCACGATTTCCCTAGCAGTGGGCAGGTCAATGCCGCAGACTTGGATAAAAATGGAGCCATAGTGAGTAATAGCCTCAAAGACTTTTCCTGCCCGCTGAATAGCCCTCCATCTCTCTTCCCATTGATCTAAATTTGCCAGCGCCTCTTTTATCTCCTCAAAATTTGGGGGCGACCGCATAACCACGATGATGGGCAACTTCGTTTGTTTATTCAGCGCAACGATATCCACAACGTTAAAACCAGCATATGTCACGCCGTCCAATATGATTGCCCTCAACTGGTCATAGTGCTTGCTTTCCTTTGCCAGCGTCACCATCTTTTCGGTCGCATCCATGCCATCCCTGGTAACCTCCGAGCGAAGTACCCCTTCCAACCAGTCAGCGCCCCTAAAAATAGTTCCTATCAGTACCACTCTATCTGAAAGCGGCCCATCATCGATTGCAAGCATCCTGATTTCAGGCTTGACAGGCATCCTTATTGCGCCTTCTTCTTGAACTTTCTCTTGAACTCGTCGCATTGTTTGCTCAGCAGGGCAGATGCATCCTTCAGCGCCTCAATTGGGTCGCTGTCCTTCGTCCGCAGATATAATATAGGATCGCTGATGCCAGGGAACTCAATGTCATAGGTGGCGATTTTCACATCTTCATTTTGGAGAAGTGCTGACTTCAGCGCATTTAAAAAGGTATGGTCCTCGCCCTTGATCTCCAGCTCGAGCTCGTGCTTAGTTTTCCTCAAGACTTTTATCCCATTCATATTTTCACCTAAACAATCCCTGAGCCGTAATCCTCTGTAATTTTTCGCGTTTCGGTACGCTTGCACTTCGGGCACTCAAGTTTATCGCCCTTTCTTTTCAATGCAGTCGTGCATTTAGAGCAAAATGCCTTGATGACGCCCAAGTCCCTGCCATCAGTGCTGAGTCGCAAGGTCTTGGCATCAATTACCTTCGCCCTTACGATATCCTGGTAGCCGAATTCATAGGAAAGGTCCTTGACATACGCATTTTTCACATTAGAGATATGAATCGCCCCCTGCTCGGGAATGGCAATCGCTCTGTCTTCTTGGCCCTTAATACATGCGATATCCACAAGGGCAACTGAACCTTTAAGGTCCAAGATGCGCCCTATAACAATATTCCCTTCATGTGGGATAGGGGGCACATCGGTCCTGGGCAAGACAGAGACACTTCTCTCCTTTGAATTGACCTGAACAGTACCAACATTTGCCGCACAGATATTCCCATCAGCCTCGTAAGTGCCTGGACCTGGAAGAAACTCCTCGGAAGTTCCGATAAAATCACCAGGCAGAACAAGTTCACTCTTTGTTTCTTGCATCTTTCTCTCTCCGCTCAAATCTGTATAATTCTACGTTCACAAGTTTTATATCTTTTTTGTGGAATCCAAACGTTCGCTTCATCGGAAATTCTATTCCAGCACAGTCAGTTATAATGCCATATGGCTGGATATACTTGCTGATGAACCCCATACTGCCAGCATTATGAAGTGAGTAAACGACTTTTCCAATTTCCAGCGCCTTTTGCAAGAATGGCCGGTCACTCGCTTTTATCTGTGCCCCGAATGGCGGATTCATTACCACCGTGGGACTGGTACTCCGATGCGCATGGATTGTAACATTTCTCACATCACAACAGATGAATTCGACATCAACTCCAAGATTTTTGGCATTGGCCCTTGCAATGCGTAGCGCCCCTACATCGCTGTCAACACCTATAACTCTTTCTGCTCCCAGTAGCTTCGCACCTATGGCAAGAATACCAGTGCCGCATCCAAGGTCGTACACAACGCCATTAAGATCACCGCGCATATAGGCAAAATAAAGCAGTTCGGCAACAATGGTCGCAGGCGTCAAATACTGCTCCCTGTGTATATTCGGCTTGGAAAAACCCTGAACCTTTTCCAAGAGTATCTCAAGTTGTTTTTTCTTCATTGCATCCGCCCAGAATCTCATCAAACTTAATTTTGCTCCAGTCCCGCTCACCCAGAACTATCTCAAACTCGATGGGGCTGAGCACTGGCTTCTTAAACAACGCGACATCGTCGGTTGCGATTCTCGGACATGCGGTATCGACAAATGCATCCACTCTAAATTGAGTTAGCTGCCCAGATGTGATTTCATTCATAAAAATTATGTGCGCATCGAGATGCTTTTTTTTTGCCTTTTGACATAATTTTTCTGCCAAGCTCAACCTCATCTGGAGCTTTTTGGTACCGACTAGTATTCCAAAGGAGTTGGCATCCAGCGCTTTAGCAATAACAGCATGCCTCTGTCGAAGGATTGTCTCAGGGCTAGCCTCCCGTGCCTCATTGAGTGTTGGGTCTGCGACTATGACTCGTTTTCCAGTGGCAAGCGCTACACCCAAAGGATGAAAATCACCGCTACCGACATAGATGAATTCATCCACATTTACACGCGCAGCAGAAAAATTGCATCCAAGCACCTGCCCATCGTACTTAATCCGCGAGTCACCCTTTCCGATAACGCATCTCTTCCCATACTTGGTAAGAAAATCCCTTGCTTCATCCAACTTGTGGACATGCTGAACCGTTGCAACTAATCCGATGCTATTGCCTTTGAGCATCTTGAGCGCTTGCTCCAATGCAGGAATAACTTCTGCGTTCGACCTGGCCTCGATAAACACCACTTTCTCAAGTGGCTCTATCTCTGCATGCCCAAAATGAAATAAGATGTCGACACAATCACGCAGTGCATAGTCCACGTCACAAGCGCCATAGCATGGATTCCCTGAAATATATACAACGGCGCCGGTCTTCTCTTGAATGTCATTGGCGACTGTTAATCCACGCAGCTTAAGCCCTTCCGGAAACTGCAATCCAACTCTTTTGGCGCCCCTTTTTTCTATAATGGATATGACGCGCCCTATATCTAAATCAAAACTATTCATCTGCACTCCGCTTGATGATGACCTTGCCCTCAGAAACGTCAACGTCAATCAATGCCCTTGCGTTGTAGCCCATTTTCATGAGTTCCTCAATGCCATTGCCCCTGCTGAACACGACAAAGATATCTTTAATCTCAGCGCCAGCGATTTTGAGTGCTTCAATCGTCGCCCGCATCGTGCCACCAGTAGAGATGACATCATCGACTATCAACACTTTGTCCCCTTTATGAATGCCGTTCAGGTATAACTCGCCCTTTGAATACCCAGTCGCCTGATGCACGGCGATTTCTCCAGGCAAGCCATACATCCTTTTCCTGATGATTACCATAGGAATGCCAGTCTTTAACGAGAGGGCGGTCCCGATATGAATCCCCATTGCCTCTATTGTTACGATCTTGTCCACGTTTGTCTCCGCATTTTTAGCGATATAGGAGGTTATCTCTTCAATAAGACTTGGCTGCAACTCCGGTACGCCATCTGTTATAGGGTGAACGAAATAATGGTAATCGCCCTTTTTAACGATGGGTACACCTTTCAGCGATGCCTTTAATATATCTAACATTTTACCACACCCAATACATCTTTTAAATCGTCGAGGAATGTATTCAAGATTTCCTCTGTTAGGTGAGGCATGACAACCAGGCGCAGGGCTTTTGGTTCAAATATAGTAGACACATACCAGTTTCGCTCTTTGAGCCTGAATGCAACCTCTTCTGGAGAATTAACGCGCAACGCGATAACGTTAGTTACCGGCTGAATAGCGAGAGGAATGGCCATAACAGCTGCCTCTTGTTCAATCATTGAAACTAACTTCATACAGCGCGTTACGATGCGTTTATAGCCGCTTCGCCCAAGATATTTGAAAACAGCATACGTTGCCGCTATGGATGCGCCGGTTCTTGTCCCTGCAAGCGTGTGCTGCGCTCTCGAGGCCAAGTATGGCGTTGTGGTGGTGAGAGCATCCAAGCACGCCCTATCCCTGAAGAGTAGAGCACTGGAGGGTATGGTGCTGGCACCCATCTTGTGCGGGTCAACCGTCATCGATGACACTCCCTGCACCTTGAAATCGAATGAATACTTTTTGTCTAAAAAAGGTATTACTAGGCCTCCAAATGCGGCATCTACATGCAGGAATAAGTCATGAGACAGCGCTATCTCTGCTAACTCATCTATTGGGTCAATCTGTCCGAGTCCCGTGGTACCCGCTATTCCTACAAGGGCAATGGTATTTTTATCAGTCAACACTTCCACAGACGCTGGATCCACTCTGAACTCTTCATCCAGCGATGCCTTCCTGAGCTCCATCCCTAGAACATCTGCAGCCTTGTCAAATGAGAAGTGCGCTGATTCGGGAATGACAACGTTGGGATGCGCCTTTCCACTTAGATTTCTTGCTGCCCTGAGAGCCTGAATATTTGACTCGGTACCGCCGGCCGTGACATAACCATGGGCATTTGGCGCGTGTAGTAGGGAACCAAGCATTGTTATTACACGCTCTTCTAATTCCTTAGTGCCAGAAAAAATAGTGGGGTCACCCAGATTCGTTTCTATGAACTCCGTATGCGCTTTGACTGCCAAAGGATGGGGCATGGTGCACATCGAGCTGAGTACCCGTTCAAATGGTACATCCTTTTCTTTGATTCTGTGTAGAATGTCAAGGACTTTGCTTTCCGCGGTCCCGGTTTCATCCATCGCCTACCCCTACAATGATTTCCTTGCTGTATCGAGGATTATTCGCTGCTCAGTCCTGGCAACCATCTCCCGAACCGACTCGACGGCATCGATATTTGCAGAGATGCTGGAAATGCCCATCTCCACCAACTTCTGCGCCATCTTGGGATATGACCCGGCCTGCCCGCAGATGGATGTTTTCACACCCGCCTTATTGCACTCGGCAATCACGTATTCGATAAGTTTTAGAACCGCAGGATGTTGCTCGTCATACAAATAGGCCACGTTCTCATTGTTTCGGTCTACTGCCAGCGTATACTGTGTCAGGTCATTGGTGCCGAATGACACGAAATCCAGGCCTTCTTTAATGAATTGGTCGATGGTCAACGCAGATGCAGGGGTTTCGACCATTATGCCTATCTCGATTTTATCCAGGTTCAATCCAACCTCTCTCATGATGGTTTTAGCCCTGCTCAACTCTTCCGGATGCTGTACCAGCGGTAACATAATTCCAACGTTGTTATACCCCATCTCATACAACTTCTTGAATGCCTGTAACTCAAGCTTGAAATGCTCTGCCTCGGTCAAGTCCCGCCGAATACCTCTCCAGCCCAGCATGGGGTTTGGTTCCTCTGGTTCATCCTCGCCGCCTTTCGTGCTCCTGAACTCATCCGTTGGAGCATCGAGCGTCCTGACCCACACTGGCTTTGGATAAAATGCGTCAGCGACGGCTTGAATTCCCTTGACCAATTCAGCTACGTATTCGTCTGATTTGCCCTCTCTGATGTACAGCATAGGGTGTTTGTTCAATCCCAAAATCATGTGCTCGATTCTGAGCAACCCTACTCCATCAGCCCCTGTTGCCGCTGCTTTCTGTGCGGCCTCTGGGATGGATATATTCACCTTCACCTCTGTCACCGTAATGGGCTTCACTTTTGTAACCGCGGGAGTGTCCGTTAGCTTCTCCTCGACCAGTTCCAGCACTCCTTCATACACATGCCCCTTCTCCCCATCTACTGTCACCATCATGTCATCTTTCAGCACCTTTGTAGCCTCTTTAGTGCCCACGATGGCGGGTGTTCCAAGCTCACGCGATACGATGGCGGCATGGCAGGTTAAACCCCCTTCATCGGTTATGATCGCTGCCGCCCTCTTCATGGCTGGGACCATGTCAGGGGTAGTCATAGCAGTGACCAGAATGTCCCCCTCATTGACTTTGTCCAGTTCATCGAGTTGCATCACGATTCTTACTTTCCCGGATGCAATACCTGGTGAGGCGCCGAGGCCTTCTAAGATTGCTTTTCCAGTGGCCTTCGCCGCCTCTTTAACCGGCATCTTCTGAATCGTCGTGATTGGCCTAGACTGCAGCATATGGATTTTTTCGTTCTCTATCGCCCATTCGACGTCCTGCGGAGAACCGTAATGCTTCTCAACCAGTTCTCCAAACTCGGTTAACTTCAGCACTTCTTCATCGCTTAGAACGGGCTTATCCACCAAGTCCTTTGGCGTCTCCTGCTGAATGGTGCACCCGGTCTTAGGATCTTTAATATGCATGATCTTCTTGCTCGAAATCTTGCGCTGGATGATGTTCCCCGTCTGCCTATCAACCACATAGTTATCTGGAGAAACGGCTCCGGAGACAATGGTCTCGCCCAATCCCCAACTTGCCTCTACAATGCATAGCGGCTCGCCAGATGTAGGGTGGGAAGTGAACATGACACCTGCCTTCTCGGCATCTACCATTTTCTGAATGACGACGGAAATGTAAACGTGCCTGTGGTCAAAACCCTGCTTAACTCTATAGAATATCGCCCTCGCACCATATAGCGATGCCCAGCACTGTTTGACCGCATCAACAACGGCTTTTCCTCCAGAGATGTTCAGAAAGGTATCCTGCTGACCTGCAAAGGATGCATCTGGCAAATCTTCTGCAGTTGCGCTGGACCTGACGGCAACAAATACGTTTTTGCCCTCCCTCCTGCACAACTCTTCATAGGCATCCAGTATCGCCTTCTCGATGTCGGATGGTATATCAGTATTCAGAATCAATTCCTTGGCGGATTTCTCAGCATTCTTCAATGCCTCATGGTCGTTGACATCTACTTCCAGCAACTTGAATAATCTATTAGCTATCTTGGTATCCTCTATGAATCGCTTAAAGGTGGGTGCTGTCACTGCAAATCCCCTTGGAACTGGTAGCTCTGCGTTTATCATTTCACCAAGACTTGCGCCTTTGCCCCCTACTAAAGGTATGTCGCCAGACCTTACTTCCTCCAACCATGCAATTATCATATTTTAGCCTCCTCAAGTGCAATACCCAAAATTTGGTCAAGTTTATCACGTGGAATTTCAAGTTCCTTCGCAATTCTATCAAAGAAAGGAAACTCAATTTCCTTGCCCTGCGCCCTGTATGCTCTCACAGCCTCGGTTATAGATAGCATGCAAGAAAAGTTATGGATAAAGTGAATTGTAGGATTTACCGTGCCGCATTCAATGCGCGATATTGTTTCACGCCTAAGCCCCATCAACTCGCTTAACTGCTTTTGTGTCATCCCGTATTTTTTTCTGTACCTACGGATTACATCTCCGTGCGTTGACGAAATCACTATAGAACCTGCAATATCCTGTGCAAATTTAATCAACCATTCGGGCGCATACATAACTACTCCAATGTTACATATTATGTAACATAATTATGCCAAACTCAGAAAGTATTAGAAAGTATTTAAATCTTTCTAATTATTGTGATATATTAAGTCACACCATGCAACACATCAGGTGGAAAGCATCCAACGAAAAGATAAAAAGGAAGTAATCTAATTATCATTTGAGGAGTTGAATTGAAGGTTATCGTAACCGACCCTATATCTGAAGAGGGGGTAAAGAGACTTAAAAAAGAGGCAACCGTAGAGGTAGCGACTAATCTGAGCGAGAGCGAACTGGTCGAACAAATCAAAGATTACGATGCATTGATAGTTAGGAGCGGGACGCAAGTCACGCGAAAGGTCATAAACGCCGCTACTAAGCTAAAAGTTATAGGGCGCGCAGGCGTAGGCGTGGATAATATAGATGTAGATGCAGCGACTGAAAGGGGTATCATCGTCATAAACGCTCCAGAAGGAAATACGATATCGGCAGCGGAGCATACAATCGCAATGATGTTGGCGCTGTCGAGAAACATACCACAGGCCAACGCTTCACTGAAAAGAGGAGAGTGGAGCAGAAGCAAGTTCGTTGGCGTGGAAGTTAACAACAAGACTCTAGGAATCATTGGGTTGGGACGCGTGGGCACAGAGGTCGTAAAAAGGGCACAAGGACTGGGCATGCAGGTTCTCGCATATGACCCATTTATATCCGCCGAAAGGGCAGAAGAACTGGGGATTCAACTCGCTGATATTGATGAAATACTCAAAAAGTCCGATTATATAACAATACATACCCCGTTAAATAAAGATACACGCCACTTAATTAGCGAGGAACAGTTCAAAAAGATGAAAGATGGGGCAAGAATCATAAACTGCGCCAGGGGTGGCATTATTGAGGAGGATGTGCTGGCCAGAGCCATTAAAAGTGGAAAGGTTGCAGGCGCCGCCCTGGACGTTTTTGAGAACGAGCCGCCCAAGGATAGTCCTTTATTGCACTTGGATAACGTGATAGTGACGCCACACCTCGGAGCTTCAACCAGAGAGGCACAAGTCAACGTCGCCGTCACCGCCGCAGAAGGTGTACTGGAGGCTCTGAAAGGGGGGCCAGTCAGAAATGCTGTGAATATGCCGTCCATTAAACCCGAAACGCTAGCCGTGATCAAACCCTATTTGATGCTGGCTGAGAAGTTAGGGAGTCTATGCATTCAATTAATAGAAGGGCGCATAGACGCCGTGGAGGTTTCATACAGCGGTGACGTTGCATCTATAGATACAGGACCATTGACAATTGCGGTGCTGAAGGGGATTTTAAATAGAATGCTTTCCGAGCCGGTCAACTTCGTGAATGCACCCGGGATTGCTAAAAGCAGAGGAATCAAGGTTGTAGAGAGTAAGATTGGTGCAACCGAGGATTTTGCTGACCTGATAACCGTTACAGTAAAAACTCCGAAAGGTGAAAAAAGCGTTGCTGGAACGCTATTTGGGAAGAAGGATGCGAGAATCGTGCGAATCGACAGATACCATGTAGATGCAGTGCCCTCTGGACACATGCTTGTGTCAGCGCACTTCGACAAGCCGGGCATCATTGGCAGGGTCGGCACAATTCTGGGTGAGAATGATATTAACATAGCGGGAATGCAGGTCGGACGTGAAAAGATAAGGGGCAAAGCAGTGATGGTGCTAAACGTCGATAGTGCAGTTCCAGATAAAATACTCAAGCAAATCGAAAAGATAGATGGTATTTTTGATATAAAACCAGTAGTGCTATGAGATGCGCTCCACTAAATCGGCAAATGCGAGAGTGCCTGAGACTTTTTTAACCTTGGCTTTGACTATATCGCCTTTGTTGACGTTGGGAATGAAAATTGTGTATCTGTCAAGTTTCGCAATTCCATCCCCTTTCCTACCGACGGCTTCAATCTTGAGTTCGTAAACATTGCCTTCCTGAACTGCTTCTTTTGGCGCTTCCTTCTGAACCTTTCTCTTTGCAATTGGCCTGTGACCTCCACAGGCATCGCATTTTAGTATCAAAACGCGGTCGGATTTTATCAGGTGTGTATCCGGCCTTCCGCACTCTGAGCAAATCACGTATTCCCTTACATAATTGTCTACATGCGACTTAATCGCATCACTAGAGAAGCGCCCCTGAAATGTCGCTCTTCTCCCCTCTATTTTGCCAGCAGTTCCAAGTTCGCGGAGCATGTATTTCATAAAATGCGCGGAGTCCCTGCGCAATACATCAATGATATCCCCGAAGTTCTCTAAAACCGTTGCCCTGCCCTCTGAGAATACTTTTGGAATAGGGACCACAAAACGCGTATCATCGGTTTTTACTGCAGGCGCCTGTTTAAGTGCCCTATCCAAAAAAGCCTCATAATCATCCATAATGCCTCATGTAAGCAGTTCTGCGCCCTTATTCACTACTATTTTATATGGTGTTGGAAGTTTACTGCCAGCCCGCCTCAATGCATCCTTCGCCTGGGAGAAATGCTGTGGGCGCACCCCAAGAGATATGACATTTTGTCCTGCATGTACCCTGGCAGCGGTCCCAACTGCCTTGCCAAATGCCCTCCTCATGCCATCTGATACCCTGTCAGCACCAGCACCAGTCGCCTGTTTATTTTCCCTGAGAACATTATGCGGGTAAACCAACAGTTTGAGATGATAGTTCAAACGCCCCACATCCCTAAGTAGAAAACGGTTGGAAGCGATACGTGCCGACTCGAGGGCACTATGCCTGATCTGGCACGCCTCCTTCGCGACTAACGTCAGCGACACCGGGAACTCTTCAGTTAAATTACCCATGTCAAACTGGACAATCTTACTCCCTGGTATTCCACCCATATATTTTCTGCGCGTATAGGCCCTGTCTTTTAGCGCCCTATACATGCTCGCTGGTTTTCTCGCCATTTTATCATCCTTATAAGAGGTTCACTCCAATTAGTCTACACCATAATAAATCTTATTGATATTGAATATGCGCCCCTGTATTTCTTGCCCGCGATAACATAACGTTTCCTTTATCGCCCATATAGTCTTTAACCGCTTCTTGGACCTCGTGCGGAGAGTCCGTGATGCCGTATATAAGAGGGCCAAATGAACTCATTCCCGCACCTGCTGCACCGCTCTCCAGCATCACGCCCATAAGCGCTCTCGCAATTGGTTGATGTTTGACTTCCCTCTTCTTGAAGCCCGTATCTTGGAGGGTATTGATGGCTGAGCCAAACGCCTCCAAATCCCCCTCTAAAAGTGCTGGCAGCAACCCCATGAGGATTATGTGCGATGTTGCTTGCACTTCTGCTAAAGGAATTGGACACTCCTCTTGGAATATGTTAACTTCCTTCGTGCTAAACGCACCCTTAAGAGCTGGAAGAGCCAGCACAATGTCCCAATTTGGAAAGTCATGGCGCATCAGCACAGGAGGTGGCGGTGCCCGACTCACCGAGGATGGTTCGAATCCCCCTTTTTCATCAAACCGGTGTCCACCATCGAGGATAAAACCTCCTTTCTCAAATGCGGCTACGCCGATGCCGGATGTCCCACCCCGTTGCACAATCCTTGCAATATCCTGGACCGATAGTTCAAGGTTATATAGCGCGTTTACTGCCATCCCTGCCGCAAGCGAGGCTTGTGTACCAGAGCCGAGCCCTACGTGCGATGGGTAGCCCTCTTCAATCACGATATGAACGCCACCATGCCCTCTTGCTACTGCCTCTGCGCTCTTCTTCACACGCGCTTGTAGTGCATTGTTTCCCTCCACGATGATTTCGTCTGCCTTTTCCGCTGAGAGGATTATCGATGGCGTGTCCAGCGCAAGACCGATGCCGCCGTCAATCCTGCCAAGGGCTCCGTTTAAATCAATCAAAGCGATGTGCAGGCGTGAGGGCGTCGTAATTCTTAACATGCTCCTTTACCTTTAATCCAATATGGCATAAATTTTCTGAGCGCTACAGAAAGATATATTTCTCAACACGATATTTAAAGTGCGAGACGTGAGCCAGATGGACCTGACGATTGATTTGAGTGGCCTGAAATTGAAAAATCCCACTATATTAGCTGCCGGGATTCTTGGAACCAGTGCTGCATCGCTGAGAAGGATGGCACAGCACGGTGCAGGCGCAGTCGTAACGAAGTCGATAGGTGCCTTGCCACGAAAGGGGCATCCTGGGCCCGTACTGGTCAAAACAGAGCATGGCTTTTTGAACGCAATGGGGTTGCCCAACCCATCTTATCGTGAATTTGTACGCGAGTTAGAGACGGTAAAAGGAGATGTGCCAGTAATCGCAAGCATATTCGGCTCTAATGCGAAAGAGTTTGAGGAAGTTGCCTTAGGACTGAGTAAAGCAAGGCCTGATGCCTTCGAGTTGAACCTGAGCTGCCCCCATGCTAAAGGATACGGTGCGACCCTGGGCACGGACCCATTGAAAGTCAAGGAGATTACAAAGAGTGTCAAGAGTGTAGTAGACGTGCCGGTATGGGTAAAACTCCCACCGCTAGCGAATATTGCAGAAGTGGGACTGGCTGCCCAAGAAGGGGGGGCAGATGCCGCAGTCGCGATTAATACCATACCAGCGATGGGCATCGATATAGAATCTGGTCGTCCAATCCTGGGCAATAAGGTCGGTGGACTGTCCGGGGCAGCGATAAAGCCGGTGGCGCTTAGATGTGTGTATGAGTTGTGCGCTACATTGAGCATCGATGTGATCGGTGTGGGTGGTATATTCACTTGGAAAGATGCTGTCGAATTCATCATGGCAGGCGCCTCTGCCATTGAAATTGGATCCGCAGTGCACGATGACATAAATGTCTTCAGGAACATCTCCAAGGGAATCGCACAATTTCTCGAGAAGAGGCAATGCACCCTAGATGATATTAGGGGCGTGGCACAGAAATGATGCCCATGAATGCCAGAATAACGAAAATTGTGGATGAAACGCCATCCACCAAGACGTTCTTTCTGGATTTAACGCTGGATAGCAAGCCCGGACAGTTCGTGATGGTCTGGATTAGAGGTGTTGATGAAATTCCAATGAGCCTATCATGCCCCAATGCGATTACGGTCCAGAGAGTGGGTGACGCTACCTCTGCTTTATTCAAACTAAAAATAGGCGATTCGATTGGAGTAAGAGGCCCTATTGGAAATGGTTTTACGCTGAGCGGAAAGTCGATCCTGTTAATCGGTGGCGGTGTCGGTGCTGCGCCACTGGCGCCTCTGGCAGAAGCGGCTAGAGATGAAAAAATAAAGGTAAAAACGCTCCTGGGCGCTAAAATAGGCGATGAACTGTTATTCGTAAAGCGATTTAGGGGGGCAGGAGAGATACAGACAGCAACAGATGACGGGTCTAAAGGGCACAAGGGACCTGTAACTGAATTAGTAGCTGAATTAAACCTGCAAGACTATGACCAAATATACTCCTGCGGACCCGAAAAGATGATGCATAAGGTGCTGAATGCGGCGAAAAATGCGAACATGACACCTAAAACGCAGCTCAGCCTCCAGCGTTACATCAAGTGTGGAATGGGCATCTGTGGCACCTGCTGCATCGACCCGTCGGGGCTGAGAGTCTGTGTAGATGGCCCAGTATTTAGTGGGGACATATTGGTCGATTCAGAATTCGGACGATATGCCAGAGATGCAAGTGGAAGGAAAATGAAACTATGACGAACAAATTGCCAAAGACATACGAACCCGATAAAATCGAGCCAAAATGGCAGGAGCGGTGGGAAAAGGAGGAGTTTTATAGATTTGATTTTGACGTAGAGGGTCCAGTATATGTCATCGACACGCCGCCCCCCTTCACCTCGGGCACCCTTCACATGGGACATATATTGAATCATACGTGGATTGATATTGCTGCGCGATACAAGAGGATGAGAGGGTATAATGTTCTGCTGCCGCAAGGTTTTGATTGCCATGGCCTGCCCACAGAATTACAGGTGGAGAAACTCGGCATCTCCAAGGAAGACAGGGAGAGATTCAGGGAAGCGTGCATAGACTGGACAGAGAAGAGCATAGAGAAGATGAAGGCCCAGTTTAAAAGACTGGGGTATTCGGCGGATTGGTCCAGGGAATACAGGACCATGTCCAAAGACCACATCACCAAGGTCCAGTTATCGCTGCTCAAGTTCAATGACCTTGGGCGGGTTTATAGAAAACGCTATCCAATACACTACTGCTGCAACTGTGGAACCGCGCTTGCCAAAGCTGAACTTGGATATATCGAGCGGGATGGCATTCTGAGTCACATACGATTATGTGTTGATGGAGTTGACAATGGCCACATAACCATTGCCACAACCCGCCCCGAATTGATGTGCGCATGCGTTGCGGTCATGGTGCATCCTGACGATGAAAGATACGGCAACTATGTCGGAAAGACGGCGCGATTACCCCTTTATAAGAGAGAGGTTCCCATCATCGCAGATGAGGACGTAGACATGACGTTCGGAACGGGCGCGGTTTACGTCTGCACGTACGGTGATGAGCAGGATCTGGTGTGGCAGCAGAAATATTCGCTGCCGGCGATTGTCGCCATTGATGAAAATGGGCATATGACGGAATATGCTGGCAAGTACAAAGGCACGACTATAGAAGAGTGTCAAAAGCAGATTATAGAAGATTTGAAATCTAGTGGTGCAATCACCAAGCAGGAGCCTATAACGCACAGGGTCCTAATTCACTCAGAGCGAAGTAGCTGCCAGAGGCCGATTGAATTTATCCCAATGCCCCAGTGGTTCATCAAGGTTAAGGATAAGTCAAAAGACGTGATTAACGCCGCTGAAAAGATGAACTGGTATCCAGAGTATATGTTTCAGAGACTAACAGACTGGGCAAACTCCCTGGACTGGGACTGGGTCATCTCGCGTCAAAGAGTCTTTGGAACGCCGATACCTTTCTGGTACTGTGAAGATTGTGATGAGATAATCGCGCCCTTGCAAGACGACCTGCCTGTTAATCCTGCAGTAGATGGTGCACCAGTAGATTCGTGTCCGCGGTGCAATTCGAAAAATATCAAAGGCAACCTTGACGTGTGCGATTGCTGGGTTGACAGCTCGATAAGCCCTCTTATGGCAAGCAACTGGCTGAGCGATGAGTTCGAAAAACTCTACCCCGCGTCCATCAGGCCACAGGGATACGAGATCATCCGGACCTGGCTATTTTACACTATCTTTCGCTGCCTTATCCTAACCGGAGAGGCGCCATTCAAGGATGTTTTAGTCAATGGAATGGTGCTCGGAGAAGATGGCAAAAAGATGTCCAAGAGTCTTGGCAATGTCGTTGCGCCAGATGAAATCATCGACGAGTATGGAGTTGACCCTGTCAGGCAGTGGGCTGCTATTGCATCATTGGGAGAAGACTACCCATTCGAATTGAAGGAAATCGTTCACGGAAAGCGTTTTTTGACCAAGATGTGGAATGTCGTTAAATTCAGCATACCCCATCGTTCCAGTGCCCCGGGAGAGTTGAACATCATTGACCGGTGGATTCTGAGCAAACTGAATAGATTGATCAAAGAAGTCACCGCCGATCTGGAGGGGTATGAGTTCAAGACATTACAAAAAATCAGGAGTTTTGCCTGGAGCGAGCTAGCTGATAACTATATTGAGATGACAAAATATCGATTGTACGGTGATGATACCAATGCAAAGAATGCGGCAAGGTACACGCTAAGCAGGGTCGTTGAGACCGTTCTTCTGTTACTGGTGCCATTTATTCCTCACTTTGCGGAGGAGTGTTATTCATACACAGGAGAGCGGGGCATTCATAGGTGCAAGTGGCCAGAGGCGGATGAGTCGCTGATAGATGATGAGGCAGAAAAGGGTGGCGAGGTTATCAAAGAGGTCATAGGCGCCATAAGGAGATATAAATCGGAAAAAGGTATGGCGCTCAACGCGGAGCTGGAAAAAATCAAGATATACGCCAACGCTCCTGACGAAAAATGGATTAAGCAAGGTATTAACGACATCAAGGGCACGACCTGGGCAAAGAGCGTGGAAGTTGTGAGAGGCGCACCAGAGAAGAAAGGGGATGTTCTCCAGGTTGGGGATATAGCGGTTCTAATTTGCGAGATCTATTGAGGCGTCACAGCCGCATCAAGCAATGCCTTGAGTTCATCTATTTTTGCTACAGGCACACTAATGCCTTGCTTTGTATATCCGGTGTAGCGCTCAGTATCCACAAACTTGCGAATGTCTACGCGCTGCTCACTCTTCCATTCGGTTAGCCTGACTATGATCTTAGTGGATTTGTCCAGTTCAATTTTTCCAATTTCCTCATCGACCATATTTATCACTCCATCATTCATCGTACATCCTTTTAAATATTTAACCTTTAATAGCCAGGGGATTTCGTGTGTATTAAAGGCGACCAAACAATTAATAGCGGTAAATCACAATATCGCATGGAGGAATGAAATGGAGGACGTAACCAACATATTTGGAAATACGGGCTCCGGCCTGATAAAAGGAATCATAGAGAGGGGTGGCGTCGTTTTAGGAGAAAAAATCGAGGGTTTTGCCGGCGTTCTGGTAGGGGATAAGGCATACGCGGATGCTCTCCAAAAGAAGGTGGAAGAGCAAACCGGCGTAAAAGGCTACATTTCGACGGACGAGTTACCTGCCTATGGAATCTCCAAAGAGGAAAAAGAGGCGATAGAGAGCGGGTTCGGTGTTAAGGGAAATGATGTCGTCATCCTGGTGGCGGATGAAGAGACCAAAGCGAGAAAGGCGCTGGAAGTGATAAAAGAAGATATCTCCAAGCGAAAATAATAGACTATATAACAACGAAATCACAAACAAAAAGGGGGATTTGCCATCTTTTTGGCCAGGAAAATCATGAAGGTCGGATCGTCCTACATGATAACTGTCCCCATGGATATAGTCCGAGGCTTCGGATGGGACGAAAACACCAAGATAAAGGTCAGGATCACAGGGCGCAATACGCTGGAAATTTCGGAAGCTTGATGTTAAAAGATAATGAGTTGTATATCTCTTAATTATCTGAGATTCTTTTAAGTTTAAATTTTTAAACGTGGATTTTCAAAAATTTAAATATATTGAAAGTGTATTTACAAAAAATTTAAATATATTGAAAATGAATTTACAAAAAATGGTAGAAATAAGCACGATCAATTACCAGAACCTTTGGTGGAAGCACGCAAAAAACTTTAACGTTCATGATAGAGATCTATCTAGAGTTAGAGACGAGTGGTTCGAATTCTCTAGACAGAAGATAGAACTCAAGCCAGGGAATATTTACGTTATAAAAGGACCTAGGCAGAGTGGAAAGACTGTTTTGCTGAAAAAGACCATACTAGAACTTCTCAAGAAGAATAACCCCCCACGAAGTATATTTTACTTTGCATGTGACTCTTTAGTTTCAAGAACAAGAAGAGAGCTGAGAAGAGTCCTCTCCTTCTTTCTAGATATGGCGATAGAATTCGATAAGACCTATATCTTTTTGGACGAGATAACCTACGTTCCGGATTGGAGCTACGAGTTGAAACACTTAGTTGACAGTGGCTTGCTCTCAAAAACTGCTTTGGTGGTTACAGGGTCCAGTCCCATGGTACTAAAAAAGGAGATGGAATTCCTCCCGGGGAGGGGAGCAGAGAGAAATGAATATTTCCTAAAACCTTTGTCATTCAGAGATTTTTCACTACAACTAGCTGGACCCATCTCTAGGCATGTTGAAGACCGGGAACTAAAAAGCTCTCTAAGTAAGCTAGGTGAGACGTTAGTGGAGAGCTCTCCTGTAGGTTTAGACAATCTCAATGAGATAGAAGACGGCGTAAAGAAACTCCTTCCATTCAAAAGGGAACTTGATTTCCTTTTCGACATTTACCTCATCACGGGGGGGTTTCCAAAAGTTGCGAACAACTATTTTAAAAACAGATTTCACAAGGGAGAGGAGGGAATAGATGCGGAGCTATCCGAGACGTTTATTCGAACTATCCTGGGGGATCTATCAAAGCATAGGAAAACGGAGGACATAGGTCTACAAATACTCCAAAGCGTTTCCAGCAGTATTGGCGCAAGGATTAGTTTTTCGAGTTTGGCGGGTAGACTGGATGGAGTAACACACCCTACAATAGCTGATTACCTTGAAACTTTGGAAAAATCCGTTCTACTACAAGTTATCCACTCTTATGATTTCGAGAAGCGAAAAATAAGACCTAAGGCTAACAAAAAGGTCTATTTCATAGACCCCTTCCTTTTCTACTCCGTTAAATCTCGGATTGAGGGCATGGATAGCTTCGCTTTTTCGAAAGAGTTTTTAATGGACGAAAGAAACAAGGGTAAGTTGATAGAGGGGGTAGTGGCTTCTCATCTGAGTAGGGTAAAAGAGGAGCCCTACATAAAGGAGCCTGATACTTTCTTGTGGTTTTATTACGATGCGAGAAATGAAATAGATTTCGTGACAAGAAGTGATGAAGGGTACTTGGGGGTCGAGGTAAAGTATCAACATGCCATTTCACCAAGGGAAATAGCGAAAATAGATCAAATTCAAAATTACTTGATCCTAACAAGAGATATCTTTGAGTCCAAGAATAACTTTTTATTTGCTCCTATTTCTGCTGTGCTGGTTGCTTTGAAACGGTCTGATAAGAACCTATGATTAATTCCAATCTCAATTCTACCTCAATCTTATTCAAACATCCTGTCGATGATAGTCTTTTATTAACTGGGCATTAACCGGGCGCAAGATGTTAGAAATATCGGAAGAGAGATAATAAAGCAGTACAATCATGCTTGTGAGGTTGTAACGCAGATGAGATCTAAAGTCTTTAAACTTATCGACTACATCGACAGGGAAGATGCAAAGAGCAGATTGGTTGATGAAGAGACGGCAAAAAAAGACGGGTTCAATAGTAGCGACTTTACAGCAGCGATGAGTCTTGGATTAATCAAGTGGAGTGGCTCGGATTACCGCCTAACTGAAAAAGGGTATAATGAGCTTCTGCCGCACAGAATCAGCGCAGGCACCCTCGCCCTAAAAGATGCTATCGAGGATTTCAGTGAAAAAAGTGGGAAAATCAGCAAGGAGATGCTTGACCATACGCAGTCTCTACGCTTTTACACAATCTTGCTTGTGGTTCTCACGATCATTTTGATTCTCATCACCATCACGGTGTTTTTCCGATGAGGCACATGACCGCCGCCGCGCGATGAAACGGGGCTAAAAACACTAGAGATATCAGAATGCTAAGTAGACTGTGAATTTTGAAGAGATTAGAAGGATGAATGCTATGTTATCCAGGAGTTTAATTTCTCCATCGAAAAGCGGGGTGCCATTCGTCAGATTTCCTTAAATCCAATCTCTCCCATCAATAAATGGTACTTTTGACTGTACTTCTCTCTAAGCTGCTCTAGGTCGTCTTTGATTTCTTGTGACAAACTTTTAAGTTCTTCAGCGATACTACCTATTTCATCTATTTTATCCTTTATATCGCCCCTATTTCTCATCTCAAGGAATTCTGCTCCATGTCCTCTCCAAAAATCATGAAAGCGAGTGGCGCTGAAGAGCTCCTTTCTATTGTCGATTATATGTCCTACAAATACTTCTGGCGAATTTTTTATGAGACCGTCTGATAAAAATTCAGGATTTCCTGCACGGTATTTTTTATTGTGTTCTGCAACTCGATCACGACATTTCTCTTCAAATTCACGGGTATATATCGCTTTATCTAGATTTTCTAATTTTTCTCTTAAAATCGAGCATCTCTCGTTATGATTTTCTATCTTCTCTTTAAGAGGGGGAGATTTCCTTTTGAGATCATTTAAAATCCTTTCTGGTCCAATTAACTTATTGACATTTTTTGCACGCTTTCCTCTGTGATCCCACTCATACTCTCCCTTTTCAAGTGATCTTATTTCCACCTCTAGTTGGTGTATAAACGGTGTAACAATACCTTTCATCAACTCTACGATTTGGGGGCGCTCCCTATCCTCCCTCATAATCTCGGTTTGCTTCCTTACCTGGTGTGCGTAGTATGCCGTTATAGAAACCAATGCGAGAATCAAGACTATGTTGATAAGAGCTTCAACGCCTGGAGCAGACACGAATTCTAAAATAGACATACCTTCTAAATAAGTAGGGCCAAGTTGGATTAACACATCAATCAGCTTCTTACACTTAGAATACTGGGAGTGAAGTATTTGAGGATTACGGGACGCAAGACCTTGGAGATATCGGAAGCTTGATATTCATCAAAGAAGCACAGTTGCAGTCGAGAAGGTGATGAACTTATGACCAATCAATTTAACCCCCATCTAGCATGGGAAGCATACGTTTCTATCGAAGAGGATTTTCGTAAATTTATTTATTACGTACCTCTGGAGAGGGAGCATTTCGATGTTTGGTCCTTATATTTGGGCGATCTTATGCTTCGAGTAGGAAGTACTGTAGATTCTTTTTTTAGGAATGCTTTGTACAGTCCAATCATGGATTCGGCTGATAACATCAAAGAAATTCAAGAAATTCGAAAAAAGCATCCTGATAATATAAATATTAGCGATTATCGAACGATCTTCGAGCCTTTTTATCAGTTGTCGAGCGAAAGTGTTCATGTACTACGAACTAAGGATAATGTTCAGCCATTCTCTAAATTCGCATCTGGGAAGTCTCCTAATTGGTGGGGAGCATACAACAATATTAAGCACGATAGATTTTCGAATATGAAAGAAGCCACCCTAGGGGCTACATTGACCGCCCTTGCGGGACTGTTTCTTCTGAACGTTCTGCATCTCGAAACGCGCCCATTATTAGTAGATTTGGATATAATTCGAGCAGGAGATTACGCCAAAGAATTCGTGAAAGGCATGTTATCAAACAGGGGGGCGCTCGATGGTTTAGCAGACGCCTACGCCAAAACCGATGTGTTTGGCTATGTCTTTGCTTTGAAGGGAAAACTGTCCGATGATGAAAAAGCTAGAATTCTTTCGCCATCATTTCCAGGATATTGAGCTCTACCACTCCCTCGTTCACTCTTTGACCTTTAAGATATGTGAGGCGTGAAGCTGCAGAGGCAGAGGAATAGAACCTAGTTAGGCGAGTTTCTTTGATATTACGCTTGCCATAAATCCGGTAATAAGGTGCTGTTTTACTTTTTTACATTCCACAATTCCGCGCTTTGTTGCGGCAACCTTTTGAGAGAGAGAAGGGGGTATCTCTTTTGATAAAATGAATATATTCAGTCCAGGCTTAAAATCAATCGGCGAAATACCAAACTTTGCAAATACTGGAGGACATATCTTCAAAATATCCAGGTTTCTATCATGCATCGTGTTAATCATATTTTCAATAAAGGTTGTTGTGTTTTCATGTTCATCAGACTTGCCTACGGCATCTCTCAGAAAATCTCTTATAGCGTATGGCAACACCAAACACGACACCAATTCATCATAAATATTGAAATATGGGCGATCAGTCACAAAACCAACATTGGCATATTCTTTCATGTACTTTCTAAAGCTGGTCTTCAAGAATTTTAACAATACTCCTCTTTCTTTGTCGTCTAGCTCCTTGTTCACGCGTGCTAAGTCCTCTTCGGTCAGCTTGAGTAATGGCTCTGCTCTCGATAGAATTGGCTTTGCTAATCCCCTTTTTCCTTTTCTTTCTGTCCTCTTAAAGAGGTGCTCATACTCCTTCGATACAATCTTGTAGATCTGATCTGTCCGTGGATTTTTCACTCTTTGTATTTTCTGTCCTATCTCGTAACCACTTATCGGCGCGCCGTATGCTAGGCAATAAATCTTTGATGGTAAGCCATCTAATATAGGATTTTCAATTTTTCTTGGCATTTTATACCCCCTAAACAATCTTTGGAATATACGTTCCTTGGGATATCAATTCTCTATATTCCTATGTTACAATATATGTAAAAAAACCATATATAATACTTATGGTCATATGCGGGGGTGTGATGCCGGATGAAAAAATGGATACACATTACAATCGACCACGATGTGCTTGAGAGAATAGACAAAGAGCGTGGTCTAATCCCTAGGTCCACATGGATCAATGACAAGTTAAAGAGAATCGTGGAGGACATATGACCGAAAGCGCTCATATCGAGAAGAGAGGGGGGATCGCCTCGCCTCCCTCTATCCCCTCTGAAGATATCCTAGCTCGCTTGCTGGAGCGGAAGCGCGCTTGGTGGAAATGGCGAGCAGCGAAAAAGGACAGATGGGGGTTGTTATGAATCATCAGCTTGCACCCCAAATTCCCTATAAGCCCATAAAAAGAATCATGCGATCTGCAGGTGCTGGGTGTGTGAGCAGGGGGGCCATTGATATTCGCAATGCAAAAACCTCGCTCCGATATATACCCCCCGAAATTTTGGATAAATTCGAGTTTTGGGAGATTGAACTTCTGAAAATTATTGAAAATGTGGAGAAAGGTGTTAACACCATCTCGGAAGAAGGGGGATCGAAAAAGATTGGTCAAGCATAATACATATTGAACGAAGGATAGAACTGATATATCATATCAGTTGGGTGTTAGTTGAGGCGTGTCGTGTTAGTTGAGGCGTTATAGCAATCTGTAAAGAAATATCTGTAAAATAGGGCATGTAAACGCAAGGGTGTTAACAGTAAACACCGTGTTAACACCTTCATTATAATTGGAGTATTATATGAAAAGGAAAGGGGGGGAAAGGGGAAATAGAAAAGGAAAGCTCATCAGAGTCACAGGCAAGCCGCTCGACATACTCGAAGACATCCACGAATCATCAAACGGAAGACGCAGCTACACGGATATTATAGGCGAACTGACGAAGAGCGTTGAGATGCCAGGGGATAAACTCATCAAAACATACGACGAGCTCGAAAGCATCTGCAAGGTTGACTTCAACCCCGGAACAGCCAGATTGGTCGAGCTCTTCCGTCCAATCGTGTTCCAATCTGCAAGGGGTAAGTTCGACACCAAATTCTGCGAGAGGAAGATTCTGGAGATAATTGAGCAAAACAAGGTAAGGGAGTGTGATGCAAAATGAAATCTGGAAAGGAGGACCAACAATGATCAACTCCGTGATTCTTGGAGATTGTACTCCTGCGATAAAATTACTACACATCAAAACTCAATAAAAAGACAAATATATTTAAAGCAAGAATTCGTATTTTGTCTAAGGAGATTGTCGAATGAAAAAAGTTGATTTTGTCGTTTATCGAAAAGGAGATATCAAGAAGATTCCCAAGGATGCCACTGTGGTTCACATCGGCTACAAGATGAGCTTGCAGGACATCGGTGAGATCATACGAACGAGAAAAAATGTGAAAGCGCTACGATTTCCACCCAGCATCGTTGACAGCCTGCACCCATTCGTGCACACCATGTTGGGAATGCACGGCATTAAAAGGTTGGTGGGATACGCAGACCGCTACGACTCAAAGCTCGTAAGCAAAGCGCGACAGCTCCGCCAGAAGGGATGGAGATACGAAAAGATCGCCAGGCACATTTCAGAGAAGACGAACAAGAACATCTCCGCGCAGACGATCTGGTATTGGGTGAACAAGAGGAAACAGCATATTAATAGGCTTAAAAGTACCAGATGATGATATGCCCTTTCCCAGAGTAAAGCTTGATCAAAAAATTATCGACTTTATTTTACATAATCCACTATATAGCATTTTCATTTTGTTTGGATTTTTTTATACCATATCTTTTCTGACTATACCTACGGCCAGAGGAGTTTTACAAAAATATTTGACAGGAGGTCTTGCCTTATCTCTCGATCACATATTGGCAACCAGTTCTTTACCCGCCCTCTTTTTAGTCATCGCAGCTATCAAGATGTATAACAAAAATCTGAAAGACCTTTGTATAGCTAGACGACCCGATTCGTGGAGCTATAAAAAAAGTGTTTTATATGGGTTGATATCTGCTATAATCCTCGCAGCCATGGGGATTGTAGTCTACAAATTCGTTAGAGGTGGTGAGATACCACGGGCATTCGAACCTAACATTTACATCATCTTCGGCCTTTTATTCGGTACTTTCTATGAAGAAGTTATCTTTAGGAGTTGTTTGCAAAATCTGTTGAAGATACAATTAGGCGATGTACGGGCCATTATAGTTCAAACTATTTTATTTGTTGTTCTCCACCCACCTGAAAGGATACTTTATTATATAGCATTTACAGGTGTTGTATTTGGATTGTTAATGTATAAATCCAGAAGCATAGTTCCTGGATACGTTGCACATCTAGGTTTGAATGTAATTCTGTTCTCGCTTACTTGATGTCTTGTTGGTGCTGGGCAACATTTTGGCAATGTATATTTAAGAGGTGCTGGAGTAATAAGTGGATAGCGTGGAAAAGGGAAGGCGGCATACTATGAACTGGCATAAATTAAGAACTGCCAGATTATCGTTAGATTATCGTCAGGTGAGAATAGTGAAGGTGTGAAAATGCCAAAAAACAAATCAACTGGTGCAAATCTCGGGTTTGAGAAGAAACTCTGGCAGGCTGCGGACAAGTTAAGGAGCAATATGGACGCTGCTGAATATAAGCACGTTGTCCTTGGTTTAATCTTCCTCAAATATATCTCGGATACTTTTACGGAGGTTTATAACGAACTGAAAAATGACCCTGATGGGCTTTCTGACCCCGAAGACGTTGATGAATACAGAATGAGAAACGTTTTCTGGGTTCCGCCAGAGGCAAGATGGGAGTATTTACAGAACAACGCGAAACAGCCAACGATTGGCAATCTTATTGATGATGCGATGTTTGCCATAGAGCGAGATAACCCCGCACTTAAAGGTGTTCTTTCCAAGGATTATGCACGGCCTGCATTGAATAAACAGCGATTAGGAGAAATTATCGACTTAGTGGGCTCAATAAGATTGGGTGATTCAGAAAATCGAAGCAAAGACCTTTTAGGACGCGTTTATGAATACTTCTTAGGTCAGTTTGCAGATGCCGAAGGCAAAAAAGGCGGTCAATTCTATACGCCCAGGAGTATTGTCAAACTCCTTGTTGCGATGATCGAACCGTACAGGGGCAGAATATTCGACCCCTGCTGTGGCTCAGGTGGGATGTTCGTACAAAGTGAAAAATTCATTGAAGCCCATGGCGGAAGAATCAGCGACATCGCCATTTACGGGCAGGAATCAAATTCGACAACCGGGCAGCTGTGTAAAATGAACCTTGCCATCAGAGGTATTGATGCTAACGTTCAATGGGGCGATAGTTTCCATAATGATTTACACCGAGACCTGAAAGCTGATTTCATACTTGCTAATCCTCCGTTTAATGACAGTGATTGGGGCGGAGAACGACTACGAGAAGATGTACGATGGAAATTTGGTACACCACCAGCCGGAAATGCGAATTTCGCATGGATTCAGCATTTCATTCATCATTTAGCACCAACAGGAACGGCAGGTTTTGTCTTGGCCAACGGCTCAATGAGTTCAAATATCGGTGGCGAAGGAAAAATCAGGAAGAACATCGTGGAAGCAGACCTGGTTGATTGTATGATTGCACTCCCTCCTCAATTGTTTTACAACACCATGATTCCGGCGTGCTTATGGTTTGTTGCTCGTGATAAATCAAATCATAAGTTCAGAGACAGAAGTGGCCAGGTTCTGTTCATTGATGCTCGTAAGATGGGTGAAATGGTAGATCGAAGACACAGAGAGCTCACTGATGAAGATATTAAGAAAATTGCAGACGCGTATCATGCGTGGCGCGGTGAAGGTGGTGAGTATGAAGACGTTCCGGGATTCTGTAAATCCGCCACACTGGATGAGATTAGAAAACATGGTCACATATTGACGCCTGGACGGTACGTTGGCTTTGAAGAGGAAGAGGACGATGGGGAGCCTTTCGAGGAGAAGATGGAAAGGCTGACGGTAGAGTTGGCGGAGCAATTTGAGAAGTCGAGGGTGCTCGAGGAAAGGATAAAGATGAATTTGGGGGAACTGGGGCATGACTGGTGAAATTCGTAGTAATTGTAAAAAAGGAGACCGTGTAAGGATTGGAGATATAGCACGGATTACCAGTGGTAAAAGACCCGTTATCTTTTCTGAGCGACCAGAAGAAGACGCAAGAATTCCTATCTATGGCGGCGCAGGTATCACAGGCTACACTAAGAAACCGCTATTTAAAGAATCTGTAATTGTGACTGGCCGTGTTGGGACGTTGGGATTGTTGCATAAGGTCAAGCATCCATCGTGGCCTTCTGATAACACTTTGGTGATTATTCCCAAAGATGGTGAGGCGCTTTATGATTTCATCTACTACAATCTAAAGCTCAAAGTTCAAAAGTTAATTTCTCTTAATCGAGGTACTAGCAACCCTCTAATCGTTCAGCGAGATGTTAAAAACCTTGAGATCACACTTCCTTCTTTATCCGAACAGCGTCGCATCGCCTCCATCCTCGGTGCCATCGACGACAAAATCGAACTCAATCACGAGATGAACCGCACGCTTGAAGAAATGGCACAAGCGATATTCAGGTCGTGGTTCGTGGATTTCGAGCCCTTCAAGGATGGGGAGTTTGAATATAGCGAGGAGTTGGACAAGGAGATTCCGAAGGGGTGGGATGTGGTTCAGATATCAGATATTGCAAAGGTTACAAGCGGTAAGAGACCGTCTATCGTTCAGGGGAACCAATCCCAAGATTCCCCAGTTCCTGTCTATGGGGGCTCTGGTATAATGGGTTATACATCTGAGCCGCTGTTTATAGTCCCAATTCTCGTTACTGGGCGAGTTGGCACACTCGGGAAATTATATAGGGCAAACCCACCGTCTTGGCCATCGGATAATACATTAGTAGTGATCGTCAAAGATAAATTTTACTTTGAGTTTGTATATTTCTTTTTGCAACGAATCAAGCTAGAATCTCTAAATAGGGGGACAAGTAATCCTTTGATAACGCAAGGCGATATAAAGCGACAAAAGGTTGCGTTACCTCCTACTAATATTATTAGTAATTTCAGTTCCACGTGTCATACGTTATTTGAGCAATGCCGGATAAATGATTATGAAAACAGCACACTTGCCAAAATCCGCGACTCTCTTCTTCCAAAACTGATGTCAGGAGAAATACGAGTAAACGTTCCAGAAACGGAGATGTCTGCATGAGCAGATTCATTACCGAAGAGGATATAGAAAATTTTGCCTTGGACGTCTTTAGGGATTTAGGTTACGAAAGAATTTATGGCCCGGATATTGCCCCAGATGGAGTGAATCCAGAAAGGAAGAGATATTCTGACGTAGTACTGGTTGACCGATTACGTGCAGCTATTGACAATTTCAATCCTCACATACCTCAAGAGGTAAGGGAAGAAGCGCTCAAGAAAGTCCTTAGAACCGACAGTCCAAAGCTTGTTGCTAATAATCAAGCGTTCCATCGGATGCTCGTTAACGGCGTTGACATTGAATACAGAACGGAAGGAAGAATAGTTGGCGATAAAGTCTGGCTCTTTGATTTCCAGAACACACAGAATAACGAATTTCTCGCAGTTAATCAATTCACCGTCATCGAGGAGAATAACAACAGAAGACCGGATCTCGTTCTGTTCGTTAATGGTCTTCCGTTAGCGGTTATTGAATTGAAAAATCCTGCTGACGAAGAAGCAACGATATGGTCCGCATACCATCAATTCCAAACGTATAAAGAGCGAATCCCATCGTTGTTTCAATTTAATGAGCTGTTAGTTATCAGTGACGGCTTGGAAGCGCGAGCGGGAACAATAACTACAAACACGGACCGGTTCATGCACTGGAAAACCATTGACGGATCAAAGTCGCCAGCAAACATGACACAGCTTGAAGTTCTGTTACGAGGGATGTTTGATAAAGAACGCTTTCTGGATTTAGTACGGCATTTTATCGTCTTTGAAAAGGAAAAAGAAGTACAGAAAAAAGTTGCAGCATATCATCAGTATCATGCCGTTAATAAAGCGCTGCAATCCACTCTCAAAGCAACAAGAACGCACAGAAAAGCCGGCGTGGTTTGGCATACTCAAGGCTCTGGGAAAAGTTTAATTATGGCTTTTTATACCGGGAAACTCGTGCTTGAATTGGACAATCCAACGGTAGTCATATTGACCGATAGAAATGACTTAGACGACCAATTATTCGGCACATTCAGTAGATGCCAGGATCTCTTACGACAAAAACCTGTACAAGCAGATTCACGCGAGAAATTAAAAGAACTGCTTTCGGTTGCTTCGGGAGGTATAGTCTTTACCACCGTCCAGAAGTTCTTCCCTGAAGAGACACGGGAAGAATACCCCTTACTCTCAGAAAGAGAGAATATCATTGTTATTGCAGACGAAGCACACAGAAGCCAGTACGGGTTTAAAGCAAAGGTGATGACGAAAGAAGACACGGCGTTGGTCACCTACGGCTTTGCCAAATATATCCGGGACGCTTTACCCAACGCTTCGTTTATTGGATTTACTGGCACACCCATAGAAAAGGCAGATAAGAGCACGCCCGCAGTATTCGGTAAATACGTTGACGTGTACGACATTAAACAAGCAATAAATGACGGTGCAACGGTAGGAATCTATTATGAAAGCCGATTGGCTAAATTAGAGCTCAAGCCAGAAGAAAGACCCCGAATAGATCCGGAATTCGAGGAAGTTACTGAAGGAGAAGAAGTCGCAAGAAAAGAACAGCTCAAAAGCAAATGGGCGCGATTAGAAAAAGTTGTTGGCAGTCAAAAGCGGATAGAAAGAATCGCAAACGATATTGTTCACCATTTTGAAGAACGTCTTGACATCCTTGAGGGCAAAGGAATGATCGTTTGTATGAGCAGGAGAATCTGCGTAGACCTTTATAATGAAATCATTAAATTAAGACCTGAATGGCATCATAAGGACGATGATAAAGGTGCCATTAAGGTAGTTATGACAGGTTCCGCAGCCGACCCCACAGGCTGGCAAGAGCACATACGCAACAAAACACGAAGAAGAGCAATTGGAAATAGACTGAAGGATCCCGATGATTCTCTTAAATTGGCAATTGTTAGAGATATGTGGCTGACCGGTTTTGATGCTCCAAGCTTACACACTATGTATGTCGATAAACCAATGCAAGATCACGGATTAATGCAAGCAATAGCACGTGTAAATCGTGTTTACAAGGACAAAGAGGGCGGGTTAATTGTTGATTATATTGGCATTGCTACTGAACTGAAAAAAGCACTGGCTGATTACACAGAAAGCGGCGGAAAAGGAAAACCCGCTTTTGAGCAGGAAGAAGCGGTAGCCATAATGCTTGAAAAATACGAGATAATAGCAGCAATGTTCCACGGCTTCGATTACAAAAAATTCTTCACGCTCGATCCAAAGAAACGGATCTCCATTATACCTCAGGCTATCGAACACATCCTCCAGCAAGAAGGAGGAAAAGAGAGATACCTCCAGCATGTGACGGCATTACTCCGTGCTTTCTCCATTGCAGTTCCACATGAAAAAGCCATGGAAATCAAAGACGAAGTAGGTTTCTTTCAGGCAATAAAATCAGCCATTGTCAAAACCACGACAACCAAAAGAGAAGGCAAGGAGGATTTAGATTCCGCAATTAAACAAATCATCTCAAAGGCCATTATATCAGATAGGGTTGTTGACATCTTTGCAGCCGCAGGACTGAAAAAGCCTGATATCTCGATTCTTTCCGATGAATTCTTGGCAGAGATACAAGAAATACCACAGAAAAATCTCGCATTGGAAGCACTCAAAAAACTACTCAATGACGAGATAAGAATAAAAATGCAGAAAAACATCGTACAAGCACGTTCGTTTAGAGAAATGCTGGAAAAAACGATTAGGAAATACACCAATAGGACTATTGAAACCGCGGAAGTAATAGAAGAATTAATCGAACTGGCAAAAAAGATGCGCGAGGAGAGCGGGAGGGGTGCAAATTTAAACTTAAGCGATGCAGAACTTGCCTTTTATGACGCTTTAGAGGTCAACGATAGTGCAGTAAAAGTCTTAGGGGATGAGACTTTACGGAAGATAGCAATCGAGCTAACAGAAACGATACGTAAAAACGTGACTATTGACTGGACATTGAGAGAAAGTGTTCAGGCAAAACTCAGAGTTATGGTAAAGCGTATCCTAAAGAAATATGGCTATCCACCCGATAAACAAAAGAAAGCAACCGAACTGGTCTTAGAGCAAGCACACGTAATTTGCAAAGATTGGACTGAAAGTGTGGCAGCGTAAAAGAAGTAAAATCTAGTAGCTATGTGGCCTACAAAAAATCGATACATACTTAGAATGGCTAAACAGGGGCCAAATTGTTTTTATCTTGGTTACGAGTGAGGCGAGCCGCAAACACGGTTTTATCTGTCATTTTCATCGTTTGTTTTCTCTAAAGACAAGTCTATGTCTTTAAGCTTAATGGAGTTAGCTTCAAGTTTCTTAATCAATGAATTAAAAATCCACCAACATTCTCTTTCGAGGAGTTTCTTCTCCATTTCAATTCTCGCTTTTTGTTCATCGTAAGGTCGAATATTTTTCTCATATCTGAGTTTTTCAACTTCTAATTTTAGTTTCTCTCTGCTTAGTTTCCAATTACCTACTTTTTCAATTGCTTGTGCTATTGCCCAAATGGCCCCAGAAGAAACAGCAACAATATGTAATATTAGTTCTATTGTAAGCGGAGATTCCTTGATTATCTTTACTGCACGAAGTCTATGCTCATCTTTTAGTGGCCGTCCCCGCCTGTACCAAAAAAATCGTGAGAACCGATAATCATGATATCCCTCTGCATAAAGCAGCAAAGAAAAATCGTGTAGCAGCTCAAGATCATAAAACAACGATGAAACATCCAAAAGATATGGCTTCTTTTCACCCTCGAACACCAACCTCATCTTGATGATACGATTAGGATCCATTTATTCACCTCATTGAATGGCAAATAACTACATATACGAACTCTGCCATAAAAAGATTCTTACCCAATTTTAAAGCTAGATTCGTCTTACTGCCCAATCACCGACTTGGTTGGTAGAATTTGACCTTCGAGACTATTGAAAACACAACAAATCTTATCTAATTACGATTGGATGGGTCGCGAATATACTGTTATCAGTTGAATTTATTTTAAGGCTTCTTTAATGTAATTGACAATTTCATTTCTTATTCCTCTAAAACCAGAGGCATCACAAAAAAAGAGTTTATACTCTTTAATTTTGCTACCTTTAATCGGCATTATGTTTTTTATGGACTTTTCTATATTTTTCCACTGTTCAATTTTGGCTGGTTCATCATTTTTCAATTTAGATGTATCTAAAATCTGTATAAACGATACCGACTCATCCATCTCAAAACCTTGTTTACCGTGTTTATAATGGATAAAATACGCTGATAAAGCCGAAGCAAGGAATTTTCCGCATATTTGTCTTGGTTTGACATCTGCTTCTTCAATTTCAATAATCACTCTAATTTTGTTATCTTTCAGTATCAATAAGTCAACTTCGCAGTATTTAGTTTGATTTGATTTGTCCTTTGAACAAAATAATGGTATATGTTGATTTCCACCACATGCAGTATCTTTTATTATTTTACAGCTAGGAAGTGTGCTATCATTGATAAAGTCCCCAATAATTTTATGCAACGGATGGGGCATTTCAATTTCTCCATTTGGTAAGCTACGTCCTTGATATACAAATATTATCGATATAATTGGAAATAGTAACAAGAAAGTTGTGATCATAGCTTTTATCCACATGATCGACATTCCATAAACCAGACCTTCGAATATAATCATTTGGACAATAATTACCTAACCAATTCTTAGAGGGCGGATCAATTAAATCAGAAACACCATAGTTACTTAAGAGTCCTATTGAATTCTTTTCTATGTATTTCCTCATGCTGTTAATACCTACACAATCATCCACCTCTAACCATAAGAAGGGCATAGAGCAAATATGATCGCTAACTTTTTTCTCTATTAAATACTCCAACTCGGAAATCTCTCTTTTTGCAGAGGAGCCAACTCCCCATGTCGGAACATGAAAGCACTCTTTTCTGATTATTGCCGTTCCAACATGCAAACGGAATATCGAGCCCCGATGATTTCCTCCATATTTATATTCTCCCGATAAGTTTCCTCTATGCATTCTTAATCGGTCCCATAATGTCGTTTTTGAATTTGCTGAAACTGCGTGCGTACCTACTCTAACAACTCTCATACCATTTCCTGATCTTCGAAATTCTCCATTCTTGAAGAAGAAATATACGCCTTTGTTTGGCCACCCCATTCTACCATTACAATTCGAAAGCAACCTCTTTCCCTTTACTTTCTGCTCTAATATTGAAAGATGTTCATAGAATGTATGAATATCATCAATTCTCGACACTTCTATCAACTCATCCTGCTCTAACCATGCAGATCATTTCTTTTGAAATATTCAATTCTCCATAGCATTTTAATTGTCCATAAAATTGGTTCGAATTCTCTCGGTCCTTCCCTCCCCTTCCTTTCCCAAAGCTCATTATATTCTTGGACTATATCATCAACAAAAGAGATCACTTCACTTGGTCCAATAATTTCATCAAATCCTCTTTCTTTGAGCTTTGGTTCGCACCTTGATATAGCACCGTCCCCCTCTCCAAGCCAAAGGGTGAAAAACCAAAACTTTACGTTTTCAATCTCTAACTCCTCTGTTATTTTCTTTTTTATTTTGTTTAAATACTCTCTACTAAATCCTTCTATCTTTTGTTTCGTCGTTGATGTTGTACAATAACACGCGATGACATCACTCTTATCTGGTGGAATAGCAACAATATCTACTTCATCTTTGCCATAGTAAACATTTGTTCGAACAAAATAACCGTTTCTTTCAAAATATAATCTAGCAAATGTTTCGAGAGGATCATATTCGACCATCATTATCGCCTGTTAGATGAATATAATATGTTACCAGGTGTCTTAATATGCCCTATTTAATTCCTTTGGAAAAATTCTACGCCCTCCCAAAAAGCCCCACTTCACACCCCCATCTTCTTGGCTTATGTCATCTCTGATATCTTCTTTTCTAGGAGTGCTTGAAACTATCTTCTAGATCGGGGGTGATTCAAAAACGTATTCGATGTTTTTCGGTTTTTGTGAGTATGTTTTAGACCTTGATTAAATCACTATGTTTATCAAAATGAAAATTTGCATCTTCTGGTACTTCTGCAATTTCACGCCAAAGAGTATCGTAAACCCATTCTTTTCCACATTTGGGGCACACATAACGATATTCATTGTAAAGCCTTTTCACATTTGGCTCACAAATGGGTTTAGGGTAATGCCAACGAATCTCTATACAAACGGTGTTACAACCACCTAATTCTATTGGACATTTAATTGGTTTTGCTCTAGGCATTTTACGCCCCCATCTTCTTGGCTATCAGAATGACCTTTGGAAGTATGGTAAAAACACGCCAAATCTTATCTGATTTACGAGTGAAGCGAGTCACAAACACGGTGTTAGGTGAGGAATATCATATCATCCCAAAATGGTTAAACGTATCTTTGATTGGACCAATTTTTTCTACTGGGCAGGGATTCTTTCTACTATTACGTGAGTGTCTGTTTGGTGCAATCCTAGGGCTAAGACCGCACATTTCTTTAACGTGTGCAATCCAGCACGTTTTTACGCTAAAGCCGTATTTTTTCTTAACGTATTCTTGAATTTCTTTATAGGTTGCCATGTTTATTAATTTCTTTTGGACAGCCTCTATTTAAAACTTCACAACGTCAACGTTGGCTTGCTTTAAAAATTCGAGCGCTATTTTAGACGGTATAAATTCAATCCCTAGTCGAAGGTTTATATCTAACTTTAAACCCCGAATAACCTAAATCGAAATCTGGGTTTCCAATTACACTTTTAATTGGATCTGGAAACAAAACCGGCTCCTCTTTCGATGACTTGTTTGTTATGTCAATTCCCCCTAAAAAATAAATCCAATATTTTGGACCTAATTTTTCTGCAACTTTCACCTCATTGCTTGACCATTCGAAATTTATTAAATTATTACTTGAGCCTTTGACTTCTATGAATCTATCATATTTCAAATCAGAAGATTTGGTATCGAAAGATAGTATATCATATCCAGCGGAAACGTTTAACTTACTAATTCTATTTACTAATTCTGATTCCTTTGTAGCTCCCAATGACTTTAAGCGTTTTTGTTCATATAACATAATCAAATCCTCTGCAATATCTCCGACTTCTATCTTTTTCTCCATTATTTTACGCAATTTTTTAAGAGATAGGATACCAAATCCTTTTAAATTGGCTATCACGGAAACATAGTTTTGATTCACAAAAAGCATAGAATCATCTTTTTCCAAAATCCCGAGTTGCAGCATTAAATTTAGAATGTCTCTGTTTCCTTCAATTGGAATCTCACCAGCAGGGGACCATACAAATGTACCAAGTTCATCATTGGGATTGAACGAGGCTACAATTTTGTGAATATCTTTAAGGAGTTCCTTATTGAGAATAAATTCTCTAGCAACAAGCTTTTTTTGATCTTCTGTGAACTCATAATATCTACCGGGATTTGCGTCAAGGAGCTTATTCCCTAAATATTCAACTTTCAATCTATTGTTCTTTCGTCTAATAATTTCCAATGTGACACAAAAATCAATAGTATCTTCATGGTTAGGCAAAGAACCCATTAGAACTATGCTTTTACACTGACGAATAACGGTAGATTCAGGAACTGCTCTGTTTCTCCCCCCTGCAAGCTCTAAAATTGCAAGCAATAATCTATTGATTTCATTTATATTCTGTATCATGCTTCTCATGTTTTGGACCAAAATATTTCTTTAATGAATTAATCACTACATTAAAATCAACAATTTCTTCTTTCTCCCCTCCACTGATCTCATTAGTTGAAATTTCGATATTTGAGACGTTTAAATCGTCGTCCAAGAAATTCAACATTCTTTGTAATTTTTCCTCAAGTCTGGAATTAACGACTTCTTCTATAGTATTCTCAGATATTAGTATAGTATAGACGACTTTTTCATCGGGTTTGAGCCCGATTCGATGAATTCGATCTAGCGATTGCAAATATTGGGCGCCGTTAAATGTCCTATCGAAATATATTGCATTACGGCATGTTCTTTGCAATGATATCGATTCTGCAGTTGCACCAGGATTTGCAATCAAGACATATTTTTTTGAACTAGTCTTAAATTCTCTTATGAGCCGTTCACGATTATACTCAGCATTTTCATCTTCATCACGAGGCACATCCCCATATATACAAATTGGAGATAAATCTTTCAATTTTTTTCTTAACATTTCGATATTGTGAACAAAAGAAGTCCAAATTATTACTTTTTGTTTATTTGATACCCGTTCTCTAACAAGTTTTTCTGTTAATTTAAATTTGGCTGGAATTTCATACTTAGGATACTTCTCGATTAGTTGGCTTATTTGTAAATCAGAGCAGTCCATTGGAGGCGTATCAAACTCAGAAGAGTATTTGGTTAACAAGGCTGGATTTGATGCAGCTTGTAAAAGACGGATTAACTTTGCACGTCTCCATTGGCGAAGGCTCATTCTATCTTCTGGGATTTTTACCAATTCACGTAAAATTTTGATGGCAATAGCATCATAAATTGTTTTTTGGATTGGACTTAGAGGAATCCTAACTCGAATAAAATTAGGGATAGGTAGATCCAAATCACTTTTTTTAATTCTACAATATAGTGGAAAGAGTTTTTTCCGTATTTTCAAAAGATCTTTTTCACTTTCAACGTATGATTTAAATTGTTCTCGTTCGAAAAATAAATTTTTTTGCGGCCATAAAAAGGTCATCTGTGTCCACATGTCAAAGACGCTATGTGGCATCGGTGTTCCAGTTAGGACGACCCTCCTTTTTGCAAATGGAGCTAACTTAAGAATTGCATCAGCCCAACGACCACCCTCAAATCTTTTAATATTATGAGACTCATCGAGCACTACCATCCCTTTATATTTTTTTAATAAATTAATAATTTCATTTAGATCGTTATGGAGCATTTGATATGTAGCTAGAAATAGTTCATAGTCATCTGCAAAGTGATATTTTCTCTCTCTTTGCAGTTTTGACCCAGTAATTCTAAGAACATCTGGAGCCCTACCAAAACAGCCGACATATTCTTCTTCCCAAGGCATGAAGGAGCTCCTTGGGCCAATTACGAATAATTTATCGACTATGCCTTTAGATTTTAGAATCGAATATGCAGCATATACAATAGTAGTTTTACCACTACCCGGAACTGAAAAGTTTGCTGCGTTTTCCACTTCAACTAGATGTTTGACAGATTCTTTTTGATAAGGTTTTAACTTTCGTATAAAATTAGGAATTTGTAGTCTTTTCGGAGGATTTTCACGGACTTGTTTGCCTTTTTCGACAGCTTTTTTAAATCTTTTTTCCCCCTCTGACAACCATTGAATAATTTTTTTGATCTCAGCATCGGTTCTAATATCTATGTTTTTAGAGTTTAGATATGAAATTGTATCTAAAATAGTTTGAGGCGCAGTAGAATAATCCAAGTCAATAGAATACTCTTGATTTTCAGGATTGTAATCAAAGTTCAAAACAGAACTGAAATATACTCTATGTACGCCCTTAGATAGAATGGGATTATCAATAATGTCCAAAATTATCTTCTTTGAAATTATTTTTATTTCAGGCATTAAAACCCTATTTAGTCCCCAATAGTTTTTTGACTATCACGGTAATATTTTTTAAAATATCGATTATCTCCGGATCTTTCAGCTTTGAGTGCTTTGGATTAATGCTTTCTAAACTACCCAAAGCTCTTTTAAGAAGTGTTTTAGGTTTATCAGCTTCTTTTCGGGCCCTATGGGCATCCTTGAGACTTTCAAAATCTTCTTTAAACTCCTTGGCTATCTTGGTTGGACTCTTGGTCTTCTTCTTTTTGATAAGTTTTTTTGGTTCTTTTTTAATTTTTTCCTCGATACTTGTCTTGTCTTCAATAACTTTCTCAACTGATTCCATTAGGCCTTCTTTAGTCTTCTTTTCACTCATAAGATCTCTAATCTTGCGAATATCCATATGTGGTACTCTGGCAATAATAAGTTCGAATCCTGCTATAGTGGCACTATAAATTTCTTCTGCACCCATTTTTTTATTTTTTAAAGTTGAAATGCCCTTTTGCAAATCTATAAAATGTTCATGCCATCCTTTTACTTCTTCATATTGTTTGGGTTTTCCAATATACTCTAAATAATCCTCGATCAACTTCAAACGTTCTAATTTCTCCTTAATCTTTGACTCAGAACCTCCAAATATCGAATTGGCAATTTCTTTAGATGTGAAACCGATTTTTACGCCCTCTTTTACCTTAAGTAAATCATTGATAGGGCCATAGTCTTCTCGGTATGCTCTAGATAACTGGAGGCCAATTTCTAATCTGTATATATCTTTTTCGTCTACATTTGGGGGAAGTCTTGCTGCTGTCAGAAAACTATATTTAGGATCCGATTTTTCTTCGAATAAATCTTCAAAAATAGCCATTCTTCTGTTGCCATTAATGACAACGCCATCAAAAGTTATTATTCCAGAATATAACTGCCCAACTTTTATCAAGTTCTCTCTCAAAAGTTGTGTGGCATTTTCATCCTCCTCTAAAAGCAGCTCCTTTATTATTTTTCTATCCTCTTCCTCCAGTGGGTCTAATTCTCTTCCAAGCTCTTTTTGTTTTTGCGTTATCTCCGCTGCAAATCGTCCATTTCGCTTGTTATAAATCAACAATTCAATTGGGAGCCGAAAAACATGTAACGGCTCAGGTTGACCCTTTAACTGAACCAGTAATTTATTATGTTGTAAACAGCCCCCATCATCTTTAATGTAAGAGCTGATCTCATTTGCTTTTACCGAGTTTATTTCCATATATCTCACCTCTATCCAAATGTGGAAATTTTTATATCACCAACGTTTTGAATTTAATCCATTAAGCAGTTTTATTGCATCTTCAGTTGTAACTGGATATTGTGTAAGGCGGGCAACTGCTAGTGAGAACAAAAGACTTTTTGCATCCGCCTCACTAAATTCAGTTCCGGCATCATTAAGTCTCTTTGTCCATCTATGCATGCGTGTATTTGTCCATCTTCTAAGATAGTGCTGTTTTATAACTCTTTTCTTCTTTAACCCCGTAGGGCGGCAACAGAATACAGAATCCCATTTAATATTCCCACTTGCACTGTGAAAGCCACTCCGCCCCTCTGAACGTATTGGAAATACATTTGTCACCTCAAAACCGCTTTCTAAAAAGGCGGTTGCTAATGAGATCCAAGCTCTTATATCTTTATGATGATACGTGAGAATCATTAATCCCTCTGGTTTTAATACTCGCCTACATTCTCGGAATACTTTTATAAGTCCATTGACAAATCGTTCGTGCTCCTCTTTATTTCTTCTTGATACAAAAAGGGCTTCTTTATAAGGCGTAGAAGGCTGATTCCATATCTTGTATTTTATTAGTTGGTCTTTTAACCATACATAATAAAAATCGGCCAATTCAGAATATGAAAGATTATCATAGTAAGGGGGGTCAGTTAAAATGAAATCTATGGTCGCGTCTTGAAGGTAAGATAAATCCTCTGAAGATTTGTTTATAAGTAAGCATTGCCCCTCTCTTTCGTACCATCTTTGCGGATCTGATGTAACCGTCACATTCAAGCTTTCATTTGTATATACCTTCTTCAATTTTCCATTGCTGTATGAAAGCTCATAAGGATTGACACAGTAGTCTTTGCCTCTTAACATTTTAAAAACACATGACGTAAAACTACCTCTACCAAATTTAATACCCCAAACGTTCCCCTCTACGGGTCTTGTTATCATCCTATATGCATGTAGTCCGAATAGAGGTGTTAATTTTCTGTAAGCAAAAGCATAATAACACAGCATATTATTGTTAGCCAGTGAATCAGAAAATGCTAATAATAAAAACTCGCGAATATTTGCATCCCTTATTTTTAAAATTTCTCCATAAATTAATGAAAGACTAAGAAGTTGCCTTTTGTTGAAAAGTTGGTAGTAGTGAGTATATCCGTGACTTATGGGTCTTTTGTCTTTTCTATTTTCCGTGGGGATGGCGTCCCGAGGGAATAATAAATCTTTCTCTCTCCTATCAAACACCTCACATGCTTTATGAAAAAGTTCATAATCAAAATCAGAAGCCATTTTAAATTCGCGACTATTTGAAACAGGATGTAAATACTCTAAAGCAAAGATTTTTTTTGAAATTGGCTTACCTGGCTTTCCCAGATTTCGCATCGAACCCTGAGATTGGCAGCTTGGGCACCTATAAATCGCATTTTTGACAGTCCCCTTATTAACTTTGACATAAGTTCGACATATTTTACATAGAAACCTATTTTGGTTTATCGGGATCTTTTTGATTGTATGACAGTCCGGACAAAACACAACTTGATATTTATTTTTGCGTGATTCGTATAACCGAAAGTGGGGATGAGCTTCAAAAATATCACCACATTCACGACATTTGATAACATCGACCCAAAAGTAGTAAATTACATCTGCAAATTCGCCATCTTTTAATTTGGTCTTATAATTACTTTTTATTGTTTCTTCTAATTCTCCTTTTATTCTATCGAATTCTCTTTTTATAAGTCCTATATCGCAGGCATCCAACTCCTTCTTAGTAATAAACCAGGCCACAGGGTCTATATCAACACCAACGGTTCTAAATCCACACTTTGTTGCTTCGATTATCGAAGTTCCACCACCCATGAACGGATCCAACAAAGTTAGATTTTGTTGTCCACTGTTTTCATAGAACGATTTCCACAACGTTTCAATTCGGGTCCCGGACTTATGCTGAGCTGATTTTAAAAGCATGCGGAAGTTACTTCCCAATCTCCTTGCCCACCACTTGTGGACCTCATAAATGGGCCGTTTTTTGTTGCCTTCACGAAGGGCAATGTGATACATTTCTTCTATAGGACAATCTCGTTCAATACGTGCTAATTCAGGTATATTCCTCTCCATTTAAAACACCAAGGGATTCTTAAAAGTTTCACAACGCCCCTTTACAGTTATATTGCAACATCTCCTTTTATAAACTACATCTTAATCAAGAAAAACTTTTGTATTTTGTCATTTGGCAACAGCCTCGTCTAGTTAAGCTCAAGATTCATCTTCGCTCTGGGACGAGCATGCCCTTTTCAACGTAAATTTTTCCACTCTCTTCGTAGAAAAGAAGATAGTCGCCCTCTTTAAGCCCGCCCATTCTCTCTTGCACCTTCTTTGGAATCGCGATCTGTCTTCTCACCGTCACCTTTGCTTGAGCAAAATAATCATGTTTCATGGATAGCGTGTTCAAGCGAAAACATTAAAAGCAATATACACTTAAATCTTGTATCAAGATAACAAGGAGAGACGGCATGAAGAGGATAGGGCTAATTTTGGTCTAAAGATGCATGAGGTTTAGGTGAAACGATACTACATCTGCAACGGCTGCGCAACCAAGCACGAATTTGAGACTACCCAGGATTTTATAGATGGCCTCATCGTGGCGTTCTGTCCCAGTTGCGGAAAGATGAAGGAATTCCTGATGGTTGACCCTAGCGAAGAGGTAGGGCTCAGGTTGAAATGAAGATGTTAGCGCCAGTCGAAATCAAGATCGGAATGATAATGCTGATAGCAACCCTGGCCGCCGTCATAGGGTGCTCTTTGCCAGTAAGCCAGACGACAGGAGCAACGATCATTTACCCAATCCAACTTGTGATTCTCATAACACTGACCCTCCAGATAATAAGAATAACATTGAAAGAGGAAGTACATTCCCGGGCATAACACCGATTGTCCTCCCCCCCCTCTCCTTCTCTCATCGCACGAGGGGGGCAGGAGAATGACTTATAGGAGCTGTTCCAAGCAGCCATTCACGCTGTGGACACTTCGCATTCAATTGCAATAGAACTCCGATACAATCAGGGGCATATCCTGATAACGAAGCGCACTGGAGCGCCTGAATTGGTTTTTAAGGAGCGCTGGTATCACATTCGGGAGAGACGAGGATACAAAGAGCCCAGGGTGAACAAGCCCGACTCGCGCCTGGACAGAGCGCAGAAGACGAAAGGGGAGTATTATTATCAGGCGCTGTAGCAGAAGCATTATTGCGTCAAAAAGTTGTTAGGTGTGATTTGTGGATCCTCTCTTCAAAGAAAACGTTTTTAGTAATTCAGTCTAACTAGTTTCACGGGCGTATAAAAGTGGAGACGATTAAAGAAATCTCAAAATGTGAGGAAAGAATACTCCTATGCCCTTATTGTGACGGTGAGGGTTTAGTAAGGTCAGGTTGGTACCCCGATAAGGGGGTAGTTGTATATACAAGTTCTAAACGTGAGTGCACACGATGTAAAGGCACAGGCGAATTAAAATCAATAGTTGAAGGCAACCTAAAAGTCAAAATAAGGAAATTACCTCTTTTCCCTTTATTCATCATAAAAGAGGAGATAGATGTTTTTCACAAAGAAGGTGGTCCAGCTAACGTTGGAACTGTTACAAAAATCAATTGGGGGAAAATTAATACAGAAAAAACGGAGGATTTTGGTAAAATAAGCCGCATGTTAAATGAAAAACACCTATCAAAAACGTATGTAAAGTTTACGACTCAAAAGAATACAGAGCCAAGAATTAGTTTTGATATTGTCCTGTCGGTGCCAAAACCTGTTGTAGTCATAGCACATAAACACAGAGATAAAGGGCATTTACCCACCAATTGATTAAACAAAGGGAGGCATTACTGTACTGTTCTCTTACTCGGCGCGCCAGGAAAGGTGCGCAAGTCTAAGCCCGAGTGGAGCGAGCAACAGCGAGCTCCGCGAGTCCTGCGCCGACGAGTCAAGGCGAGGAGGCGCAGAGTTCAAAGAATGAGCCTTGAAATGTTATGACGAAACAGACGCGCTGGTTAGCACGCTTGCTAACGAGCGTCCAGCATGAACGCATTTTCGGTGTCCGCAAGCAACGGAAAATGCGCTGGGCGCTCTGCTGGCTCATTTGGCTATTACTTTATTCAGGTCCTCCATCAGCATTTTCCGCCTGTTTGCCTCGTCCTGCTGTGAGTATGTGCCCCAGAACTCTTCCTTGTTCATGCTCATCACTATCTTCGTCTCCAATATGCCATCGTCAACAGTCCGAGGATCGCAAATACGGCTTCGAACCCGGGTATTGCCCTTGCCCCTGGCCTTCCAAGGATGGACTCGATGAACGACACTGGCGTTGGTGTCGGCGTAGGCGTAACCGTTGGCGTAGGTGTTACAGTAGGTGTCACTGTCGGCGTGGGTGTAACCGTTGGAGTTACCGTGGGCGTTGGAGTTGGGCTCGGCGTGGGTATCGCTCTACGACCTCCCCCGACTGGCGGTGGCGGATAGACCATGACCTTCGACGACCACACCTCAACGGTGATGCCGTATGCATCCGGCAGGATGTTGGGCAGCGACGACACGCCTATCCTGAGGTCGTGCTCCCCCGTCCCGATCTGGCACTCGTCCGTGCTGAAGTTCCCCGCACTGACCTCGGTGCAGTTGACCTCGTCGCCGTCCAACGTGACGCTGACGAACCACTCCCCACTCTCTATCAGAGGATGGGATATGTTTAGGTGAACTTGGATCGGAACGCTCTCATCTGCAACGTTCTTGAATCGATAGTGGGCTTCATAGGTCGAGCCAGCGGTCATCTGGTCTGGAAAGTCTGCTATGACCTGGAAGTCATGTATCGGCTCGATCTCTGCTGCTGAGGCAATTCCGCTCAGCAGTAACAGTGACACGACTCCAATGATAATTATTTCTTTCATTTTCTTTCCTGTCTCCTCTTGGACTTCAACCGAGGCAGGGGACAAATAAAATGAGGGGCTTTGGTGTTAAGCCCCAATTTTTTATCTAGTCCACGAATTTTCTGGTCTATAATGCCATATCTTCTATTATTTCTCCAATCGTGCACCCTGGCGTTACCACTCGCATGCCAATATTAACGGTCTCAACGATATCAGGGGTTTCTGGGTCATCTGAAACAAAGTTCGATCTGAAAATGATTCTGATTTTACCGAGGTCGTAGCCCTTTGTGTCTAGATCGTTTATTCCTGGCATTACACATGGTTCATCTGCACCTCTAAGATGGTATTCGTCTGAACTCCACCAGCCCCAGCTCGTTATTTCCGATTCCAAAGTTCGTGGGTCCTCGTCTGCAATGAGTGTGTCACCAATGGTTCCGCCGAATATGACGACGTAGTACTCGTTACCTTCAATGTCTGATACTATCACCGCATCAACGTAATTCGTGTTAAGTTTAGCATCGGGATCTACAGAAAATGTTGGTATTGAGTTGTGGTCAGCCCAGAAAATGTAGTCAGCTACTTTCTCTGGATCGTGTGCTCCAAGTAGACACGATTCTACACCGTCCACCTCGTACCAATAGTCATCCCTATCCCATATGATCTCACTTGCCCCACTAGTTAGATGGTGCCCTATTGCCACTTTTTGGCCAGCGAGGGGTGCAGCACACTCTACCATTACTCCCATGCCAACGTCTTTGCCCTTGAAAACCATCGCTATTGCGAAGGGTACGGCAGCATCCCCTTGGTTCTGTGCCACCTTGTAGAGGTTGAACGACTCTCCGCCCTCTAAAATTTCTAGGTCAAAGTCACCGTCAATGAGAGCTCCATCAGATGCGTATAGTTCAAGTTTAATCGGGGATTCAACCGTCGCCGTTGTCGTGACCGTATTGCTCAGGTAGCTCACAAGGGCCGCCCCAGCGATCCCCGCCGTGAGCACCATCAGAATGACGGCTATCACTGGAATTGACTTGCCGAATGCGTTTATTTTCTTCTCTCTTAGTTTCACTATTTTTCCTCCGTTTTGTTACTCCGCCTCTCCCCCCTTGGGGCGGGCAATGCCCCTGCAGGTTTGACCCTTGCAAAAGCTATTCCGGGCTTTGCCATCGCCGGGCCACGAAAAAAGACTATGGAAGTACGAACAGTCCGGCTACTGAGGGGGACCGACTACTTCTCGAACCATCTTCCCCAAAATGCTAGCACTCCTCAATTTTTTCACCTCCTTTTTTCGTGAATTACTCCTACAAGTGATACGACACTTACCACTCGTATAACACGGATAGTATAAATATCTTTTTCAAGTAATACGATGAGCATGAGTAATGAGATGTTGGGCTCCTCCAAGATCGCGATCGGAATGAAGATCAGTTTAATTAAAAGCGTGGCCCAACGCCTTGGCGTCAAACGGGGCGACTTCATCATTTTTAAAAGGGAGAATGGCAGAATATACATCGAGAAGGGTTAATCACCGCTTTTTCGCGCGCTCAATCTACGAATGCGCTAGGCGCGCATCCTGCGTAGATGCTGTGGAAATGCTGCGTATATGCTGTACAGTATATATCCCTCACGGTATAGGTTGCACCCTGCGCGACCACCAAGACATTGGTACCGATCTATTGGTACCTATATCGATGAATGCATGGATGAATGCCCACAAATGTAAATATGTGGATATGGATAAATGTGCAGACGGACGTGGATTAAGGCTGGCGCGTCTATACATGTATATACAAAAATAGCATCAGCTCTGCCCAGAGCACGAATAACAAGATGGTGATCTGGGGCCAACAATCTATATGACGCTCAACCCTGTCTAACTTTTTCCAGGTAAGCGGGAACTTCGAGCGCCCGATCTCATCATAGTTGGCGGGCACCAAACCTTGCTTGATCAGATCCTCTACCTCTTCTTTCACAGCTCCACCTCACTGACACAGATGCCACATAATTTTTCGTACCATGGGAGTTGGGACCATACCTGCGCTGCTACCGGTGATACTTTCATCTCACGGTTACAGCGCGGACATTGCTCTGTCTCTGCTTGATTGATATGAACGAGTGGGTGGCTTCTAAGATTCATGGCGACTTCATTCACTGCTTGGCGGATGCTTTCTCCTCCGTCTGGCATGAGCGGGCCCAGGTCCATGTTGCCTGGTGCCCACCCTGCACTGACCAATTCCTGCTGGCCGCGTAGATGTTTCTTCTGTCTGCTGACGACTCTGGCTGCTATGTAGTCTGCACGCTCTTCATCGTATCCCTTTTCGATGTACCTGCAGAAGACTCTTTCATAGAGTTCTCTATTACTTATCAATTTCTTAACCTCCAATATTTTTAGTAGCACGGCACAACCTTGCGCCGAGCTCCACTTGATACTAGCTCGGCGCTGGATTAGTCCTAAAATAAAATCACTGGAGAGCGCGCCTGGTATCCCCCGCAGTTGCGCGTCCGTGACTGCCTGACGAGGACCGCAAGTCCTGAAAGGGACCGCCATAGGCGCTGCGGAACTGAGACTGCGTAGCAGTCGAGGCGAGCCTACGAAGTAGGCGAGTAGGGATAACCGAGAAAGTTGCTCCTGTCGCAGGTAGGCGCGAGCGGTCTAAACCACTTATCGGGAATGGATAGTATGGAGTAGTGTAGAATCCTCCGGCTGACAACCGTATTTTCTACATTACCCGCCTACTGCTACGGTTCAGCCTGGAATGGACCCGGACATAATCCTCCACCCTCTGCAACCCTACATAGGCGAACAGAAGCGCCATGAAATAATGGGCCGGTGTCGTAACCCACTTGCGCCTGGTGCCCATGGAGGTATCAACGACATCTACATCAATGAGTGATAGGTTGTCGATGAACGACCTTAGCGCTGACGTGCTATCGAGGGCATCCGCTCCTCTCCAGAACTTTATCTTGCCTTCATCCAGGAGAGCTGTAACTTCCTCGCAGACGGAACCGTGATGAATGTTGACGTGGTATTGGTAATTGGCGGGGTTTAGCGGGGTTCCACTGACGCTTCTGATTGTCTCATATTGTGGCTGCAGCAATTTATCGCTGCCATAGAAACAGGCCCATGCCAGCTGCGGGAAAGCCCTGAATACGATCTGATTCTGCACCTTGCCGTATCCGGAGTCCATAATGATTGGCGCAGGTCGCGGGGCGAAATACTTGGCGCGCACAAGCGCAATCAAATGATTCGCATGAGCTGCAACGTCTGGATCATTCCAGATGCCGAAGTCCATGAGATAGTAGGTCCCTTCGGACATACCGAGGATAACGTAATGAGAGACGTTGCCCCAGTCAACGCCGATTGCGATGCGCTCGAAAGATGAGCGCCACCCTGCAACGTCTGTGACGCAGCACTTAAGCAATTTGGTTGGAGAGATAGGGCGCTTCCCTCCCTCGAACTCGATACCCAGAACTTCATTGGCGAACTTGGACGGCGGGTAATCAGCCTTCTTCTTCATGATCTCGTCTGCGCTTATCCATGAGGCCATGAGTTGCGTTACATGATAACCCCTGGTGGCTCCATCCGGATTCTGTGGCTGCCAAGATCCTTCAAGCGTATCCAGGAATGCACCACATTTAGGGCAGCCATAATAGAATAGGTCAGCCTTCCGGATGAAATCAAATGTGAGGGGCGCTGCGTGGCCGCAGTGTTTGCACTGTAGGACCCATTCATGCTGGTCTGAGCGCTCCCATCTCTTGGAGAACTCAGTCCCAAAGAAGTCGGGTGTGCCGATGGTGCGCTTCATCTTGAACTTGGAGAGAGCAAGGCATTCCTCCACATCAGCGATATCTTCCTGTGGTAAATCCTTGGTCTCATCTAGGACCAGAAAGTCCGCGCTTATCGAGCGCGCATCCGTGCTTTTAGAATGGATGCCACCTATGAAGGAAAGGATATAGTGAGAATCGTTGACCAAATGCTTGTGCATGACATTATCAGCATATCGATACTTGGGAGATTCAGGGAGAAAGATGCGCTCTCTAAAATTATCCGGGAGGATGCGCAGCTTGGAGAACTTCTGGCTCTGTGAGGCATTGGGGAACACATGGATGCCTGTAGTATGGGGATTGCGCGATAGGTTCCAGAATAGCCAGTTGATGGCGTATTCACTGACCGCCATCTGACGTGACTTCTTGATGATGATCTCTGGAGAGCTGTCACTGTAAATGGGCAACATATAAGAGAAGTCTCTATTATCGATGGACCAGGACCAGGGCTGACCTTTGATGAGACGGTTGATCTCGGTCCAGGGGATTAGATCTGCACTTTTGAATCGTCTGCGGAATCTCTCCCTACACTCTTCGGAGTATGCGCTCTCTGAGTTCACGTCCACCCTCCTCCTCTACGATAGAAAGCACGCTCTCCTGGAACTTGTCGAACTCCTGATTGAGTATCGTGATCTGGGGCGCATCCGAGACCTCACCTAAGCGCTTAGATATGAACTCGGTTTGGCGCTGGAGTACTGCAAGGAGTGGAGCTCTGCGAGAGGGATCACTCCCATCTTTCTCCAGCTCCTCGATTGCGACCTTGACTTTCTGATTGATATAACGAAGCTCATCAATGACATTGATCTCCTGCTGGACGATTTGGGACTTAAGCTTCACCTGCTTCTTAGCAATCTCTCTTAAATCTTGGGTGCGCCTGTTGAAAAAATTTAAAACATTGGTATGATTGATATTCTTCCCGGACTCAGCAGACAGAATCTGCGCAATTTCACGAGAAGATGCACCTTTCTCTTTGAGCTGCAGCGCCAGATCCTCCAGACCGAACTGGACGATTTTTGAGATAGTCATATGAAGAGAAGATGGAAAGAACGTCTATAAAAAACAATCGCTATTAAGTCGTAGCTTATATTGGATTTGGCAAAATAGAGATAGCCATATGGAAAGAATGCGGAAAGAATCACATATAACAATCCCCTATTCTACCCTTCACGGGGGGGAGGTTAAAGCGCAGCGCCTTGAAAAGAAGCCAGGAGAATGACGCTATGGAGCAGAGGGAGGCGCTGAATGTAGTTATGACTGCGCAGTTGATAGGATGTTTGCCCTCTTACAAAAAGCTACCTTGAAGGTGTGGAACCACCATCTCCCGCTGGAAGTTAAACAAGAAAAACTCGCTACGAGCATTTCCGTTGAATCGGATTTTGGCAGATTCTGAGTAATTGAAAAAGCGAAAATGCAGATGAGGGGGGCATCAAAATGGTTTTTTAGAATTTACTTATGTCATAACGTTTTGATCTGACCTTTGCGCCGCCTTCTGCCACGGCCTCATCTACCTGGTGACCATCTGTGTCCGTAACTCGCTGTTTTCTCTTTTTTATGCTAACTGCTCTTATAGTCACTTTTTTTCCTAAGGAATGTAATGATACCCAACCATATCTATCAATAGGGCCAGAGAATACCTTATTCACTTATTTCACTCACTCTTCCTTCTTTTTCGTATTTTTCCAATATTCTTTCAACTTGTTCTGACGGCAGATGCAAGCCACGAACTATATCAAAAATACTTATTTTGGAAATGTTACTCTCTTTTATTTCCATTATAAAATGCTCTATTTCTTCTTGTGCTAAATCGTCATTAACTTTTCTAAATTCTAACAATATTTCTTTCTCTTCGAAGAGCTCCTCTACTTTTTCTTTGATTAATTTACCCAAAATTCTCTCTAACATTTCTCCGTCTATTGTTACAAATTCCCTAAATCCTTCCCTATAAAGCACGCCAGTTACTGGCTCAAAACCAAGTTCCCCCAATTCCTCAGTCGTTGAAATTGTTTTTAAATTAATTGACATATAAACCACCTATTTTAGAAATTTTTCTAATATTTTATTTCTATTTGATGTGATTACTACTACCTTGTCCTTAACATGATCAGGGGTGGGGTGATCTAGTGCAATATGATCCACAGATTTTATCCCAATAACAATCTCCCCCTCTTTTGCCTTTTTTACTTTAACTTCTGGTGGTCTCTCTTTTGGTATAATATGAAATCGTATAAAAGTTGTAACTAGTTCCCCCTCTTTTGAAAATGTATCTTTTAACTCTTTAACAATATCTTCCTTAATTAGTTCGTCTAATGCCAGTCCTTTTGATATAATTTGAGTTCTCTTTGGCTCCTTCATTTTTTTAGAGAAAAATGACATTTTCACCCCGCCAATGGTTGTTATTTACAACTCAAGTTTATATAACTTTCCAAAATTAAGTTTAACTTTGGGAAGTGGTCCCCATCTTCTTGGCTTGCGCTATCTTCGAAAGCTTTCTCTCCAAGACCGTCTTAAATTCATTATCGCTGAACAGTTCATTTAAGATATCTTTTGGTAACGCTTCAGCCCTGTATTTCTCCTTCTCCTCTAATTCAGCTAGACGCTTTTTGAGCCCCGCATACTCCGTGTGTAGCTTCTCGTATGCCTCCGACTCCAAAACCCTGGTCTCGACAGATTCGATAGAAAGGTAAGGCACGAAGCGCATATACCTCTCTTTAAGCTTCTCTGGGCTTGCCTGGAAGTATGCCTCGTGTGTTTGATCAATCACGTGCCCCATGAGATAGTCTGTAAAGAATATGTCCGCCCCGTTGTTTAGCAGCGTGCTGTTGAAGAACTTGCGCAGGTTGTGCGCCCTGAAATACTGCCACTGTCCTTTATCGGATTCCATGCCCATGCGCTTGGCTACCTCCCTGAACATCTCCATCAAGCCGGATGTTTTGAATCGTCTATCCTCGTCGTCCAACGTCTTGAGATACTCATCACCGATGGCGTGTTTGATGAATAGATAATCATCATCGGAGCGTATCCTTCTCTTCTCATATGCCTCCATGATGTCAGGGTGCCACGTCCTCTTTGGCTCCCTGGTTCTCCACTCGATGTAGTCCCATATCGCCTGTGATGCCTCTGGAGAAAAGAAGGTGTAAAAGTCATATCTCGTCTTTATGCGCCGTATCTTCAACGTGGTAATGCCCGTCTTCTCGTCATATCCTTCCTTAAACTTCCCAACCCTGAGATTGAGGATATCGCTTTGCCCCAATCCAGATGACACTATCGACAGGATTATGGCTCTATTCCTCACATCGGCGTGCTTGAGCGCTTCCTGTATGTGCTCCTTTTTCAACTCAAACATATTTTTCTCTGTGGGCTTTGCCTGGAATGTCTTGCGCCTGTTGAGCACGGGCAGGTCAATGTCAAAAGCCTTGTAAAAACTCTTTATCGTGCCAACGTAGTTGATTATCGTCTTTGGTGCATACTCCTTTGCCTTGAGTGCCTCCCTAAAATCTAAGAGATACTTCCGTATGCTCCGCTTCCTCATGAGCAGGCCGCTCTTAATCTCGCTCTCGGCCTCCTCTAAAAGTTGCTCTGGCGTCTTGCCCGTGAAGTCCGTATAAAGCGCCATGCCTTTGAGATAATTGCGCCGGGTATTGGGCGCCGCCTCCATAATTGAAAACCACTCTTTTATCAGCTCGTTGTTTTCTAGCTCGCTTTGATTCATGATAGTATATTTGATGGCTAATAGTTCATATACTTAACCATTTTGCTATGACGGTAGACTAAATCTTTGCCCTGATATATTCCTGAATCTTACTCATCACTTTTTCTTCTATCACATGCAGGTCCTTTTCGGCGTCTATCTTGACAAATCGAGCTGGTTCCTCACTCACCAACTTGAGAAAGTTAGTCTGCACCTTCTTCATGAATTCGATGTCTTCAAACTTTGTCGTTTTTTGTCTAGTATTGCACCTGCTCAGCGCCACACTTGGAGAGACAAGCAGCAGAAACGTTAAATCAGGCGGAATAGTCCATCCTGCATGTATTCTTTTAACCCAGCCGACGGGGTCTTCAAAACGGCCGGCAAGCGTTGCACCCTGATACGCATATCTGCTGTCGGAGTAACGGTCTGATATGATAATTTTGCCTTCATCAAGCGCAGGCTTAATTACCCGGGCGATGTGCTCTGTATGGTCTGCCACAAAAAGGAATAACTCCGCCAATGAATCCACATCAGACGCAATGGCTTTACGAACAAGATCCCCTATCCAGCTCGATGTTGGCTCAGTAGTTAGTAAGACGTCGTAATCGTTTCTCAGGCGTTCCGCGACCGTCTTGGCTACGGTACTTTTCCCGGAGCCGTCGATGCCCTCAAAGGTTATGAGGATGCCTTTTTGCAACTGACCCATGCAACACCTTTTCACACCCAAGTGCTTTAAGGTTTCTAAAACAAAAGCTTCATTAAGAAAAAGTGCTATTAGACTAAAAAGGGTACAGGTGTAAAAGGTGTTTACGAAGAAACTGGACGCCCCCGTAGGAATTACTTTTGATGATGTGCTGCTTCTGCCTGGCAAATCAAGGGTCGAGCCAAAACAGGCAGATGTTACGTCACGATTTTCAAAAAATATCTCGCTTAACATCCCGATTGTGAGTGCTGCCATGGACACGGTGACGGAGGCAGATATGGCAATTGCCATTGCCAGAGAGGGCGGCATAGGCGTAATTCACAGGAACATGAGCAAAGAGCAGCAATTGGCGCAGATTAAGGAAGTCAAAAAAGCGGATGAATTATTGGTAAGAGAAGTAGTTACCGTCAAGCCCGATGCCCCAATTCAAGCGGTATGGCGCCTCATGACCGAGGAAGAAGTCAGTGGCATTCCAGTTGTTGATAGCGCTGGCAAATTGGTTGGAATTATCAGCCGGAGAGACCTAAGGCCCATAGTAAAGCCTGAATCGACAAAAAGCGTGAGAAAGGTGATGACAAAAGATGTGGTTACAGCGTATGAGAGCGTATCCTTGGAGAGTGCGCTGGACAAAATGTATGAGCACAAGATAGAGCGGTTGCCGATTGTAGACAAAAAGGGCAGCCTTAAAGGCATAATATCGATGCAAGACCTACTCCAGCGGCGCAGTCATCCTCTGGCAATTAGAGATAATGATGGGTTGCTCATGGTCGCGGCTGCAGTAAGCCCATTCGATGTAGGAAGGGCAGTTGCCTTGGACGAAGCCGGAGCGGATGCACTCGTGGTAGATTGCGCCCATGCACATAATATGAACGTCGTAGATGGTGCCAGGAAGATCAAGAAAAAAGTCGATGCAGATGTGATAGTGGGGAATATCGCAACGGCAGAGGCGGCAAAGGAACTGGTTGACTTCGTAGACGGCGTAAAGGTCGGAGTAGGCCCTGGTTCGATTTGTACAACGAGAGTTGTCGCAGGAGTTGGCGTGCCACAGATTACTGCTGTTGCGTCAGTAGCAGACGTTGCGAGCAAATACGGCATTCCGGTAATCGCAGATGGTGGTGTTAGGTATTCTGGAGATATCGCAAAGGCGATTGCTACTGGAGCTAACGTTGTCATGCTTGGCAATTTGCTCGCCGGCACAGATGAAGCGCCTGGCAAGCCGATTACAATCAAAGGGCGGCGATACAAACAATATAGAGGGATGGGGTCTCTCGGAGCAATGACCGGTGGTGAGAGTGCAGACCGATATCTCTGGAGGAGGGAAGAGGGGGTTGAAGCAACGAAGTTCGTGCCAGAAGGAATCGAAGGAGCGATACCATATTCGGGAAGCGTCAAGGATACGCTATACCAATTGGTCGGTGGATTGCGGTCTGCGATGGGCTATGTCGGAGCGCAGAATATCGCAGAAATGCATAAAAGGGCGAAATTCATTAGAATCACGTCATCTGGACATGTGGAAGGGCACCCGCATGATGTTTTGATTACGGATGAAGCGCCAAACTATCCCATAAAGGATTAATTTTATATGGGAATATCACTAACCTAGGGTTAGTAACCTAAAGTTAGTGATAGAATGGATTCAGCGCAATTATTGAACATTCTGGGCAACGAGAATAGGAGAAGAATACTCCAGTTACTTTCACGCAGACCGTACTACGTATCTGAGATTTCAGAGCAGTTAGAGGTCGGTCCAAAAGCTGTTATCGAACATCTGGATTTGCTCTCAAGAGCTGGTCTCGTTGAATTTTATACCAATAATCAGCGGCGCAAGTACTGCCATATCGCCCATAACATCAGGCTGGAGGTATTCGTATCTCCACATTCATACGAGGTTAAAAGCGAGCCGGTGATGATTGACGCAAAGGAGCGGAAGCGATTGCGCCGAGAATATGGCTCTACCAGTACATTGTCAAGTTTTAGCGATGAACTGCAGCGACTGAGGTCATTGCGCCAAGAACTGGCACTTGCACAGCAGTCTGCCCAAGCGATGATTGAAGAGTTGAGGGATATGTGCGCTAAGGCCATCGAGCACATTGCATCAGATTATTTAGAGACTGAGATACTCCAGTCTTTGATGAAGGGGGCACAAACCACAGAAATGCTCTCTACGGAGTTGGGCGTACCCCCGTATGAGATTGAAAGATGGTTATATCGACTGGAAGAAAATGGAGTAGTCAAAAAAGAACGAGAGAGATGGTATATTAATTAGGTGATGAAAGATGACAGAAGAGATGACATTACGCATAGCAGAGGCATATCACAGAGATGCCGGAAGAGGCATAGCCAGAATTGGTGCAGATATCATGGAGGAGCTTGGACTCGTTAGCGGAGACATTATTGAGATTCAAGGAAAGGAAAGGGCTGTAGCCATTGTTTGGCCTGGGTATCCTGATGACGAGAAAGGCATCATTCGGATAGATGGAAACATCAGGAGCAATACAGGAGTCGGAATAGATGACAAGGTTGTGATTAAAAAAGTGGAGGCAAAGCCAGCCAAGAAAATGGTTATCGCCCCCATGCAACCAGTGAGAATTGTCGGTGGAGAACGATACCTGCTGCAAATATTAGAGGGGCGCCCTGTACTAAAGGGACAGAAGATACGGGTTGAGATGCTTGGCAATCCACTTACGTTCGTGATAACCGGCACACAACCAACCGGAGCGGTAATCGCCACGAGAGATACAGAGGTTGTTTTGAGAGAGAAAGTGGCAGAAGAAGTACGAGCGGTCCCCCATATATCATATGAAGATATCGGTGGATTAAAACGAGAGATTGGATTGGTCCGCGAAATGATCGAACTGCCACTCAGGCACCCGGAGCTGTTTCAGAAATTGGGTATTGACCCGCCAAAGGGCGTTTTGCTCCACGGTCCTCCCGGAACTGGTAAAACCCTTATCGCCAAAGCGGTTGCCAGTGAAACCGATGCCAATTTCATATCGATTAGCGGTCCCGAGATTATGAGCAAGTTCTATGGCGAGAGCGAGCAAAACTTGCGGAAATGCTTCGAGGAGGCAGAGGCAAATGCGCCGTCCATCATCTTCATCGATGAACTTGATTCGATTGCACCCAAGAGAGAGGAGGTTACCGGAGAGGTTGAGCGCAGGGTGGTTGCGCAGTTGCTATCTTTAATGGATGGATTAGAGGCAAGAGGAGAGGTGGTCGTAATCGGTGCGACCAACAGGCCAAATGCTTTAGACCCTGCACTGAGGCGTGGAGGACGGTTTGATAGAGAGATAGAGATTGGCATTCCGGACAGGAATGGGCGACTGGAGATTTTACACGTGCACACAAGAGGAATGCCTCTGGTGGAGGATGTGGATTTGAAGGCACTCGCAGACCGTACATATGGATTTGTTGGTGCGGACCTCGCTTCACTCTGCAAAGAGGCTGCGATGCACGCGCTACGCAGGATTCTGCCCGAGATTGACATCGAGAAGGAGATTCCGCCCGAAATCATAGAGAAGTTGATGGTTACCAGGGAGGATTTCGAGGAGGGGCTGAAGAATGTCGAGCCAAGTGCGATGAGGGAGGTATTCATCGAAATCCCCACGGTAGAATGGGAGGATATTGGAGGTCTTGAAAAGGCGAAACAGGAGCTTAAAGAAGCGGTAGAATGGCCGCTCAAATATCCTGAAGTATTCGAAATCGTGCACACCAGACCGCCAAGGGGTATCTTGCTATATGGTCCGCCTGGCACTGGGAAAACACTGCTTGCAAAGGCAGTGGCAAGTAAAAGCGAGGCAAATTTCATCAGCATCAAGGGTCCCGAGATGCTGTCAAAGTGGGTTGGCGAATCCGAGAAAGCAGTTAGGGAGACATTCAGAAAAGCAAAACAGGCAGCCCCTACGATTATATTCCTTGATGAAATCGATTCAATTGCACCAGTCAGAGGCGGCAGTTATGGAGATTCCCATGTTACTGAGAGGGTCATAAGCCAGATGCTTACAGAACTCGATGGTTTAGAGGAGTTAAAGGATGTAGTCGTGATTGCCGCGACCAATCGGCCCGATATAGTAGATCCCGCGCTGTTGCGACCAGGAAGACTGGATAGATGGATATACGTGCCCCCGCCGAAGAAAAAGGAGCGCAAAGAAATATTTGCCATACACCTAAAGGGCAAGCCCCTAGCAGAGGACGTTGACCTTGAGGAGCTGGCAGAAAAAACGAATGAGTACGTTGGTGCCGATATAGAGGCGATATGCAGAGAGGCTACGATGCTGGTGCTCAGGGAAGTTTTACAACCTGGTATGGACAGGGAAACGGCGAAGAAGAAGGCAAAGAAGATTAAGATTACAAGAAAGCATCTGGAAGATGCCATAAAAAAGATCAAACCAAGCGCAAGAGGGGAGACTCTCAAGAAGTTTGAGGAGATGTCCGAAGAGTTATTAGGAAAAACATATGCCTGAAATGAGAGGAGGAATAAAATGAAGAAGAGAAGGAGAAGCCCATTTGACATATTCGGCGATGACTGGTCAGAGATATTTGGCGATGACATTTACGAAATCTTCGAGCGTTTGAGAGAGAGAATGATGTCAGGGGAATGGGAAAAGCCGTGCGTCTATGGGTTCTCGATGACGAACCGGCCAGGAGAGGAACCGGAAATTAGGGAATTCGGGAACATACACCCGCATGCGGATGATGTTGAGGTAAGCGAGCGCCGCCCCATCGTTGACGTGTTTGAATCTGATGACGAGGTAAAAGTGGTTGTGGAAATGCCTGGCATCGATAAAGATGACATCAAGTTAGATACAAGCGAGACTTCGCTGGACATCAGCGCCAAAACGAGAGACAGGGAGTATTCTGAGCGCGTCGCCCTTCCGGCAAGAGTGGACTCCAATTCGGCAAAGGCTAACTACAAGAACGGCGTGCTTGAGGTAACCCTCAAGCGAGTTGAGCCAAAAGAGAAGAAGGCACCCATTAAGGTAGAGTGAAGTCCCCACTTTATCCTTTGTGATCAAAGAAGTTTCGCGACTTTTTCAGCAGCTGTATCGACCTTTAAAAGAATCAAACCTAAATCGGCTTCTGCATCGATCAACACAGATAGCAGAGCCTTCGGACCTGCCCTTTTGACTATCATCTTTGATGGTTGGAATTCAATTATTAATCTATCAGGATAATTTTTTTTGTTCAGACTTTTAGCAACGCCAGGTTGTTCTGGCAAGATTTTTGATGTCCCTGTGCGCTGCAACGATGATTATGAAACCGATGCCGATGCATATCGTGTCGACGATCCTGTTCGGGCAGGGCATGTTAGGGGGCAATGACGGCAAGATACTATGTACGACGAGTCTTGTTGATTGGTTAATAGCGATTACGGCCCCCAATACCAGAAGGAGTTTTTGTGGATATGTTCCTGCTAGGCCCTTTAAAAAAGTTCTTGCATGCAACAAGCCTGGAGGTGAACGTTTTATTATCCGCAATATATCTATAATCAAATACAACGTAGCGATACCTAAGAAGAAACATATTAAATCAAAGGTTAATCCGAGATTAACCATGTTATTTGGTTTTATATGAACTCTATATATAACTATCGACTTTCGTAACCACGCCACAGAGATAGGAATAGCGGGGAGTGGATTTGAACCACTGATCTACGGGTCTCTCGCCCTTTTCTTAAAAAGTTGGTTATGAGCCCGTCGGGATCTCCTGACTACCCCACCCCGCTATGTGTTGTATAGGCCTCTATGTCTTGACGCTCTCTCGTTTGTTCAGCGTTTTCTGAATCTCGTCCAGCAGCTCGTCCTCGGTCTTGCCCTTGGTGGCGATGCCAAGTTCCTCGGCCATCTTTACCACCTTGCTTTTCTTCGTTTCCTTTGGCGCTGCCTCCAGAGACCGTTCAAACTCGCTCAATTCTTTTTCAGCTTCTTTCTGCGCCTTCTTGAACTCACCCATGGATTTACCGACTGAGTGTGCCAGCTCTGGCAACTTCGACGCTCCGAAGAGGAGCACGATGATTGCGCCTATAATCATTATCTCGTTTGGACCAATCATTGATTTTTCACCTCATTTTAATATCCTGTCAACAATATTAAACGTTCTGTTCCTTGGCTTGTTTGCTCAACTTTTTTTGAATCTCGTCCAGCAGCTCGTCCTCGGTCTTGCCGTCTGTTTTAATTTTCAATTCCTCTGCCATCCTCTTTATCCTGTCAGCTTTTCCTTTTTCGGCCACCTTCTTGGGGTAATGACGCTTGCTTAACTCGTACTCTGCCTCTTTCTGCGCCTTCTTGAACTCACCCATCGCCTTGCCCAGCGACCTTGCCATCTCCGGGAGTTTATCCGCACCAAACAGCAAGAGTATTATTGCGAATATCAGTATCGTTTCCGTTGGCCCTATCATCAAAATCACTCTTTCTGCCTAACGTTAACTTAAAGATTTGGATAAAAAATAACAAGCGGCGGAATGTATTGCTCCGCCGCTAAAACAATAGGATATGTGCCTAAAGCAGAGCGCCTATCCACCAATTCTAAATACCTTGGTGCCGCAGTTAGGACAGGTTCCCTTAGTTGCCTTCCGTTTGTTTTTCATGATTACCTGCTGCGGGTTCTGTACTGTTACCTTCTTCTTACACTTCACACAATATGCTTCTACCATTTAATGCCTCCTTTTTGCTTTTGAGAATGTCGCCCCCCATTAAAAACATTTCCCAATTATTCACCGATATTAGCTTCAACGCAAGCGAGGTTGATGTAATTTGTCCTGCCCAAGAACAAATCTAATTATATCTGCCTTCTTTTTCGTCGCATTTTTAGCTGCCGTGTCCACCTTGGTGCACATCCCTGGAACATCGAGTTTTGTAGATTCGCCAACGACCTTCTTAATAGGCGTATATGCCGACTCCCTGAATTTCGGAGTTAAATCGATGCGCTTGTTGCCTTTGGTAAGCTGAGCGCCAGACCCTTTTTCAACGCGCCCCACTATGCCAGCTGCGATACCATGCTCTCGCAATAATTGCAACACATCAGCCGCCACCTCAGGTGGGGGGATAATCAGAAGCGCATCCAGCGAAACGCCCAGATAATCGATGTCCAGCTCGTCCAGCATCCCCAGCACAGCGGGATTGACAAGCGAGCGGAGCTTCTCCTCCTCAAAAACGAGTTTTGTTCCGCTGACCTTTGAGATTTCGGCTGCATCCCCTCTAATCCCACCATTGGTAACGTCGGTCATCGCGTGTATTTTTGGGATAAATCCTGCACTCAACAGCACCTGACATGCTCTCAAAAATCTCACGTTTAGCGTTTCGCGCACGATGTGAGGTCGTCCAAAGTATAGGGCCGCGGTGGAAATCGTTCCTCCGCCAGCACCTTCGGTCATCAAAATTAGGTCACCGGGTCGTGCTTCTTTGCGAGGCGTTAAATCATCAGCGATGCCGACCGCGCCAACGCAACCGGTCATCCTGTCACCGATCACCATATCTCCTCCAATGCGGAGCGTACTCCCCGTGATCAGCGGTACGTTGACCAATTCAGAGACGGCAGCGATACCAGCAGTATAATTGAATATCTTGGCAACATCGCCGTCATCTGCCAGGTGGATGTCTGAGAAAAGCGCAACCGGGCAGGCACCCATGACATAGATATCGCGTAGCGCCGCCCTCGTAACGTGAAATCCAGCCAGGAAGGGGAAGTCGCTCAGCCGCGAGTGCATCCCGTCGACCGTTACAACCACGTATTTTCCATTCGCGGAGACCGCGCCAGAATCATCCAGCTGACTCGAGTCGATGAACGCACCAGTATCCCCTATGATCTCAGCGATTTTTTCATGTGTATAAAAATCACCTGCACCCCTTGAACCAACACCGAATTCACCCATTGTAACGCCGGATGGGGTGAATGACATCAAATCATCTTCCAGATGAGATGTCGCCTCCACTTCCCCTAGGATGGCTTTGGCCAAGGCTTGAGCTTCGTTGGGGGATATATCCTTAACCTCAATGATGCACTCTGTCAGTTTTTTAAGAACTGTATCATAACTTTCGCCCCTGCGCAGAGCCCTTCTTGCATAGCCTTCAAGGTCCATCTTTTTTCCCCAATGCTCCGGTGGGGATTTGAACCCCAGTCTTGGGAGTGAGAGTCCCAAATGATTGGCCGAGCTACACTACCGGAGCAATAACACAAAAGTCACTAGGTAATAATTAGTCTTTCGTCTCAAAATTTTTATATTGTAGCAATGTGATTCCCATAGGAAGGGATACTATTGGGCAATCCTGTATTAATTGATTTCTATGCAGACTGGTGCGGTCCGTGCAGAACACAAACGCCAATTATAGAGAAATTAGAAAAAAAGTTCGGTGATAGGGTCGAGTTTAGAAAGGTAAACGTGGACGAAAACAGGCAGATGGCAACAAAATACGGCGTGCGCAGCATTCCAACACTGGCCATTGAAGTTGATAGCAAGATAGTCAAACAATTTGTCGGACTCACACAGGCTGATACAATAGAGGCGGCACTTAATGAGGCTTTATCAGCGCCTAAATAAATTTGATGCACCTATATATACCTTGAAATACAACTCCAACTTAGAGGGATGGGAGACTTTTGGAGAGATTGATAGACCTCGGCGTATTGCCCATAAGAATGAAAAGTGCCAGAGGCTATAAACCACATTTGTCGATTTTGTTTAGATTTGAGTGCCAGCGCATATTCGGGATTGATACTTCTTATTCGCCTAATGTAGAGCAAAACCTCCTAATCACGCACGCGCATTCGGACCATTATGGCAACTCGGCAATGCTATCGCCCAAGTCCATAGCATCTGAAAAGACTGCTAAAGCGCTTGAGATCAGGCACGGTCACAGGTTTATGGGAAGAACGTTCAAGGCTGGCGAGGTTATAGATATAGATGGCGTTAAGGTCAGCACCCATCCAACTGAACATACCATTGGCGCGATGGCTTTTTCCTGGAAAAATGAGGTTGGAACGCGTATTCTTATAACAGGAGACGTGAAGGATGCAACTCAGCTTCCAAAATGCGATGTTTTAATCACAGAAGCAAACTACGGCGACCCGTTGGACCCAGGATGCAGATTTGAAGATGATATAGAGGGATTCAAGGCTGCTATTGGAGAGGGTGTAGCGTTCGGCGCATATGCATTTGGCAAAGCGCAGAGAGCTGTCGAATTGCTCAGAGGTTTTGGGTATCGTGATGAGATTGAGATGGAGCGTAAATCTCTGGAACTGAGCAAACAGTTAATGGAAGGTGCTGAGCCATTGGTTGGCTTGGGAGAGAACGGGAGCAAAATGAGTGTTGTTCCGCCCTGGGAATTGTGCCGCTTACCGGATCGCCTTGACAAATTCGTTCTGACCGGACGAGAAGATTACCCACATAAGCGAATCAGGATAAGCGACCATCTAGATTTTATTGGACTGAGGAAAATGGTGAAACAGTGCAGCCCAGAGATGACAATTGTATACCACCCAACAGGAGACATGTCCGCGAAGTTTGCCCAGTATCTGAATGAAAATGGATTTTCAGCAATGACTGTAGGCGATATCACGAACGTGATAAGCGCGTGATGTCTGCTTTTGTCAAATCGCAAAAGGCCTCCCAGTTTAAGGAGGTAGAGACGCATCCATCCCTATCCAATACTAGACCAATAGCCGGTACACCAAACCGATGGCATAAATCCAATCCGCCTTTAACCTCGGGAACGCACCCCACGCCCAAAATCGCTTCTGGTTTATATTTCCTGAACATTCGCTTGATGAAACTCGAGCCTGGGACGATGAAAACCATGTACCCCATCTCTTCTAACATTCTCTTCGCCACGCCGATGTTGCACTGACCGCAATTTATACACTGAATGCCCTCAGGGGAGAGCTTGGCTGGGCAGTTTGTTGAACGCAAACACTGGGGCAAAAATATCGCTTTCTTGTTGAAGGGTAAATTCTCAAATTGTTTCAACGAGATTTTATTCTTTAGCTGAATGACGACGTTGTCTGCTATCGAGTCGTCTACGTTTAGTAGCCGGAAAAACGCCTTGATGGAACCTTCTAAAAACAGTATGCCAGAGAGCATCATGTTTGGAAACGGGAAAGTCTCTGTCTTGAAGGAGTAGACAACCAAAATCGCGATGATGATGGTTGCAATCAAGAGTATCGCAAACAAGTAGACGACAATTTGTCCGATTATCGGGTAAAAGGATTCAAGCATGCTATCAACGTCTAAAACCATTTTAGAAGCATTTATAGTTTGTCAGCGCATCAGACCAATAAATTATGTATAGGATAGTTGCCAAAAAAGAGCTTGCTCCAGCCGTTAAATCGCTCACGATAGATGCCCCCTTGGTCGCCAAGAATGCCAGACCAGGACAGTTCATAATTGTCAGGATAGACGAGAAGGGAGAGAGAATACCACTGACAATCGCTGGATTGGATGTTCAGCAGGGAACGATAACGACCATTTTTCTGGAAGTCGGCAAGACCACCGAGCAATTAGGTCGCTTAAACGAAGGAGATGCGATATCTGATTTGGCAGGTCCACTGGGAAATCCAACTGAGATTAAAAACTATGGCAGGGTGGTCTGCGTTGGTGGTGGTGTGGGAGTAGCCCCACTATATTTAGTAGCCAAGGCATTAAAAGACGCTGGCAATGAAGTTATTTCCATTATAGGGGCCCGAACTAAAGAATTGCTGATTTTTGAGGATGAGATGCAGCAAGCAAGCGATGAACTATATATCGCGACAGATGATGGTTCCAAAGGGCATCACGGCTTTGTTACGGATGTTTTGCAGGAGTTAATCGCGAAACAAAAGATTGACAGGGTCCTAGCAGTAGGACCTACCGTGATGATGAGGGCAGTCGCAAAGGTGACAAAAAATCACAACATAAAGACCGTCGTCAGCCTGAATCCGCTCATGGTAGATGGGACCGGGATGTGCGGCGCCTGCAGGGTTACAGTTGGCGGTGAAACGAAATTCACATGCGTAGATGGGCCTGAATTCGATGCTCATCTCGTTGACTTCGAAGAACTGATGAACAGGCAGCGAACGTATATCACGGAGGAGAAGGTGGCACTGGAGAGGTGTGGAAGATGCCGTCATTGAAGAAGCAGCCGATGTCGGAGCAGGAGGTCGATAAGCGCATCCATAATTTTGACGAGGTGGCATTGGGTTATACGCCAGAACAGGCGATAACCGAAGCGAAGAGATGCCTGCAGTGCACCAAGCCAAGCTGTACACAGGGATGCCCTGTTGGAATTGAAATTCCTGCGTTCATCAAACATATTGCCGATGAGGATTTTGATGGTGCAATTAAGGTCATTAAAAAGAAAAATAATTTGCCGGCGATTTGCGGTCGCGTGTGCCCGTATGAGAATCAGTGCGAGAAGTTTTGCGTGCTGGGCAAAAAGGGGGAGCCGGCGGGGATTGGCCGACTTGAGAGATTCGTAGCAGATTATGAAAGGAAAAAAGGCGCGAGAATTCCTGAAAAGGCAGGAGCAAGTGGTAAAAGAGTTGCGGTTGTTGGCTCCGGACCTGCCGGGCTTACAGTAGCAGCGGACTTGGCTAAACTCGGTCATGACGTGGTGATATATGAGGCGCTGCACGAATCCGGCGGCGTGCTCATGTATGGGATTCCGGAGTTCAGGCTGCCGAAAGAGGTAGTTAGAGCCGAAATCGAGTATGTAAAGCAATTGGGCGTTGACATCCAAACGAATGTAGTGATCGGGAAGACGATTAGTATAGACGAACTCAGAGAAGAATTTGATGCCATATTTATCGGAACGGGCGCAGGCCTGCCGCATTTTATGAACATACCTGGCGAGAATTTGTGCGGTATTTATTCTGCCAACGAGTTCCTGATCAGGACGAATTTGATGCGGGCATATAAATTCCCAGAGTATGATACGCCGATTAAGGTTGGCAAGAGGGTGGCAGTTATAGGCGCGGGCAATGTTGCCATGGATTCGGCAAGGGTAGCCCTGCGATTGGGCGCAGAAGAGGTACGCATCGTCTACAGGCGATCAGAAAAGGAAATGCCTGCAAGGGCAGAGGAAACTGCACATGCTAAAGAAGAGGGCATCAAATTTGAATTCCTCACCAATCCAATCAGGATGGCCGGTGAGAACGGCTGGGTGAAGCAATTAGAGTGCATTAGAATGAAGTTAGGAGAGCCGGATGAATCCGGGCGAAGGAAACCAATTCCAATAGAAGGGTCAGAGTTTGCACTGGATGTTGATACCGTGGTCGTCGCAATAGGGCAAAAACCAAATCCACTGATTGCAAAAATGACGAAGGGATTGCGAATCACAGAAAAAGGCGCTGTTTGGATTGACGAGAATGGCAAAACATCCATGGAAGGTGTATTTGCCGGTGGCGACATTACCACGGGAACCGCTACGGTAATCGAAGCCATGGGCGCAGGAAAAAAGGCTGCGAGGGCGATTCACGAATATGTTTCGCGATGAAGATGATGGATATTTATCAAAAACTTCTGGGGCGATTAGGCGAGCAAAAATGGTGGCCTGCAAAAACTCCTTTTGAGGTCGTGGTTGGCGCAATACTAACGCAGCGAACAAAGTGGGAGAATGTGGCAAAGGCGATTCGCGAACTTGAAAAGAACGATTTACTAAGTCCTGATGCGCTAGTCAATGTGAACAGAAACAAACTGGAATCGCTGATTAAAGGCACTGGATTTTACAAACAGAAAGCAGAGCGATTACAAACTGTTGCGCAATATTTTGCGAAAAATGATTTACCCTCGCTTGGTGAAAAGTCAACTGAAGTTCTCCGCAATGAGTTGCTCGCGCTAAATGGCGTTGGAAAGGAGACAGCGGACAGTATGCTACTCTATGCGCTGAACAAGCCAAAATTCGTCATCGACGCATACACAGTGCGAATCTGCAAGTGTCTGGGCATATCAGGAGGATATGATTATTTGCAAGAGAGATTCGAGAGCACATTACCCAAAGATGTCCCGCTCTTTAAGGAGTTTCATGCGCTCATCGTAGAGTATGGAAAAAGATATTGTAACCGCAAGAGATGTAATGAGTGTGTTCTTGATGTTAAAAAGCGCGCATAAAAACCTCGCCTGCATGATAGTGCTCCTGCTCATAATATCCTCCCTGAGTGGCTGTATTGCACCTGAACTAAAAACGATGCCGACGTCAACACCAGCCCCTACTGCTTCGCCAACAACAGCAACGCCAACCATGACCCCTATGCCACTGGGAGAGATTGCTCCGCCTTCGCAGTCCGTAGAGGTACTCGAAAGGTACTATGAATGGAAGTATGACAGAAGAACCTGGACATTGGACCTGAGCATACCCGAATCCCTAGATGGATACTACAGAAACAAACCAAGACCTGCAACCGCCGACTATTCTGTTTACGTGACCGACCCCCATGATGACCCCTACTTGAAACTGGTAGTAGAAAAATTCGAAGAGGTTGCAACAACGCAAAAATATGACCAATACAAAAAGGCCTGCTTCGTGCTGTCTTTTGTGCAAAGCCTTCCCTATGCCACCGATGATGTGACCACACCCTTCGATGAATATCCTAGATATCCTATTGAAACATTAGTTGATATGACCGGGGACTGTGAAGATACTTCGATACTAGCAGCAGCATTGCTGGATATGATGGGGCATGACGTCGTGTTGATTGAGCTGCCTAACCACATGGCACTCGGAATCGCTGGCGGAGATGAATTTTACGGCACATATTATCTGGACAACGGGACACAATATTTCTATGCAGAGACGACTGGCACCGGCTGGGAGATTGGCGTAATCCCAGATGAGTATGAAGATGGATCTGCCACATTACACCACATTATTCCAAAACCGATACTCACGCACAGCTGGAACGCTACGAGAACGCGGACCATTTTCAGTGACACTGTTATATTAGCGGTAAGAGTCGAGAATGTCGGAACTGCTCAAGCATCGAGTGTCAAGGTAACAGCAGGCTTTGATGCAGGAGATGGTAGGTGGTACAATCCAGAAGAGAGCGATGCATTCGAACTGGGCACCGAAGAGCATAAGAACGTAACACTGACGTTAAAAACGCCGCGCAACAAATACACAAGACTTGTTATTTACATCGTCTGCGATGGGGAGATAGTCGACAAGAGCACATCTATATGGTTGCAGACATAAGCGAAAAACATAATGAATAAGAAGTCCATCTAAATATAGAAAATGGCCAAAACTCAATTTATCAAGGACCTAAAAAATGGAGATACTGTAGATAGCGTCTTCGCGGTTAAATACAAAAAGCCGCCAAAGCCATATACATCAGGCTTCTGTTTTGAGTTCAGGATTAGCGACAAAACAGGCGAGATGACGGCAAAGTACTGGGGAGACAGGAACGAGGCTGGCATAAAAGAGGTCTACGAGAGATTTCAGACTGGTGACGTCGTCTACATCAGTGGCAGGGTTGGCGAGTTTAGGGATAAATTAGAGATGGCGCTGGGCACCACAAGCACTGTTAGGAGGTGCGCGCCAACCGAATACAGCATCGAGGACTTCGTGGCAAAGACGGATAAAGATGTGGAGTCCATGATGGGTGAACTCACGAGCATAATCAATTCCGTTAAGAACCCGCACCTGAGCGCGCTTCTGAACTCATTTTTCCATGATGCAAATTTTGTTGAAAGATTCAAGAATTGCCCTGGGTCTATGCACAGGCATCAGAACTATATCGGTGGACTGCTCGAGCACACGCTGAATGTGGTTAAATTATGCAACGCGACGTACGCTGTGCACTCCTCACTGGACAGGGGTCTGCTCCTGACTGGTGCGATACTACACGATATAGGGAAGATACGGGAGTATGCTGTAGCGACGAGTATTGACATCTCAGAAGAGGGGATGTTGATAGGTCACCTGGTTATAGGCGAGCAAATGGTACTGGACAGGATAGCAAAACTCGAGAACTTTCCTGAAGTTCTAAGGATGAAAATGGCACACATCATACTGAGCCATCATGGATTAAACGAGTATGGCTCGCCCAAAATCCCGCAGTTTCCGGAGGCGCTCGCAATCTATTATGCGGATGAATGCGATGCCAAGGTGGACCTTGCCATCAGGCTGAAAAAAGAGGCAGAAACCGAAGACCCCTGGATTTACACAAGGGATTTTAAGCATATATATCTGCGGTGAAAATCATCGAGATATCGGTATTCGCGATGTGTTGATATGGGGTTATACGAAATTGTAGAGGCGGATATACCCCTATAAAGCTGGAATCGAAATAAGGACAAGATGAGACAAATAAAAATAATAGTTGAAAAACATCCAGAGGGATACGTAGCATATCCCCTTGGGTTAAAAGGCGTGGTTGTCGGAGAGGGTGATACCTACGAGAGGGCATTAGAGGATGTAAAGTCAGCTATCAAGTTTCATATGAAAACTTTTGGAAAAGAGACTTTTGAAATAAAAGAGTTTCAAATCACTTCTCCATCACAAGCGTAACAATATCTTCATCCACCAGAACATGGTCAAGGCCTACTCTCTGCCCTTCGTGTTTCGCGGATTTTCCCCATATCAGGGCGTACCTGAACTTTTGCTTTAAGTGCCTGTGGATGCGGGCGCAGACGTCGCCGATGGTTGCACCCTCCTTGAGAATCAACGGCTCATCTTTATCTGGTGGGTTACCGGGACGCTTCATGTATATGCGTATGAATTCCAACCTGTCAAAGATCGCGTCCTTAAGTTTGTCAAGACCTTGTCCCTTCTCTGCTGAGATTAGTATTGCGCCCTCTGGAATTGCCAGACTTTTCAGGGTTTCATCATCCACCAAATCCAACTTGTTCACCACTACCAGCGCAGGCACATACTTTCTGTTTCCCAGAATTGCATCGATGAACTGATCAAAGGTTACGCTCTCCCGGATTAGCACATCAGCGTTATGAATTTTGTACTCGTTCAAAATGGAACGTATCATTGCATCGTCGATTTCACATCTAACCGTTCTGTTGAGGGTGATGCCGCCTGTACTTTTTCGATGAATCGTGACGTCAGGAGGTGTTTCGTTGATGCGTACTCCTGCATCATACAACTCCTTTTTAATCACATTTAGATGCTCTGGATGAAATACGTCAGTGATCGGCAGTAGGAGGTCTGCATTTCGAATAACTGACAGTACCTCCCTCCCTCGCCCTTTGCCGGTTGCAGCGCCCTCTATCAGACCAGGGACGTCGAGCAGTTGGATGCGCGCCCCTTTATGAACAAATGAACCTGGAATGACATCCAGCGTAGTAAAATCATAGGCAGCAACCGGAGACTGTGCATTGGTGAATTGATTAAGCAACGTGGATTTCCCAACAGAGGGAAAACCCACTAAGATGACGGTAGCATCGCCGGATTTCTTGACGGAATAACCACTCCCTCCACCTTTCCCGGAAGTTTTTTGCGCCTCGTCCCTCAACTTGGCCAGCTTCGCCTTCAATCGACCGACATGAAGTTGCGTCGCCTTGTTGTAGGGAGTTTTCCGAATCTCTTCCTCGATTGCTTTAATATCATCTTCGATGCCCATGGATGCCCACTCTAATAAAAATTGTAATTACTCTTGCCGTTGAACAACCCCTGTGTTCACGAGGAGCTGTTTTTTGGCACCCGTGTTTTTGTTCTTAACCTCGACCAGATACACACTCGGGTATTTAGACACTATGTACTCCACCCAGACGTTGAAGAGTTCGCTGTATTCTGGAAGTTTGCTGGACCCCCTCTTGACCCTGAGCTTATTGACATGATGCATAAAATCGACCATAGACATGCGCCCAACGCCTGATTTGTAGCCTATGTTGTCTGCCCACCATTTAGGCAACTCTGCCTCCATATCATCGATGAAGCCTCCTGGCGGCAGTTTCCTTTTAAAATCTTTGGTGATGAAGAGGTCGTAATTGTCCTCCTCGGCCTCATTTACTCCAAAGTAACATTTCGCTGCAAGAAAGGCTAAATCGGTATCACTCATCGCGTTAGGCGTCTTTTTCATACAATATATAAACGAGTCTCTTGATACATTAACCTCTCGTTTTTATAACTTCAAAAGCCACCTGCTCAGAGGAACGCAGTACTCTGGAACGCACTCCCCTGTGCAACCACAGCAAGGCGAAACCATGTCATTCGCCATCAGCAACCCATACCTGGACACTATCCTATAGGTCCTTCTCCCGTTAGCCACTTCTGATTTCTTATATACAAGCCCATTTTGCTCCAGATTGGTTATAATTCTAGAGCACTTTCTGCTATCAATGTCAAACTTTTTCCAGATATCGCTCTGAAGAGCCCCTTTTCGGCGGGAGCGAACATAGTCCAAAACCTTTTCCTCGAGCGTCATCCCATCCTCACTCATTAATAGGGTGTATAAGAATGATGTTGTTTCCCCGCACGACAACCGAACCAAGTGTCCTCGATTTCTCGCCGTTGTCGATTTCGGTCGTGTTCACAAGATGTAAGTTTAGATAATCATCTACACTTTCTAATACACCTTCAAGAAGGCTGTTCTCGCCCTTCATCTCGACCTGGACTTTTGTGCCGACCAAATTCTGGACTTTCTTAGTGGGGAACAAAACAAATCCTCTCTTGCTTAGGAGTCTTCAATGCCTAAAAACTTTTTTGCCCTTTCAAGCATCTCGCTCTTTAGCCCAATAAAAACTCCGCCTTCCTTGCCCGAACAAAATGTGCTTTCACCGGGCTTTATGACCTTGTTGATATCTGGATGCTCGATGTTGATGTGTATTATTCTGGACCGGGTGCTGGGATCCTTTTTGTGGATATACACCCTCGCATTTTTCAACTCAATCTTGCTCTCAGCAGGTCCAGTCATTTTATCCCCGAAATAGCCCGGCACGGATTCGAACCGCGGTCACAAGGTATCTCCCCTTTTTCCGTCAACGCTTTTGTGAGCAGAGCGAGGAAAAGGGTTAGTCCAGAGCCTTGTATGATTGACCACTACACCACCGGGCTGTATATTTTATTCTTCATGATACATATTTAAACTAACGATATAGAGACTGCGCCTAACTCCTATCTTTCTTGCCATGTGCCTTGACGTTTTGGTGTGAGGCGAAGACATTCATATACAAACATTCCTCTGGAGACATATTCATCTTCTCCGCTGGCTCTTTCGCCAACTTGACTGGAGCGCCCCTTATGAGAACTGCTGGCGTCTGTTCATCAGCTTCCCCCATGAGGAGTTGGGCAGCAGACGCCATATCATCGGCTATTGCCCTGAATGTCACCTGCAATTTTCTTCCGAACAAGTCCTTCCTGCCCCTGACATCTTCCACCGACTCTATGCCCGCTGTCGCCAACGCAACACCTATCACACCTTTTTTAAGCGGGATGGTCCTGCTGTCGGCGATTATGACTCCTATCTTTTTTCCTGATCTTTTTTCGATGTCATTCTTGGTTTGCTCCGCGGTTTCTTCCGGTCGCTCAGGCTGTAACACCACATAGCCAGGGGGGGCATTAGATGTATCCACGCCCGCGTTAGCGGTAAACCAGCCGTTCTTAATCGTCAGTAAAATCTTCTTCATGCCGCCGAAAATCTCATCTGCCTCCTGCAGGATGATTTCAACAATGCGTGACTCCATCTCGTACCTGTCCGCCATTTTCCTCGCTTTATCAGAAGGAACAACGTCATCCAGTTTACGCAGCCTTCCTTGAGCAGTAGCAACTGCTGACTCGGCGATGACAATAACGTCTCCATTTTCAAGATTTAATCGTTCTTTTTCCAGCGTGCCCATCAATATCTCAATCAAATCGTCACCAGGCTTAATCAAGGGCGTTTTGAGAGGATATAGAATCATGCGATCCAAGACCTTCACCTATTGCGAATTACTTCGCCTGACCTTAAATGATTTCTGATATGAGGATACTTTCGCTGCATATAGGCAAGATGCATGAGTTGCAGGCTGAGAGAGTACTGCGATGCCCGTATTCAAAGAGATGTAGATCGAATATAGACGAGTTGGATGGCAAAATACAAAGATCAATAACTCATTTTCTCTTGAACCCATCTTACGAATTTCGTCGCATCCGCAACACATTGAGCGGCAAGCGATTTCGATACACTTACAGATCTGTAGCCCTTCTTATGTCTGAAGTCTATGAGCCTTTTTAATATCGCAACTCTATTTTCACTTACCTTCTGTCCCGCTTTTTTGTGCATTGCGATTGCCTCCCAATGATCTGTACTAGCTTTTTGCTCTATCATAAAAATCGTAAACGCATCGTTAGCAGCAATAGAAGCATCAGCGGCATCTACCAGAGCCGCTTTAAATCTGTTTTTGTCCAAGTTATCCATAGCAGAGTTTAGGAACTCCAACGCATCCTTCAATCTTTGTGAAGCATTTTCTTTTGATTCTATTCTCACCTGATCACCTCTAGTGTATCCTTTCCAGACAAAACTTTTCCCTCTTTGACGATCTTTTTGATTAAGGGTTCATCCCGCTCGTACAACTTTTTAAATTCTGAAACGGCCATCACATCGACAAAAAGAATTAAATTCTCTTCCAGAAATTCCTCTGAGAGCTTTTCAACCTTTTTCGCCATCCGCCCAACATCTTTTTTATCCCTAACCAAAACCATTACATCGATATCAGAACATGGCCTGGCCTCTTTTCTAGCAAAAGATCCATACAAAACCGTAGATTCGGCATCGATGGTTTTTAACCTTTCTTCTACACTCTGGAAAATTCTTTCCTCCAGTTCAAAAAGGGGTATCAATAGATCCTTCACAAATTTGTCATTCAAATCCAGCTTGAATAGTTTTATTCTACCCTTTCTCACAACGCTCACTATTTTCTCCTTTTCGAAATCGCCTAAAACCCTGCTCAAGTTGCCCTTATTGATGTCCAGATCTTTGGATAACTCTGTCAGATTAAACGTCCAGTCTCTGTTCTGGACAAACTTTCTCAATACTTTAATCTTCGTCTTGCTGCCCAGTAAATTTTCTATTAGTTGCATTTTTGTAACACTTGTTGCTTTTTCACAACATATGTTGTATTTTTACAACAAACTACTTAAGAGTTGTGGGCCGACTTCAAGCATGACGCTACAAGATCACCCTCGCGAATAACGATACCCTACATCATCCTCTTTTTCAAGCAACTCTTCCAGCAAATCGCTGATTTTAGGTAGGTTGAGCGCCTGCATTCTCAATTTTTGAATCAGACTCTGGATCTGCGCCACCGTGCCGATGATGAGGACGTCCACTGGATTCTTCGCTCCCAGTATCGCCTCCCTTGACGTGGCTGCATCTCCTCCTCTTGCCAGCATTTCCTGCTTGATGATTAACGCCTCTGGTGCAGCGACGTTTTGGAGAAGTATCAGTTTGGAGACTGCTTTGTCTTTCATAATTTCTGCACCAGCTCCAGTCACATTGAGCGATTTCATCAGTTCGATAGAATCTTTCGGCTTTTTCACGTAATCAACCACAGATGCTCGATAATTTTCCTTTTCCCCTGTGATTGGTTTGCCCTTAATGGATTCTGACATTCGGATTATGCCCATAGTTTCCTCCACATCATGCGTTCGTATGATGTGCGCGCCTTTGTACACGGCTATTGCTGTGCAGGCAAGGGTTCCAGCCAGTCGGTCTGCTGGATTTTCTATGCCGAGAACATCACCGATGAATGACTTGCGCGATATGGCAACTAAAACCGGTTTTCCAAGTGCCCTGAATCTTTCAAAATCGCTTACGATTGCCAGATTAAACTCGTATGTTTTTTCAGGAACCCATCTGCCAATGCCAGGGTCGATGATGATTTTGTCTATTCCGCTCTTTTCAGCCAAGGTAATGCTTTCACTTAACGCTGTTTTAATGTCCTGGAAAGTGAGACAGTCGCCTGGTTTTTTCTTGGATGCCATCAATACAACCGGCACATCAAAATCAGATACGATGCTCGCCATGTTGGAGTCCGTTTTCAGCCCGCTGATGTCATTGATGATGTGTGCGCCTAACCTAAGCGCTTTTTCAGCAATGCCCGCGTATTGCGTATCAACTGAAACCGGCACGTCAACTGCGCCCAAAACATCTTTTAAGGCAGGCAAAAGTCGTTTCTCTTCCTCCTCTATCGAGATGGGGTTCACGCCCGGAGCGGTGGAGCGCGCGCCGATGTCAAGCATATCAGCGCCCCCTTCGACCATTTTAATCGCCGCCTCCGCAACATGCTCAGCGCGAACAATCGAACCCTTGTAAAATGATTCCTCGCTTAGATTGATTATACCCATGAGCCTGGTAGGATGGGGGTCGCCTATTTTTATGCCAGCAATCTCGGTATCAATGGGCAACATGACATCACCTAATGCCTGAAGTGTCGTACTCCAGTAAAGACCATCGCTATATTGTGTTCATCTGCCGCCCTGACCACTTCATCATCTCTGATAGAGCCGCCCGGTTGGATGATGGCCGTGATTCCTGCTTGAGAGGCTGCGTCTATCGCATCCCTGAATGGAAAGAAGGCGTCCGAAGCCAGACTAGCGCCTTTAGACCGTTCTCCTGCCTTTCTCACAGCCATCTCGACAGTATCCACTCGACTCATCTGCCCCGCGCCAACACCAACCGTTTGCTCATCTCTGGCAAGGACGATTGCATTGGATTTCACGTGCTTGGCGACTTTCCATGCGAAGAGCATGGCATCCGTTTCTTCCTTATCTGGCGCCCTCTTGGTCACAGTTTTCAAATCGCCAATATCCATCGTGTCCCTATCTTGAACCAATAATCCTCCCACAATCTTTTTCATATCCAGTTCAGATGTTTTGCTGAGGGGGCCTATCTCCAACAGCCTCAAATTCTTCTTCTGTTTCAAAATTTCCAGGGCTGCCCCCTCATAACAGGGAGCGATTACCGCCTCCTTGAATGTCGACGTGATTTCTTTTGCGGTTTCGGCGTCACATTCCCGGTTCAGCGCAACGATGCCGCCAAACGCAGAGAGTGGGTCGCATGCGTGTGCCTTTTGATATGCCTCTAAAACTGTTTCGCCGCACGCAACACCACACGGATTGGTATGTTTGATGATTGCGACCACGGGCTTTTCAAATTCTTTCACAAACTCGAGGGCAGCATCCAAATCAACAATGTTGTTGAACGACAACTCCTTTCCATGAAGTTGGGTAGCATTGACAACACATGCGCCACTAAATGCGGGGTCGCGATACAGAGCAGCTTTTTGATGTGGATTTTCACCGTAGCGCAGGTCCTGAACTTTTTCGAAGTCCAAATTCAAACGTTGTTTTTCTGACATTTACAAATCAACCTCCAAGGTACCGATCCATGAACTCCAGAGCACAGTATTCTCCGCACATCGTGCATCCTTTGATCGGAGGATGTATTTCTCGCGCCCGTTCTCCATCGAGAGCGAGTTCGAACTGACCTTCCCAATCACGACTGCGACGCATCCTGGCCAGCTCGAGATCTTTATCAGATGGACCATATTTTATAGAGTCGCCAATGTGAGCGGCGATGCGAAAAGCGATCACGCCCACCTTAACCTGATTGAGATTTGGCAGGGCAAGGTGCTCGGATGGCGTTACAGCGCAGAGGTAATCGGCGCCGGCTCCACTTGCGAGACTGGCGCCAACGCAGGCAGCGATGTGATCGTAGCCCACCGCGACATCAATGGGCAATGGCCCAGCAACAAAAAGCGGTCGGTTATCGATGACATCCTTGTGATACCTGACATACTTTTCAATGTCACCGACCCAGACGTGACCGCCCATGCCTTCAACGATTGCCTGAACACCTGCCTTGTTTGCCTGTTCTGCAAGAACTGCATTTTTGCGAATCTCCAGGAGTTGTGGATTGTCCCTCCTATCATGTATGCACCCGCTCCTCATCGCATTTCCCAATGAAAGTACCGTATCCTTGGCACGCAAAATCTCAAGTATCTCATCGAAGTTCTCCAAGAACGGATTCTCGCTCTCGTGCTCGATCATCCATGCTGAGGTGAGCGACCCTCCTTTGGAGACTATTCCCATGACGCGCTGCGCCTCTCTCAGCATCGATAGCATCTCTAACGTGAGACCAGCATGTATGACCACTGAGCTCACTCCCTCCTTCACCTGTTTTCGAATGGTTTCGATGATGTCTTCCTGGGTTATGGGACAAACTGAACCGTGTTCTGCCACGGTTTGATATATCGGCACCGTCGTCAGTGGTACGGGAACTGCCTGTAAGATACTTCGCCTTATCTGGACAATATCACCGCCCATCGAGAGATCTGATATAGTATCTGCACCGTATTTCACGGCGATAACCGCCTTTTGTGCCTCGAGCTCTGAATCAACTGCCACCGAGGATGTGCCGATGTTTGCGTTGATCTTCGTCCTGAGCCCTCTGCCAATGCCAACGGGATGTCGATGGCCCATGATGACAATTTGACCATTGGCTACACGTTGCCGTATGATTTCCACATCGACACCTTCTTCGAGCGCGACGTGCCTCATTTCCTTCGTAATCGTGCCCTGAACGGCGTTCTCAATTTGCGCTTTCATGTCATATTTTATAACTATGTGACATCTCTTAAAATTTGGTATTTCGCCCGCTTCGATGTTGCAACTCCTCGCGCAGAACTTTGAGGGCAACAATATCTTTAAATGTGTAAAAATACCAAGATAAACATTCACCATGAAGATAACTAGAACAGCTGTTTGTGAGATAGTCGTATGGTCGACCGTGGTCGGGGTTATTATGGCAACTTTCACGGGGTTTTGTCGAACGCCATTTTTGAACCTAATCGGCGTATCTTACTGGGGCGTTCCCTTTGCATGGCTGAAGCAGGTCGTCTATCCTAGCGCCACCAAAGAGATAATCTGGCATGGTTTGCTCATGGACATTGTCACATGGGTCCTGCTTTCAGGAGTAGTGATAACCTTGGGCATACTCCGCAAGAAGAAGATGCTCAATGCTTGATTTTGACGTTTCTCCCTTCTACTTTTAGTCGACCTTCCACAAAGAGTCTAATCGCCTCGGGGTAAAGTTTTTTTTCCTCAACTAAAATCCGCTCCTTGAGCGTCTCCACAGTGTCATCTTCCCTGACTTGAACAGGAGCCTGCAAGATTATTGGACCTGTGTCGATGCCCTCGTCCGCGAAGTGAATCGTGCACCCAGAAACCTTGACGCCGTGGTCCAGCGCCTGCTCCCATGCATTCCTGCCAGAGAAGGATGGCAACAACGATGGATGGACATTCATAATTCTATTCTTATAAGTTCTCACAAAAGATGGCGAGAATATTCGCATATAGCCGTCAAGTATGACTAAATCAACGGCATGCTCCTTTAAACATGAAAGAATTTCTTTCTCGTGCCCCCCTCTATTGCCTTCATATGGTATGCATATGCTCTCAACGTCATGCTCCCTGGCGATTTTTAGACCCGGTGAATTGGAATTATCGCCGATTATCACGGAAATGTTAACGTTCAGCGTGCCTCTCTCCATGTGCTCGATGATGGACTGCAAATTCCCTGCCGTATTTGATGTTAAAATGGCTATGTTTATCTTGCGCAAGAAAATCGACCTACTTCAGCGTGTTCTTGGCTGCAGTTACAGTATTTTTCATGAGCATGGCAACTGTCATGGGGCCCACTCCCCCTGGCACGGGCGTTATGGCGGATGCCTTTTTCTTCACGCGCTCAAAGTCGACATCGCCGCACAGTTTGCCGCCGACTCTATTGATCCCGACATCGATGACTGCTACGCCCTCCTTCACCATGTCTTCGGTTATAAATTTTGCACGCCCGATGGCGACGACCAGGATATCTGCCTGCATGGTGTATCGCCCCAAATCCTTCGTCTTTGAGTGGCAAATCGTGACCGTCGCATCCCTGTTCAGGAGCATTAGTGCTACAGGCTTGCCAACGATGTTGCTCCGTCCCACAACGACGGCGCGCTTGCCTGCGACTTCAATGCCCATCTTCTCCAACAGCGTTATGATGCCTGAAGGAGTGCATGGCGCCATACCCTCGTCGCCAGTTAGTAACTTGCCCATGTTAACAGGATGAAATCCATCCACGTCTTTCTGAGGGGTGATGCTGCACAATACCGAGGGCTCGTCTAGGTGAGACGGAAGGGGTAGCTGCACCAGGATTCCATGAATTCTCTCGTCCTGATTTAATCGTTGAATAAGGCGAACTATTTCTTCCTCTTTAGCATCTCCCGGAAAAGTGTGCTCCTCGTAATAAATGCCAATTTTTTCACACGCCTTCTTCTTCATCAATACATATACCCGGGAGGCGGAATCATCACCGACCAAAATAGTGGCCAGTCCTGGAGTCAAATGATGCTCATCCTTTAATCGTTTGACGTCATGAATTAACTCTTTCTGAATACTGGCAGCAATTTGAGTACCGTCAATAATCATGGTAAATCCCTCAGTACAGTGGGAATTTGTTGCACAGTTCTGCCACCTCTTTTTTAACCCGGTTCCTCGTAGCATTATCATCGATGTTGAGGAGGGTTAGGCTAACCATGTCTGCTATTTGCCTCATCTCGCCCTCTTTCATCCCGCTTGTGGTAACGGCAGGCGTGCCTATTCGTATGCCAGAGGTGACGAATGGGCTGAGAGTATCAAAAGGAATGGTATTCTTGTTGATGACGATGCCTACCTCGCCTAATGCCACCTCTGCCTCCTTGCCTGTAATTCCCTTATCGGTTAGGTCGATCAATAGCAGGTGGTTGTCAGTTCCACCTGATACAAGAGTGAATCCACGCTCCACCAGCGCCTCGGCCAGCACCTTGGCGTTCTTGACAACCTGTTTTTGATATTCCTTAAAAGAGGGTGTCATCGCCTGCTTGAACGTCACTGCTTTAGCGGCGATGGCGTGCATCAGTGGACCTCCCTGGATGCCTGGAAATACGGTTTTATCAATGGCCTTGGCGAACTCCTCCTTGCAGAGAATAAAGCCCCCTCTTGCTCCACGCAGTGTTTTGTGCGTCGTGCTCGTGACGAAATGCGAGTGCGGCACAGGATTTTGATGCAGCCCAGCAGCTATCAACCCGGCGATATGAGCCATATCCACCATCAGGTATGCGCCAACTTCGTCGGCAATTTTCCTGAATTCAGCAAAATCAATCTCCCTTGGATACGCGCTGGCTCCCGCTATGATAAGTTTGGGCTTGTGCTCCTTCGCTAACTTTCTTACTTGATCATAGTCGATTCTCTGCGTCTCTCTATCTACACCATACGAAACGGCGTTGTAGAATTTCCCAGAGAAGTTCACGGGACAGCCGTGCGTCAAATGTCCACCGTGGGAAAGCTCCATGCCCATAATGGTATCGCCCGCGTCTAATATAGCAAAATACACGGCCATATTGGCCAGCGCCCCTGCATGAGGCTGAACGTTCGCATGCTCGGCACCGAAAAGTTTCTTCGCCCGCTCTATGGCTAAACTCTCCACTATATCCATGTATTCGCAGCCGCCATAATATCTCCTCGACGGATACCCTTCGGCGTACTTATTCGTCATGACAGAACCCTGCGCCTCCAGCACGGCTTCGCTCGCAAAATTCTCGGAAGCGATCAACTGCAATCCAGATTGTTCGCGCGTCTTTTCATCTGCAATGGCTTTTGCCACCTCGGGGTCTATTTCGCTTAACTTCAAGTCATTTCACCTTGCCGTGCTGCCTTTCCCATTCATCCAGAGGAATGCTGTATTTCTGTTCGATTTCGTTTCTAAAGGTTGGGCCTGAATTATAGGCGCAGAATGGTATTATCCTTCGCTCTGGGTCAGGCGTTACATAATGAATTACGCATCTTTTCACCCGCTCAATATCGTAGTTGTAGGCATCCTGAAAGTGCATTGACCCTATGAACAGCGCATTCCAGTGAAACTTGCTCAAGGATAGATAGTCCTGTTTCTTCAGCACTTGCTTGAGGATGGACTTGAGGTTCACATTCTTGGGTTGTTTGTCCTCATGTATGCACTTATTCAACGCCTTCAACCCCTTCAGCGTAGCTCGAACCCTGGTGAGTCTGCTGGGAGAGTTTAAGAGGCCTACAGTCTCGTCAACTGATGAAAAGAATTGGTCCACGTCCACGAATCGATTGATGGGAATGATATTGCCGTCACTCACAAACGCGTATGTCGCAACGCCACAATGAGGATGGGCACTGAACTCGACCTGTGGTTCTTTCGTATATACCTCAACCAGTTTGGATAGTGATACGATGCATGGAACCGGATAGAGATCGGTCTTTTTGATTGTTCCGTTCGTTTGCTTTTCTATTCTATCCGCAAGGTCGGGAATTGTAAACCTCTGCCGTTTTATGTCCTCGGCAGGTGCTGCACCCGTGAATGCAATAGGCTGGAAATTAACACCCCGTATCACATCGATGTTCTCTGCCGCAAAACGGATAGTATCCCCTATTTCATGGTCGTTAACGCCGTTGACAATGGTTGGAACAAGAACAACACCTTGCTTTGCCTTTCTACAATTTTCAATCGCCTTCTTTCTAACCTCCAGCAAGGGTTCCGTCTTTTTAGATATCCCATCAAAGTGCAGGTAAACCGTGCTCAGCCCGGCGTCTCTCAACGTCTGGGCCAACTCTGGCTCACTTCCGAGCTTGATGCCGTTGGTCGCTATCTGCACCTGCAAGAAGCCCATTTCCTTGGCCATTTTGATTAGAGCAGGGAGGTCTTCTCTGAGCGTTGGTTCTCCGCCAGAGAACTGAATCGCCATGGTAGGCACCGGTCGTTCGTCCCTTAAGACAGACATCATCTCCCTTATCTGCTCCAACGACGGTTCATACACATACTCTCGCACGTTAGCATTAGCGAAGCAAAAATCACAGGATAGATTGCACCTGTTGGTCACGTCGATGTTTGCCAAACACGTTGAGCTCAGGTGAAGGTTGCAGAGGCCACAGTCATCCGGGCAGGAAGAGGCAGCTGCAACCCGTGGATTCTGAACGCCCCTGCCGTCGTATGCGTACTTCTCTGCCCTTAGATACATGTCAACGTCTGACCAGTAAATGCCCTCAAAATGCCCGTGAACAGGGCATTCCTTGGATATCCAGACAGCACCATCCCGCTCAAAGATGTCTGCTCCTATGACTTTGCGACACTTGGGACAGATAGAGGTTGTTTTCTTGGGCAACCCAATCGGAAGCTTGCTTTGATATAAAGTCATACCTTTCTCCTGCTAACACATAATCTATCATAAGATAATATTTCCGAATAATTTAAACATTCATAGTTTCATCACTGCGTAGGTAAAAATGTTTTCGGTGTTGACATTGCTCGAAATAACAATAACTGCAATCTGGCTGATGATGCCGGCATACATCCCTAACATATGCGCCGCCCTTGTCGGAAGGGGCATTGCAATCGATTTTGGAAAAATGTTCAGGGACGGCAAGCGCATTCTGGGAGATGGAAAGACCTACAGAGGATTTATATTGGGAGTGCTTAGCGGGATTGTCGTTGGCCTTGTGCAAAACTTTACGGTCCCATATATTGGGTACCCGGATTTCACCACCTCTGCGTTGATCTGTCTGCCCTTGGGTGCAATGACAGGAGATGTCGTAAAGAGTTTTTTTAAGAGGAGATTTGGACTGAAGCAGGGCGTGCCACTGCGGCTGGTGGACCAATTGGACCTGGTTCTCGGCGCATGGGTGCTCACCTATGCCTTCTCTCGCGAGTGGTTTATTACCAATTTCACTCTGCATGTGATGATTGCAGTAATAGTTATTACCCCAATTTTACACAAAACGGTTAATGTTATTGGCTACAAATTAGGAAAGAAGGATGTGCCATGGTAAGTGATGTTTCAGGCCGCTGTGAAATATGCCATAAAAAGGCGCAGACCAGAGTATGCATGCTGTGTGGCAAGAGAGTATGTGCATCCCATTTCTATCCCCTGTTGAGTGCATGCACGGATTGTGTATGTGTAAGCGATGAACGGACAAAAGGTGATGAAGATGAAACGTGAACTGATGAACGCGCTAAAAAAAGCCGTCAAGTTTGGCGATTTTACGCTGGCATCCGGCAAGAAGAGCAATTACTACATTGACAAATACATCTTCGAGACAGACCCGGAGTGTCTGAGAATCCTCAGTGAGGAGATCGCAAAGATGATTCCACCCGGTACGCAGCGGCTTGCTGGCATCGAGCTGGGATCCGTTCCCCTGGCAGCGGTGACCAGTGTCCAGAGTGGCTTGCCCTATATTATAGTAAGAAAAGAGAAAAAAGAATACGGGACTCGTAAAAAAATAGAGGGGGGATTTGCTTCTGGAGAGAGGGTCACCGTAATCGAGGATGTTGCAACCACCGGAGCAGGGGCTGCAAAGGCTGTCAAGACGTTGCGCGAACTCGGGGCAATCGTGGATACGGTTATCGTGGTCGTGGATAGGGAAGAAGGCGCCGAGGAGAATTTGAAGAAGATGGGCGTTTCATTTGTGCCCATAGTAAAAGCAAAGGAGTTATTGTGATGGAAAAGGTCGGCGTTTTGCTCGTTAGTTACGGCTCAAGGGCGGCTGCCATCGCCGATGCCTTATGTAGAAGTGAGAATTACGATGTGAGCATTTTCGATGCAGACAAACAGAAAAATCCATTCATACTCGAGAGGGCGGCGGCACAGGAAATCGGACTGACTACGCAAAAAATATGCGACTTTGCCAGAAAACATCAGGATGAGATTGATTTTGGAATCGTCGGTCCAGAGGGGCCCATAATAGATGGCATCAGGGATGTTGTCGAGAAGGAGGCGAAAATCCCGATGATCTGTCCCGCGAAGGAGTATGCCATTGAAAAAAGCAAGGTGTTACAGCGCCACCTGCTGAAAAAATGCTGTCCGGATGCCAATCCCAGGTTCAAGGTATTTGACCCGAAGGACTGCTCCAGCAAGGATGAGGTAAAAAAAGAGGTATGGGCGTGGCTGGATGAACTTGAAAATAATGCCGTCGTAAAGCCGGATGCTCCTGCGACGGGAAAGGGCGTAGGCGTCTGGGGAGACCATTTCTCGAACAGGGAGCAATTATTTGCACATTTTTTAACCTGCTATGAACATGGTACCGTGATAATAGAGGAAAAGGTGGATGGCGAGGAGTTCAGCCTGCAGTTTGTTTCAGATGGAAAACATCTTATCGCAACGCCAGCGGTACGGGATTATAAGAGGGCGTTTGACGGGGACTTAGGAGTGAACACGGGCGGCATGGGCGCTTACAAGGATGCTGGCAATAAACTGCCTTTCATGGACCAGAAGGACTGGGATGATGCGCTGGAAATCGGCAAAAAGATATTCGATGAAGTGAAGGACGACGGAGACAACACTTCCCTGAGAGGAGTACCCCTGTACATGGCATATACCTGCGCAAGAGACGGGGTCAAGGTACTGGAGGTCAATTCCCGCCCTGGAGACCCGGAGTCGATAAATCTGTTCGCGACTTTGAAGGATGACTTCGTGGACGTCTGTTTCCGCATGCTCGATGAAAATCTAACAAAATTGAACTTTGCCAGCAAGGCGAGCGTCGTAACCTATGCAGTTCCGATGGCCTACGGCGGATACAGGAAGACTTTCTCAGGCGACATGAGGGTAGACCTCAGCAAAGCATATGAACTCAGTGAAAAATATGGAGATGCAATCAGGATTTATCCAGGATCCATGGAGCTCAGGGATGATGGAACATATGCATTGGGCTCAAGAGCCGTATGCACGGTGGGCATTGGAGACAGCATTGAAGATGCACGAAACATCTCACTGGATGGCATCGTCAACATTGACGGGGCATTATGGAACAGGTGGGATATCGGTTCAGAAGGGCATATAGAGAAAAGTGTAAAGCATATGGAATCGTTGAGAGGATAAGATGAACTTCATTTCGATGTATGATTTAACGCACGAGGACATTACCGACATACTCGAAAAGGCAGAGGATTTAAAGGAGAGGCGAAAGAGGGGCAAGACGCTGGACATGTTGCAGAACAAAAGTCTGGCGATGTTGTTCGAGAAGCCGTCCACCCGAACGCGCGTCTCATTCGAGGTTGCGATGACGTCCCTGGGTGGGCATGCGTTATACCTCAACTGGCAGGACCTGCAGATTGGTAGAGGCGAATTGATAAAAGATACGGCACGCGCCCTGTCCGGATATGTGGATGGTGTAGTAATCAGAGGGAGGCATGATGTGGTAACCGAGTTTGCAAAACATGCGAGCGTCCCCGTCATCAATGCACTGACTGAAATCGAACATCCCTGCCAGTCCCTTGCGGATTTGCTGACGATTTACGAATTCAAGAAGGGGTTTTCAGGATTGAAATTCGGATGGATTGGAGATGGCAACAACGTCTGCAACTCTTCCATTTTAGCGGGTGCACTGGTCGGGATGAATGTCGTGGTAGCCTGTCCGAAGGGGTATGAGCCGGATGAAAAAATCGTGAGCAGGGCGAGAGGGCTCGGAGTAAACGTGAAAATCACGCATGACCCGAAAGAGGCTGCTGAAGATGCGGACGTGCTCTACACGGATGTCTGGGCGTCGATGGGCGATGAGGCGCAGAAAGAGAAAAGGATGCACGATTTCCAGGGATTCCAGATCAATGCGGACATCGTGAAGATGGCAAAAGACGATGTCATCGTCATGCACTGCCTGCCAGCGCACAGAGGCGAGGAGATTACGGATGACGTTTTAGAAGGCGCACACTCCGCGATTTTCAAGCAGGCTGAGAACAGGTTGTATGCGCAGATGGCGTTGTTGGTTAGAGTTTTGGGATGAGGCCTTGGACGCAAGATGACGTTGTGATTTTTTTTAGTTTCGCGGTGCGCTTGGGTAAGATTCATTAATGGGTATTTTGGGAATGTATATTTAAGAGGATTGAAGGTGATAGATAGTAGTTGAATACGTTGAAAGGGATGATGAACTGTGGAGAGGGATTTAGACAAAGAAATTTATGATAGAATGGAGTTGTTTGTCCAGCGCTTTCATACTATCTCTGATACATTAAAAGATGAAGAAGACGTCAAATCGAGCATCATCGACGAGTTTCTAAAAATTTTGGGTTGGAATTTACAGGACCACTTGGAGGTCAAGAAAGAGCAAAAGGTCGAGGGGAGAATAAGGGCAGATTATGCGCTAAAGGTTGATGGAAAGCCGAAAATTTACATCGAAGCGAAAGCCCTCGACAAGAATTTAGAGGGGGTCGAGATATCCAAGGGTGGTGGAAAAAGAACCTACATTGAACAAGCAATCAATTACGCATACAACAGCGGCGTAAATTGGGCGCTATTAACCAATGGCAAAAGGTGGATGCTATTCAACGCGTATTGGAAGGGCACCCATAAAGATAGAATTGCCTTCGATTTTGAGATCGATGATTTCTTAAAGGACAATAATTTTAACAAAATCAAACTTCTTGCCAGAGAACACATCATAGCCGGAAAACTGGATGAGTACTTCAAAGGGGCGCGGGCATTTAGGCCGCCTGTGGATGAACAAATCGTCAAGTTCCTGCTGGATTGCAGAAGCGATTTGACCAATTCTATTTTGAAAAATAACAAGGACAAGTACTCGGCAGATAAACTGCGGGAAGGCATTCAAATCATATTGGATCGATTTTTATTCTTTAAGATTTGTGAAGACAGAGATATCTTGAGGTTTGGGCGCTTAAAAGAGATGTTCGAATACTTCTACAAGGCAGCCAGGTCAAACGAGTTGTTTATACGTGGCTTGAAACTTCATTACAGAGAATTCGATGATATTTATGATGGCGAGTTATTCGCGAAACATCCGTGTGAAGATCTTATCATCGACAAAAACGTTTTTGAGAAAATCATCCTGGGGTTGTATGAATATGATTTCTCCACGATAGACGCCGACATTCTGGGCAGAATCTACGAAAATTATCTCGGCAACACGCTTCAGGAACTGGAAAAGGGCTTGGGGTGGGTTGCCGATAATCAGGAACGGAAGAAATTCGGGCAATACTATACGCCGCAATATGTTGTTGATTACATCATCGATAATGTTGGGATTACGGCAGACTCCAAGATATTAGACCCTGCCTGCGGTTCTGGCGCATTCTTAATCAAGGCATATGACAGGTTAAAACGCCTAAATCAGGAGCGCATCAAGCGAATAATCCAGAAGAACAAACACAATTTATCAAAAGAGGATTTCAAAAAATGGGAGAAGGAAGAGCTGCCAAAAATAGAAGAAGAAAGTGTCAAGAAGATTTTAACAGAGAATATACATGGCGTAGACTTTAACCCCGAATCAGTCGAGATTACAAAAATCAATTTATGGCTCAGAAGCATTCGAAAAGACACTCCTCTGAACAAACTGGAGAACAACATCGCATGTGGTAACAGCCTGATCTCCGGCACAGAAGATGAATTAAAACAATACTTCGGTGATGATTGGAAAGAGAAGCGTCCATTCGATTGGGAAGATGTTTTTCCAGATGTTTTTGAGAACGGTGGCTTTGATGTTGTAATTGGGAATCCGCCATATGTCAGGGCAGATGTAGACGACGAAAAGTACCAAAAACAAAGAAAATGGATGGAATCTTCTGGCCAATATGAAACATTATATGAAAAATGGGATTTATTTATCGCATTTATCGAACGAGGATTAAAATTGCTTAAAGAGGGGGGTATGTTCTCTTTTATAGTTTCAAATTCATTTAATACTTCTAAGTTTGCTGATAAACTAAAAAGGCATATTTTAGATAATTACTATTTAGTACAAATCGACTTTTTTAAGAATGTTAAAGTGTTTCAAGGTGTTGGTGTTGAAAGTGTTATACTCACCATTAAAAAGTCCAAAAAGAAGGGGAAAACGAGAAGGATTCTGCATACGAATTCTTTTGAAAATATCAAAGAACTTGGACCATCTGATGATATCAAAAAGATGTTTAGGATAAGCGCAGAAATAGACTTTGACGATAAATTTGAAGATACCGAATCATTAGGAAATATCTGCTATGTAAGCTATGGGTTAAGACCGAATAGTGATGAGAGGTGTTGGAAGGGAGAATTCAAAAAGGACGATTTGATTTCTAAAATACCTACTGAAATTAACAAAAAACCATATGTAGAGGCCAAATATATTGAGAGGTATAAAATTAATGAAATTCGATATCTAGAATGGGACACTGAAAGAAGCCCTAAAAAATTGGTTAGACCAACATTTCCTGAATTGTATGTCCCACCTAAAATAATCAGGGGTGCTACGGTAGATGGAACGTATGATGAAAGTGGAGTAGTATGCAATCATAGCATCAATGTTATGGTAAAACATGATGACTTAAAATCGGTTTCAAACCGAAGCATAGAGAACAGCATAAAAAAATGGACCATTAAAACCAGGAAGGAATTAGAAGGCATATCTGATAATTTCGACCTTAAATACATCCTTGCAATATTAAATTCAAAATTTGCAAAATTCTATTTAAATACCATAAGGAGACATAGGATTGAGTATTATTTTTACCCAGACGATTTCAAGAAACTACCAATTAAGAATATTCCTAAAATTAAACAGCAACCCCTCATCACCCTCGCCGACAAAATGCTCTCCCTTAACAAAGAGCTCCAAACCATCAACACAAACTTCTTCGAGTATGTCGATTTGCACCCAAAAATCAAGGATACGGATCTCGGATTCTACTTTAATCAACTCAGCATGAATGATAGAAAAACCTTGAACAACGCCAATGGGATTCGGGGCAAAATTAAAAAGGCCAAAGTACGCGAGGAAGGCGATTGGCTATTTGTTTCTGTGGATTATGTAGATGAAAATGAGGAATTGATTGAGAATTTTGATGTTTTAAAATGTCGATTTGGAAATACCAACTTCCAGCAATTCATAAAGCACTGCATTTTGAATTATCGCAAGAGCATTAGTACGGGCAATCTTCTGGACCGGATTTTGAAGATAAATAACATCCCAATTTTTAACAACAGGGACAAGACCAAAAACCAACAAGTCATCGATGAGATTATGGATCCGTTCTTGCCTGCGTTGGAGCGGAAGGAGAAAATAGAGAAGGAAGTTGAGGAAACAGATAGAACGATTGATCAAATGGTGTATGAGTTGTATGGGTTGACAGATAATGAAATCAAAATCGTTGAAGAGGCGACTGCGTAAAAACGTCCAAATAATCCAAACCCAGCAAATCTTATCTGGTTACGAGCGAAATAAGGATTTAAGAAGGGCGAATCTCGAACCAGATATATGTTGTTGCCAACATCCCTAGGAGACTTCGCAACAATATTTCTCGATAAAATACCTAAATGACCCATTCTTCTGCTTTGCTATTTCATTAGAAAAAGATTTCAGAATTTCTAACATGAAGTCTATCCTGGAACTGAACTTTTTAGGAATTAAACTATTAAATTGTTCTTTATTAATATCCTCCGTAGCTCCAAATGAACGAATTTTGAATTTTTGCAAATCTTCATTACTTAATCCAGCAAGATACCAACTCTCTATTTCCTTTAGTATCACGATTGTCCTGTTCGTATCCAAATTTCTTAGTCTATTTTGTATTTCTTGCTTTTTGGCCGTTACACATGGTGCATCATCAATATCAGTCGCATAAATATAATCAGCGTTCATTGCTTGAATACTCTTAAGAAAATCGTCACGTTTGTCTTCTTTCATTCTGGCAAATCGTATTACTTCTACTAAATCATACTTTTTCTGGTGTATTGGCTTTATTATTCTATCAAAAAACCTTATATCGTCCTCGCCTTCAACAAGAATAAATAATCTTTTATATCCCACACTTATACACCCAGTAAATTTTGTACATAAAGTTCTTCTATTCCTATTTCGTTTTTTAGAAATATTTTTACTTCCTCCTTATCACCCGGTCTGGAGACTGTGGAAAAGCCATCTTTATCACGAGAAACAAGCAAAATGTCATCCAAACATGCATATTTTATTATTTCGGGGTTGTGAGTAGTAACGATAATCTGCTTCTTCCGCGATGCGTCTTTCATCATGCCCATTACTTTAGAAATAAGGTGTGGGTGTATATTTCTTCCAGGCTCCTCGATTATGGTTAATGGTTTTTTCTCAAAATATAAAGCAACAATTAGAGCTGTTACATTTATTGTCCCATCAGAAATCAGAGAGGCGGGCAAATATTGCCCTTTAGAATATATTTCTCGTAATTTGAAGAGTAAAGACTTGTCTGCAAATTTTTCTACACCAAGATCGTCTATGAACGGTAAAATATCTTTCACCAAATTAAAAAGCTTTCTTTTTTCGTCTTTGTGTTCTAGAATATTTTTGAGAACGATGGATAAATTGGCCCCGTCCTCTTCTAATTCAGCTTTTCCAGTTATTGGTGTAGCTTTTTTAGGTAGCTTTGGATCAAAATCGTATAAAGAAATCTCACTAAAGGTCATCTCCAACAGGGGCATAAAAAAGATCGTTTCAAGAAGAAGCCTATTGGAAGGTAATCTTTTTTCTATCAAAAATGGTGGATACATATCATCTTTGTTTATCGGTACTTTTTCTGGTTTCTTTAAACTAATATTCACTTTTCCGTTAGCATGGGAAAGGATAATTTCTCCTTTCCCAAGTTTTTCTTTTACTTTTATCTCTTTCCCTCGTTTCTCTAATTTATTAAATATACATTTCTGGATTAACTTGTCCTTGACAATTTCATACCCGGTCCCTCTACTTTTAAACCTTATGGCAAACTCGTAAATCATTTTGTATGTTTCCACACCTATTCGGTCTTCATTTATCTTTCTTGACAAGCGAAATTTTTTGTCAGAAACAACATTTATCGAAAAAATCTCAGATCGACCGATTTTTACATTCCTTAGATATTCAACGCCGCCTTGCATAGATATTGCGTTATCTAAACCAAAATCTGTTATATCCCTCAGAAATTTAAAGATTTGAACAAAATTAGACTTTCCAGAAGCGTTGGCACCAATTAGCACATTGAACTTGCCAAGCTCTACCTCCAATTCCTTAAAACTCTTAAAGTTTGTTACTCTTATTTTTCTTATAGGCACGCTTATAGGCATGATTTAACTCTCTTTTTATCGCCAATGGCGTATAACTACTTATATACGCCCACGCCCCCATAAAAAGATTCCTACCTAATTTAAAGTTAAACTTGTCTTACTATCCAATCATCGACTTGGTTGGTAGAATTTGACGTTTGGAAGTACTAGATAGACAAATTCTTTATATAATACCTATCGAGAACATTCATTATAACTGGGTAATTGGGCTTAGGGGGGTTCATGAGTACTTTAAATAGTGATCGTGGTTTTTTTAGATTTAATGCCTTAGTTGATGAGAAATATACGCCGGAGCAAATGATATCAGAACTTGGATTAGATAGGGCTAAAAAAATCTGTGATGGATATGGTCACGTTACAAACTGCCAACACTTTGTACAGGAATTAAAATCGAAGAACATTAAAAGAGGAGTTGAACAACTCCTATCCACAGTTGAGCAATTGGAAAACAAAGGTAAAAAAGTGGATAAAATATTTTTGATAATAAATAAACTCGGGAAGTCTGAGTTAAAGAAATTTAAATATGATAGGAGATACGGACTACTATATCTGAAGAATGCAAGGAATCCTATACAGGTAAGAGGAAAACCTATTAGGATTATACGTAAAGAGGAGCTATCAGAGGAGTTCGCAAGATGGCAATTTACATAAAACTTAACATACCCGGAATTGGAATTCTAGAGAAGGAAAGACTTCAAAGGAGAATTCGATTTGGATTAGAATGGATAAAAAGTTTTGAATTTGAGATAGATTATGGGGAAGTTTGGATAAATGCTCCTCTTAAAGAATTAGGGGGAGAGTTAATAACAAAATTCGAAAAGATCACATCTCCTGAAGATGTCGTTAAGAGTGTCAACGAAGAACAAGCAGAAAATGCAATTGTAAATATAGTAGGTGTACTTAAAGTCGATGACAATGAGTACCCTAGTGCAATTGCTATTCATAATAAAAAAAGCTTTCGAAAAATATACGGCGACATTGAATTTGATACCTCTATAAAACCAATAGAAGATATTCTGATGGAGAATGAGAATCTATGGGTTCTTGTTGAAAAATCTCTTAAAACTAAAATTGAAGGTGTTAAAATTGAAAGTTGCCATATCGGGTATTCTCCTGATGCATTAATTGATGTAAGGGAAAGACTATTTTCTTATCTATGCAACTCAAAGGATTTAGTAATGGATCTCATCAGAACATTAAAACAAGAAGCAGAAGAGGACCCAACCTTCAGAAGATACTTAAAATATTTTAGACCATATGACATGGGCTTTCTTGCTAGAAAGATCGACTCTTTCTCTGAATTTAACATATTCCTCACACAACTAGCAAAAAACTCTCATATAGTCAAGGAAGAGGGCAATAGCATATCATTAAGGGCAAAAGAGAAAGAATCTTTTAGTAATTTTTACAAAAATTTCAGAACTGATTTTTTAGATTCTATTAAAGACGAATGGCCAGATGAGGATCAAATAGCGGGAATACTTTACAGATGGGTTGGGAAATACAAAAGTTTTGATGAGTTTGTTGACTAATATTATCACACCTGTTACTGATTTAAAACCCCTCTAAGTTTCCACCGGCTTTGCACATAAAACCCCCCTTTTCGGCGACTTATTGTGCAGATGTTGGAGTTTTTGTGCAGAATTACGTTCACATAAACTTGAGAGGAGATGATAAACTACATGGAGTTTAGCGAGGAAGACAAAAGGATTATAAGCCAGATGATAGAGTGCTATAAGGGTGTTAAAATGGTGTTTGAGGAAATCATGGAGCCGTTAAAATGGCTAATAGTGATGGCAACCTTCGGACTATTAGTATGGGTAGCAATCCAAATCGGAAAAATCTTAACTTTTCTTCCGATTCCTAGTATCATCATTAGCTTAATATCACTCTTAATCATACTTGTAGGAATCTATTGGGTCATACAACAACTGAGAGAATAGTCCTTGGTGGATTAAAGAGAAGTGGGGGTGGCTCGACGCCCACTCTTCTTTATGAGCGAGAGCCACTTGGTGTCTGTAGAAATTCGGTTGTAGAATTTGACCTTCGGAAGTACTGAAATCACCGATCATGCAAAAATCTATCAAGATTTAGTATAAAGTTATGATTGTCATGCAATACATTTAGTTTTGAATACTTTATCTCATCATAATTACTTCTATCCAATCCCGTTTCTAATCTAATTGGATATGAAAACTTTCCTAATTTATCTTTGACAGAAATCACATCTTTTGTCTGAGCTATGGCGATTATTAAACAATTTTTGTCATTTTCAGCTTCATCTTTCATTAATATTTGCCGAAAGTGAACAAAATCAGTGCTATAAGTAATATGTCTCTTGAGAACTTCTTTGGTAAATTTTGATTTATTCTCTAAATCTTGAACACCTATAATTCTTCTTGGGGATTTATCTGTGATGCCAACAATTACGACTCCCCCATTTGCATTTGCAAAAGCAGCGATTTGCTCACAGAACTTAATTTCAGCTTCCTTTTTTTCCTTATATTTTGTATGCCACATTTCTAATGTCTTTTTGAAATCCCATAATTGATTTTCAATCCTATTAACGCTCATAGCCTTTATTATAAAGGATTTCCAAAAAGATTCTCGGTATAATAATTCTGTTTGTGCATTATACCTCTTGATGTCGAGAATAATATTTCTTAAAGATTGACGAAGAAACTCAAAATAAGTGGCTAACTCATCAAGAATTGTATGAGATGTTTGAACAAGCAATCTTTGCTTGGGTACTGAAATTGAACTTTGACATTCGGGATCGATTGAATCGACAATATCACTTAGGATATCTCCATAAACACCTTCTATAGTATATCTAAATCTTGTTCGCAAACCGAGAGCGAGTTCGGTGCATATTTTTACCTTCCCTCGATCTTTATCAATAGTATTTGCGGTAATTTTTACCGCTCGATCTCCAAGCCTTGTGGAGCCCCAAACTCTATAAGTAAATAATATGGATGGTGCAAGAACATCTTTTTTATGTAACCAAACTACATAATCATACAACGTACGAATTTCGCTTTTATGAGATTCCGTAAATTCCTTTATTTTTTTTATTATATCTAAATACGATTCGGGATAGTATTTTTCTTTTAATAAGGATGAATCTTCTTTTAGTTTTTGGACAGAATTTAATATACTCTCAGTTCTTTTTAATAGCTCTTCAATTTCTGTTTCCTTTTTAAAAATCCACCAATGAATCTCATCTACAACATCTTTACCAAAATCCGTTAGTTTATCTTGTTCTAAAAAACCTTCTCCTTTAATCAAAGATTTACTTTCCATCTCGGTATCAGCTTGCTGAATATACCAATGGATTTTACCTAGTTCCCACGATGAGCCGGAGAATAGCTCATCATGATGTTTAATCTCTTCTTCAAACATTTTCTTACTTCCAAGTCTTTTTCAATATTTGGAAATCTATTGCCCATATGTATTCTTGACTTGAGCCTCAATGTCATATAACATTTTGCGGATATACGAAGTTCCGAGTGAGGCGAGGGATTTGAGTGGAGTGCCGAAGGCACGAAGCCAGATACGCTCTGTTATCAGAGCCTCTATCCACAAGATTCTTTAAAGATCGCTTCTGCTGCCTTAATTTCATCCTCTGAAGCATCATGGAAGTGGATTTCCATCTGATGCTTAGGCCATTTTCCTGTGCACTTGCGAAACAAATATACCAGCTCTGCCTCTACCGCTTCGACATAGTCCCGACTTTCTTTTGGGAAGCACCATATTAAGATGTCAACTTCACCTAAGTCCTTCCACTTATACCCGTGGTAGCCACCTTTTCCTTGTGCCTTTAGACCGTATCTCAAACGATTTCGGATGCTTTGAGACGTTATACCAACATAGATGACTTCCGATCCAGATTTAACTACATATAGCTTAAGCCGCTTATTCTCTGTAGCAGGTCGTTTGAAGCCCTTCTCCTCATGTCCATCCAGCTCTATGGACGCTATCCTCTTATTTTTCAATACGATTCGATACCTTTGATAATTCTTGACTTGCATTCTTGTTTCACCCGTTGCCACTATTTCTGAGTTGAATGTTTTCATTTGTTTTATTACTAGGACTGTTAAGTATATATTACTTGAATAAATTAATACAATATTTGTAAAATAAGGAGTTAACATAATGGGAATACTTGACGTAGGAATTAACTTCCTAAAAGAGATAAAAATGGCAACTTCTGATGACCCTTTTGTTATTGGTCAGGTATTTGAAAAATATGTAGATGACTTGTTTTCAAAAAAATACTTTGCAATTGTAGAAAAGACCCATTCTACCGAAACTAACCGAGAGGAATATGTCGAAAGTAGTATGAATCCTGATTTCGTTTATAAGTATAAACCTACAAATGAACAGTTTGCAGTTGAGTGCAAATATCGTTCACAACTTAAAAAGGGCATGTTAAGCTGGACCAATCCAAAACAATTAAAAAGATACCAAGAATTTCAAAGCACAAGGAATATTCCTGTTTTTATAGTTATTGGGTTTGGAGGCGAGGATGTCGGTGAATTTAATGAAATGTTTTGTATTCCATTAGAAGAAGCAATATATCCAGACCTTTACCCAAGCGTGTTTAATAAATTCAGTAGACCTCTTGACAAACAATTTTTGTGGATAAATGGGAAACTGTATTAGTAACCCCTTATATGCGAACCTCCTAAAAAGATTCTTAAATTTAAAGCTAAACTTGTCTTACTGTAGGATTATTTCGTCATGCCCCCATCTTCTTGGGTTGCGCAATTCAAAACATCAAGCAAAAAGTGCCCAAAGTACCCAGATTACCAAAATGCCCCAGACTATTATTGCAAGCCATGCCTCCATGCTCAATTTTTTAACATCTAGTTCCTTGAAGACTTGTTTTTCCAGTGCTAACGTAGCTTTAGCGCATGATGAAAGACTTATGATCATCAAAAACATTACGAATAACGTTGTTGCAAAAATCTGGACAATTGTCAATTCCTGAAGTAAGTAGAACAAAGTAACTGCTGCTAATACGATTGATACCAGGATTGTCGGAATTGGATTTTTCCAAATTGTCACTGTCTTCACAATACCCATCCAGGATTTTGGACTTATCAAAACCACAAGCAGCTTAAAACCTACAAACACTGCAACAATAAGGGCCATTATCTCTATTGGTGTCATTTTGTACCTCCTTTCATTTCCTGCCAACGTATATTCCGTATCCAAAGTATTTAAAAATTCTAAAAACGCTTCTAGGAGGAGTGCTTACTTCCTTTATCCACTTTCTGACTGCTGGGCTCTTAAAGCACAGGGAGAAAAATTTGCTCCATGCTCCCAAGTAGTCTCTAGGGTCCATTTGTCTAACTTCACTAGCCCATTGACGTAAAGCACTAGTTTTGTAAACCCTTGCTACTACGCCTGTAAGCCCCGCCTCCTCCAATAAATCCTTCCAACCATCAGGATTTAAGAATTCCGCTTGGCCCAGTCCGCGGGACATGTATTCAACCAATTCTGGCGGCGGTGTCTTCACCCAAGTCACCTCATTCATCCCCACGTACCCTCCTGGTTTGGTCACTCGCGCATACTCGCTTACCACCTTCTGTTTATCCTTTGGAAATGCAACTACAGACTCGCAAATGACCGCATCGAAAACTCCATCGTTGAAGGGAAGGTCTTGTGCGTCCCCTATCTTAAATTCAACCTTGTCCTCAACATTTTTTCTTTTGGCTCTTTCCTTCGACCTCTTGACCATCATTTCAGAAAGGTCCAAGCCAACTACTTTGCAACCGTACTCCTTGGCCAGATAGCACGCAGTTATTCCAACACCACAACCGACATCCAAGACGTATGAATCTTTATCAATATGGCATGCCTCAATTAGCTTTCTAGTGGCCTCCAAGCCCCCCATGTGTTTAGTCAGACCCCAAGAAGCTTGCAACTCGAAGTAGTAAGATTCCGGCTCTGAAATCTCCTCTGATAATTGTTTCTTAGTCCCCATTTTCTCACTAGGAATGAATGATTTTGATACTTAAAAAGACCTCACTGACGGGTGCGGGCTCTGGCACCGTAGAATAAAGGCCCGGGATATGGCTTTCACATCCTCTTGGTCTAAAAGTTAACCAAGAATGACCCCCTCTTCTTCCACATTTACTATGAAGGGGTATCGCTCTTTGTGCATGTCAGCGTAAGCATGCTCTCCTACCACTACGGGGGATATCAGCACTCCGATCCTCTCCATCATATCAAAAGCGATATCTTCAATACGCCTCGTTATCTCGTCATCCTTTTCATCCACCACGACGAGAATGTCAATGTCCGACTCTTTGTGCATCTCATCTCTCGCAGCACTTCCGAAGAGTATCACCTTTCTAACCCTTCTACCAAACCTTTTCGTGAGCTTCTTTGCAAATTCATCTAAAATTTTTCTTTCCATCACGCGCTACTTATGCCTAAACATACAAAAATTCGTTGGTTTAACACCACCCGCTCCTGATTTACATCAAGACTGCAGTTCCTCAAACAGGGACTTTTATCTTCCAGTTCAAAGCCTCGGGAGGGAATTGAACCCCCGACCTAGTGATATCTTGCATTTTTGACCCGATTTTGATCAAACTTTTTGTAAAAGTTTGGTTACAAGTCACTCGCTCTAGCCAGACTGAGCCACCGAGGCATTTTATATATTGAGAGGGCTAAACATAAAAATTATCGCTTGGATTTGAATCGTTTCGCGGATTCGTTCAGCGCATCTATCGCGGGCAGCGTTCTTCCGGCAAGGAACTCGATGCACGCCCCGCCACCTGTGCTCATGTGTGCAACCTTCTTATCCAGTCCCACCTTGCGCATCGCCGCACCACTGTGGCCGCCGCCTATTACCGCAAAATCGGCTTTCGTCGCCGCTTCCAAGGTCTCGAAGGTTCCCAGCGCAAATTTCTCGTCCTCAAACACGCCAGCCGAACCGCTCAGAATCACGATATTTGCCTTCTTAATTTCATCATAGAACTTCGTGATTGTTTCGAGACCAATATCAAAAATGGGATACTTGACCGGCAACTCTTTGACGTTCACCTCTACTCTCTTGCCCTTTTTACTCACCGCCACATCCACTGGCAGTTCTATCTTCTTGCCAAATTTTTTAAGCAGTGCCTTCGCCTTGGGAATCATGTCCAGATATCCCTGCTTTTCGATTACTTGCATAGTTGGCGCCCCTACCTTCGCCCCGGATGCAGCCAGGAACACATTTGCCACAACGCCCGTAACAAGCACTTTATCGGCGATTTTCTTTGACAGGACATGCTGCACAACGTCGATCGCGTTCTCGATCTTTGTCCCGCCGAGCACGAAGATGCATGGATGGTCTGCGCTGGTGAGAATCTTGTTCAGTGTCGTCACCTCTTTTTCCATCAACCTGCCAGCCGCAGATGGAAGCACTGGCGTGAATCCCACCGAGGATGCGTGAGACCTGTGTGCGGTCCCGAACGCATCATTTATAAACAAATCGAACTTCGGAGCAAGATTTCTAACCAGATGCGTTCCGGCATGCTCCTCCGGACTCCGTTCCATTTTTTCCTCCGAGTAAAACCGCACATTCTCAAGGAGCAGTAACTCGCCAACGTCCATCTTGTCAATCGATTGCTGGGCACGCGAGCCAAAGATGTCGTCCACGTAGGTTACGTCCTGCCGCACAATTCTACCCAACAGCCTGGCATGGGGCTCCATTGTAGTAAAGTCACTTTTCCCCGGTCGACTTTGATGCGCGAGTACGACGGTTCTCGCCCCTTCCAATTCCTTCAGCGTGTCAGCATGGCTCCTGAACCGCTTATCATCGAGTATCTTTCCCGTGTGCGGGTCTATCGGTGAATTAATGTCAAGCCTGATTAAAACTGTTTTTCCCTTCACATCAAGGTCATCCATTGTGAGATAGGCTGGTTTCATAGGCACCACGCATGTATGATAGTGGTAGAGATATAAGTAATAGTGATATAATATTTACTCGTTCCGGGGGCAAAAATCATGAAGGAAATACTTGAAATATTAGAAAACGACGCAAGGGCCAGTATAGATGAGATTGCAACCATGACCGGCGTACCCAAGTCCCAGGTAGAAAAAGCGATCAAAGAAGCAGAGGATAAGGGCATCATCCGGAAATACAAGACCGTAATCGACTGGGATAAGGCTGGAGAGGAATACGTGTATGCGATAATAGAGTTAAAGGTGCAGGTAGAGAGGGGCACCGGTTATGATGCGATAGCGGAGCGCATCGCCAAATTCCCAGAAGTTGTATCAGCCAGGCTGATTTCTGGCGACCATGATTTATCCCTATTGGTAAAAGGCAAAACGATGAAGGATGTTGCATTCTTCGTCGCCGAGAAGATAGCGCCACTGGAGAGCATACAGGGTACCGTGACACATTTCATACTCAAGACATACAAGCAAGATGGCGACATCTTTTATGAAAAAGAGGAGTCCAAGAGGTTGGCGATAACCCTATGATAGCAAAGAGAGTTCAGCAAATCCCGTCATCAGGAATTCGAAAATTCTTCGAGATGGTCATAGGGATGGATGATGTGATATCATTGGGCGTTGGCGAGCCTGACTTTGTTACACCATGGCCCGTCAGAGAGGCCTGTATTTACTCTTTAGAAAAGGGATACACATCATACACATCCAACTGGGGACTGCAAGAGTTAAGGGATGAAATAGCGCAGGCCATCATCTCGGACTATGGCATCACATATAGTCCGGAGGATCAAATTCTGGTTACCACCGGCGTAAGCGAGGCGATAGACCTGGCAATACGCGCCATCACAAATCCAGGTGATGAGGTCATCGTTGTAGAGCCCTGCTACGTGTCATACAGCCCATGTGTAGTATTTGCTGGTGGAAAACCCGTGCCGGTTGCAACTGATTCATCAAATCACTTCAAGGTCACCCCTGAGCAGATAAGGGACAAAATAACAGACAAGACCAAAGCGGTCGTATTGAGCTATCCGAACAACCCCACAGGGGCAGTCATGAATAAGAAAGATTTGGAGGCGATAGCAGATGTGATCGTGGAGCATGATTTAATCGTAATATCTGACGAAGTATATGATAAACTGACATATGATGGGAAGCATACGTGCTTTGCCTCGTTAAATGGCATGCAGGATAGGACCATTCTGCTTAATGGCCTCTCCAAGGCGTATGCGATGACCGGCTGGAGAATTGGATACGCTGCATCAACGCCTGAGATAATAGGTGCAATGCTAAAAATCCACCAATATACGATGCTCTGTGCCCCCATCACAGCACAGATGGCAGCCATAGAGGCGCTGAAAAACGGCAGAGAGGATATGCTTGCCATGGTGAAGGAATATGACAGGAGGCGAAGGCTCATTGTTAAGGGGCTCAACGCACTTGGATTAGACTGTATCGAGCCAAAAGGGGCATTTTACGCATTCCCTTCAATAAAAAGCACTGGCATGAGTTCAGAGAAGTTTGCAGAGAAGTTGCTGAAGGAGCAAAAGGTAGCAGTCGTACCCGGAAACGTGTTCGGCGCATGCGGCGAAGGATTTATTCGATGTGCATACGCGACCTCAAGAGATGTAATAAAAGAGGCGCTGGAGCGCATGGAAACGTTCGTATCTCCAAAAAGTTAATTAACCAGTTTCAACAATGCCCTATTATTATAGACGATGGGGAAGAATAGTACAAACTAGAGGGGGCAGTAATATGAACAAGGAAGAGTTCTGGACAGTATATTCTCGGCAGGATGAGTCAGGCAGACAAAAGATGTTGCGGAGTTACATAAATAGCACAGCGCCCTAAGCGTTGAATGGCAGTTTACCACAGCTCACCGCTGAGGACTGGCAATCATTACCATGCCTAACGATATCCCGGCGCGTGATAATCCCTACCACATTATCCTGTAAATCAAGGACGGGTACGCCACCTATATTCTCCTTCAGTATCACATCAACAACTTCCTGCAATGGCGTGTTTGTCCGAACAAACTTGGCGTTGACACTCATTATATCGCTGACAATCAGATTCCTGATCCTCGTCTCCTGCTGATGCCCTGGGACAATGTCACGGAATGCTCTCATCGCCCTTGCTATGTCGCTTTCTGTGACCATCCCCACTAATTGCCCGTCATCTATGACTGGCATCCTGCCAATGTCCCCCTCATACATGCGCCTTCTAATGTGCACCACTCTATCACCGGGTATCGTGGTGATGGGGGGTTTCATGATCTCACCGGCATACCCCTTCGGATACATGATGGCGAGTACTTCATTAGGAGTTACCCATCCAACCAGACCACCATTCACAACAGCCAAGATGTCCTCGCCCTTGAGCAGTTGAATGGCTTTCTCCGTTTCATCATCCGGAGAGATTGTCGCCAAGTGTTCGCTCATCGCTGTAGCCACATGTAAAGATGATGCCGGCAGGCTTGACTTCTTTCGGGTGCCAAGCGCCCTTGCAATCCCGCGCTGCGTCACCACTCCAATCAATTTACCATCTTTTGTGACCAACAAGCGCCTAACATCGTGTTTTTCCATCAAATCAAGGGCATGTGACAGCATCTCTGATTTGTCAATCGTTAGCGCTTCCGCCATTATATCCTTAACCTTGCATCCCTTCATCATTTACCCTCCACATACTTTCGTTTAAGCTGTGGCAACAGAGTGAAGCATCCTGATAATGTCGGTCTTGGAGATAACACCCACTAATCTCCCGTCCACCACAGGCATTCCTTCGATTTTGTGTCCTATTAGCATTTTTGCAGCATTGACCACAAACTCATTCTTATCCACAGTTATTAGAGGAGATGACATAACATCTTCAGCAACGAGCCCTTTCTTTTCTATATCCCTGAATCGTTTACGTCCTGCAGGACTGTCCTTTCTGGTCATCTTTATCTTCTTCTCCGGCATCTCGCCCTTCTCAGTTTCTGATTCAATAAATGCCAAATTAGAGGATGTGATGATACCAACCGGCGTATCGTCATCTTCCATTACAACTACCCTGTGTACGTCATTTTCCTGCATCTCATCAATCACGTGATTTATCGAGCTATGACGATGGACCGTTACGACAAAATCACCAATTATATCTCCGACTTTGACTCTTGATACAGTGTTGGAAAACTGGCGAACTATGTCAAATTTACTGACCATGCCAATTAATCCATCATCTACAACAGGCAATCCGCCGATGTTGTTTTCCAGCATCAACTCTTCAGTTTCTTCCAGTAATGCATCAGGATATGTAGTGACTGGATTTTCGCTCATCACCACCTTTATTGGAGTGCGATCAATTTGCCGCCTGCGCCACATGGGTCCCGCCTGCCTAAGTTTCCACATCAGGTCGGATTTCGTGACTACCCCCACGGGTTTCTCTTTATCAACAACCACCAATCTACTAATCCCGTGTCTGAGCATCAGACGTCTCGCATGCGCGATGGTATCCTCTAGAGCAATCACGTGTACAGGCGAGCTCATAACATCCTTCACTTTCATGCCTTTCATGCCATTACCTCAAAAAGCACTTTAGTTTAATCTATACATAATGCCCGCAGGACGTCTCTCTCGGTGAGTATGCCCATCAGGAAGCCATCGTCAATGACCAATAATGACCCCACCTTTTTGTCCATCATGAGTTTGGTAGCATCACCCAAGTCGACATTGGATGTCGTGGCGATAACATTGGGCACCATAATTGTCTTAATAGCAGGCTCTAACGCTTCCTGAATGTATCCAGTAGCCAGTTTGCCAAATGCTTTTCCATCACCAAGATATCTCACAATATCAGTGGCGGTGACGATCCCAAGGGACACTCCATCCTTTATGATTGGGAGCCGCCTAAACCCATTGGAAACCATCGTTTTGGCAGCCTCTGCTATAGACATATCAGGCGGTGCAGTTACCACCCTTCGGCTCATGTAATCTTTTACAATTTTTCCTGTCTTCACATCGGCGATTAAACGCGCAAAATCGAGCTCGGAAACGATGCCTACAACCCTGTGTTCATCATCCACGATAGGCAGCCCGCCTATATTCTGGCTGAGCATCGTGCTTAGCGCATCTTCTAACGATTGCGACTTACTCAGCGTTATCACGTCGACTTCCATGATTTCCCGGACGTCTTCATTGATTGCAGCAAGCAGGTTGCCGCTATGTCTATTTTTAATCAAATTGTGTCGTTCACCACCTCCCAGGAAATCAATCAAATCAACGCTCGTGAGAATCCCAACAAGCCTGTTCGTACCCGGGTCTGCAATAGGAATCCGCCTAAAGCCGTACGTCATCATCGTTTTTATCGCACCCATAATCGTCATGGTCGGCGGAATCGTGACCACCTCCCTGGACGCAATTGTCATCACATCGCCTGAGTGCGAGGATATACGGGATTTAAATTCTACCGGCCCCCTATCAAGCACGGCTTCGCTCGCATCGTTTGCGAGTCTTGCTCCTTTTTTCATGCGGTCGTAGCACCTTTTCATTACATCGCCTCAAAGATAGCTCCAATCAAATCATACCTATCTACGATACCAACCAGTTTGTCATCCTCGACAACGGGCAGCCTCCCAATATCATGCGCCAACATCAATTTGATGGCGTCTTTCAAGCTGGCTCCAGGATGGACCGTATAGCTTGGGGTACTCATTATTTTCTCTACCGGCGGGGACTCCCTACCCATCCTAGCACAACCAGCTTTGATTATGTCTTGGCGAGTGACCATTCCTATCAGTTCATTTTTCCCTCTAACAACGGGAAATCCAGAATATCCGAGCTCGAGGATGTTTGCCCATACTTTTGATACAGGGCCTTTCGGAGAACAAACCTTGACTTTTGGAGTCATTATTTCCTTTACCCTCTTGTGAGGAATCTTGTCGAGATTGATCTTTTTAAATATGTCCACCATGCTGATCATTCCCACCAACTTTCCATCTTGTGAGGATTTAACTACGGGCAGCCCACCCATTTTGATGTTTATCATCTTTATTGCAACATCTCTTATATCATCTAGGGGTGTGATCATCGGGCACTTGCGAGCAAATCCCTCGACGGTCACATTTGACTTTGTGGACGTAATTTTCAGGACATCTTCCTCTGTAATCATTCCGATGACTTTACGAGCATTATCAACAACCGGCAGGCTCCTGAAATGGTAGTCCCTAATCAACTGGCGTGCTTTAGTTATAAACTCGGTGTCTTTGATAAACACTGGATTCTGGGACATCACAGCCTGTACTTTTATTAGAATCCTCTCCTACCGGGACGTCTCGTCTTTACAACTCTCACAAACCAATATTCCATCTACCATTTCCAGAGAGTCTGAAAGCGTTTCACACCTCTCACAGATGCCTTGTTCAAATCCTTTCCCAGGCCTGAATGGAATGTTCTCACGGTTCATCTCGATTAAATTTGAAAGAATATCAGCAAGTCCAGATGAGACCGCAATCATATCAGTATCAGTGACGATGCCAATCAGTTTGTCATCCTCGATAACGGGCAGTCTCCTGATGTTCAACTCTGCCATTTTTCGTGCCGCCTTGTCTATGCTGTCATCTGGGGATACGGTAACAAGTGGCTGTGTCATCAAATCCTTGAGCGTGGCAGAACTTGGGCGCAGGTCTTTAGCGATGATTTTTCGCACCATATCTCGCTCTGTCACGACGCCCACGGGTTTGCCCTTTTCTGTTATGATAAGGGTCCCTATATTACGCGTAAGCATCTTTCTCCCTGCATCCGAGACTTTCATATCAGTTTCGGCGGTGATAACACCTTTTGTCATGATTTCTCGCACTGGCATTCTGGTTTCCATGTCGTGTTCCTCCTTGCTGCCATGTATTATTCTGTGCTTTACCTATAAAACAATCGCGTTCGTTCGGTGCAATAAAGATATATATGGCGACTGGAACATATATTTATGTGATATCTTCTTTAGAGGGGGGAGAATGGGAATAATAGCGAAGGTCAAGAAAAATTTACCATCTTGGGCTAAAAAGATTTTTAAGAAGAAGAAGGCACGCATTGGCATTTATGGTCCACCAAATGCTGGAAAAACAACCCTCGCCAATAGGATCATCAGGGATTGGAGCGGGGATGCAATGGGACCTATATCCGAGATGCCGCACGAGACCCGCAGGGCGAGGAAGAAGGAGGGAGTAGTGATCAATGCTAATGGCGCAACCATAACCCTGGATATCGTAGATACGCCCGGCTTGGCAACAAAGATTGATTTTCATGATTTTATGGCTTATGGATTGGAGGAGGAGGAAGCAAAGCGCAGGGCAAAGGAGGCGACGGAAGGGGTAATAGAAGCGATTAAATGGCTTGATGATTTGGACGGCATCCTGTTGATTATGGATGCAGCCGAGGACCCGTTTACGCAGGTAAACGTCACGGTCATCGGCAACATGGAGGCAAGGGAATTGCCCTTGTTAATCGTGGCAAATAAGATAGATTTGCCAGAAGCTTCACCGGCGAGGATTAAAAGCGCATTTCCACAGCATACAGTAATCCCCATGTCTGCCCTTGAGGGATATAATATAGACAAACTTTATGAATCGATTGCGAATCATTTTGGGTGAGGATAAAGATGAGCAAGAAGAAAACTAAGAAGAAACGGACTAAAAAGTCAACTAACCAGAAAGGAATTAAAATAGACCTCGTCTCAGGAGACCGTTTCTCAACCATGGCCTCGATGGAAAAGATCAGATTCATACTAGATATGGTCAGAAACGGCAGCATTGTAATCCTTGAGAGGGGGCTTACCCCGGAAGAAGAGGCAAAGTTAATCGAGATGACCATGACCGAGATCACGCCAGACGACTTTTCCGGTATTGAAATCGAAAGTTATCCCTGCAAACAGAGAACTACATTTCTGGGCAAACTTTTGGGAAAAACTACAATTGAGACACGGCTCACCGTAGTCGGAGCAGCGGACCAACTCAAGACACTAAAGAGGGATCATGATTTTATCAGTGCACTAGTATCTGTACGTTCATGAGGTAGAATGCCACACAAATGCACCAGATGTGGGAAAATATTCAAGGATGGTGCATCCGAAATTCTGAATGGGTGTCCCAGTTGCAGCTGGAATAAATTTCTTTATGTAACTGGAGATGAGGCATCAGAATCAGAGGCAATAAACATCGACGAGCTGATAAGCAAAGCAGAAGTTGAAGAGAAAAAGTCCCCCAAAGATGCCGATTCCCATAGGGTAGAGAGTGTAAAAATACTCGGCCCCGGTTCATATGAACTTAACATCGAGTCGCTTCTTGATAGGCCAGAAATTATTATGGCGCTGAAGGAAGAGGGGACATATATGGTTCATCTGCCATCTGTTTTTGGTGATGTTAAAGGCAAGAAACGTAAGCGCAAGAAATGATTACGGGAGAATCATGTAAAATGCCGTGTCGCTGGGATGTACAAGCGATGGTATTGTATCTATGGACTCAAGCGTTATTGTATAGCCATCTGAAAATGTTATAACACATGTGTCGACGTTCTGGCCCAGTTGGTGCGGCCCTATATAGTATCGCCCATTGTTGTATGTTATCACATCACTGGCAACAATCACAGCTTCATCACATGATATCTCTACAATCTGAATCTGTAAATCGAAAAATGTGCTCTCCAACTTTTGTTTTATGACTTCTGGACCCAGTAGCCAAATATAGAGTTTGGCAAACAGGTTATCGACACTATACTTTACGACGATGTTCGCATCGGCTCCATCAAACGTCATCGTTGCCCTCTCGATATCGATGTATCTCGACTCCCCACTGGCTGCAGATGCCATGGGCATCATCAGGAGCAGTATCACCGAAATCGCGAACGCCCGTCTGAACATTAAACCTCCTCTAAGGGATGTCTGTAGTCACTATTAGTATTTATACGTGCCTTTCACTATAGCCCCAGGAGCGGCGAGACTAGCATGAAGAATGCCAGCACGATGAACGCTATGAATATCAACTTTTGTCTCTTTTGAGCGTCATCGTATTGCTTTTTACACTTATCAGAGCAGAACGTCTCCTCGGGCACAATCGACTTTCCACACGTTGTACAATGTTTATGAGGTATGATTTTTACCATTATATCACCTGACTAGAGGATATGTTATTTTGCCCATGCTTAAATAAATCTTTTTCAATCGAAACCCCTTAATACTTCAGGCGATAAGGGGGAATGCAATGATAGTTGTAATGTCAATTGGCGGCTCTATTCTCGCACCCACATTGGATTCAAAGAACTTTGGAAAGTATGCAGAGGCGATAAAGGAAGTCGCCAAGAAGCACACGGTTTTTGTCGTGGCTGGCGGCGGTGCCATTGCAAGAGAGTATATTCAAGTTGTACGCAACCTTAGTGCAAACGAGGCGATATGTGATATCATTGGCATTGATGTAACAAGGCTAAATGCGCGCTTGTTGATATCCGCCCTGGGAAAAAATGCACATCCTGTACCTCCGACTAACTATGAAGAGGCTGAACGCGCTGCATCGTCCGGAAAAATAGTCGTAATGGGTGGCGTTGCCCCTGGTCAAACTACGGATGCAGTCGCAGCGATTCTGGCTGAATATATCCAAGCAGATTTACTCGTCAGCGCGACATCCATTGACGGAGTATATACCACAGATCCAAAGAACGCGGGTGCCAAAAAACTGGACAGAATCACGCCAGAACAGTTGGTAGATATCGTTATGAAGAGTGAAATGAAGGCAGGAGCCCAGTCAATCATGGATCCATTAGCGGCAAAAATCATTGAAAGGTCCAAGATTCACACAATCGTGTTAGATGGCTCAAATCCCAAGAGCATTGTAGATGCGGTTCTTAATGGAAAACATAATGGGACGGAAATAATCCTTTAATATTGGGCATGCAATATAAGGTAAGACCGAAAACTTTAAAAGTAATGTACACCCAATATTAATCTATGAGGGTTGTCAATTCTGAGTACTGTGACATGAGAGGATTTCTCTCTTTTACGATTCTATGGTTGCTCTCTAAGAAAGAAATGTATGGACAGGAGTTGGCACAAGAAATAGCGAAAAGAAGGGGGGAGAAGCCGAATCCTGGAACCTTATATCCAGCACTCAGAAATCTGGAAAGAAAAAAATTAATAAGCTCGCACACTACCGGTAGAACACGCACATATACGCTTACAGCAGTGGGGCAGAACGATTTAGATAGGGCATGCGAGTACTTCTATAGGGCCTTTGGAGATATCTTGGAAGATCACAGATGCACGCGGGACATTGTATATGAGGCTTAATGATGAAAATACGAAGATATGACGTGCCCCTTATGTATATTGCCCGTCATGCGCCATACAGTATGGTGCCATTAGTGGACAAATCATTTTAACCTATAAACCCATTTATGCGAGGAGGCGCAGATGTCGGACGCCCACAAAAAATACGAATTTAAACGGAAAATAGAGGAACTGAGGGAAAAGGTTGGAAAAGGAACGGAACTGGTCACGATTTATATCCCTCCAGATAAGCAGATTTTCGATGTCGTAGCGCAGCTGAGGGATGAACGTGGCCAGGCCTCGAATATCAAGTCAAAATCAACAAGAACCAACGTCCAGAGTGCGTTGGATTCTATCATGGCCAGGCTCAGGTATTTTAAGGCAGCACCCGAGAATGGGATAGTAATATTCTGTGGAACCGTCTCTCTTGGAGGAGATAAAACCGAACTGGAGACGATAGTTCTCGAGCCGCCAGAACCCATTACAACGTACATGTACCGCTGCGGCTCTGAATTCGTGCTCGCGCCATTAGAGGATATGCTCAAGGAGAAAAAGACGTTCGGCTTGATTGTATTAGATAGAAGGGAGGCCACCATAGGATTGCTCACGGGCAAGCACATCGAACCGATAAAGCATCTGACGTCCAGTGTGCCTGGCAAACAGAGGCAAGGTGGCCAATCAGCACAGCGATTTCAAAGACTGCGATTGATCGCCATCAATGAATTTTATGAGAGAATTGCCAAAGCAGCTAACAAGGTGTTTCTCAACATAGACAGGAAAGACTTCCAGGGCGTATTGATTGGGGGTCCGAGCCCTACGAAAGAAGAATTCGCAGGTGGCGAGCATCTCCATCATGAATTGCAATCAAAGGTTCTCGGGTTATTTGACGCCTCATACACGGATGAGTCTGGGCTGTATGAATTGGTGGATGCTTCCTCTAACACGCTTCAAGACCTGGACCTCGTCAAAGAAAAACGCATTATGGAAAGATTCATGAAAGAACTTGTGAGCGACCTGGAGCTAGCCGCCTATGGGGAAGAGGAAGTTAGAAGAAATCTCAAACTGGGCGCAGTTGATACGCTATTGCTCTCAGAGGATTTGCGCAGGATTAGGTTGCATCTACGCTGCCCTAGTTGCGATTTTCAGCAGGAAAAAACGGTTCAAAAGTTGGGTGTAGAGACATGCCCCAAATGTGGCGCTAACATGGAAGTGGAAAAAAGTGCAGACGTTGTCGCGGAGCTATCTGAAGTAGCAGAACAGATGAACACCACTGTAGAATTTATCTCGACTGATTTCGAGGAAGGAGAACAACTGATGAATGCATTTGGAGGAATTGCCGCCATCCTAAGATTCAGGACTGGGGCTTAATTCACCAATAAATTTAAATCAAGTCAGGAGTGAGTTTTTGCCATGGTTGAGAAAGATGTGCCGACTTTTTATAAATCACTGCGACTAACCATAGACCACGTATCTTCCCTTTATAATAAAATGCAGGAGGTGCAGGTCAAGGAGTTCGTTGAAAATCTGCATAAGTTAGATGCAGAAGGAAAATACACATACGTTTACGGTGCAGGTCGCTCTGGACTTATAGGAAAAGCACTGGTGACCAGACTCACCAATCTGAAGTACAACGCTTTTTTCGTAGGGAGTGAATCGGCGCCGGCAATGCATGAGGGAGATGCAATAATTTTAATCTTAGGGTCTGGTGAGACGCCGGATGTCGTCAATAGAGCAAAGACCTCGAAGGATTTACATGCAATCGTCTTCGGAGTGACCTCGCGCCCGGAGTCCAGACTGAGAAAATACTGCGACCACATCTTGGAAGTGTCAGGGAAAACAAAGATGGATGTACCAAAGAATAATTACCTTGACAGGGAGCAAAAAGGGCTTTACGCCCCACTCAGCCCCCTTGGGAATCTATTTGAGTGCAGCGCCCTGATAGTTCTTGATTCGATCATTTCCGACCTCGCCAAATTGAAGGGCATCACCGAAGATGAGATGAAAAGGATACATTTTGAATGACAGATTTGCGTCAACACAAAACTATAATTATCGAGCGCATCTAAGTGATATAGGCATGTTTCTCAAGTTTAAGAGCGAAGTGGAGTCTCTTCTGCAAGATGCCATCAAGGCAGCCGGTTACAAAGTAGAAACGTTGTGCTTAGAGACATCAGATTATGCCGACCTTGCATCATCTGTTGCGTTCAGACTCGTGCCAAAATACAAGAAGTCCCCTGGGCGCATCGCAGAAGATATCTCACGAAAAATTCGAATTCCAGAAAAGACGCTTGTTGAACGTGCAGAAGCCAAAGGACCGTACATCAATTTTTACGTCAACAGGGAATTCCTGAATCAAACAGCCCTACTGATTCTCAAAGAAGGCGAGAAATATGGTTCGCTTCCCAAGAAGGATAAACGCATCATTCTCGAGCACACGTCTACAAATCCAACCGGACCCTTGCACGTCGGCAGGGGGCGGAACCCTATAATAGGCGATACCCTTGCCAGGATAATTAGGTGCGCTGGCTATGATGTTGAGATACAGTATTATGTAAACGACATGGGGAAACAGGTTGCCACAATCGTTTGGGGCTATGATAATATAGAGCAAAAAGCATTGCAAAAATCAGAGAGAGATAAGCCGGACTACGATATCGTGCGATACTACAGGAAAGCGACTCAAATCGTTGCTGAACACCCTGATGCAGAGTCTCAAATTGCCCAAATCCTGGGTAGATATGAGTCAGGCAATGCAAGTACGATTGAGAAGTTCAGGACAGTGGTGAACAAGTGTATTGATGGGCAAAGGCAAACCCTGGAGCGGCTTGACATCACCTTTGACAGATATGTATGGGAGTCCCAATTCGTGATTGATGGCTCTGTGAAAAAAGTTCTTGAAAAATTGAAAAAGACCAAGTACATAAAGCGGGAGGATGGTGCGTTAGCGCTTGACCTGACATCATTCGGAGTGGAAAAGGACTTTGTGTTGACACGCTTCAACGGAACTACGCTTTACACCACAAGGGACGTTGCCTACCATCTCTGGAAGTTTAAGCATGCAGATGTTGTAATAAACGTGCTCGGTGAGGACCAGAAGTTATCGATGGAGCAGCTTAAGTGCGCCCTCAAGATACTCGGATTAAAGAAGGAGCCGAGGATAGTGTTCTACTCGTTTGTATCGCTGCCAGAAGGACGAATGTCCACGCGCAAGGGTGTTGTGGTCAATCTGGATGATTTGCTGGATGAGGCATGCGAAAGAGCATACATCGAGGTTCAGAAAAGAAGGCCTGAACTGTCTGAGAAGGAGAAGCGAGATATCGCCGAGGTCGTCGGCATGGGTGCTGTTAGGTTCGACATCATCAAGGTTGCCCCAGAAAAGATGATGACGTTTAAATGGGAGGATGCGCTGGACTTTGAGAAACAGGGGGCACCCTTCATCCAGTACTCCCATGCAAGGGCATGTAGCATTTTGAAAAAGGCAGGCGAAATCAAGCATAAATTTGATCCCTCTCTGCTCACCGCGCCAGAGGAGATAGAACTAATCAAGAAGATGGCTTTTTTGCCAAGCATAGTAGATTCGACAGCACAAGACCTGAAGCCATACGTCGTAGCGACCTATGCAAGGGAGTTAGCTGAGACGTTCAATCAATTCTATCGCGCAGTTCCTGTGCTAAAGGTAGAGGATGCGCTGAGAGATGCGAGATTGGCACTTGTGGACTGCGCAAGGATTGTCTTGGCGAATGTATTGGGTTTGTTGGGGATTACGGCTCCAGAGTCGATGTAGATCTCTCCGCACCTGCGAAGGCACCCCTTTCCACCGTAGTGATTTTTATCTTCTCCTTGAATAGGGGGCCATTGGTCACAAATGTGTGGTATTCGCCATTTTCCCCGCAAACATCAATATCATTGTCTTTCAGATATTTCAAAAACTCCCTATTCACCTCCCGGCCAATCCATCCCTCATCAAACAAATCAGATTTAGCGCTAACTATCGTTGCCTCAAAACCAGCATCCATAAACCCGATGAGAATTTCTTCTGGATCCTTTTTCCATAGCGGCTCAATCGCCTCAATCCCTAACTCTCCGCAAACTCGCTCTGCCCATTCCTTATGCCCCTGGAGATGGATATCGCCAAAAACCATGCCCTCTACACCAGCAGGAATCAAACTTCGCACAGCACCCTTAAGCCGTTCCTCATATCCGTTCCGAGTGGTTTCTATTTGCAACAGCGGGATGCCGATTGCCTCTGCCTGCAATTGAATCAATCTTGCCCCTGTACCATGAGACCACACTCTTTTTGTCTCTCCAGAAATAAAATTTACGAGACAGGAAATATCATAGTCCCTACACATTATCTCATAACAGGCGAAGCAACTATCCTTACCACCACTCCATGATGCAATGTAGCTCATAGAATGCCCCTTATTCTTCTATTGCCTCCGAAACTCCCGCATCGGCGAATGTAGCCATTTCTTTCAATATCTTTGTGCTCGCTTCCACAATGCTTATCCCAAGAGCTGCTCCGGTCCCCTCCCCCAGTCGCATATTCAAGTCCAGAAGTGGCCTCAATCCCATTCTTTCTAACATAACCCTGTGACCTATCTCGACCGAGTTGTGAGAGGCGATTATATACTGCTTTGCCAGAGGGGCGAGTTCTGTTGCAAGAAGGGCACCAGCAGTAGAGATAAATCCATCTATTACCACCGGTGTCCTATGGGCTGCTGCACCCAAAACCACGCCAGCCAATCCACCAATCTCAAAGCCTCCAACTTTTGCCAGAACATCTAAAGGGTCATTTGGGTCTGGTTGGTTGACTTTCAGTGCCTTTTTAATTGCCCTTACCTTAGCCTTCAGTGCAGCATCATCAATTCCCGTTCCCCTGCCAGTAACTCTTTCAACTTTTTCCCCTGTGATGGCAGCCACAATTGCGCTGGAGGGGGTTGTATTTCCAATGCCCATGTCCCCTGTTCCCACGACGTCCAGACCTTTTCTCAATTCCTCTTCAAAGACTTCTATCCCTGCTTCAATCGACCTCACCGCTTGTCCGCTACTCATAGCAGGGCCCTTGGTCATGTTTTTCGTTCCATAGTCCACTTTTTTATTCAGTAGATTCTGATGCTCCACGTCAGCAGCCACACCCATGTCGACAACTACAACTCTGGCACCAACATGCCGTCCTAAAACATTTATGCCCGCTCCGCCCCTGATGAAATTATAGACCATCTGGGGAGTCACTTCCTGGGGATATGCGCTTACTCCTTCTTCGACCACACCATGATCACCAGCCATCGTTATGATCACTTTGTCACGTATCTTGGGCATGGAATTTCTTGTAATCCCTGCCACTTGAATTGATAAATCCTCCAGTACCCCTAAACTCTCCTTAGGCTTGGTCAAGATATCTTGCCTTTCTTTAGCAAGTCTCATTGCCCTTTCATCTAGCGGCTCAATTTGATCAATCGTTTCTCTGATTTTCTGCATGATTACCCTCCCTAAGACTGCATACGCTCCAGCACGGCATATGCCGCTGCCCATGTAGCTCGCTCTGCTTCCTCTTCAGTCTTACCAGTCCCTATTACCAAGACGTCGCCCTTTTCCATTTTCATGTCCTCGCAGAGTACTCTCAGGCGTGTCCGCATGTTTTCATCGGCGGTGATTGTGGGAACCCTTGGGCCGTCTTTGTCAAATAGGATGGTAGTTGCGCCCATCGTACCCACTGATATCGCAGCATCTCTCTGCTCCATCCCAGATTTTATGAGCTTAGCAGCGCCTCTGATGAGAATTGCAGAATTCGCTTTTCCGAGCGTTATCACGCCCGTTTCTATCTTTGGTTGATATGAAACCCTCTTCTTGAAATTTGTCAGCATTTCATTTCCTTTTTCGGTTAGTTGACATCCAGTTAGAGAGGCACTGACCAACCCTTGATCTTGCAACTTCTCAATCAGGGTGCGTGCCGTCCCCTCGCCCACATCAAGACGTTCTGCCAATGCCTTTCTGCCCATTGGATTTTTCCCAAGAAGGAAGAAGGCCATGACCACGTGAAACTCCGAATAGTTAGGTGACAATCCCCTCTTTGGTGTGCTCAGTTCCTTTGCAATCTTCACGATCATTATACTCGCCTCGCCATTTTTTCGATAATTGGTAAAACCTCTTCTGGGCTATGCAGAACAATTGCACCATTACTTTTTAGTCTAGTGTAGATTTTCTTTGCCTCGCCTTGGGTAAAATCTCTTTGCTCGATAGGCGCCTCCTCTATAAGAAGTACTGGCTTGTTTTCCAAGGCAAACTCAGCTGCCTCCAGGTTTTTTAAGTTCCCATAGCCAAATGGTACGTTCGTCAGCACGACGACATCTGCTTGATCAATTAGTCCTAGATTGGCTTCGTGCATCTCGCAAGAAATGGGAGAGAACGGAGCTTCGCTGACTATGGAAATACCTAAATGTTGATGCGTTTCGTGATCGGTATCCATTGCATTAAGCACGCCTGCAGTTACTTGGTATCCTTTCTCGAGGAGAAGATGCATCAACTGCGAGCCACTACCAGCGCCACATATTATGTGAATGACAAATGGGCTTCGCCCTTTTGACACCCCTTTAAGGAAAAGGGTCGAGGGAGAAACGTAGTTTCTCCTCGGAAGTAAAGTGATATATATCGAATTGGTTGCAGGATGTCTTTTCACTAACACCTCTGCATCGTATACCTTTTTGATGTTTTCAGCCGTCAGAGCTTTTTCTGGTGAGCCAAGAGAAAATATCTTTCTGTGGTGAAGTAGTATGAGAAAATCACAATAGAGTGCAGCCAAATTAAGGTCGTGAAAGACCGCTATGACGATTGTCTTTTCTTCCTTGTTCAGTCTTTTGATTAAGCTTAATATCTCTAGTTGGTGGTTGATATCTAGATGCGTAGTGGGCTCATCTAGAAGGAGAACTTTTGGCTCTTGAGCGAGAGCACGAGCAAGAATGACTCGCTGTCTTTCCCCTCCACTTAACTCGGTGATCGGTCTTTCGGAAAGATGCCATGTATTAGTTAGCTTCATGGCCCTTTTGGCTATGGTTAAATCCTTAGCACTCTCGATCTCAAATCTGCCCAGGTGGGGAGTTCTTCCCATGAGTACGATTTCCAATGCCGTAAAGTCAAAACTTATTGGCGAGTCTTGGGGCACCACAGCTAAATTTCTGGCTACCTCTTTGCTGGGCAAAGCGTAGATATTTTTTTCGTTTAAAAGAACCGCCCCCATGTGCGGTCTTAGCGTCCTGCTAATACTCCTGAGCAAAGTCGTTTTGCCCGATCCGTTTGGTCCCAGCACACCTACAAAGTCGCCTCCACTGGCGGAGAACTCAATGTTCTCCAGAATCTCGGTGCTCTCATAGCGACAGGCGATATTATTAATTTTTAGCGTAATGAATGACATTATTATCACCACCTAGAACATCGACCTCTTTCTACTGCGCAATAGGTAAATGAAGAATGGAGCGCCAAAGAGCGCTGTAATGATGCCCACCGGTATCTCTGTAGGAGCGATGATCGTTCTAGCAAGGGTGTCTGCCCAGACCAAGAAGATTCCTCCTACAAGAGCAGAGCCTGGAAGAAGAATTCGATGATCCGGTCCAACTAAAATTCTCACAATGTGGGGAATTATCAGGCCAACGAACCCGATTATTCCACTAACAGCCACTGCCGCTGCGGTAATCAAAGAAGCTGAGACCATCATGACCTTTTTCAGGGTCTCCACTTCTATTCCCAGATGCTGAGCTGGCTCTTCGCCTAGCAGCATTACATTCAAATCCCGAGCGAAGATGTAGATGACCGACGTGCCAACACAGATCCAGGGAAGGACCATCCAAACATGATCCCATGAGCTAGCCCACAATCCACCCATCAGCCAAAAGACAATCCCATGTAATCTCTCGCCAGAGATGTACATCATAAATGAAGTGATGGCTGATAGAAAAAGGCTCACTGCTATCCCAGCAAGTAGTAATGTTCCTACCGGCAACTTTCCTCCCACGTTTGCGATATTATAGACAAGAAAGATAGCACCCACGGCGAAGATAAAAGCCATCAATGGTATGGTGTACATGCTCATGTGGGCAAGTCCAACCATGGCTAAGGTCGCTCCCAGAGCGGCGCCAGAGGAGATTCCAATTATGTAGGGATCTGCCATGGGATTTTTGAATAGTCCTTGCATCGTCGCACCTGCGACGCTAAGAGATGCCCCTACCAATATTCCCAAGAGGACTCTAGGTAGTCGAATCTGAAAAACTATGGTATCCTCGGCAATAGACCAAGAGGGGGTAACTAAGCCATTTACCAAAGGCAATCTACTGACTAGTATCTTTAAAACAACCAGGGAAGATATCTGTGCAGGACCCAAGGTCGTCGCTAGGACAATAGTCAACCCTAAGATTGCTACCAGACAGGCTACAATCAATCTCCACTGGAGGACCTTTTCTAGATAACTCTTACTCATCAGTAACCCCGAATAATTCTGGGTGTATGCACTTGGCCATCTCCTCCAGCCCGTCCACTACCCTGGGCCCATCCCTCACGACAAGATCCGCGTCTATCTCATAGATTCTGCAGTTCCTGACGGCGGATATGCCCCTGTCCTGTAGCAAGGTCCCTATGTTCTCGACCGTGGGGCCTCCAGCACCGTGCTTTGAGGAGATGATGATGACGTCCGGATCGCGCTCGATCAACGTCTCCAGGCTGTAGATGGGATAGTCCACCCTGGCATCACCGGCGATGTTGCTGCCACCGGCCAGCCGAATCAATTCGTGGATATTTGTCCCAGGTCCCACGGTTCTCAGCGGGTCATGCCAGGTTACGTAAAACACCTCTGTCCTCTTGGCGTTCTCCACCTTGCTGGTTATCGCATTAATCCTATGCTCCATGCTGGCTGTTAGTTCTTCGGCAACTCCTACTTGCCCAGTAATTTTCCCAACCAGTATGATGTTCTCAAGTATGTCGTCCACGTTTTTTGAATCTAGAACTACCACAGTTAGGTCAAGTCTCTCCAAGTCACCCACGATCGATTCATGTATGCCAGCGGCTAGAATTAGATCTGGCTCTAATGCGACAACTCTTTCGATGCTGACCGTGCTGAAGCCCCCTACTTTCTCTTTCTCTTGTGCTGCTAAGGGATAGTTGCAGTATTCTGTCACTCCAAGGACTTTATCTCCCAAACCAAGGGCAAAAAGTATCTCTGTGTTGCTGGGCGCTAGAGACACAACTCTCTCTGGCTGCTTAAAAATCGTTACATTCCGTCCCAGATTATCTGCGATTGTTAGTGGGTATTCCTCTGCTGTTAGTTGTGTGGAGTCTCGTCCTGATTCAACGCAACCGCTGAGCGCGGTCAAAAGCAGCACGATTGCCAAGATTGTCCCGATCTTTTTCCAGTTCATAATTACACCTTGGTTAATATAACCATCAAGCTGGTTAAGTTAACCACCTTTATATAGGTTATTGCAAATTATTATATCGATGCCAGCGATCGCAATCCATGGAACTACCTCTAATGCAGGAAAAACGATCATAGCAACCGCGCTATGCAGGATATTTGCCGACAAAGGTTACAGCGTGGCCCCTTTCAAGGCCCAGAACATGTCGCTCAACTCGTACGTCACCAAAAATGGAAGCGAGATTGCCATAGCACAGGCATTGCAGGCGCATGCCGCCAGGATTGAGCCCACTGTTGACATAAACCCGATATTGTTGAAGCCAAAAGCAGATCATATCTCCCAGGTGATTGTACGCGGCAAACCTTACGCTGATATGAATGTTCGGGAGTATCACGAGTTCGTCAAGAGACGAGGACGGGGAATTGTCAAGACATGTCTCAGGCGCCTATCATCAGAATACGATCTGATTATCCTTGAAGGGGCTGGCAGTCCAGCCGAGATCAATATCTTGCAGCACGACATCGTAAACACATATCCAGCCAAATTAGCCGATGCAAAATGCATACTTGTCCATAACGTCGAGCACGGAGGATCATTCGCTTATCTGTTCGGCACGCTGGAACTCTTGGAAAATGAAAAGGACCGATATGAAGGAGTCGTAATCAATAAATTTCATGGCGAATCACTTGAGGTAAGTGATCTTGAGAGAGTTATCGGTAAACCAGTTCTGGGCGTAGTTCCACGTATAGAAAATTTACGTCTTCCAGCAGAGGACTCTCTCGGGCTTGAGAATGGGCATAATGATGACTTGGATGTTGACGATGTCGCAGATCGAATATCTGCGAGAGTTGTAATCCCTTCGGGATTTCAACAGTTAGATGATGAAATTGATAAATTAGCCAGAATCATTTCTGCGAGTGTAGACATGGACAGGATAGAGGCGATGGCCCATGAATAATCTGATGCTCCAAGGTGCCACGAGTAACTGCGGAAAAAGTGTCGCAGTCAAGGCGTTATGCATATTGCTTAGCGAAAGAGGATATAATGTCACAACATTTCAGCCCGATGTGAGCTTTGATGAGCATATAATCAGAACGACGATTACGCGATTACAGCGCGGGCACGATTGCATCATCTTGGAAGGTATTGGAAACCCAATAGAATGGGATTTAACAAATATGAAGATGGCAAACATGGCAAATGCCCCTGTTATTTTGATCGGGGACATTGAGAGAGGGGGAGTATTCGCAGGACTGTATGGCACATATGCACTGCTGAAAGAGCAACATCGTATCTCCGGCTTTTTAATCAACAAATTCAGAGGTGATGAGGAGATCCTAAAGCCTGGGCTGAGGTTTTTGGAAGAAAGAACCGGAAAACCGGTCGTTGGTGTCATCCCATACTCCACGAAAGATGAGTTTGTCAAGACCTTCAAAGAGAGTGTCGATTGGGGTGTAATGTCAGGAATATTAGGTGTAAATCTATGAGGGATCTCGTCAGAAAAGAAGCATTGACGCTAGAGCGATGCCCCCACGGTGGTGCAACGAGCAACGGAGTAACCGATTTTAGCACCAATGTCAATCCGCTCAAGCTGGATGTGAAAGATGCGTTGCTATCTGCATACGAACGAATTGATCGGTATCCAGATAATCAATATACAACGTTGAGAGAGGCGGCGGCAAACTTCGTAGGCGTAGATGCAGCTAACATAGTTCTGGGAAACGGCTCAACAGAAATAATTAGACTATTCGCCGAAACGATTATTGAAAAGGGCGATCAAGTGATCATTCCTTGTCCAACTTTTGGTGAATATGAATTTCAATCCAGATTGTTCGGCGCAAAGCCCTTGTTCATCGAATACGAAGCGATCAAGAACGATCAAATAACTGACGGCATGTTAAAGGAGTCCAAGATCCTCTACGTATGCAACCCAAACAATCCTACAGGAGATTTACTTCTTAAGGAGACGTTAATAGAGCTGGCAAGACGTTGTTCAAAAAATAAGACTTTTCTTTTCGTGGATGAAACTTTTATCGAGCTTTCTGACCCAGAGCAAAGCATCGCTGACATAGCTACAAAAAAAGATTTTGTCTTCGTGTTACGATCGCTGACAAAGTGCTTCGCCATTCCAGGCGTTAGGATTGGGTATGGTGTTGGCCCTGCCCAGCTAATCGAATGGCTCAATAGAGCGCGACTCTCGTGGAACATAAACACCTTTGCCGATGTAATTGGCACCTATCTTCTTCAAGCTCCTGAAACACCAAAATACTTGGATCGATCACGCAAGTTGATAAAAAGAGAGCGGGAATGGTTGACAAATCAATTGAGTGATGTAACTGGCATGCGACCTTTGCAAAGTAAGGTGAACTTCATTCTGCTTGACATCAGCGGCACTGATTTTAGTTCTGGCGAGCTGAAGCAGCGCATGCTTTATCATGGCATCTTGATTAGGGACTGTAATTCGTTCAAGCCATTGAGGAGACATTACATCAGAGTGGCTGTGAGAACAAGGGAGGAGAATGAGAAACTTGTTGCTGCATTAAAACGAGTCATTGATTCAAAGGCAAGAGAGAGTTGCGAACATTATCCGTGCCATTTCAAAGGACAGGATTGCACGTTCTGTTTCTGCCCTTTCTACCCCTGTAAGGATGAGCGTCTCGGAAAATATGTAGAAAAAACTACAGGCGGGATCGCATGGAGCTGTATCAACTGCAACATCATTCACGAACCTGATGTAGCACAAGAGGTGCTGGACAGTCTTCTCGCTGGTGATGATTTAAGTGAAGCATGGAAAATCATAGAGAGGCGATTATGAACTGGGAAATGGTGTTGGCTCTCGCAATAGGAATGGACCTACTCTTTGGCGAGCCTCGTGAAATGTTCCACCCTGTGGTTTGGATCGGTAAACTGATAGATGCTGTACGAATTCATCTAAATAAATCAAAACTATCTGGATGTGTGTTGGCTCTGACCATACCCAGCATCGCCGCGTTAGGTGGATATTTGTGCACTCTTATGCACGGTGCCATCGGCATGCTCGTATCAGCATATGTCTTGAAGTCAACGTTTTCCATCACATGCCTAACAGATACTGCAACCAGGGTATATAGACATCTTGAGAGGGATGAGCTTGTCAGTGCTAAAAAAGAGCTACCTGCACTGGTTGGGAGAGAGCCCGAAAGACTTACAAAAGAGGAGATGTGTTCTGCTACCATAGAATCAATCGCAGAGAACTTCGTAGACGGAATACTGTCGCCAATATTTTACTTCGCGCTCTTCGGGTTACCAGGGGCATTGGGGTACAAGGCAATAAACACTTTGGATTCCATGTTTGGATACAAAAACCAGGGCGATTTCGGATGGGCTTCCGCAAGATTGGATGATGTAGTAAACTACATACCAGCAAGATTGTCGGTGCTTTTTATTACTATGGCATCAGCCTTCCATGGTTCACCCCTTTCTGCTCTGAGAGTATCAAGACGGGATCATGACCAAACCGCAAGTCCAAATTCTGGGTGGCCAATGGCCGCGATTGCCGGTGCATTAGGTGTGTCTCTTAAAAAGCCGTTTTGTTATGTCTTAGGAGATGAGTTTGCACTACCAGAGCCACAGCAAATAAAGAAGGCGGTTCAAATAATGAGAACGTCATCTATAATTATCATCGCGTCAGCCTTATTCATACTCTATTACACAAAACTACCACTGGTGATGTAAACGATGTTGAAGATTCCAATAGATGGAATCCAGGTGAAGGTAAAAAAGAAAACACTTGTGATGACGTCAGAGAGGCCCCTTTGTATTCTGAGTTCTGCGGCGTTAAATGGTGGTTTCAACCAGGCGACAGCGATAATAAATCATCAAGTTGAGAAGAATTTTAATATGGAACCCAAGGCAAAACTGAGACAGGTTATTGAAGAACAGGGATTGCCAGAGTCTACAATAGGGCTGATGACTGCTGCCCGCGTGGACGATCCTGGAATAATTTTTGAAGAGAGGGGAGGGTTGACGGTTTGTGCCATCGTTACGGCAGGCCTATCTAATAATACGATTAACACGATTCTATTGATAGATGGTAATCTTACGCTATCATGTATGGTAAACGCTATAATCACCGCCACAGAAGGTAAGTGCCTTGCCCTGCAACTTTTAGATGTGAGAAGCGGTACAGGCGTAGCGACTGGAACAAGCACAGACACGGTGACAATTGCCTGCACGGGCAAAGGCGAAAGAATAGAATATGCCGGAACTGCTACAACGCTTGGCAAGATGATTTATAATACAATCAAAAATGCAACGCTACAGGCACTTCAAAAACAAGAGCACGTCTCCGTAGGCAGACCCATTAGGCAGAGACTGGAAGAGTTGGGAGTAACGTTGCCCAAGATTGTAGAGGCTGCCCTGTCACTCTTTGTTCCTCATCCTAAGATAGAATCTGGCGAGAAGGCAGAACAAATATTCGTAGATGAATTAAACAATGCGCTGGCGGATCCAAACGTGTGCGCTTTGATTTATGCGGGAATTGCTCTCGAAAGAGATGCAAAGAGGGGTATGCTCAACCTTAGAGGATATGAAAATGACCTTACATCCCTCGTCGCCGATGAAGTCCTTGGAATGAGTATCTCAAAGTACATCGGCGGCTATAAGGGGTTATTTGAGTACATTCGGTACGACAAAGCAAAGCCGGGCATACTTGCAGAGCTGGGACCGTTTATGGATGATGTAATTGCTGGGTTGATTGGCGGAGTCTCGGCCAGGATGTATGATGTTGCAGCACGAGTGGAGAAAAATGAATGATTTTCTTCATGCCGTCAGGGCGGGCGCAGGTTTTCTAACGACCATCCCGGTCGGAATCGATGTGGATGGGCTGCAAAAACTTGGCAAACGGATGTATCTATTTCCTCCTTTGGGTGCCTTAATTGGCCTGATAGTTGGCAGCATTGGGCTTGTGCTTCAACACCTGCCGCCATATCTATGCTCGGCGTTACTCGTCCTCGCCCTGTACTGCATTACGGGATTAAATCATATGGATGGGCTGATAGACTTTGGAGATGCCATTACTGCGCACGGCACCCCCGAAGAAAGAGTCAGTATTATGCACGATACGACCACCGGGGTTGGCGGCACTGTTTTTTGCGTAATGTCGTTGCTGATTCTGTTTTCAGTCATAGCTGCAATAGGGCAGAACTTGTTATTTGCCATTCTGATAGCAGAAATTATCGCCAAACAATCCATGCTCACAGCAGCGATGTTTGGAAAGAGCATACATAAAGGGATGGGGTCGATGTTCATCGACAATGTCAGACATCGCGATTTCTTGGCTGGATTGATTTTTTCTTGTATTGTATGCTGGCTTGCGTTAGGTGTGGGTGGTATGCTTGCTATAGTGTCTGCGTTACTGTCTGCGCTTTTAATAGTGTATATTGCCAGCCGCAACTTTGGAGGGGTCAATGGTGACGTTCTCGGGGCAATCAATGAAACAGGGCGCATGGTGGCACTGATATCCATAGGAGTGATGACATGGACGCTCTTGTAATGGCTGGCGGACCTGGAAATAGGCTGGGCAAAGGAGAGAAACCACTGATAAGCCTGTGCGGAAAACCAATGATATCGTACGTCCTGGATGCACTTCACCAAAGCGATGGAGTTGATAAAATTTTTGTGGCAACCTCCCCACATACGCTGGAGACGCGAAAATATCTAGAAAATATGCGCATAGAAGTGGTCGAAACAAAAGGTATTGGATACGTATCTGATTTGGTAGAGGCGACGGAGATTCTTGGGCTTAGGACTCCGTTTCTCGTCGTGATGTCTGATTTACCTCTTCTATCCGCCAAATTGATTGATGAAATCATCGATGTATACTGGAAGATAAATAAGCCAGCGCTATCCGTTTACGTCCCCATCTCGGTATGTAAAGATGCTAGTATCCGACCGTCTACCGTACTTAATATCGATGAGGAGTTGATTGTGCCAGCTGGGGTGAACATCTTGGATGGGGGCTTGATAAAAGAGGGGCAGGAAGAACATAGACTTGTACTAAAATATCAGGAATTAGCGGTCAACGTGAACACGATTGACGATTTGAGAATTTGCAAGCAACTTTTACATTTATGAAGTTGATGAGGATGTTGAGATGAAGCTCAAAAATTGGTGCCTATGACGGGCAAAAAGATTACCATCAAGGTACGTTGAATTTTAGATGTTGTTCGTTAAATTTAAGGGATGTAAAAATCACTTCTCTGCGAGACTCTTAAGTAACTTATGCCGTTCCTTCATGGTCTTCTCGAAGTGTTTACGGACTTCACTTCGCATTTCATATCCTTCTTCGTTTCCCAACTCAGAGAGTTTGGAGAGTTGTAATCCCAAAGGGGTTTCAACACTCTTAATTTTCTTTTTAATTTTCTTGACCATCACATTACACTCCGTTAAATTCTCGTCCCATACGATCCGGTCAACGCATACCAAATCGCACTTTCAACAGATTAAAAAACATTCGGGGAGCACATTTCAGGCTGAACGTTGAATTCCCCATATGTCGCCATGTTATCGGGACTTCCTTGATGACGTAACCGCTTTTCTTAATTTTCCACAGCAACTCGACGTCAAACTCATATCCTCGCAACATAATCTTCGGCAATACACTATCAACGACGCTCTTTTTCATGACCTTGGCTCCGCACTGTGTATCCTTGAACGGCAGACCGAACACCATTCTGACGAGCAGATTGAAGCCCCTGCTTGCAGCCCTTCTCATGAGCGATTGCTTGGCCAGTATTTTAGATGTCATTATATGCCGAGATGCAATAGCACAGTCTGCTCCATCTAGCGCTTTTACCAGTTTATCAAATTCCTCGGGCGAAACAGCGCCATCAGCATCCACGAATCCGATTACATCGCTTCCGGCAGCCGTGAAGCCCTTCAATACACCGCCACCCTTCCCTAATTTGTGGGGGAATTCAAGAAGTTTTATGCGCGGATTCTGTCTGCAGAATTCTTTCACGATTTTTGGGGTCCTGTCCGTGCAACCATCGCACACCACGAACATTTCATAATCGCCATAGTTCTGCCTTGCAAACGCCTGATAATCAGTTAGTGTGCCGTCTATCCTCTTCTCCTCGTTGTATGCGGGGATGATGAGCGAAATGGATTTCATTCTATTACCTTACAATCAGATAGACGCCTAGAAGTATCAGTCCAATGCCCCCCCACCTACCGAATGTCATCGTTTCGCCCAAGAATATCATAGCGAGTAATGCCATCCAGATGTAGCTCGTGGCAATGACGGGGTAAAGCACGCTCAGACTCCCATGTTTCAGGGCAAATATGAAGAATATACTCGATACAGCATACAAAACGAACCCTACGATTATTTTTGTATTAAATATCCACGAGATGATGTCCATTGACACTGTTGAGGAGCCTATCTTAAAAAACAACTGCCCTATTGCACCGATGATGGCACAAACTGCAACGACCAATATCGCCCATGTTTCGGTTTGTTCGACCATAACAACCACATCTCCATCTTAATCCCTTTGCACTTATAAATTGGGTGGTAGATTAGATTAGATTGTAGAAACTTTTACGTATGCTGTTTACCAGTTTAATTTGATATGAAAAAATCTTGGAAGAACATTCTTGTTATAGCAATAGTTTCCATTTTAGTCATCGCCGGAGTTGTGCAGTTAAAAGGAGTAGGCATAGGGGAGATGCACATAGATGGGCAGGCAGATCCATGGCTGGCGCAATGCGTCACCAAAGGTGAAGTTGAAGCAACCACCTGGATAACCGAGCGCACCTCGCCAGATGACAGGTTTGTCGCTGACATATTCGGCGGCGAGTTAATCATGGGCATGACCACGAGAGTTCCAATCGTGGGCGGTGACTGGGCAAATGCCCAAAATGCTACACAGAACATGGCAGACGCAGAAAAGATATACCTCACCAAATCTCCTGGCGAGGCGTCCAGCCTATGCAAGAAATATAACTGCACCTATGTTTTCGTCCCGCTGCAAAGGCAAATACACGCCGGATATGGTTGGAAAGATGTTGAGGTTACAAAATTCAGCAATCCAAATTACTTTGAACTGGCATATGAAAACCATGATGTTCAAATCTATAGGGTGGTATATTGAAGATAAAGGACAGGCAGATTTTGTTGTTTGCCATTATATGCGCAGCGTTATGGTATAGGGCTCCGATATTGAAGGGCTACATTATTCCAACATTCGGGAATACGATGTACCACGTTGGGATTATTAGAAAGACGATAGAGACGATGCACTATCCGTTGTATGAATTATCGTATGGCGGGGGCTTCAGACACTTTTACGTCCCGGCATACAGGCTGCTAATCGCCTCTCTTGCAATAGTATCCAATGTTGACCCAATGCCCCTTTCCGGCATAATGACGATTGCCATTGCCATCTTTATCATCATGATGGTTTATGCCCTTGCCTATCGGATTTATAGCAATCACTACGTTGGGCTATGTGCGGCTTTTTTCTTTGTGCTGTCTCCAGAGCTGACAATTTTCACGTCAAGGGCGCTGCCCCAGTTGTTAGGCCTATTCATGATTCCTCTCACGCTGTATTTTGTAATCAGGGAGCAAAGATTGCTTAGCATATTGGCAGCGATGGCAACGGCTTTGACACACCAGATGACGTTGCTCGTTCTCGCGCTGACGTTGCTGGCGTATTCCATCCTACAGATTAAAGATAGAGATAAATTCCTGCTGGCATTTGTGCCATTCCTCGCCGCCTGCGCCACATATGGAGTCTGGCAACTGTACACCATGCAAACGCTGAATATCTTCAACATATCACAGGTCAAGTATCATGAGGGCATAGTCGTCGACTGGAAGTTATTTGCCAGAGCCGGACTCGTTGTAATTCCGTTTTCCATAATTGGATTTATACGCACATTTCTTTCGACTCACGTGTCAAGAGATTGTAAACTTCTAATGCTATCCTGGTTCGTTGTAACACTGTTGTTGACGAAGAACGAGTTGTTTGGTGTAAGCATATTCATGGACCGATTCTTTACGTTTTGGGTGGAGTGCATGGTGATTTTTGCCGGTTTCGGTCTTTTTTATTCATTAAAGTGTCTGGACGAACACTTGAGTAAGGTGGAAACATGATGAAAAAACTAGGGATAGCTGGCATTCTAGCAGGCATATTAGTGATGATACCCATTGGCTTCGTATCGCTACCGCTCCTGCTGTTCTTCCCGGGATTTTGCGTGTATGCGCATATGAAAAAGCGGTTTAGCATCATCGAGATGCTCGCAGCGTCCATCACGTTGTCTTTGGTGATGATTCCTGTTGTCACCGTACTCATGCGTTTTATCGGCCCGGATATGATACAGGTGGTTCTGGGCCTATTCATTATTGGGTCATCAGCCTGCCTATTGAATAAAGAATTCGCAGTGCAATCCAGTAGACATGACTGCATTATCATTTTACTAGGAATAATTGCAGCCCTGATCGTATTTTTCCCGCTTCTAAACTGCTTCACGTTCACCGCCGAAGGCCTCATAGCCAACCCAACCCATGCATCGGATTTGAATTACCACCTGTCCATCATACAGCGCTACATCAATGCACCCCAAATACCTCCAGAGGACCCTTACCTCCCAGGATACCACATTCCATACAATTGGTTAGGACACGTCTTTATGGGCGAGATGTGCAGGTTAACAGGCATCCAGCCATTCTCGATGGTTAAAATCGTCTTCCCAATACTGCTATTCACCTTGTTCCTGAGCATGTATCTTCTTGTAGAATATGTGTTTGACAGGGGCGCAGCCGTGTGTGCATCTCTGATTTACATCTTCACTGGGGGCTTATCATGGCTGTACATAGCACTGCATCATGGACAAATTGACCTGTTTCAGGCACTCATATACAATTTCGATGGCATAACCATGCTAAAATACGACCCAACCCTGTTGTTCTATCTTATGCCCCAGACGCAGGCATTCGCCCTGGCCATGATGATTTTTATTTTATATACATGGCTTTACTCCACCACTGAAAACTCCAACAGGATGGCGGTCTTGAGTGGAGCATCCTTGGGGATTCTGGCATACTACCATCTCATCTCAGCATTTCCGCTTTTCGTTTTGATTGCTCTGTATGCGCTGTTGGGTTTAAAGGACAAAGAAAAGTTAAGGGTTAACGCGATTGTATTGATGGTCGCTTCCATTGTTGCGGCATTTCAGCTGACTCTGTTTCCGGAAAACGCACCATCACAACTTACGATTGCACACCATCCAAATGTTCTCTTCTCCACCATCATGGCACTTGGGGTGTTGGTGCCACTTAGCATCGTTGGAGCATGGAGATCGTTTGGCAATAAGAAAGCACATAACCTACTGGTTTTTGGTTTACTATTGTTTACAATACTGAACATAATCACCCTGCCGCTAACCCAGAACACATACCGCTTTCTCGTGTATCTGACTATACCCGCCTCGATATTTTCAGGCTACTGCATACATGACCTATACGACAGGCTGCCATCACCGAGGAAATGCCTCCCACTGCTGGCAATACTCCTCATACTGCCCTCTACTGTAATGCTCGTCGGATTTTATGCAGGCAGCACATATGTCCATGCAGATGTAAATGAAGTGCGAGCATTGAACTGGATTGATGAGAATACACTACAGGACGCCATATTTCTCGAAGAGCCATCTTACTTCCCGAGAATTCCGCTGGTTACAGGAAGGCGCATAACATATGCAGGCCAGTTATACATGACACAGTATCATGGGGTTGACGAGTGGTCAAAGATAAACCGCCTCTTTTACGAGGTGGATGCGCCCCAATTGAATAAAGGCCTGCACACAAGAGGTGTTTCGTATGTATTCGTCGGGCACAGAGAGGCGAAATACCCCATTAGCAATACCCTGCGTGACGCAGACTATTTTGAAAAAGCATACGATTATGATAATGTCCAAATTTACAGGGTGATCTGACATGGAAATAACAGCGCTCGATGTATTGAAGTTTATGATATCGTTCATATTTCTGCTTATAGTCCCTGGCTTCAATCTCTTGCGCACAGCGAACAGGCTGGATGAGTTAGAAATAGAAGAAAAAATCGTGGTGAGTTTTGGCATCAGTGTCATCGTGCTGACTTTTATATCTCTTCTCCTAAGTCTGCAGAATAGCATAGGTTTGAACTTCCGCACATTGGTCACATTTATGACTCTGTTCATCATACTCTCAACCAAGGAAGTGATAGACTGCACGAGGAAATTGCTGGGCCATTTGCGACACTGAAGAAACAGGGGTATCACATCGTTGGCAGACATAGTGCAGTCAAGCCCTGCCTATGGCTCAGGAAATCGCTTAGGGATGAGGGCGCATGCTACAAATCCAAGTTTTATGGGATTTCCTCCCACAGATGCATGCAGATGACGCCGACGTTATCGTGCAATCAGCGGTGTATTTTCTGCTGGCGCCCTATAGAGATGGTCGTGCCAAAACACAAATGGGATGAGGAGGAGGCAATAGTCGACGGCTGTTTAACAGAGCACGCAAGATTGCTGTCAGGATACGGGGGCGCGACCACTACCAATCTACAGAAGTTAGAAGAGGCGAAAAAACCAAAGCATGCGGCAATATCGCTCATAGGAGAGCCTACATTGTACCCACACCTGCCAGAGTTAATTAAAACGTTTCACAAGCGGGGCATGACCACGTTTGTCGTGACTAATGGGACGCGTCCAGAGATGGTCGCAAGGATCAGCCCAACGCAACTTTACGTATCACTGGATGCCCCGGATAAAGAGACATATATGGAGGTGTGCAACCCGGTTGGAGATACATGGGATAACATCAACGAGTCACTTGAACTTTTGCGCACCAAGGATACCAGAACAGTAATCAGGGTTACTCTTGTCGATGGGCTGAATATCAAAAGCCCTGAGAAATATGCCAAACTTATAGAAAAAGCAGAGCCGGATTATGTCGAAGTGAAGGCCTACATGCACCTAGGCTTTTCCAGACAAAGGCTTCCAAGAAGTGCGATGCCATCTCACGACATTGTGCACTCATTCGCAGAGCGCTTGGCAGACGAACTGAACTACAAAGTGGCCGACGAAGTAGAGATAAGCAGGGTCGTGCTCCTGTCCAAAAACGGCAGAGTCGAGAAGATAGAGTAGCAGGGCACCTCGATATCCCATTTCAGAGATTATGAATCATGACTTCAGCAAAAGGATAAAATAGTTTAAAAATTAACTTACTTCACCATCATGGCGTTTAATTTTATGGAAATTTTAGCATATCAACTTGGAAACAATTATGTGAAAGATTACTTAGTGGCTTTATTGCTTTTTGTATTAGCAACCACCGTTTTAAAGGTTTTCAAATATGTGATAATTAGTAAACTGAAAAGCATAGCTGCTAAAACCAAAACAGAATTTGACGATGTGCTGATAAAGATTGTCGACGATGTGGGTTGGCCTTTTTACCTGTTGTCAGCTCTGTGCCTCTCTCTGCAGTTTATCCGGATACCAGGTTTCATAGAGACGGGCGTGTATTATACAACCTTTATTGTTGTCACCTATTATGTGATCAGAGGTCTCCAAACTCTGATTGATTATGGTGCACGCAAAATAATACTGAAAAGACAAAAAGAAGAGAAAAAAGTTGATACCGCGGTCATTGATCTTTTAAGCAAAATTTTAAAAGCTTGCTTATGGTTAGTGGCAGTAATCCTCATTTTGTCGAATTTGGGATACGATGTTTCTACCTTGATTGCAGGATTGGGCGTTGGCGGAATAGCCGTTGCTCTGGCATTGCAAAATATTTTAACTGATATTTTTTCCTCTTTTTCCATATATTTTGATAAGCCTTTCCAGATTGGAGACTTTATCATAGTCGGAGATGATGCAGGAGTGGTGAAGAAGATCGGGATAAAAACCACCAGAATTCAAACATTACAGGGCGAAGAACTTGTAGTATCTAACAAGGAATTGACAGAGGCACGAATACACAATTATAAGAAAATGGAAAAAAGGAGAATAGTTTTTAGTTTTGGCGTCGTATATGAAACTTCCACAGAAAAACTTAAAAAAATTCCCAGCACCATCAAGGAGATTATAGATAAAATTGAACTGGCAGATATCGACAGGGTACATTTCAAAAAATTCGGTGATTTTAGTTTGAATTTCGAAGTAGTGTATTACCTAAAATCTAGAGACTATAGTAAGTATATGGATACCCAACAGGAGATAAATCTCGCCATCAAAGAACGGTTTGAAAAGGAAGGTATCGAAATGGCATACCCAACTCAAACTATTTTTCTTAATAAGTAAGGGAAAACTCACCGTACTTACCGTACAAATCATTGGAGTTCAGTTTGAATCTTACCAATGGCGCCTGGGAGTTCACGCAGATTTTTAATCTGTGCATAATTAAGAGTCGTGATATTATCACTTTTTGCAAAACAGTTTCTTAATCTTCCCTACAATCCCCTCAGGCTTTCTGGTTTCTGGTTTCTTGAGCTCTGCCTTCACAACCTTTGGCTTTGCAGTTTTCTTGCACGCTGTTTTCTTCTTTGTCGTCCTCTTGGTAGTTTTCTTTACCATAAATCCTCACCCAATTTACATTGTGTTTTTCTTGATATATAAAGACGTGAGTTAACGGCAATCAGTATAGATAAGTTAAATAAAGTCCTCGACATTCTTATAACAACTATGAGATTCAATCCTGCTGAAATCAAAGAGAGGGCAAAAAAGGATTTTGAGAGCACATGGAAAGAAACGGCCAGCCTTGTTGATGGGAAAATCAGAAAATTTACTATGCCGAAGAGAGAAGGGAAGAAACACCTATTGACAACATATTCTGAGAGGGTGCGCAACATACTTCTCGATATGGGCTTTGATGAAGTTATGCTGAAGCCTGTCTGGGATGAGCAACACGTCAAGCTCCAGTATGGACTCGAGGCGCCAGCAATCTTAGATAGACTTTATTATCTCGCAACGCTTCCAAGACCGGATATCGGTCTATCTGATGAGAAGAAGAAATTGATCAAGCGCAGGATCAAGGACTTCGACAAGTTCAAAAAACTTCAGGACATCTTGAAGGATTACAAAAGAGGGAAGATAGAAGCTGGGGAAGATTTTACAGAGGCACTGGTTACCGGGCTAAACATAAAGACCGAAGATGCGTATTTCTTAATCAACGATGTCTTTTCAGAATTAAAAGAGGTTAAGCCAGAGCCGTCTACCCTGACACTGGTATCACACCTGACAACGGCATGGTTCCCAACGCTTCAAGCGATTCAGGGTAAAAGGGAATTGCCAGTAATGTTATTCACCCTCGGATGGCGCTTCAGGAGGGAGCAAAGAGAGGACCCAACACATATGAGGGTGCATTACAACCTGAGCATGGTCGTTATGGATAAAGATTTTACAATAGCGGATGGGAAATATATCACGGAAGAGTTTTTCAAAAGGATGGGGTATAGTAAAATAGAATTTCGGAAGAAGCCGAGTGCACCCGCCTATTATGCACCTGGCACCAACTATGAAGTCTTCGTAAAACACCCAAAACAGGGGTGGATTGAGGTTACCGAGATTGGCATGTATTCGCCAGTTGCACTTGCCAATTATGACATTGTATACCCGGTCTTTAATTCCGGTCCTGGTCTGGGAAGAATGGTTATGATATCCGAGGGTATTGATGACGTCAGAGAAGTCCATTTTCCAGAGTTATATACAGAATTAACCCTGAGTGATGAAAAAATCGCTGCCATGATTGATATTGACAAAAAGCCAAAGACGCCTGTAGGGAAGGAAATCGCAGAGGCAATTGTCAAAACGTGTGAGAAATACGGCAATGCGCCATCTCCATGTAGATTTGAGGCATGGAGGAGCAAGATTAGAGGCAAGGATGCAGTAGTATATGTTGTAGAAGAGGAGGAAAACACAAAACTCTGCGGACCGGCATTTCTCAATGAGATTATAGTGTATCAAGGCGATGTCATCGGTGTTCCGCCAACAAAAAAATTTGATGAAATTCGCAGCAAGGGCGTTCACACGGGTATCAGGTTCATCGATGGATTTGCCGCGCTGGCAGCCCATGAAATCGAGCGTGGAGAAAAGATTACCAAGATAAAGATAGCAGAGGCGCTGAGCGATGTAAATGTGAAGATAGACCCGGTTGCACTCAGATATATCCAGAGCAATAATAAAAAGATAGACATGAGAGGTCCTGTGTTTACCACTGTCAAGGTTGAGTGAGATGAAGTTACTACTATTGTTACCAACCCTAAATGAAGAGGGGGCGCTAAAGGCACTAGCAAATGAAATCCCCGATGAATTTGAGGTGTTGGTAGTAGACGGGTACTCTACAGATGGAACGAAGGATGTTGCACTGGAGCATAGTTGGCGATTTGTCACCCAGAGGTATGGCAGAGGCAAGGGGTGCGGCATTAAGACGGCCATGGAAGAGTTTTTGAAGACGGATTGTGATTGCCTTGGTATTATCGATGCAGATTACACCTGTGATCCTAAAGAAATGACAAGAATGCTTCAGGCGCTGAAGGATGAAAATTTTGATGTAGTGTTGGGCGGCCGCGACAGGGTTATGCAACTGCATCACCTTGGCGAGTTTTCACTTTTCATCAACTGCCTCACATCTGGCATAGTGGCATACCTATACAAGCAGAAACTATCTGATATCCAGACTGGTTATTGGCTATTCACCAGAGAGGCAGTCGAGAAGATTCTGCCACACTTGGCAGCGAGTGGTTTTGATATTGAATATGACATGCTGTACAATGCGTGGCGACTTGGATTGAAAATAGGAGAGATGCCAGTAAGCATCAGAAAAAGAACAGGAAAGAGCAAGTTCAGCGTATGCCACAGATTCAAGCAAGTAGGATATGGATTAAAATATCTCGGTCTGAGCCTGAGGCACTTGTATGGAAGGCGACGTTTTTAACAGCGATACGGCAGCACTTCTTGAGGCTCAAAAAATCGTGGCCGATAGGGGCAATATACCAAAAGCCTTAAAATACTAGTGTTCAATATTGAGAAGCATATCAATATTGAGGAGACATATGACAAATACCAATGCGCTCAAAAAACTGGCATTGTTGGGTGCCACCAAAGGCCCAATTCAACTATCATCATCCAGCTTCGCCAAGCACATATCATCGAGCGTACAGACCGCTTCACGGCGATTGCAATCTTTAGAGCAAGAAGGATTGATTTCCAGGACTATTCTCCCGGCAGGGGGACAGCGCATCGCGATTACCAAAAATGGGAAGGATGTGTTGAGAAACGAGTATTATGGATATCAAAAGATTTTTGAACCGATTAAGAATGAGGTTGTGCTAAGTGGCGAGGTGATTACAGGCCTTGGAGAGGGGCAATACTACATGTCGCTGGAAGGGTACAGAACGCAGTTCAAAGATAAAGTGGGATTCACACCACACCCAGGTACGTTGAACCTCATACTGGACGATACTAGTGCCGTCCTCAGGAAGAAATTAGATGAAGACGAGGGCATCCCTATTCATGGTTTTAACTCGCAGCAAAGGACGTTTGGCGGGGGCAAGTGCTTTAGAGCCATGATTGAAAAAGTGAAAGGTGCCGCCATACTTCCAGACAGGTCGCACTATCCTGCTGACATATTGGAAGTTATCGCACCCAAAAATCTTAGAAAAGCGCTTAGGCTGAAGGACGGGGATAAAATTAGCGTGAGGGTCATCTTATGAAACATAAAAATGAAAACGTATACAAGGCAGTTGCATCCGTGAAAAGAGGTAGCATGGTCCTGATATATGATTCCGATGAAAGAGAGAGCGAGACTGATATCGTGATGCCAGCACAGGCTGTAACCCCCAAAGACGTAGCTCTAATGCGAAGGGATGCGGGCGGGTTGATATGCGTTGCAGTCCATCCTATCGCAGCGGAGCAGCTTAGGCTACCATTTGCATCAGACCTGTTGAGATACGCAAGCGGCAATGGCTTTGACGTTGCAGAAGTAGCAGAAAAGCCAGGCGATGTCCCATATGACAGAAATTCGTCATTCTCGCTCTGGGTCAATCACAGGAAGACCTTTACTGGCATAACAGATATTGACAGGGCATTGACCATCAATGAGATTGGCAAGGCAGTAAAACTGTCAATGAACGGCGCTGTGGTCGACTTTGGCAAGGAATTTCGCTCACCCGGGCATGTCCCATTGCTGAGAGCAGCAAATGGCCTACTTCGCGATAGAAAAGGCCAGACTGAACTATCGATTGCCCTAGCAGAACTCGCTGGGATTACACCTGCAGCGGTCATGTGTGAGATGCTAGATACAGAGAGCGGAAAAGCGCTGTCTAAAGAAGATGCTAGGCGCTATGCTAAGAACCATGGACTTGTTTTTATCAAGGGTAACGAGATTTTAGAGGCATATAACTGCTGAGTAAAAATCATAACACATATATCCTTTTGAGGAGAGGGTAAAGGGGTGACATTTGTATGTCTGGGCTTATTTACATAAATGGTGAGTTTGTTCCAAAGGAAGAGGCTAAGGTATCAGTTTTTGACCACGGGTTTCTTTATGGTGATGGCGTATTTGAGGGAATTCGTGCATACCAGGGCAAGGTATTCAAATTGAATGAGCACGTCGACCGCCTGTATAATTCTGCTAGTGCAATATGCCTGAAAATACCTTTGTCAAAGGGAGAGATGAAGGCAGCCATCTTAGAATGCCTCAGAAAGAATGGCCTAGAAAATGCATATATTCGTCCGATTATATCACGGGGTATCGGCGACCTTGGGCTTGACCCAAGAAAATGCCCAAAGCCGAACGTAATCATCATCGCCCAGGAGTGGAGCGCATTATACGGAGAGTTGTATGAAAGAGGGTTAACGGCAGTGACCGTGGGGGTGCGCCGCAACCCGCCAGAATGCCTCTCCCCAAACATCAAGTCATTGAACTATCTCAACAACATCCTCGCGAAAATCGAAGCGAATGAGAAGGGCGGGGATGAAGCGATTATGTTCGATATTCACGGTTGTGTCTCAGAGGGCACTGGCGATAATATTTTTTTGATCAAGAAAGGGCGCATCATAACGCCGCCCACGATAAACAATCTTGAAGGAATTACAAGGGCAGCTGTAATCGATGCCACAAGGAAGTTAGGCTATGTCGTCGAGGAGAAGAACTGTGGATTATACGACCTTTATACTGCTGATGAAATATTTGTTACCGGAACGGCGGCAGAAGTAGGGCCAATCACGAAAGTAGACGGGCGGACCATAGGGGATGGCAAACCCGGCAGGATAACAAAGCAGCTCATGGCAGAGTTTAAGAAATTGACTAAAACAGATGGAACGCCTATATGATGGCATGCATCCCATGCATCAGGTAAGGCCCTATAAACAGGAATATGAATGATGCAAGAATTAATAACGCCAGTCCGTTAACTATGAAATTTGATATTTTCTCCTGTCTTTCTTTATTTTTCGTGATGTGACTCACTGTGGATATGGCCATCTCCCTGAACACATGTCCGCCATCCAGAGGCACTGCTGGCAGGCAGTTGAACAATCCGAGATAGAAATTAATCCACGCAACCCAGAATACCAGATTTGCAATCCAGAAGATTGTATTTCCCAATGGCAGCGCCCATCCAACCGGCTGATAAAACTGCATAATTGGAAACGTAAATCCACTGAATTTCGAGCCGATCAGCCCTATAAATGGCAAAGAGACCAAAGTTATCCATCCAAGTGGTTTGTTCAGCATCAATGGTATCGACCGCAAGAATGCGAGCATATTCTCAGCCGGGTACTCGCCGAGTTGTGCCCCAAAGAGATCCACAAAAGGCATGACAGTGACGCCAAGAAATCCTTTTTTCATACCTTCGTGTGGCGGCTCAGCCAGCGTAACGTTAAAGACTTTTTCTGTACCATCGTCAATGACCCATACATTAACAGTCTGACCTGGATGAGTAGCATTCATGGAAGTCATGAACAAATCCAAGGTAGTAGTGGGCATGTTGTTTATTCTGATGATTCTCATGCCCGGTGCTATGCCTGCGTCTTTAGCAGGATACCCATCAATTACGTCGATGATCCCCACACCAAATTTGATGCCCTGTGAAGCGTAGATGTCAAGCGTTTTACTCGCACCATTATCCACTACATGAACCGTAATCGTATCTCTTGGCCGAACAGATTGCATGAAACTATAAACGTCGTGGATGCCTGTTATTTCAACCTCATCCAGCTGGGTTATTATTGCCCCCTGTTGGATTCCAGCCAAGTCAGCAGGTGAGCCTGTCATTACGCCGGTAACCATCACGTTACCTAGTGGTGCAATTGCTCCCAGAATGAGTCCAAAAAAGAGTGTGAATGTGATAAGTGCTACGATGAAATTGGCCGTGACGCCGGCGGTAAGAATGCGAACTCTTTCATCTCTCGTGGCAGTTGGCTTGACTTTCTCGCCGGTTTCCTTTATCCCGAACAACTGCTCATTATCAAGCTCAGTAAAAAATCCGATTGGTATCAGCGCCAGCACGATGCCCATGGATTTTACCCTGATACTTTCCACCCTGCCAAGGATAGCATGAGCGAATTCATGGACTACTACCGCAACGATTAGCCCCACCAGACCCCATATGAAGGGAATGAACTCATTTATGCCGGGTAAAAGGAGGATATTTCTTGGTTTAGTGAGCGCCGAAGGATGGATGGGATGGATTAACATAAGATAATCTGTGTAAAGCAACAGTGCAAACATGGAGCACATCGCAATCAACATCAGCGGTTGCCCTGCACCTGCGAAAAATCTCCAGAACCGCTTGTGTGCGGCTAAACGCTCCAAGAGATTTTGTCCTTTTTTCGTGCCAATCATAAGCAGTGGACCATGTGCATGGATGTTGTGCCGCTCCAGCACGCCTTTTTTATCAAGGACTGATACGATGGCCCAATATATGCCAAAAATCGCCAGTACCAGTAGCGTAGAATTCAATCAATGCCCTCCACAAAGTTATTTTATGTCCCTTCATATTATATGTGGTGACTGAAATTGTTCTCAGTGGTATATATAACCACGAGCAAGTTGGATGAAGCAAAGCGCATCGCCCGCATCTTGGTAGAAGGGAGGCTTGCCGCATGCGTGAACGTGTTTCCGATAACCTCGATCTACCACTGGAATGGACTGCAAGAGGAAAATGAGATTGCGCTGATCGTGAAGACGATGACCAAGAATGTCAAGAAAGTAGAGAACAAGGTGAAAGAGTTGCACAGTTATGATGTCCCGTGCATCATTTCGTTCAAAATCGATGGCTCCAAAGAGTTTTTAAAATGGATAGGAGAGGAGGTTAAATGAAGATTAGCACAGATGTAAAAGCGAATCGTTTGTACAGCCCGCAGCTGGTGGGTTTGATTACCACAATAGATTCCAGCGGAAAGCCGAACGTTGCAACGTTTGCATGGATTACGAGTGTTTCATCCAATCCCGAGATGATTGCCGTGTGTCTTGCGCCAAAAAGATACACATATGAGTGTATCGCCCAAAGCAAAGAGTTCGTGATTAATCTGCCAACCGTGGATATTATCGATAAGGTCTGGTTTTGTGGAAAGCACTCTGGGAGAGATGTCGATAAATTTAAAGAGACCGGATTAACGCCTCTCGATTCAATAAGAGTCAAGCCGCCAAGAATTAAAGAGTGCGCTGCACATCTGGAGTGCAAACTGGCAAATACGTTCGAGATTGGTGACCACATTGTCGTCATCGGAGAGGTTATTGCTAAATCATGTGAGGATGGTACGATGGTGGATGGGTCTTTAGATGTTGCAAAAGTCAAGCCCCTGCTCCATGCGGGAGGTTCTAAATTCGTGGTGGCAAGTGAGGTTGTGGATGTGAAATGAGGGCGAAAAAAGAGAGCATTCACTGGGCAGATGTCATTGCAACAAACGTGCTGGAAAGAGGAAAGAAGCACGTGATTGCGACTGGCATCACTCCCTCGGGGCATATACATATCGGAAATATGAGAGAGGTGATCATAGCAGATGCAGTGTATAGAGCACTAAAAAACAAGGGTGCAGATGCGCGTCTGATATACATAGCAGATACCTATGACTCTCTTCGTAAGGTGTATCCCTTTCTTCCAGATGACTACGCATTACACGTGGGAAAGCCCATCTCAGAGATACCGGACCCAGAGGGGTGTTGCTCAAATTATGCAGAGCATTTTTTACGCCCATTCCTGGAGGCATTAGAAAAACTCGGCATCACAATGGAGGTCTACAGAGCAGACCAGATGTATAAGAGGGGGGAATATACAGAAGTCATTAAAGTAGCGCTAAAAAATAGGGACAAGATTGCGCAAATACTCGACGATATTACCGGAAAAACTACTCCCGCGACCTGGAGCCCTTTCAATCCATTGTGCAAAGAGTGCGGCAGGATAACGATGGCAACGGTTACAGGACAGGAGGGGGGCCAGGTAAACTACAGATGCCAGTGCGGATATGCCGGCACTGCAGACATATCCAAAGGAGAGGGGAAACTTACATGGAGGGTGGACTGGCCTGCACGATGGAAGATGCTTGGCATCACTGTAGAGCCTTTTGGCAAGGACCATGCTGTCGCAGGAGGCTCATATGATACCGGGGTGCGCATCTCTAAGAAGATTTACAATTATGAACCCCCATACCCTATCGCATTTGAGCACATATTTCTCAAGGGGAAGGGCAAGATGTCGTCCTCCATGGGCGTTACTATATCAATCCAAGACATGCTTGACGTAGTCCCTCCTGAGGTGCTGCACTATATGATTATCCGGACTAAACCAGAGAGGCATATCGATTTTGACCCGGGATTGGCGTTATTGAATCTCATAGACGAATATGACGGAATGACGCAAGATAACAGGCCATACGAATTATCGCAACTTTCGACTTCGGTGTCTACGAGAGTTCCATTTCGACATATGGTCACAATCGTACAAATCGCCAAGGATTTTAACCATGTCATAGAGGTGCTCAAACGTAGTGGATATGAAATTGACGATATAAATGCCATCAGGCAGAGAGTTCATAACGCAAGAAATTGGCTGGATATGTTTGCCCCTCCATCGGTCAAATTCAAGGTGCAGGAGCACCTTCCTTCTGCAGTCAAGACGTTGTCTTCAAAACAAAAGAGAGTATTAGCCGCTCTGGCGGCTCAAATTGGACGCAAATGGACCGCAGAGGCACTACATGAGGAGGTTTATAGAATCGCCAAGGATGTCGATGTAGATGCAAAGGAGGCATTCAGAGCCATCTATATTGCACTACTTGGTACGCCATCAGGACCGAGGGCTGGCTGGTTCCTCATATCGCTGGACCCCGCCTTTGTCAGGGAGAGGTTAGAGCAGATTTCCCAAGTGTAAACTGTTGGCTGGAATACAATAAAGAGAATAGCGCTACCCTAGAAGAGAATAGTTTTATAATCGTTGTAAGATGATACAGTTATGCAAGGGTGGTGTAGGACCTGCATAATCCAGATGATAAAATCAAAGAAAGGCTAAGAAACTACCTGGAAAGGGATGGGGTAGGGATACGGAAAGCAGTCCTCAAACTATTTCTCCAAAATGAAGGATACACCACAGAGGACATATATAATAGGCTGGTAGAGCTGGGATTTGACGTGAATTATAGGGGCATCTCAGCCATGGTAGGCTTGATGAACACCAGATTGGGCATCCTTTCAATCGACGTAACTGGAGACCACAACATATATTCGCTTAAAGAAGGATACAAGCAGCTCGTCAAATCTGTTTTGGAAAACTATTAGGTTGTGCAGACATTGAGGCAGGTCATAGATTCTCTTTATGATGGATATGAACGTCTCCTTGCCAAGGAGGTTATGGAAGGCCCTATTCCATCGCATATCGCAATTATTCAGGATGGAAACAGGAGATATGCCGCAAAACTTGGCAAGCCTCTGCACCATGGCCATATATGCGGTGCTCAAACCACCGAGAGTGTGCTGGAGTGGTGTATAGAAGTTGGGGTAAGGCAACTGACCGTCTATAGTTTCTCCACTGAAAATTTTCACAGGCCGTACGCCGAGAAGGTGCAACTCTATGGATTATTTAAACAAAAACTTGAAGAAATGTGTACCGATGCCAGAATCCATAACAATAAAGTAGGGGTAAGAGCTGTTGGCAACGTGAAACTATTTCCGTGGTCGGTGAGAAGGGCGATTAAAAAGGTTGAGCAGGCGACCAAGGGGCATGATGAATTTTACTTTAACGTCGCACTGGCATACGGCGGACGACAGGAGATGGTGGACGTGGCAAGGGCAATAGCAAGGAAGGTCGCTGCCGGAGAGCTGAAGGCTGAGGACATTGATGAGAAAACCATATCTACCCACCTGTATCAGGGCAATCCCATCAACGTAGACCTGATCATACGCACGGGCGGAGAGAGGCGCACGTCTAATTTTCTCCCTTGGCAGGCAAGCGGCAATGAGTGCACGGCCTATTTCTGCGCACCATACTGGCCTGAGTTCAGGAAGATTGACTTTCTTAGGGCCATCAGGACATACCAGATGCGAGAGGAGGAGAAGAAACGCAACACCGTGCTGAGGGTCATCAAATTGTTAAGCGAATGCGGACGTGCTGAAGCCGAAGAGGTGGTTGCTATGTCCAAGCACATACTGAATACGACAAGAGGCGATATAATGGCGATTTTACAATCACTCCCCAAATCGTCTCTGGCGTCCCTGGTAGTCCCTGACCGCCCGCAATAAATCTACTTTTCTAAAATCAGGCCAGTTCACGTCTGTGAAATAGAGCTCTGAGTAAACGGATTGCCAGATGAGGAAATCTGTCAGTCGAACTCCTCCGGTTTTGATGATGAGATCCGGCGCAGATTTAAATATGAGATGTGATTCTATCAGCGTTTCATCAATGTCGTCTGGCGTTATCTCGCCGCCTTCAACCTTTTGCGCAAGTTGCTTTATCGCCTGTGCAAGCTCATATCTCCCCCCATAGCCAATTGAAATTTCAAGCGCTGCACATGGTTTGTCGTGCTTTATTCTCACTTTTTCGTGCCCGGTATAAACCATGATTTCTGCTGGCAGACTGCTCATTGTCTTAACCAACCGTTCCCTCAACTTTGAGCAAAATTGCCTGCCAATTTCTCCAGCATCAATAACGCTGACATGCATCATGATATGCATAATTCCGAGATTGGTGCACCATGAGGCAAATGCTTTGAGCTTTTGTATGCCCTCGTCTGTCTGCAAATCCTCGTCCGAGATGATGAGGAGTATGTGTTGTGGGAGCGTTTCTTTCTCAATCTGGCTGACAATCCTACGTTCATATGGTTCCAGAATAGCGTCGCTCATCTTGGCTAGATATAAGTAAGTAAAGGGATAAAGGGTTTCTGTGGGGAAAAGAGAGTTGGAAAAAGAGAAACACGAGGGGTTGCTATTAATTTTATTCGGCTGCATTGCCCTAATGCTACCGTTTTTGAGAGGGTGGCAGCTAACGCTCATCGTCTCAGCCTTGACTGCTGGCGTACTCCTCAAATGCAAATCCCTATCACGATTGCTACACCTCTGCCTCGCCTTTTTGGCGTTGGCGGTGCTATCGTGGGCATTGAACCTTCCAATGTACATCATTGGCGCGTCAATCGCCATCAGCGTTTTGGGCTCTTTTGCATCCGGCACCGTTGAGCCGTCCCATTACATAAAGACGATTCCGGGCAGCATCTTGTTTCTATTCTTCGGCATCGTGGGTGCGTTTCTCATTGGCTGGACCGTTGCCTTTGTAGGCCCAGGAGATGCGTCCTATCAATTCATGTTCTTCCTGGCAACAATAGGTGCAGTGACAGGGGCGCTGCTCAAATCCATCCCCCACAAAACCGATAATTTGACCATACCATTTGGGTCCGCAATGGCGATGTGGCTATTTGCAGGGTTTGGATACTGGACCTCTCCATCCCAGGTCATGCTCGCACTTGCGCTCACACTTGCCATTGGGTATGCATCATACATGGCGAACACGGCAGATATTACAGGCGTGCTAAGTGGAACGTTGCTTGGCGTCCTAATCATCATTTTTGGTGGCATTAAATGGTTCGCGCTTCTTCTGGCATTTTTTGTGGTGGGAGGGGTGTTCACAAAATACAAGTACGGATACAAGGAGGCGCTGGGGATTGCACAGGCAGAAGGTGGAGCGCGTGGATACAAGAACGTATTCGGTAATGGACTTGTTGCCTTGGTTTCGGCGGTAGGATGGGGCATATGGGGCTGGTATTTCCTATTGGTCGCATATCTTGGTGCCATAGCCACCAGTACAGGAGACACACTTGCCAGTGAGATTGGCGAAACGTCAGAGACTTCACCAAGGATGATTACATCTTTCAAGAGGGTTAAGCCAGGCACAAACGGCGCTATATCTCATCTTGGCGAAACTTCCGCGCTGGTCGGCGCGACCCTCATAGGAGCGCTTGCCGTATTGCTAGGGATGATGAAATTGAATATAGCCATCATCGCTCCTATTCTCGGTGGATTTATAGGCGTCCATGTTGACAGTTTGCTCGGCGCGACCCTAGAAAACAAAGGATATCTAACAAACCACTCGGTAAATCTTCTTGCAACGGCGGCAGGAGCGATTGCATCTGTGGGCTTGTATTATGTGTTGGTGTGAGGTTTGTGCTATTTCATGGCGCCCGATAATAATACTCTCCCTTCGCCTTCTGCTCTCTGTCCAGGCGCGAGCCTGGTTTATTTACCCTTGGCCTCTTCGTATCCTCGTCCCTCCTGAATGTTATGCCGGCGCTTTTTAGAAATTGGTTCATGCCCTCGCGCATCTCAAATGGGCCCAGGGCTTCACCTCTTTTCCCGGGCACGCCCTCAAAAACCATCAACCTATCGCTGAGCAAATCGACCATGTAGATATCATGGTCCACGACGAGAACGCTCACCTCATTGTTCTCGGCAAATCGCCGCATCATTCTCGTTGCCAGCGTTCGCTGCTCCACATCCAAGTGCGCAGAAGGCTCATCCAATATATACAAGTCCGCCTCCCTGCTCAGACACGCCGCGATTGCAACTCTTTGCAGTTCACCGCCGCTCAGCTCCGTGACACTTTGGTCTAGTAGGCGCTCCAGTTGCAATGGCGCGATTATTTCCGTATTGTAATGGCTTGTGCCGAACTCTTTTGTGATGGAGCGCAGCAGGTTTCCAACCGCTTTATCTATGCCCTTAAGATACTGCGGCTTATAGGAGATTTTTACCTTGAGGTCGAGATCGCCAGTATCCGGCTTTATGACACCTGCCAACACCTTTGCAAACGTGCTCTTTCCAATGGCATTTGGGCCCACTATGCCCAAAACCTCGCCTTTTAAAATCTCGCCGCCTGTCACATTGAGCGTAAAACCAGAATATTTTTTCGTAAACGCGCCAAATTCCACAAGCGAAGAAATGCCCCTATGCAACCTTGGCGCATGCACCTCAAATTTAATCTCTCCTGGACGAATCCGGATGTTTTCTTCTGGCAGAAAGCCCTGAAGGTATTCATTTATGCCCACCCTGACGCCCTTTGGATGGGTAATGACACCATACACCCCGGGGGCACCGTATGCGACGTGCACCGCATCCGCCAGCAAATCCAGAATAGCGAGGTCGTGCTCCACAATTACTATGGTGCAGTCCTCGGCGAGCTTCTGAATGAGTTTGGCTGCCTTAATGCGCTGGTGAATGTCCAAGTAAGGCGTAATCTCGTCAAAGAAGTAAAAGTCAGCATCCCTTGCAGCGCATGCCACAATGGCAAGCCTCTGCAACTCTCCGCCACTTATGTCATTAAGATTTCTGTCCAATATGTGCCCTATGCCAAGTTGGGCAATCAACTCGTTCAGCAGACCGCGTTCATCAACGCCCTCAAGAAAGTCGCTAACCCTGCCCCCCGTGCTCGCAAGCGAGTCTATATCTTGCGATTTTTGTGCTGCCAGGAGTTCGCCCTTGGAAAGTTTTCGCATATATTCCTGCAACTCTGAACCCCGGTAGCGCCTTATGACTTCGTCCCATGATGGATTTTCCTTGCCAAGGTTTGGTTTGAGGACGGCGGCCAATATTTTAATGGCAGTACTTTTCCCTATACCATTTGGGCCAAGTATGCCAGTGACCTTTCCATTTTGTGGAATTGGCAAGCCGTAGAGTGCAAAGCTATTGGTGCCATATCTGTGCGTTTCCATTTCTCCAAGTTCTTCTGGCAGTCCGATGATTGTTATTGCGTCGAACGGACACTTCTTGATGCAAATGCCGCATCCAACACATAATTCCTCAGATATAATGGGTTTTCCATCATCTCCAATGACGATGGTCTCATCTCCAGTCCGTACTCTGGGACAAAAACGCTGACATTCGTATGTGCATTTCTTGGGCTGGCACCTGTCCCTGTTTAAAACAGCAATTCTCATAGTCGGTCACATCATATGCCTGCGTTAAGCAGAAAAGTCCAGCTTACAAACCAAAATGTCAGAGTCATAAACCCGATATAGAGCCAATCTTTTGTGCCCAACTCCCCCATAGGTATGCTAACCAGCGGAAATACAAATCGTTGTACGAATATGGTGAAAACAAGTATTATTAGTCCAAAACCGGCTCTGGGCTGCTTAAGAACTCCACCAACGACGTCACCAGCAAGATAAAACGATATGAAACCTCCAATAATACCGAAGACTCCGGGTATAATCGTCTTCTTGATGCCATCAATATGTTCCTTTTTTCGCTCTTCCTCACTCTTCTCTGGAATTTTTATGTTTGGGTTCATGTTAGGCAATATATATTACCAACACTTATGTTAATGTTTGCGCTATTTATATCGTGCACATGAAAGAGCAGATGTCAAGCGTGGATGTGGCAGCTGTCGTGGTAGAATTGCAACATCTCATCGACGCAAAGCTGGACAAGGCGTATCAGCAAGGGAATGAGATACGACTGAGGATGCGCTCCAAGGGTATGCGCTATGACTTCGTCATAGAAGCGGGCAAGCGAATTTATCTGACAAAGTACCCTCGCCCTAGCCCAAAGATTGCCCCCAGTTTTTCGATGCTGCTGAGAAAGCACCTGATGGGCGGGCGGATTGTGGCGATAGACCAATATGATTTTGATAGAATCGTGGAGATTCATGTCCAGCGCGGCGATACAGAGAGGATACTCGTGGCTGAGTTGTTCTCAAAAGGAAACGTCGTGCTGCTGGATGAAAACAGGAAAATAATCCTTCCACTGAAACCGATGAGTTTTCACGATAGAAAAGTCAGGAGAGGAGAGCAGTATGAATACCCGCCATCCCAGATGAATCCAATGGAAGTTAGCAGAGAAGAGTTACGCACCCTATTCGACAAATCTGAGAAGGATATTGTCAGGACACTTGCCTCTGGGCTGAATATGGGGGGGATGTACGCAGAGGAGGTGTGCGCCAGGGCTGGTGTTGAAAAGAGCGTTCCAGCGAAGGGGCTAAATGAAGAGCGGTTTGAATCAATCTACGCCACATTGCACGAGCTATTCGAGCCCATCAGGTCTGGCACACTGAAACCGCACATAGTCGTTGCGGAAGAGCCAATTGACGTACTCCCCTTTGAGTTGAGGCAATACGAGACGTATGAAAAAAGATATTTTGATATGTTTAACGAGGCGCTGGATGAGTTTTTCTCGGTAAAGGAAATCAAGAAGGTAGAAGAAGAAGGAAAAGGAGTCAAAGAGGCGCAACTGGACACGGTAAGGCGGACGCTGAAACAGCAAGAAGAGGCAGTGCAGCGTTTTAGGCAGAAAGAAAAGGAGTGCGTTCAGAAGGCTGAGTGTCTTTATGCCAACTACCAGCGCATCGATGAGATTCTCTGCACCATCAGGGGAGCGAGAGAGAAGGACGTTCCATGGGACCAAATTGCCACCATGAAAGGTGTCCTAAGCGTTGACCCCAGCAAAGGAAAAGTAACAATAGAAGCAGATGGCATTCCGATTGCATTGGATGTTAATTTGAGCATTCCGCAGAATGCCGAAAGGTATTATCGGCGCGCCAAAGAACAAAAGAAGAAGTTAGAGGGGGCACAAAAAGCGCTGGAAAAGAGCAAGAAGAGACTCAAAGAAATCGAAGCCCTGAAGGTTGAAATTACATACGAAAAAGCACCGCAGCGGAGGGTCAGGCAGAAAAAGCACTGGTATGACAAATTAAGATGGTTTATTTCATCTGATGATTTTCTTGTGGCGGGCGGGCGAGACGCCGACACAAATGAGGAGGTTGTCAAGAAGTATATGACACCTGATGACGTATTTTTCCATGCAGATGTACACGGCGCACCTGCGACGATTGTCAAAACCGAGGGTAAAAGCATCCCAGAAACCACACTGAAGGAAGCGGCACAGTTCGCAATTTCATATTCCAGCATCTGGAAGGCCGGAGGATATGAAGGAAAATGCTACTGGGTTCGCCCTGAGCAGGTTTCAAAGACTCCTTTGTCAGGCGAGTATTTGCCAAAAGGGAGTTTTATGATTAGGGGTAAGCGAAATTACATGGGCGCTCCAACAAGGATAGCAATAGGCATAGAGGTAAATGATGAGACGAAGGTCATTGGCGGCCCTCCCAGTGCAATTGAGAAAAAGGCAAAATATTCCATAGAAATAGAGCCAGGCGATAAAACGCATAACGATGTAGCAAAGGAGATATCCGAAATATTCCTCACTAAGGCATCAGCAGAGGATACGCACCTAGCCAAGCAGGTTGCTTCGCCTGATAAGATTATGCCATTTCTGCCAGCAGGCAAGTCACGGGTGATAAAATGAGGGTTGTAAAACAAAAATTGAGAGGGCATGAGGGCGAGATAACGCTCGTTCCTGATTCATTGGACGACCTGTGGCATCTCATATATATCGTAGAGCCCAATGATTTGGTATTCGCATTTACGAAAAGACAGGTTGCGGTTCCAAAAGACAAACTTCGCCCTGAAAAGATAGAGAAAAAACCAGTGCGATTGGGCATACGAGTAGAGGGAACAAAGTTTCACAAGTTTTCCAACCGTTTAAGAGTAGAGGGTGTCATCGAGCACGGTATAGACACAGGAAAACACCACACGCTCAACATAGGGCCAGGCACAGTGGTTTCAATCATCAAGCGCTGGAGGCGGGACCAGCTCCAGAGGATTGAAGAGGCAGTCAAAGCATCTATGCACCCAAAGGTGGCAATCATCACCATCGAGGAGGGGGAGGCATGCATCGGTGTTGTTCGGCAATATGGCGTGGAGACGCTGACCACTATCAGGGGGACGTCGTTAAAAAGGACTGGTGAGGAAAGTGAGTTATTTAAGGATGTAGCAGAGCAACTTGGGCATATGGAAAGTGCTCAGTTCATCATCGCAGGCCCGGGTTTCATCAAGGAGGATTTCCTGAGATTTCTCAAGCAGCATCACCCCGAGATTGCAAAAAGAGCAGTGGCAGAGACTGCCTCGTCCATAGGCATGTCCGGTTTTCAGGAGGTGCTCCGCAGGGGCGCTGTGGATAGAATAATAGAGGGGGCACATATCACCAAAGAGGCGAAACTGATGGAGATGCTACTCGCTGAAATTGCCAAAGATGGAGAGGCATCGTATGGCATGGATGATGTGAGAAAAGCAATGGAATACGGCGCAATAGAAACGCTATTAATCGCAGATGAGATGCTAAGGAGTGAAAGAAGAGAGGAGATAGACAAACTTTTGAGAGATGTAGAAAAAGCAAGGGGCAAAATCGTGGTATTCAGCACGGAATTTGAGCCCGGAAAAAAACTGCAATCGCTTGGCAGCATTGCAGCGCTGCTGAGATTTTCAATTGGATAATTTGTATTTTAACATCGTTTTCAAAACGATTAACCCATCGGTTACCGGCCTGAATTTTGCCTCGCCAACCCTGGGCTGGTATGTAATTGGAATTTCTTTCATCCTCAGGTTTAGTTTAACTGCCTTTGCGCTTATCTCGGTCTCTATTCCAAATCCTTCCTCTTTGAGCTTCATTTTTTCAATTGCCCTCTTGGACAGCCCCCTAAAACCTGATAAGTTGTCCACGGCCGTACCGTATATGAGTTTAAATAAACTCCTGGAGATTTTGTCACCCAGACGTAACGTCATTGGCAGCGACTCTTTACCAAATGCAACCCTATCGCCAGTGACTACATCGTAGCCCTGTTTCAGCGCCTTAACGAATTCTGGAATCTTCTCAAGTGGGTACGTCATGTCAGGATCAACATAGATTACATCATCGTTTGCGTACTTGGAGGCAGTTATAAGGGCTTCTCCCTTGCCTTTCCCGTGGTCATATATGACTTCTGTGCCTTTTGCATGCGCAATTTCAACCGTTTTGTCAGTGGAGTGTGCATCCACCACGAGGATTCTGTGCCTAAACTCACTAATCGCATCTATGGCTTTGCCTATGCTCTTTTCCTCGTTTTTGGTAGGGAGAACTATAGTCACCATCGTATCAGCAAAGTTACTGCAAGGTAGAAGATATATCTTTCCTACCTAGCATCACAAAGTAAATATCCCTGCTATGTAATTGACATATGGGGATGGTAAAATGAAGGATACGTTGTTTACTGCAATAGGGGTGGTTGTTGGTGTATTGTTTGGAGTGAGTGCAGTCACCACGCTCTTAGGCCTGCTCCAAAACTCTGTTGAAACCCTCTCAGCACTCAGCTCCGGGGCAACGCTGATAGTTTCGCTGGTCGTAGCGGCAGTTCTCATAATCAAGATCAGGATCATCAGCAGCCTTATCAGTGGAGCGATAATTGGAATCGTCCTGAATTTGGTAACCAATGCACGCATGGGAACAGACCTTGTAACCCTGATACTCTCTCAACTTGGGCTCTGACTATGAAATTGGATATCATCGTTCCCGTGTCGCCGCATGAGCCGCTATCACTGGTAGAGAAGTCTTTTGAATCACTATCCCAATTAGAACACGGAAATCTAAACGTACACATGACCTACGTCATCGATGTCTCAGGCAAGGACCCACGTGTAGAGTTTCTACAAAGCAAGAATGTTAACATAATTGCCAGGCCTAGCAGGCGCGGGAGGCGTGCAGGCGCAATCAACGATGCGCTGGATTCAATATACGAAACCGATTATCTTGCCTTCTTTGATGTTGATAGCCGCCCAGAAAGGGATTTTCTGATTGAGTGTACCAAGGCATTAAGAGATGATGTTGTAATCGCCAGTGCGCCAAGATACGTCACAAATCCAGAAGCGAGCGTAACCGCGAGAATCGTATCAGCAGAGTACAATATACTGAGCGATTTGTACAGATTACTTGAGCGCTGTGACGGATTCAAGCAGTTCAACGGTTTAATTGGCATCTTGGATGCAAGAATCTTTACGGACAGACGACTGAATGAGTCTGCGGCCTGTGAGGATATAGACCTGATGCAGGAGCTCTATTTAGAGGGAAAAACCGCAGCCTTCGTAGATACTACACGTGTAGGCGAGCAGTCCCCTATTTATATACGCGACTATTATCACCAAAGGGTAAGATGGCTAGCTGGAGCTTATGAGGGATTGAGGAATTTCTCTAAATTTAAACGGGCAAAAATTCCCATGAGCGGCAAAATAACATGGTTTTCTGCAATGATAATACCCTTTTTCATATCCCTGTTCTGCCCTCTTGTGATATTATATGGCATACGCTTGTGGCAGTTATCTAATGGTACAAGGGATTTTACGATCAAATTGTTTGGATTGATTATGCATGCATGGATACTGCAAATATGCGGCTTGGCAGTGTTATACGCACAATTATTTAATATGAGTATAAAGTGGAAAGAAATGCATCGGTCTAACGTGTAGGTGTCGTGATGGAAAGACTAAGAAGATGGTTGACGATAGGGCTTGCAATCAGTATTATCTCGGCCTTATTAATTTTAATTTTCACCGTAGACAGTGAAACGGCCAATAGTTTGAGACAAATCCAGCCCATCTACCTTTTCATCGCGATTGGCGTCCATGTTCTCTCGTGGTTTGTTTGGGGTTTGCGCATGAAACTGCTAACAGAATCGCTGGGCGGTAAAATCAGCCTGTGGAGGTCCACTGAGATTGTCATTTCCAACCTACTTGCTGCTGCCGTGACCCCTTCCCATGCAGGAGGCGAGCCGGTCAGAATACATTTGTTGAGCAGGAACGGCATAACGATTGGAGATGCTACCGCAGTTGTTTTTGGGGAGCGACTATTAGATGCACTGCTTTTGGGATTGGCTGCACCAATTGCCCTGTTCATGTTCAAAGATGTGATGAGGCACAATCTGCCATTGAGCATAACCTTTGCACTCGCAGGAGTGTTGTTCTGTGCTGTATTTGGCTTTACAGCCTATGCCATGTATTGTCCTGATAATGTCAAGAGCTGGGCCTCCCGTATCAAAGCCATCATACCCAAATTCACCAGCAAGTCAGTCGACCATATCATAGAAAGAATCTACGATGAAATTGACCACTTTCACGACAGCCTATGGACGTTTATCCAAGAAGGAAGAGTTGCACTTTCTCTTGCCATGGTATGCACCGTTGCCTTCTGGCTTTTGGAGTTTATGATTCCGTCCCTCATCCTTCTGGGACTGGGCGCAAATCCAATATGGATGTTTTCCATCATGGCGCAGTTTGTCCTGATGATAATCATAATGCTCCCGCTCACCCCAGGAAGCAGTGGCCTCGTAGAGCTGGGCATAGTCTCACTATACACGATGTTTGTCAAATTATCCATCCTTGGCATATTCGTGATTGCCTGGAGGGCCATGACATATTATTTGAACATAGTAGTAGGTGGCATCATCAGCCTGAAGATACTCAGGGATACGAGATTGATAGAGAGTTCACTGGAATCATGACTTGTTTGTAAGCGCTTTAACGACTGTTTCTCCGAACCTGGCAGCCGCATCTGGGCCGTCGGCAGTTATCAGATTTCCATCGATGACAACGGGTTCCGGCACATATTCTGCTCCGCCACTTTTAATCTCAGAAACACCAGACGAAAATACCGTTGCCCTCTTCCCTCTTAGCACGCCTGCCTTGGCAAATACAATCGGCCCAAGACAGATTGCTGCCAGAATCTTGTTTTGCGCTGCCGCATTTTGGATAATTTGTAGCACCTTAGGATACTGCTTCAGAACAGGAGTGCCAGAACCACCGACGACAATAATTGCATCAAATTGGCTTGCATCTACCTCGTCTATGCCGCAATCGGGTGTGACTCTGACTCCAAACATGCCAACGCATACATCAGTTGTCAGGCTCGCAACCGTCACATCAAATCCTGCATTTTTGCACGCATCAAATGACTCCTGAAACTCTTCATCCCTGAAATCCTTGGGGGCTATGAGTATGAGCACTTTGGACATTTTATCACCAATATCACAACGATTCAGGATGGCTTAAAATTTTCAGATGTGGAACAGATTAATATACCCAGATAACACCATAAACAAGTGATGAGCGACACGGTTCCAGTCACTGTTGAAGGTGTGTATATGGTGCCCTCTCCCCCCGGAGCTGCACCTGTAGTTATGCTTGGATATGAGAATAAAATGCTGCCCATTTATGTCGGAATTGGTGAGGCTATCGCAATCGGTGGTGCACTGCACAATGAAACCACACCAAGACCGATGACCCATGACCTCGTGATTTCGCTGTTGAAAAAGCTGAATGCCAAGATTGACGGCGTTGTAATTGATGACCTAGAGGATGGAATTTATTATGCACGTTTAATCGTCCAAGTGGATGGAAATAAGAAAGAATTGGATGCAAGACCAAGCGATTGTATCGCATTAGCGCTCCGGGCGGATGCGAAAATAAGGGTGAAAAAGAGCGTGATCGACGCAGCTGCAGTGAACAAAGACGAAATAAAACACTCTATTGTAGACCTATGACCCGGTCGTAGAAGTTTCGAATGCCTTGTTCAATACATCTTTTAGGATCTCTGCTCCGGATTCTATGACGACTTCGGGCCAGAGTAGGACATCTGAATGAATGGTCACTTTATCCTGAACCTTAGCCCTGGGGCCGATAACAGTTCCATTTTCAAGCGTACACTTGTTTCCTATGACAGTGTCATTATCAATTATCGCGCCACATACAGACGTGCTGCTCCCGACCTTAACATCATTATAGATGTACGACGATAAAACCTGGGAGTTATCCTGAATCTCACAATTATCTCCAATCGTGGTATAGGGTCCAATTAAAACGTTGGCCCCAATCTTCGTATTCTCGCCAATCACTACCGGTCCGATAATGGCAGAATTTTGCCCAAGCGAGACGTTATGCTTTAGCACCATTGGCCCCATCAGCCTCGCCTTCTCAAGATGCAAATCCCCTGCTATCTCGGTACCCTGCAGATTTTCGAGCATCCATTTAGATGCTGCTCTATAATCCCTTGGATTTCCAAGATCCGTCCAGGGCCCCCTTGCCAGCCACCCATAGACGGGTTCGTTGGCTTGCAACAAAGCTGGAAACAGGTCTTTGGCAAAATCGTATCGTCCCACTGCCGGTATCCAGTCAAATACCTCTGAATCACATACATAGATTCCCGTACTCGCTAAATTGCTGAAGATTTGCCCTGAAGGTGGTTTCTCCCTGAATCTTGTGACCCTGTTGCCCACATCTATGCTTGCAATGCCGTATTCCTTGGGATCGTCGATGGGAAGAAGGCCTATCGTGATGACACCGCCATGCTGCTTGTGAAAATGATAGAATTCTCGCAGATTCAAGTCGAGTACGTGATCTCCTCCAACGATTAAAAAAGGTGCATCCTCTAAATGCTTCTTCGCGTTCCTAACGCTGCCAGCAGTACCAAGTCTTTCTTTCTCGTATACGTACTTGATTGACACGCCAAAAATCGAACCATCTCCAAGATATTCTTCAATTTTTTCCCCAAGATAGCCCAAGGTTATCACTATGTCATCAAATCCCTTGGCAGATAACTGCTCGACTAAATGCCCTATCGATGGTTTGTTCAAAAGAGGAATATTGGGCTTGGGCCTCTCAAATGTGAGTGGGCGCAGCCTGGTGCCAACCCCGCCACACATAATGCATGCCTTCAAACTAACACCTAGAACTATTCTATTGCATTATAGTGGTTATAGCTTTCGAGTAAGGGGGAATGGTCATGACAGCGATCCGTGCTTCCCAAAGGCTCGCGCACTTTAGTACCACATGGAACGTGTGCGGGCTTATCTTCTGGGTTCGGGATGAGACCAGGAGTTTCCCCGCAGCTATGGCCGTCATGACCACACACATATGAATCTAATTCTTTGCTCAAAATCTGCGCCGAAAATCCAGAAGGGATTTTCTAGACCTCAACTACTCGCTTCGCTCGTAGTCTCGGAAGCCAAGGACCGGAATTGAACCGGCAAAAAGCCGCTCTCTTCCTATTCGTCTGCAGGCGGCTGCGTTAGCCATTCCGCCACCTTGGCGCGAAGACGGCATTTAAACCATATAGATGGCAAATTCTAGAGAATACATGCGACCCAAATATCGCCTGAGCTCAGATTAACTGGCGTGGACGTTAGTAGTCGCGGACTGAACGCCTCGTTGCCTTGGCGCTTACATCCCGACTCTATCAATCTCTTCTTCTAAGAGTGTCCTCAAGAGGTCTCTTTTTAGGAATGGTTTCGTGCTTAGATGCATTCAGCACTTATCCACCAGTGCGTGGCTGCTCGGCAATGCCCTGTCGGACAACCGATAGACTAGAGGCACCGTTGCCCTGTTCCTCTCGTACTAAAGGCAACTTCCCCTCAGACCTCAATACACCCCTAACAGATAGTAACCGACCTGTCTCACGACGGTCTAAACCCAGCTCACGATCTCCTTTAATAGGCGAACAACCTCACCCTTGGCCGCTGCTGCACGGCCAGGATGGAGAGAACCGACATCGAGGTAGCAAGCCACCGGGTCGATATGTGCTCTTGCCGGTGACGACTCTGTTATCCCCGGGGTAGCTTTTCTGTCATCAATAGCCCCCACCAAGGAGGCTTATTGGTTCGCTAGACCCGACTTTCGTCTCGTGATTTCTTGCTATGCGAAATCACGTCAGGCTGGCTTATGCTCTTGCGCTCTTCAGCGGATTTCTGACCCGCTTGAGCCAACCTTAGGGCGCCCTTGATATCTTTTCAAGGGCGTGCCGCCCCAGCCAAACTGCCCACCTATCGGTGTCCTTCCAAGGAAGTAAGAGTCGTAGTTTCAGAAGGGTAGTGTCCCATTGTCGACTCCCCGTTCCCTGACGAGAACGGATCGATGCCTCCTACCTACGCTGTACATCTAAAGCCACAACTCAACGACAGGCTGCAGTAAAGCTCCACGGGGTCTTCACTTCCCATTAGGGGTCCCCAGACTCTGCACTGGGATGTAAAGTTCGCCGGTTTCTGGCTAGGGACAGTAGGGCTCTCATTGTTCCATTCATGCAAGCCGCCAATTAAGCGGCAAGGTACTACGCTACCTTAAGAGGGTCATAGTTACCCCCGCCGTTTACGGGTCCTTCGCTTGGTTGAACCCAAGGTTCAGATACCCGCACTGGGCAGGATTCAGCGATCGTACTTGCCCTTACGGGTTAGCGATCGCCTATGTTTTTATTAAACAGTTAGAGCCCCCTCGTCACTGCGACCTGCTTTCTACAAAGCAGGCACTCCTTCTCCCGAAGTTACGGAGCTAATTTGCCGAATTACCTTAGCCAGATTATGCCGACACGCCTTGGTCTTTTCAACCAGGGGCACCTGTGTCAGATCTCGGTACGGCCATCCAACTTCCTTTTCACGGACCCCGGGGATTAATCAACTTTCGTCATTACGCATTCACCCACTTCTCGCCATTACGGCTCTCCATGAGTTTCGACGCTTGAACAGCGCGATGGCGCTGCCTGATCTACCCTGAGGTGTCGGATCGCTTAACGCGATGCAGTTGGTTGGTACAGGAATATTAACCTGTTTCCCATTTGATGTGCTCCAATTAGGACACACCTTAGGACCGACTAACCCTCGGCTGACGAACATTGCCGAGGAAACCTAGCCCTTCCGGCGGTCGGGATTCCCACCCGACTATGCTGCTACTATTGCCAGGATTTTCGTTTCTATGCGGTCCACTCCTCCTCACGGAGAAACTTCTGCCCACACAGAACGCCTTCCTACCAGATCATCTTACGATGCTCCAAAATGGTATCGGTGGTCGGCTTGAGCCCCGTCCATTTTCGGGGCTCCAAACCTCGACTGGTAAGCTGTTACGCACTTTTTAAAGGGTAGCTGCTTCTAAGCTCACCTTCCAGCTGTCTAGGGCTTGAAACGCCCTTTAGTGTTAACACTTAGCCGACACTTTGGGACCTTAACCATGGTCTGGGTTGTCTCCCTCACGGACTAGAAGCTTACCCCCTAGCCCGGACTCTGATCTTCTATGACGACGGCGGCTTTGGAGTTTGACAGAGGGACGGGCAGTTTCCCACCCGGCTCCCTCAATCAGTAGCTCTACTCCGCCGACTATCTCTAATCAGGTCATGCTGCGACATGTTTCGGAAGGAACCAGCTGTCTCCGGGCTCGATTGGACTTTCACCCCTAGACGCAGGTCACGCGAGTGATTTGCATATCAACACCGCTAGCGGACCTCCACGCCTCTTACGAAACGCTTCATCCTGCCCACGCCTAGATCGCCCGGTTCCGGGTCGTACCCCAGTGACTTCATGCGCTTGTACACATCGCACCTCGCCCGAAGGCTGCGTGCTTGTTGCTTTCGCTCTGACTCCGCTGCTTCCAGCTTAGTCTCGCCACTTGGATACATTCCCTGGCCCGTTCTTCAAAACGTATGATACGACATCGGCAACGCCGCCCGTACTACTGCCTCGCGACAGATTCCTTCACGGCGAAGATCCTTTCATGCCATATCGCTCCATCACCATCCGATTTCAGGCTCTTTGCACCTCCCTTTTTGGGGTGCTTTTCAGCTTTCCCTCACGGTACTATTGCGCTATCGGTCTCAAGATGTGTTTAGTTTTGGAAGTTGGTGCCTCCCAAATTCCCGCTGCATATCCAAGCAACGGTACTCAAGACCAAGCCACAATCCACTGGCTTACATCTACGTGGCTATCACACTCTTTGGCGCCCCTTTCCAGAGGACCTCGATTTAACCAGTTTGGACTGCATATGGCTTGGCTTACAACCCCACATCTCCCTTTACTCTTCGCAAAGGGATTCAGTTTGAACTTTGCCGCTTTCGATCGCCTTTACTAACGGCATCTCTTCGATTTCTCTTCCTGCCCCTACTAAGATGTTTCAATCCGGGGCGTTCCCAATCTCGTGGATCGACTCCCGAAGGAGTCGGGATTCCCATTAGAACATCCTCGGTTCAAAGGCTCCATGCGCCTACCCGAGGCTTATCGCAGCTTGGCACGTTCTTCATCGGCACTTGAGCCGAGCCATTCACCGGATGGCATATTTGCCAGTTTTACTAAACTCAGTGAGCGTCCGGATCACCTGTATTCTTTCGAATTTGCCATCTACATGGTTTCACTTGGCTAGATTATGAGTCTAATTAATCTGCCATCTGCCCTTCCCTGACGAATTGCTTCGCCAAGTGCACTACAACCCTTAAAGGAGTTGATCGTAATTGCACCACTTCGGATGCACTTTTTCCGTTTTTGATCAAACTTTTTTTAAAAGTTTGATGGACTCGCTGGGAGTTGAACCCAGGGCCTTCGCCTATTTTGTGCGAAAACCTGCTGGTTTTCTAATGCACGGCGCTTCTTCGAACCGCATGCATCGCAAAGGCGACGCTCTTCCAACTGAGCTACGAGCCCTTTATAGGATTGGCCCAGCGAACCTATATGAATGTTACTCTGACAGTTTTTCAGCTTCGATTGGTTATCCCTTAAAGGCTTTAATTTCGTTAGGAGGTGATCCATCCGCAGATTCCCCTACGGATACCTTGTTACGACTTAACCCCCCTTGCAAAACCCAGATTCGAACGCTCCAAAGAGAGCGGCCTCATCTAGACCTCACTCGGGTGGTTTGACGGGCGGTGTGTGCAAGGAGCAGGGACGTATTCACCGCGCCATTTTGAGACGCGATTACTACGGATTCCATCTTCATGGGGACAAGTTTCAGCCCCCAATCCGAACTACGATCGGGTTTAGGAGATTGCCTTCTCTTTTCAGAGTCGATTCCCATTGTCCCGACCATTGTAGCCCGCGTGTAGCCCAGGTGATTCGGGGCATGCTGACCTACCGTTGCCCGTTCCTTCCTCCTCTTTAGCAGAGGCGGTCCCCACAGTGTACCCATCTCCCCGGAGGGAATGCTGGCAACTGTGGGCGCGGGTCTCGCTCGTTGCCTGACTTAACAGGATGCTTCACAGTACGAACTGACGACGGCCATGCACCTCCTCTCAGCAAGTCTGGCAAGGTCTTCAGCCTGGCCTTCATTCTGCTGTCGCACCCGGTGAGCTTTCCGGCGTTGAGTCCAATTAAACCGCAGGCTCCACCCGTTGTAGTGCTCCCCCGCCAATTCCTTTAAGTTTCAGCCTTGCGGCCGTACTTCCCAGGTGGCGAGCTTCACGGCTTCCCTACGGCACCAATTTTACTCGCAGTAAAACTGACACCTAGCTCGCATCGTTTACGGCTGGGACTACCCGGGTATCTAATCCGGTTCGTGCCCCCAGCTTTCGTCCCTCACCGTCGGATCCGTTCTAGCTAGACGCCTTCGCCACTGGTGGTCCTTTAAGGATCACAGGATTTCACCCCTACCCCTAAAGTACCTCTAGCCTCTCCCGGTCCCAAGTCTAACAGTATCCCCTAGCAGCCTGATCGTTAAGCGACCAGATTTTCCAAAGAACTTGTTAGACCGGCTACAGACCCTTTAGACCCAATAAAAGCGGTCACCACTCGAGCCGCCGGTGTTACCGCGGCGGCTGGCACCGGTCTTGCCCGGCTCTTGCTAACAGTTGTTTTTTAGACAACTGGACAGTTCCTACTAGGTAGGAACACTCGAGGTCCCCTTATCGCGCTTGCGCGCATTGTAAAGGTTTCGCGCCTGCTGCGCCCCGTAGGGCCTGGATTCATGTCTCAGAATCCATCTCCGGGCTCTTGCTCTCACAACCCGTACCCGTCGTAGGCTAGTGGGTCCATTACGCCCACTACAACCTGATAGGCCGCAGACTCATCCTTGGGCGCCGGAGCTTTGGGCCATAGAGCATTCCAGCATCTATGACCTATCTGGTATTATCTCCAGTTTCCCGGAGTTATCCCAGGCCCAAGGGCAGATTGTCCACGTGTTACTGAGCAGTCCGCCGTGCTCACAAAGAACACACAACTCGCATGGCTTAGTCGGACCCCGATAGCAGTGACCTCTGGCAGGATCAACCAGAATTATTCTGCACAAACATATGTTGGAAGGGAAACAACCAATCAAAATTAACCGAACTGTCAGAGCGAACGTCAGACGTGAAAGTTCTCACGTCTCCATCTATAATCTAATCAAACTAATATTATATGCAATTATCACTATTTAATTATGTTGCTCTCTAAATTCGGATAGCATAAATGCTATTTGCCTTTGGCGCCTCCTTTCTTATAGCCTAATCTATATTTAATGCTTGTGGTAGAGATAAGGGCCGGGACCGGGAGTCGAACCCGGGTCATGGGATCTCTGCACAACCTTTTTGGTCAAACTTTTTATTAAAAAGTTTGTGCCACAGTCCCAAAGGATAGCCGTTACCCCACCCCGGCCATGATGGCATGTATCCCATGCATCAATGTTAAAATAAGCTTTTGCTTATATCAGTAGATTTTTAAAGTAAAAGTTCAATTGGTTCTAACCATTAGTTAGAAGGAGGATGCTACTTTGTTAAAAATTAATATTGGACTTATCAGGGGCATATGCCAGATGCCTGCATACATAGCGTATGAGAAGGGATTTTTCAAAGAGCAGGGATTAGAGATATCATATTCTATTGATCCAACAGCTTGGCTGTTGCCCAATAAACTTATTTCTGGCAAAATTTCCTTTGGCATACTACCTTGGACGCGGACGGTGAGTGCGAGAGATAATGGAAACAACATGGTCGTAATCGCTGGCTCCGGTTATGAAGAGCCGGCTACAGTGGTTCGAAAAGACTCAGGGATAAACGACCTTTCCGAATTAAAGGGAAAAAGAATTTCACTTCCAGTTGCAGGTGGTATGAAAGACCTGACATCTCAAGTCCTGTTCAAAAAATATGATATAACTCCGGAAAACACAGAGATTATACGGCTTCCGAGCGGGGATGCGGCCATGCTTGCCCTGCTAAGTGGCAGGGTAGATGCCACAACCAATGTAGAGCCCTATGCCACAATGGCAGTTGAGGTGGGGATAGGAAAAATAATTGCCAGAGGCAAAGATGTGGTTCCAAAAACACCAGGTTGCAGCATTACTACCACTGATGAGTTTCTTCAAAATCATTCCGATGTAGCGTTAAATTTTTTAAATGCAATTCTAAAAGCAGAGGCATTTTGCAATAGAGAGCCGGATGATGCCGCAAAAATCAGTTCCAAATACATCGGAATCCCTGCCATGATTATAAGAGAAGCCCTAAGATATAACCAACCACATGTTGACATAACCGGCAGCATGGATGCGATGATGCGAATTGTAAGACTGATGAAAGAGCTGGATTATATTAAAACGATGCCCCAGGACTTTTGCAATTTTGAACTACTTGAAAAGGCAATGGCTAAATCGGGATAAGTTGTTATGAAGCCTTCTCTTATAGATATAGGGTTTGGCGTAGCAGGACCGAGAGGTAAAGGATTAAAGGCCAAGATTCTCGCAATCCTTTGCGTTCATCGTGTGCTGTGGCTTCCCTGGGGCGCTTTGTGCGCTGGCACCGGAGCACTTTTATTTATGGCGCTTGGTGCCCCAGTTCTTCCGTTATGGAAGCTTATTTTAGGTCTCTTCGCAGCAGGGCTGCTCACAAGAGTTATCTCTCAAGCAGATATGTTATATGACTGGTGGACTGGAGAGGACGAGGGTCTTGGCCCGCCGAATTCAACCCTCCCCCTTGTAACCGGGCTTCTCTCACCCAAAACCGTGATCTTCTTCATGGTAGTTGAGACGATATTCTGCCTGTGGGTTGCCTACTTTATATTCAATCCAACGTGCTTTTTGATGGGGTTTCTCATGCTTATATGGGGAGTGACGTATTCCGCAAGCCCGCCATTGAAAAAACTGACAGAGCTCCAAAGGCGCATTTACCGCTCCCTGAGTGGGCTCATAGTCCTGGGTGGCATCGCCATGGTTGCTCCTGAAAAAATACTCTCGTGGGAGTCTGTTGTAGCGTCTCTGGCAGTTATAGTAGGCTGTCTGGCCTACCATGATAAAGATTCGATGCGCTTTACACCGCTAACATCAAGGGGAACGATATCATTCACGGTTGTGATGAGTATATTGGAATACCTATGGCTTATAGTGCTCTGGCAGACTTTTGCCCTGAACTGGATATTTTTAACACTCTACTTTGGATTAGCTATCTTCAAAATCAGGGCACTTTTCCATGCCTATGCCCATTCAGATGAGCACAAAGCCCACATAAAGCTTACACATGTTGGCGTCATAAACTATACTATAATGCTTGGCATAATCAGCATGGCTGCAGCGTATAATATTCTTAACCATATATAACAGAATTAGAGGAGGGAGTAGTTTGGAACTATCGATTTACAAGGGCCTAGGCTTTGAGATTCTATTTGATGTGAACGGCAGAAGCGCACAGATGGTGGTGAAAGGTCCACTCTCGAGATTTGTAATGCACATCGCAGAGGGGTTTAATGCGCATGCTGCACTGGAAAAGGTAGCGGCAGTCCGAGAAGGGCAGGTCATAATATCCAATTTTATGCCGCCCGCCCCCAGTGGACCTTTTAACAGGCTCGTAGAAAACCAGATAAAACGCCTCCTTTTGCGTAAATCCATGCCTGAGAGCCTGATGTTGTTAACCACGGGCAGATGCCAATGTAAATGCAAGCACTGTATAGTACATGGAATGAAAAAGGAGCCACACATCCCCACTAAGGAGCTTTACCATGTGATAGACCAGGCCCTTGAACTTGGAGCTTACCATGTAAGCTTTGAAGGGGGGGAGCCAACGCTCAGGGATGATATATTCGATTTGATTAAGCATGTTGATAAGAGCAAAGCTTCTACGCATCTGATAACAAACGGGCTCCGCCTGACAAGAGACTATGTACAGAGGCTGAAGAATGCAGGACTTGTATATCTACATGTCAGCCTCGATAGCCCATACCCGAAGGAACACGATATGTTCAGGGGGGTTGAAGGGGTTTTTGAAAAAGCCTCTGCAGGCGTTAAGTATGGTGTTGAAGAAGGGTTGATAGGAATAGTCGAATACACGGCTACTCCCTATAACTCTGATTTGAAAAGATTAGAGGATTTATACAAACATTGCAGTTCTCTTGGTGTACATGAGATTTTGATTGATGAGGTGGTTCCCGGAGGGAGATGGGAATATCATGATGACAACCTCTTAACGAAGGAAGATTATGAGAGGTTAGCTGCGTTTCAAAATGAGGCAAATAAGAGGAGAGACGGCCCCAGGGTATCTTCTTCTTACTCCTACAGAGATCCCAATATCATGGGATGCTTTGCAGGAAGAAGATGGGTATGGATATCGCCGACTGGTGAGATCATGCCCTGTCTGCACATTCCGCTCTCCTTTGGCAATGTGCGCGATATAAGCTTAGAGAGTGCCTGGAAAAAAATAAGAAGGCATCCTTTGTTTAAGAAAAAACCAGAAACATGCGCATGGAGAGATCCTCAATACAGGGATAATTATTTCGGCTGTATTAGAAATGCAATTGAAGAGGAAAGATTGCCATACCGGGTAGAAGAATGAAATACGATGTAATAGTGATAGGTGCAAGTCCTGCTGGTTTAATGGCAGCATGGAAGGCAGCAGAAGGAGGAGCTAATGTTTTACTCTTGGAGAAAAGAGAGAGTTTTGATTCTGCTCCAAGCCCTGCAGATACTTCTTTTGATGGTTTTTTTAAGATGATTGGACTTGAGCCTGAAGAGAAATACATCATTCACAAGGTCAAAGGGATGAATATAATCTCTCCGCTCGGAACGACCATAACAATAGATGCACCAGGATTCTCGATTGATAGGAAGAAGTTTGATGCGTATTATGCTGAGATGGCAAGAGATGCTGGCGCAGAGATCAAAATGAGCTTCGATGCCATAGCTCTCAATGAGGGAGAGGTTGTTGTAAAAGAGGGGGAAAACAAGAAGATGTACAATGGAGAGGTTTTTGTACTCGCCCCGGGAGTAAACTCTGAAATCGTTAAGGAAACAGGATTGAAAACGATGAAGTACCCGGAAGACCTTGCATACGCAATCCAGGCCGAGATGGAGGGCGTAGAGGTGAACGAAAATTATTTCCATTATTTCCTAGGCAAAGAAGTTGCACCAGGCTGGAAGACCACAATTTCCCCAAAAGGAGATGGCAAGACAAGCGTGGGAGCGTTTGTTAGAGGGAAAAGCCCAAAGGAGTATTTTGATAGATTTCTGCAGCGAGATATGTTCAGCAAAGCCAAAATTCTTAGCATATCAGAGGGGGCAGACCAAATAATCACAATGCCTAACGAGTTAGTAAGCGATAGGCTGATGGTTGTAGGTGGAGCTGCTGGGCAGGCAGGTATTGCCTATGGAATGGCTGCTGGCATGCTTTGTGGAGAGGTTGCTGCGGAAGCGGTGAAGGAGAAGGATGGCTCTAAAAGATTCCTTTCTAAGTACGAGAAGCAGTGGAAGAAGAGATTTTTAAATCAGTACAGGACGGGGCGTTTTGGATTAAAGACCATAGAAAAGATGTCGGATGCAGAGCTTGATGAAGCAATGAGGGCTTTAGAGGGCGTGGACATATCCAAACAGCTCTCAAAGCATGATAATGTTATTCTGAACTCCCTGAGCACGGGGCTCCTTCTTCTGTGGAAGAATCCAAAGTTGATAAGATTTGCAAAATATATCCTTTAGGGCCTAATGCCATTTAGTATCCTGATACCATTTAGTATTACTTCAGGTTTAAAAGAATAGAGGAGACTTAATTCAGCATATCCAAAAAACAGACACCCTTTACATCCCATCGGTATTTTTTTCCTCCTCGCTTTTGAAGCACTCCAGGCATTATCCAGTCCATCCTTGATATCGCCCATGCTTTCTCTGTGAACTCTGCAGTTTTCTATCCTACCGTCCGATGTAACATCGAGCACAATGTCACTGGCATGACATCTGAAATCTGGGCGCAGATTCTTTATCATTCTGAGATAAGTTTTGGAGTTGATAATAGGATAGCTTTCTTCTTTTAATTCAATTATCCTGTCAATGGTCTTCTCGTACCTTCCCATATCCCTTATCCCTATATCTTCCCACACCTCTTGTGGGATGTCTTCGTATTCATAGAGGGGCTCAAATGAAATCCACGCCCCCAACTCTTGGGCTAGATGTATTAGCTCCTCGATCTCGTCCAGATTTTTTCCGCTGATGACGCAGTTGATTAAGGTGGTGATTCCCCTGTCCCTTGCCTCCCTGATTCCATCCAGCACCTTATCCAGCTTGACACCTCTCATCGCCTCATAGGACTTAATACCGTCTACAGAAATCGAGAGATAATCAAGGTCTGAGAGTTCTCTGGCTCTCTTCTTCAGCAGGACTCCATTGGTTACAAGAGATGTCATCATCCCAAGGTGATGAGCATACCTAAGGATTTCTGGAAGATCCTCCCTCAGGAGGGGTTCTGTGGTCCATGCGTTGTAAAGCATTATTCCGAAAGACCTGGCTTCTTCAAGGAGTTTGAATATGTCCTCTTTGCTCATCTCGCCCCTGTCTTCTTTCCAGTATGGGCAAAATTTGCAGTGCAGGTTGCATCTCGAATTAATTCCATGAGAAAGAATAATGGGTCTGTTTTTTACCTTCAACTGCCATAGGGCCTTTAATGGAATAGTAAGCGCCTTCATGTCAATCAAGTTTCTCAATAGGATATGGAAGAGGGGCATCTTCTGGCATGTGCCCAAGATATTTTTCCTTATATAGGGGGCCTTCATATACACACGTTTCTGGTTTTTTGTTGAAGAGGGGGTGCCTTCTTATTTTTTTCCATATCTTTGATAATTTCTCCTTCCGCACATTTCCAAAGGAGATGGGAACATGCATGCACGGCATTACCTCTCCACTAGGAGAAACATAGCACCACATTCTGCCTGCAAAACATCCAAAAAAATCAGGCCTCCTTAACTGGAAAAAGTTCGTGACCAAGTTCTTTCCCTTCTCCTCGGCTATCTCTTTCTGGAACCTGATTATCTCTTCCTCCTGTTCTTCGCTCAAGACATCCTTGCCCATCCATCTCCCACTTGGGACAATTTTATCGATCATAAGTTCAAAAACACCGAGCTCTTCGCAGTAGTTTACCATCTTTTCTAAGGTTTTCCTGTCACAATTCCCCGGCCTCGCAATGTATAAAACACCGGTTAGAATTCCCGCGTCTACAGAATTTTTTATCCCTTTGGTAGCATCCTCGAAAAGTCCTGAAACCCCTCTAAACGTGTCATGCTCCTCTGGGCATGGGCTGTCTATACTTACATTTATGTAGTCCAATCCGGACTTCTTGAGCGTCTGAATGTAATCCTTGGTTAGATACTGGCCATTTGTCACGACCATTGTAGTGGCCTTGCTTTTGTCAACGTGCTCAATGAGTTCAGGGAGGTCTTTTCTCAAAGTCGGCTCGCCGCCTTCAAAAGTGATTTGAGACACGCCAAGCTCCAGAGCTTGGTCAATCACATCGAATATCTCGTTCTTGGAGAGTTCTTCGCCCTGGCCCATTTTATGTGCCAGACAGTGCTCGCAATGACACTGGCAGTCTTCCGTAACCATAATTGTCAGGTTATCAGGATTATGAAAGCCAAGAGCTCTTTTTATCTGAGAGGTTACAAGTCGTTTAAAAGGCTTGCTTGGAACGGGCGGAAAGGCGGTTGAAAGGTAGAGTGTGTCCCCTCTGATTTCAGTCGGTAGATTTTTTAGATATGCACCAAACTTCTGCTCCACTTTTCCTAAGAAGGGGGAGAGAGGGCCTTTAGTCTGCATCCTTGTCCTGTTGTCCATGACTTCCAAAATGAGTTTGAGCAGAATTGAATCATATGCAACAAATTCCATAGTTCACACCTTCAAATCAAACAACATCCTTGTAGCTGATGGGCAGGTCAGATACGGAGAACGGATCGATATATTTCGACCTGAATTTCTCATCGAGCATCACGCAGAATCTCTTCCTCCTGAATTCATTAAATTTACACATCCTTCTCCAGATCTTCTCCACGCTTTCTTCTCTAATGTTTCCAAATGATATTGGGACGTATGTACAAGGAGTCAAATCACCCGAGTGTATCAAGTTCAGCCATCTCCTGCCTGCCATACAGCCAAAGAGCTCTGGAGATTCAAAGACAGCGTTGTAGAATATTCTTGGACCTTCTTTGGAAGTGTTTGCTTTCCTGTACAGTTCCATAATCTCCTTTCTATGCCCATCATCCAAAATCAACTCTTTTTTATCTTTATATTTCCAGGTTGGATGCGCTTCCCAGATGGTCAACTCATGAACTCCAATCTTCGAGGCGAGTTTGTAGATTTTGGCAAGCTCCCCGCTCTCCACAAGTTTTGGAGCTACATGTGTATGCATGGAGACGTAGAGTCCATTCTCTACCGCGTTTTTCATGCCTGTTACAGCTTTGTCAAATGCCCCTTTTAGCCCTCTCGCAGCATCATGCTCCCGCGGGATTGAGCTTTTAATCCCTGTCATTACCGCATATACTCCATGCTCTTTCAATTCCGCAGCAACCTTATCTGTCAATAGGGGGCCAGGCGTGAAAACGCTCGTAATGGATTTTTTCTTGTCTATGCAATCTATAAGTTCAGAAAGGTCTTCCCTTAAGAGGGGGTCTCCTTCCGCAAATCCAATTGTAATCGCCCCAAGGTCCTGGACTTGCACTATAAAATCCTTCACCTCTTTCGTTTTGAGCTCTCCCTCATGCTCGACTATGTTGCACTCACTACAATTGAGTGTGCAATCAGAAATATTCATTGAAACAGCCTGTGGAGTGAATTTTCTCTTCAGCAAGATGTCCATCTCAGCTTTTATAGCTCTTTGGAATGGCCCGCTTGGAATCGGAGGAAACCATGTGCTTAAAACCACTTCTTCCTCTGTCGCCTTGATTGGCTTCTCGTCCCTCAACATCTTATTTACTCTATTCAACAAAGGAGAAGTCAATTTAGAGAGCGCACCCGATGACTTGAGCTCGATGTTATCCTCAGCGACTTCAAGCCAGATCTCCAGCCCTCTTCTCTTGTAAACCCCCACTTCAGGCATATTCTTCTAGTTGTTCCCCTGTTTACTAAAACCTATTGGGATAACAAAACTTCAAGCGAACGAAGTGAGCGCCGGGGTTGGGATTTGAACCCAAGTGTTCCCGAAGGAACAACAGGTCTCGAGCCTGCCGCGTTAGTCCACTCTGCCACCCCGGCATGACTATGTAAGTTCAAAAATTTAAATAGTTGTCGTGTTATGTTATCTAAGATGTCAGACTACAAGAAAAGGCATGTCGAGCGAAAAGGCATAAAGAAGCAGGAAGAAGTGGATAAAAAGCTGATAGAAGAGAATCTAGACGATTTAAAGATATCAAAGCGGCCACACAAGAGTGAAAATGTTGAGTGACGATGTTTTTAGAAAACTTACGAAGCGTCATAACAGTTTCTTTGCCTTATCCGCAGCCTTCTCCATTTCGACGAGAATCAGCCCCAATCCTGCCTCGGGAGGTGTCATGACCACCAGCAACGCCTTCGGACCTGCTCCCGTGGTGATAACCTTTCCCTTCTTTGACTCTACGATGACCCTGTCTGGAATTCCCTTGTTCAATTCTGATATCGCAGTCTCTGCAGCGCCCAGCATGGTTGCAGACATCGCGGCAAATGTCTCGGCATGAATGCCTTCAGCAATATCAGATGCCATCAGAAGCCCATCTCGTGACACGATGGCGGAGGCTTCTATGTCACCGGTGCGCCTCAAGTCAGTCAGCACCTTTTCCAGCATCCCAACAATCGTATCTTTCACCATCTATATTGCCTTGGTTATCATATCGATTAGTGTCTCGAACGCCTCGAACACGCCCTGCTTCTTGGCTACGCTGGCAGAGATAATCGGCACTGATTCTGGAATCTTCATCTTTTTCCGTATTGCATTTACGCTTAAGGCGTCTGGCAAATCTTGTTTGTTCGCTACGACCAGATAAGGAAGCCCATGTGCTCTGGTCATCTCCAGCATCTTTTTAGCCCTAGGGAAGGTACTAGGCTTAGTTGAATCGATTAACAAGAATACCCCCATCGCCTCGCCGCTGAGCATCCTGAGCAAGGGATCAAATCTCTCCTGCCCGGGCGTCCCAAATATATCAGCCGTGAAGCCTTTATGGTCTATAAAGTCATGGTCCATCGCAACGGTTGTTCCCAACCGGTCTACGGATATCGCTCTGCTTGATATTGCATGAATGAATGATGATTTGCCAGCATTATAGGGTCCTGTTACGAGGACCTTTGGTATGAAAATCTTTACGCCACCAGGACGGAGCACCTTGAAGGATATTGAGCGCTTCTGTGATTTGGCTACCCAGTTCACTTTTGAAACCCCATAGTACTGCCCAAAAATAACCCTCTTTGCGATTCCACTGATGGTTATTACAGCATCAAATAGTTCTTTTATCCGTTTCAGCGTACTTTTGGCATAAGGCCAGGCGGTAAAATTGCAAATTACGACGTTGTCGTACGCTGTGCTATATTTTTTCCATTTCTCCATATACTTCAGCGTTTCTTTTTCACCACAATGGTCCATGATGGTTGAGAGCGATTCAAATACGATTACACCGCCTGCCGCATTTTCCATTGCCTTTGATATGGCATCATCTATCGCCACGATGTCCTCTGGATTGGACACCACATAGCGCTCGCTAGAATCTGCCCCCATTAGCGCTGAGAAACAATCAACGATGGAAAGCTGGTCAAATTTCTCGACATTCCAGCCAAACTCCTTAAACCGCCCCTTTACGGCATATGGGGCGGAGTTCGAGGCTACGTATACGCCTTTGTGCCCTTTGTGCAAATTCCAATACAATGTCTGCATACCAAATATATCGCCCTCAACACCGGGTTGGGTATGGTATATCAGTGATTTACCAGATGGTATGCCGCCACTCAGATAATCATCCAATTTTGGAATGCCTGTCTCAAACATCTTTTAATCACCTTTTATGACGATTTTAGGGCCGGTAATTTCATACTTCATCCATTTTCCTGGTGTTGAACCCATCCCCGCGGTTTTAATGAAGAATTCGCCATTTTCTTCTTTGATTTCAATCACACCGTCAAACAATTTCTTGAGCGTTGCAACGGTTTTATCATCATGCATACCGGCTTCGAGCACGTAGATGCCAAGGGCATCTGCGGCTTTAATCCTGCCGGTGAAAACATGCAAGAATCTAAAAACAGTCTGCAGATTGGAGTACATCAGCATCGTCGATAGGGAGTCTACAGCCAGTCTGGCCTTTGAAAGCTTATCCTTGACATAGAACTGCTCAAAAAACTGGCTTATTTTGACACCGATCCCGGTCAAGTCAACCGGACTAGATGCACGTTTTATATTTTGCGTATCAGAAACATCCATGCCAAGCGTTTTCGAGACGCAATCCACAATTCCAAACCGATTTTTATAGTTTTCTATACCCAATTTGTGCTGTTCGCACCATTTGAATATGCTTTCGCCGGGCTCCCCAGTAGATACAAGGATAACTCCGTCCCCATCCCTCAAACCAGCATGGAGAATTTGCTTGACGAGTATGTCTTTTCCACACATCGGAGGACCTACAAGCACCACGTTTGTGCCACTTTGAATCCCTCCCAATGCCTTGTCCAGCTCTGGTATACCCAGATCATATTTCGTCATCACGCTTCGCCTTTCAACCGTTGGTATCAACACATATGTAGATTTGTCGTTTTATTGTATAAAAGATTCACATTTAATCAAGGATATGATAGTGAGTGGGGAGGGTAAGCCCCCTTTGGTTTCGACGGCATTCGTCTAAGCGCCATACCAGGGCATTAGCTGAACTTTTGCCCATCTTTTGGCTTGCACCTACGAGGATTCGCCGTTTCACCCACAATCTGCGCAGCCTCAACATTAATGTATCATTGTATTCACGCAGCGTGGTATCGTTTCTGCGCCAGAGCCAGGACTCTCGCCCTGTGCGCTTGCACGCACTCGTATGTTCAGCGGTGGGGGGACTTTCCTCGCAACCTTTTGCAAGCAAAAGCTTGACCAAAAGTTGCGGAAGCCGCCTCCTCCTCTCTCACAATTATATTATTCTCCAGAAGAATCATATATCTTTCGCATAATAAAGAATGTAACATGTTAAGTCTTGAAGAGGGTGAACGCGCCGTTAGGCTCGCCAGGGAGGCGATTGTTGCGTTCTTAGGCGACCATAGTAGGATTGCTCCCCGGCTGGGCGGAACATTTAAAGAGAGAAGAGGCGTGTTCGTGACGCTCAAAAAGGATGGATTGCGGGGTTGCATCGGTCACCCATATCCAGATATGTTCCTCAGTGATGCTATCGTAGATTCTGCCATATCAGCCGCAACCGGAGATCCACGATTCCCCCCGGTTCAGATAGAAGAATTAGATGCTATCACAATAGAGGTCACGATACTCACACCGCCCAAATTGATAGAGGGCAAGGCAAGCGAGCGTCCCAAGAAGATGCAAATCGGCAAGCATGGATTGATCGTAAAGTTTGGTCTAGTTTCGGGTTTGTTGCTCCCTCAAGTGGCAACTGAATATAATTGGGATGCAGAGGAGTTTTTATCCCAGACATGTATCAAGGCAGGGCTGACGCCAGACATGTGGCTGGATGAGGAAGCGGAAGCATATATATTTGAAGGACAGATTTTTGCCGAGATTGAACCAAGCGGAGCAGTCATTGAGAAGAGTTTGTCCTAGAGGTTTTGATGTTTGACGTAGTCATCAAAAATGCAAAATTATTCCTCGAAGGAAAGGTGCAGGAAGCAGAGTTAGCGATAACTGACGGCAGGATAACCAAGATCGCAAAGGACATTGGTGGGGACAATATACTCGATGCACACGGTTCGCTCGTTTTGCCTGGAGTGATTGATGTACACGTGCACTTCCGCGACCCTGGTATGACGCACAAGGAGGACTGGTATTCTGGTTCATGTGCTGCCGCAGCGGGTGGCGTGACCACAGTCATAGACCACCCCAACACAGTACCCCCCACTACAACCCTAAAATCATTCGAAGTTAAGCTGAATGCTGCAAAGAAGTCAATCGTGGACTTCGGCATCAATGCAGGCGTGGTAGATGGGGCAGAACTCGAGGCGTTATGGAAGGCAGGCATAACAGCCTTTGGCGAAATCTACATGGCAGAATCCATGGGAAAAATGTGCGTTGACGATGATGCATTATCCAATGCGCTCAAGACCATCGCCCAATTGGACGGCATTGCATGCATCCACGCGGAGGACGAGCGCATCATAAAGGAGCGAACCGAGAAGTTAATGAATAAAACCGATCCCAGCGCATACTCATCATCCAGGCCAAATGAATCCGAGGCGAACGCCATCACGAAGGCGACTGAGTCTGCCAGCACAGCAGAATGCAAGTTACACATATGCCATATCAGCACAAAGGAGGGTTTGCGCCTCCTCGAGAAAAATGTGACATGTGAGGTCACACCACATCATCTATTCTTCACCGAAAAAGACTGGGATAGACTTGGTACCCTCGGCAAGGTGAATCCGCCACTGAGGAGCGAGGGGGACAGGCAGGCGCTCTGGGCAGGTTTGAATCGCATTGATATGATTGCTTCTGACCATGCTCCGCACGCACTTGAGGAAAAGGAACAGGATATATGGAGTGCCCCTCCCGGTGTTCCGGGGGTTGAGACGTCGCTACCATTGATGCTGCACGCCGTGAAGGCAGGGCATATCTCGCTTCAGTGTTTGGTAGAGCGCATGGCGATTAACCCGGCAAGGGTTTTTGGATTGAATGGAAAAGGCGATATCAAGGTGGGAAACGATGCCGATTTGGTATTCGTCGATTTCAAGAATGTAACACCCATCAAAGCCGATGACATGCACAGCAAGGCAGGATGGACGCCTTTTGAGGGCATGGACGCAATTTTTCCAAAGATGACGATGATTAGAGGGGGAATCGTGTTTGATGGAGAGGTCGTGGGCGAAAAAGGATACGGACGTTTCATTCCGGGTGAGGGGGCGACAAATCTATATATAAATGAGGGCAAATGAATAGTGCCCTCTACGAGGACTGGTGTGAGAGTCTTTATAGATACTGTGAGCACCGGAGCAAAATGGGGGCAACATTGCGCATTGTATAGGTCCTTGCGGGAGTTACTGGCAAAGCCTATCTATGACCGTACAGCCAACCCCAATGCGGAACAAACCCCTGGCACGAGGGTAACTGAGAGGGACAGCGGATCTTCCAATAGGGTGATCTCTCGGAGTTAGTGCGTCAGGGGACATTTTATATTCTATCGAACCTACATTTTGTCAATGCCTTTCACAGATGCCATTCATCCCGCCAAAGATGGCATTATGATTGATGTCGAGGTTGTGCCCGGCGCAAAGAAAACGCAGATTCCAAGCGGGTACAACCAGTGGCGGAAGAGGATTGAGGTCAAGATGTCCCAGCCAGCACGGGATGGAAAGGCTAACAAGGAACTAATCTCATGCCTGGCGCAGCTGTTCGATATAGATTCTAATGCCATAAGTATCGCTGCAGGCGCGAAATCCGGCAGAAAAACGGTGAAAATCGTTGGTGTTAGCGCTGATGATGTGATTGAAAGAATTGAGTCAAAGATTGGTTAAAATGCAAGACGCTGAACGATTGCAAAGAATTGAGCGAATTCTGGAAGAAATCCAGGAGCTCGCCGATGAGGGAGCACTAATCATCGTAGAGGGGCGAAAAGATAGGGCAGCGCTGAACGAGTTGGGCATTTCAGGTGAGATTCTGCTAGCATCACATCCGCCTTTATTTAACTTTGCAGAGAGCATTTCCAGGAAAGCCAATGCAGCAATCATCATGACTGACTGGGATTCCAAGGGAAAAATGCTGGCCAAGAAAATGTCAACATATCTGCGGTCCTATGGATTAAAACCCGACCTTCGACTCAGGGGCAAACTTAGAAAACTGGTGCAGAAAGAAATAAAGGATGTCGAAGGGCTAAGCAGATACGTCAGGACACTCAGGTATAAGGTTCACGAGCACTGAGTCTTACAATAAGTTTATTACATCCCAATGTGATATATTAGTTTACAATATAATTCGAAAAAATGAATAAATTAGAAATAGCTCAAGTAGATGAAGTAATTAGGTTAATCACAACAAATCACCGAGGACTATAATCGAAATATAGGATTCAATGTCATATTTAATGTATAAATTTAAGGAAGACACTGCACATTCCATATTCAAGTAAGCAACTAGATTAGAGTGCTTCGAAACGGATACTTTTAGGGCTATTTTTAGTTGATGGGAGGCATTACTATGCAAAATTCCGATACCACAAAATATGTAATTAGGGCCAACATTAACGCCGATGGCGTTGTTGAGAAGCCCGATGTAGTTGGAGCAATCTTCGGGCAAACCGAGGGATTGCTCGGTGACGACCTTGACCTCAGAGATCTTCAGAAAGCTGGGAGGGTGGGTAGAATCGAGGTTCGCATCGAATCAAAGAGCGGCAAGTCTACTGGAATGATCTCAATCCCTTCTTCACTGGATAAGGTCGAGACATCAATTCTAGCAGCATCACTGGAGACCATCGATAGAATCGGCCCATGTAGCGCTAAGATTACTGTATCTAAGGTAGAGGATGTCAGGGCATCAAAGCGGAGAGAGGTCATAGACAGGGCGAAGGAGATTCTTACAGGGAAGTTTGATGAATCCATTCCTGAAAGCCATGAGATAACCGAGTCCGTAAAGCAGGCAGTACGTGTGGGGGACATTACTTCTTATGGGGAGGAAAAGTTACCCGCAGGTCCAAACGTGCTTGAGTCCGATGCGATACTTGTAGTTGAGGGCAGGGCTGACGTTCTGAACCTATTGCGCTATGGAATTAAAAACACGATTGCCGTTGAAGGAACGAACATTCCACTGACGATTGGAGAGTTGAGCAAAAAGAAGACCGTTACAGCCTTCGTGGATGGAGATAGGGGGGGAGATCTTCTGCTGAAGGAATTGCTACAAATTGCAGATATTGATTACGTTGCGCGTGCTCCTCATGGCCAAAGCGTTGAGGACCTGGGGCAAAAAGAGGTCGTTAAGGCATTACGCAATAAAATACCAGCAGACCAAGCCACAGAGGTGTCAAGAAGACATAAGATTCTAAGGCGAAATATCGGCATAAAAAAGAGGGTGAAAGAGGAAGCGCCAAAGAAAGAAGCGCCCCAAGCAAGCGATCTCAAGGCGTGTGCCACGGAGCTTAGCGGTACCCTAAGCGCTAAGTTGCTCGACAAAAATAAAAAGGTCGTCAAGGAGGTCGCGGTCAGAGATCTTGCTAAAACTCTTAAGGAGAGCAACAGCAATGTCAAAGGCGTGGTCTTCGATGGCGTAATTACCCAGAGAATCATGGACATCGCTGCAGAGAAGAAGTTAGAATACCTGGTAGGCGTGAAGTTGGGCAACATTGTCAAGAAGCCGCAGTCAGTGAAAATCCTGCTTGCTGAAGAGCTTTAGGCTGAGTCAAGCGACCGAAAACTTTAGTAGTAGTTAACCCCCATCTTAAGAGGCGGGGCCATGGCCCTTCTTGGCAGGGGTTGTACATGCATAAGGAAGAACTGATACATCTTCACACCTTACTGGTGCAGGTAAAGAAGTTCTTTGAGGACACTGGATATAGGGGCGACTTCCAGGGATATCAATCACTACAGATAAGTCCGGTTCACGTGCACAGGAGCAAGGCGGAGCATAAAAAAGCAATATTCATACTTGGCAACGAGCTGGCCTCTGTCATCGCTGAAGATGATTTTTCGGGTCCAGGAAGGATTTCTGTGAGAATGAAGGAGCTGGCAGATAAGATAGAACTCCCGGTTCACTAGACCGCTCATCACAACCTATCGCTCTGCATGCCCTGATAGCCACTTCAGGATATTCGAGATGTCTTTCACAACTGTAATTCCTTTATATTTTATTAGGATAGGGTAGCCCTTATGTTGTAGCGCCTCTAGGATAGCAAATACTTCATTCTTTCCCTTGCCTTCTTTTTTACCTTCACCCTTGCCCAAGTTGATGAGTTTAGCGACTGTAAGGCTCTTGATATCAACGATGATGCTCTGGTCAACAACGGAAAGTTCAACGAGTTGCTTGTCTGAACTCCTGACAGTTAGCTGTCCACTAAGCTCAAGGTCGCGCACCTCTTCTGCAGAGCTCACTGTCAACACCCCATTGGCCGCAAGCTGAAGATTTTTTGTCTTCACTTCACAGTTTTGCAGGCCTATGCTGAGTTCTTTTTCTGCAAGAGATTGCAGCATCTGAATAAATTCGTCCACTTCCATCTGTATCAACTCCTTTACCTAATACCTTTACCATTATGGTTGCGTCCTCCCCATCCGAATAGTATTGTGGAGCACTTCCATTGACCATAAACCCCAATCCTTGATAAAAGTGCTGTGCGCCAGTATTGCTCTTTCGTACCTCCAAGCGCACGCTCTCAACTCCACCTTCAGCGAATATCTTCAATATCTTATTCACCAATTGCGTGGCAACGCCGGACCTCCTGTACTCGTTAGCAATGGCAAGGGAAAGCACACGTCCTGTATTCTCTGAGACTAAAATGCCAACCACAAAGCCCACTATGGTGCCGTCCTTTTCAGCAACTAGAAATCCGTCGGGATTCAGTTCATACAATCGCATATATACCAACGGATTGTGGTCGCTAAATACCTCCTCCTCTATCATCATCACCTGCTGAAAATCCGCAGGTTGAAACTTTCTTAGCAAGAGCATATCCTTTCACACCTTGGACATAGTGTTCGCCCTTTATAGTCCACATCATTTATGCTTGGCGAATATGACATAACGCACTTTTTATCCTGACAATGAGATAAACCCAATGTATGCCCAATTTCGTGTACAGCTTCCTTTTTAGCCCTCTCCTCTAGAAGGTTACTCTCATTGGATTGAAGCCTGTGAATCGAAATCATGCAGCCGTTTCCGCCCAACTCCGCCTGCCCGAACACGAAGTTCAGCTCTGGCGAGTAGACGTCCACATCTGTTATAACGATATTTTTATCGCATTCGCCTACAGAAGCGACTGATACAAAGGCAAATGCAAGATATTGCCCTCTTTCTTCAATATAAGCGCCATCCGGAATGGGCTGTGCATCCTTAATTTCAGCAGAGATGCCAAAAACCTCGTGTAGCGCATCGCAGACGCATTTAAGTATCTTCGTATCAATTCTGCCTACCGGGATTACGCCTATGTGCATGGAAGAATCTATAAAAGTTAGAGGTCATAAAGATTTGGCGGAGTACATCGCCAGGCACTACAAGGGCAAGGTCATAGAGGTTGGCATAGGAAAGCACCCGGAAGTGGCGCTTCTGCTCAAGGACCACGTAAATGTAATCGGAACCGATATTGCAGGGCAGGATGTAGATGTTCCTTTTGTCAAAGATGACATATTCAAACCAGAACTGCAGATATATGAAGGTGCAAGCCTGCTCTACTCGATCAGGGCTCCTCTGGAGATGCAACATGCAATCGCATCTGTTGCAAAGCAGGTTAGAGCCGACGTAATCATCAGGCCGCTTGGGTCAGAAAAGGCAGACCTTAGCGAGTGTTTTAATGAGTCCGTAGTAAACTACAAAAGCGCTGTATTCTACCTGTATAAAAAGAAAAATAAAAAAGATTAGAGAAGGTATCAGTACCTTCTCCGTCCGCCACCAAATCCCCGCTTTTGTGCTCCTTCGACGTGCTGGTCGGATATGTTGACTTCTTCATTAACATCCTTCAGTTCTTCTTCTGAGATCAGCATTTTTCCGTATTTGCCGATGTTCAGTCTCATCGAGTTTCTAACGACCGAAATATATCCATTTTCGATAGAGATAACGTCACCGACGTTTACCTTGCCAATCTGGTCATTCCAGAGCGACATTAGGATGCAGCCAGTTTCGTCGCCCACTTTCACTTCTGAAACTTTTTTGTCTCCAAATCTTGATGGGATATCTTTGGGCTCTCCCACCTCAAGCACCTTAACAAGTGCATTAATGTTCTTTGAGTTCACATTCAAATCCTTAATCTTTAAATCTACAGTCTTATGCTCCATTGTATCACACATCTCTTATTTTTACTTCTCTCAAGAGAAGCATGCACCATATGCACCGATACTATATATATTATTGTAAAATATGATGTAGAGGTATCATCATGATTGGCATAGTTCTATGTGGTGGACAGGGCAAGCGCCTGCGCCCAGTGACGTCCAACACCCCAAAATCCCTTGTCGAGCTCAAGGAAGGGTACACGATTTTAGATAAACAAATGCTTGATTTTGCCTCCGCAGGTATCGATGAGGTTATCCTGCTGACTGGTTACCTTGGCGAGAAAATTGAGGGGCGCTACGGCCCCGAATACAAGGGCATGAAACTTAGATATCTAATCGAGGATGCGCCGCTGGGAACGTTGAATGCCATACGCAGGGGCATGGAATTTGTCGGCAAAGATGCAGTCGTAAGAAATGGAGATGTCGTCACAGACCTCAACCTGAGAAAGATGGTCTCCGAGTTTAATGACTCTGACTTCCTGGCGACTATGCTCGTCACCAGGCTGAGAAGCCCGTATGGAATCGTGGTGTTGAACGAGGAGCGGATTAAATCCTTTAAGGAAAAACCCGTCCTGGACCACTACATTAATGGGGGCGTTTATTGTCTCGATAATGCCTGTCTGGCATTCTTTGAGGACTTTGAAACAGGCGCCATAGAGGATACCGTCTTTCCAGCGCTTGCAAAGGAGGGCAAACTGGGCTATTATGCAGAAGATTGTCTCTGGACGTCGATTGACACGAGCAAAGATTTGGAGGAAATCAGGAAAGAGTACGCAAACAGGACGGATAAGCCATGGGGGTATGAAAAGGTTCTGTCACTCACAAGCGAGGAGCTGAGAAAGGAGTTGTTCATCAAGGGCAGCTATCAAACATCATACCACTACCACGAGAAGAGAGATGAAACGATGCACATCGTGAGCGGTTCGGGTTATATAGAATTTGAGGATAGGAAGGAAAGATTTAAGAAGGGAGATGCAATCAGGATAGAGCCGAACACGCCGCATACCATCGTTGCAGAAGAGAATGCGATTATCCACGAGGTTTCTACGCCGCATCCAGAGGATGTTGTAAGGATAAAGGATTATTATAAGGTGCGATGATTGAGTGAGAATTATGAAGGTTTGTGTTATTGGAGCTGGTTATGTCGGAGCGACCACGGCAGCGTGCCTCGCTGAATTGGGGCATAATGTGTGTTGCATTGACATCGACGAAGAAAAAGTAGACAAGATTAATGCAGGAAGCCCACCTATCCACGAAGACTGCTTGAAAGAATTACTCCAGAAGCATGTTGGCAAACGGTTGAGAGCTACTACTGATTATGATACTATCGCGGACTCTGACGTTTGCTTCATCTGCGTGGGCACCCCTTCTGGTCCGAACGGCGAGATTGATTTGTCGCTCATTAAAGCTGCAAGCAAGAGCGTTGGCATAACGCTAAAAAATAGTGAAAATTATCATGTAATCGCAGTCAAGAGTACAGTAGTTCCAGAAACTACCCAAAACGTCATAATACCGATTATTGAAGAGCATTCTCAAAAAAAGGCAGGGGCTGACTTCGGCATCGTCATGAACCCCGAGTTTCTCAGAGAGGGCAATGCGATTCATGATTTCATGCACCCTGACAGGGTTGTTATCGGCGAGTTGGATGAGCGGTCTGGCGAGATTGTAGCACAGTTGTATAAGGATTTGAACGCGCCGATGATTAGGATTGACTTAAAAACCGCCGAGATGATTAAGTATGCGTCCAACGCATTTCTCGCGACGAAGATATCCTTCTCCAACGAGATTGGAAACATGTGCAAGATGCTGGGCATCGATGTGTATGATGTCATGCGTGCAGTTGGACTGGACCAGCGAATCTCTCCCCACTTTCTGCAAGCCGGCGTTGGCTTTGGCGGCAGCTGTTTCCCAAAGGATGTGAAGGCACTGATTCATAAGGCAGAGATGCTTGGATATCAGCCAAAAGTACTAAAATCCGTGATGGACGTAAATGAGGAGCAGCCAGAAAGAATGATTTGCCTGCTTGAACGAAGAGCAGGGAATATCTCAGGCAAAAAAATCGCGGTACTCGGGCTTGCTTTTAAGAACGATACCGATGATATCAGAGAATCAAGGGCGATTCCGGCCATAAGGATGTTATTGGAGAAGGGGGGCAATGTATCTACATACGACCCACTGGCAAATGAAAACATGCGTGCCATCTTTCCTGATGTCGAATATTGTCACAGCGCAAAGGATGCACTGAAAGATGCGGATGCATGCCTTGTGATGACCGAATGGGAAGAGTTTAAAAAACTGGGCGACGAGTTCAATGTAATGAAAAACAAAATCGTCATCGATGGGCGGAAGGTAATTACTCCCAGAAAAGATATCGATTATGAAGGATTATGCTGGTGATTCGATGAAAGTAATCATACCTGCGGCGGGCGTTGGCAAGAGACTGTATCCCCATACGCACACTAAGCCAAAACCGATGGTGTTCGTAGCTGGCAAGCCGATTATAGGGCACATTCTTGACCGATTAATCGACGTCCATCCAGAAGAGGTTGTCATCGTCGTCGGGCAGATGAAAAGCAAGACGATTTCGTATATAGACGCAAATTATGCCGGCAAATTCGACAAAATCACATACATCACCCAGGATGAGCCGTTGGGCTTGGGGCATGCGATATACGTCACGAAGGATGTTGTCGGAGATGCGCCGGTGATGATAGCACTGGGCGACATGATCTTTAAGGCAGGGTATAGCGAGTTTCTGGCCAGGCACAGGAGCAATGGCGAATGTGCCGGTTCCATCGGAGTTAAGACCGTGGATGCGCCAGAACACTACGGCATTGTATACGTGAAAGATGGTACAATCACCAAACTCATTGAAAAGCCATCCAGCTCGACCTCAAATCGCGCGATTGCAGGTATCTACATCATAGAGGATATGCCGCTTTTATTTGAATCGCTGAGCAAACTGACCAAAGGCAGCAAAAAAGGCGAATATCAACTCACGGATGCGCTTCAGCTCATGGTGGATGCTGATGCAGAGCTGAAAACGTTTCCCGTGCATGATTGGTATGACTGCGGCAGGGCTGATACGTTACTGGAAGCAAATAGAGTGCTATTGGCAGAAAAAGGCGAGAATGACGTCAAATCTACCAACTCTATCATAATACAACCAATTGCCATCGGTCCTAGTGCGAAGCTCATCAACTCAGTTATTGGCCCTAACGTGTCGGTCGCCGATAACACCGTCATCAAAAATTCGATTATCGAGGACAGCATCATCGGTGCAGGAGCGGATATCGTCAACATGAGCCTCAAATCGAGCATCATCGGCGATAAGGTCAATCTCACCGGCAAATCAAAATCGCTCAATATAGGCGATTCGTCGACGATTGAGTTTTAGCACCTCGCGTTTGGTTTAAGCGGCACTGCCCTAATATGATACCTCTACTCTAATATGATACTCCCCTGCTGGCAAATCTTCACTTGCATAATGGAAGATCGTCACCCTGTACCCCACGCCAGCGGTTAGTGTTACGGACTCATTGTTAGGATAAACGATCAAATCTTTCCCCCATTCCTTCAGCGTTGTCTCATCTCCAGGAAGAGTAGTTATATACGCGGTTTTATCCAAGGTGCTGGTAATCGTTATGCTCTTTGTCTCGATGGAAGATGCATCCATGGTTATTGTGTAACTATCCTGTGGAGACGTAGTTATCACAGGCTCTTCGACCTTGACTGTGCCCCCGATTAGGGAGTAGTGATAAGTTATAGCTCCGGCCATACCTACCATGAGTACCATTGCTATGATCGCTATCATTGGAATTGATTTGTCGAATATGTTAATTTTCCTCATGTTTCACCCACGTTGATTTCATTTTCTATAAAGTATCCTAAAAATCTGCATCTATTATTTTTTATATTTAAAATTTTTACTTCATCATGCTACCCTAAACGTATTCTTCAAGGAATATTATATTGAAGTCTTTTTTAATATCTTTCAAACGTGGCATCATCTCATTTTCCACATGCCTGAATACTACTGGTACACCACCTTTTTCAGATAAAGCAAGTGAGTAGCAGTCAGATATGGCGATGTTATATTCTGATTTTATCTCTCCAGCCCTCAGACCCAGTTTATGGTCGATGGACACAACTTCTGTGTTCGGGTGATAGTAGATGAAATTATAAAGCTTTTCAGCTTTTTGTTTTGCCAAGCTTGCCCCAAATACTTCTTTGTAGACCCTCTCAGAAACATAATAAATCTCGCTTAGGGTTATTGGACTGACTGCTGCAACTATTGCATCATTATTTATTCGGTCGACAATCGTTTTAGCTTGGGCATGGTATCTGCCGTTTTTGTTGATGTACTCCACCCATACCCCGGCATCCAATACGACCTTGCTCACGCTTCAACACCGACTTCTTTCAGGAGTTTTCTCAGTTTTGTCTCATCGACTTCATGTGAGACTTCCATGGCCTCTTTTGTGGCATCCTTCTTGGCGGCTACAAATAATTCTTCTGGTTTGCTTTCGGGCTCTGTTATCATAACCATCTTTTTTCCTTCTCGAAACACCTTTAATTTGCAACCTTCAACCAGGCCAAGATCGTCTCGTAGTTGCTTTGGTATCACTACCTGCCCCCTGGAAGACATCTTAACTGTAGCCAACCTTATCACCTTTACAAAGTAAGAAGGTTATCTTATTTAAGTCTTACTTGAATAAGTATCCACATTGCGAGGAAGTTGGTTTAATATACGAATAATGGGATATAGCCACCTGATGAAAACGACACTCGTAACGGGCGGTGCAGGATTTATTGAAGGCCATGTAGTAGATAAATTAGTAGTGGGGAAGATATGAATAATTTGGGCGATGCAATCTTATCTATAATTACCAATGGCGAAGGACAGGAGAAATCTATTAAGCACATTGAAAAATATGGCAAAATTACAAGGGCAGAATACGAGAAACTTTATAGCGTCTCTGAGAGAACCGCTAACAGAGAATTAAATGGTTTAGTTAATAAGAAATTGATTGAAAAGAGGGGCAGGGGTCCAGGGACTCACTATGTTTTGGCGAGTTTTGGCGAGTTTTGGCGAGACAAAATGAAGATGTCAAAAGGAGAGGGGCATTTGGCTGTAACATTTGTTGGAAAATTAACTGAAGAATACTTAAGAGATTTGGGATTAAATGAAAGGCAGATTAAAGCCATCGAGTTTCTTAAAAGAAATAAGAAAATCACAAATGCTGACTTAAAAGCATTGTTCCTAAATGTTTCCAGCGAAACTGCCAGATTGGACTTGAGCAAACTAGTTAAACTTAACTTGATAGAGAAAAAAGGTGCTTACTACGTTCTCAAATGATATCCCCAATTTATCCCAAATTTCCAAAGGCGGCAAACAATGGCTAAAATAATGGTTACGGGCGGTGCAGGATTCATAGGCTCACATCTGTGTGAAAAATTGCTAAATGATGGCCACAGGGTCATCTGTCTGGACAATTTGTGCACGGGAACGAGCGAAAACATCGCCCACTTGTCAAACAACAAAAATTTCACCTATCTGCAACACGACATAATCAAGCCATTGACGACCAAGGAGGAAATCGATTACCTCTTTCACCTGGCAAGCCCTGCCAGCCCAGTGGATTATCAGCGATTGCCAGTAGAGACGTTGCTAACTGGCTCATCTGGAACGCACAACGCTTTGGAACTGGCTAAAGAAAAAGATGCCACATTTCTGCTGGCATCATCGTCTGAGGTTTATGGCGATCCAACTATCCATCCACAACCAGAGTCCTACTGGGGGAACGTTAATCCAATTGGTCCAAGAAGTTGCTATGACGAGGCGAAACGGTTCGCGGAGGCGTTGACGATGGCATATCATCGCAAGCATGGCTTGGATGTGAGAATTGCAAGAATATTCAACACCTATGGGCCGAGGATGAGAAAAGAGGATGGTAGGGCTATCCCTAATTTCATCACTCAAGCCCTAGCCAATGAGCCGATTACGGTCTACGGCGATGGCTCTCAAACGAGAAGTTTTTGTTACATCTCTGACATGGTAGATGGCATATGCAGAGCAATGTTCTCTAACGGTGCAGAGGGCGAGGTCATCAATCTGGGTAATCCAGATGAAGTAACAATACGCGAGTTAGCCGAAAAGGTCAAGAAACTCATTAACTCTGATTCAGAAATAGCCTTCAAAGCACTACCACAAGATGACCCCAAGCGCAGATGCCCGGATATTTTTAAGGCAAAAGAAATCCTGAATTGGGAGCCAAAGGTTGATTTAGATGCAGGATTGAATAAGACGATAAAGTGATTTATGAATAAGAAGTCTATAAAAATTTAGATATTTTAAATAATAATAGAGTTGCTACTCTTTGAGTACCCTCTCAGTTTTTAGCATTAACGTATCGATAAAGACTCTCCAATCCGGCCTTATGTTTCTGGGTATGAAGTGATTGGTCGAATTTCCTATATAATAAGCATTTTTTCTTGCTTCTTTTAATCTCAGCAAAAGTTCATTCAGAAAACCCTGGCGATTTACCTTGTAAAAATCCAGCATGAGATTTAACGCTTTGAGCAAATCCTTCGTATCAAAATTCAAATCCAAGCAGTAAAACATATCATAGATGTCTTTTCTTTCCATCCTGTTATACAGAGCGATGAACTTTCGTGCCATTAAATCTTCCAGAGAATAAACCTTGAAGATAACTGGATGCGTCTCTATAAATGGGGATTTCACCAAGATATCTTCTGTCTTCAGGGATTTGGTCTTGGTGAGATAGAACTCTATCATTATCCGGTCTCTTTCATCAAATTCATTCATATAGTAACAATCGAACCTCAAGGTTCTATGGAGAATTCTTGGACCCTCTATATCAAACCCTTTTATTCCCACAGCCCTCTCTTTAATTGCAGAGATTTTTTCATTCAAATTCTTATTTGAGATGAAATCCAAGTCTATATCTTCTGAAAATCTGCTAACCCCCAATTTCGCCAGATACACCCTGTTTAAAGCGGTTCCCCCTTTTAAAATCACCTCCGGGAACAAATCCCCTAGTTGTTCCAGAACGATTGAAATCTTCTCATCCTTTGACAGATACTTTAGACCGAGACCCGTCTTTGCAGATATATGCCTTAAAATCTCTAGATCAGCCATGATACCACCATGATAATATGTTTTCTTTTCCAAGGTTGTCCAATACCATCCATTCTTTTATGTATTCTCCTCTTGCCTGTCCAGAGGGCAATAATTTTGTGTTGTTTTTAACCCTTTTTCTGAAGTAATGTAAAACATCTTTTGAAGGTTTTTTGCCGGTCTCTTTCCTTAACAGCTCCAAAACGTATCCGGTTCTCTGGCACAAAGAGTCGGATGCGAGTTTAAAATATTTTGTAAATTCGTCCCAATCCAGATCTGCATCATATAACGCTTTGGTTATCGTCGAATAACCTCCTCCATACTGCGGTTTATAAAAGCAATCAAAGAATGTCTTCTCTAAAGTGGAAATATAAATGCCTTTGTAGAATGTTATTCCTGTGGCTTTCTTGCCCATCGCCACCGATTTGAACGTGTACTCTCCTATCCTTTTCTCCATGGATTTGTTTGGGGTTACGATGAATATAGTGAAGGGTTCATAATCTAAGAGATCATAAATCCTAAGTGCCGAAGAAAAACCGATATAACCGTTAAATAATGCTAAAGCAATGTTGTAAGGATTTTTTATTACAGGAACAGTGGATGGCTTCTTTTGAATCAGGTAGACTCCCTTTTTCAGCCTGTAAAGATAGCCTTTTGAAGAGAGGTTGGAGCAAATTTTGTTTATTTGATGGAGTTTTAAATTTGGAAAAAGCCCACCAATATCGTCAGTATGAACTATGTCAATGGACGATATCACGTTGAATATCATCTGTTCTTGTTTGCTTAAATAGATATTTTTGCTCACATTATACCATATTAAGGTATTATGCTTATAAAATTTTCTACGAAGTAACAATAAATTCTGGAGAAAACGGAGAGATTTTGAATTGGGAGCCAAAGGTTAATTTAGGCGCAGGCTTGAATAAGACGATAGAGTGGTTTGGAGAGATAATAAAATGAAGATATTAGTAACCGGCGGCGTAGGATTCATAGGCTCACATCTAGTCGACGCCCTTATAGAAAAAGATCATGATGTAACGATGTACGATTACCTCGAGCCACAGGTTCATGCAAAACAGCCGGATTACTTGAATCAAAGTGCAGATTTCGTTAGGGGGGATATTAGAGACAGGAACAATCTCAAAGAAGTTGTAGAAGATGCGGATGTAATCTTTCATCAGGCAGCCATGGTTGGCGTCGGACAATCGATGTATCAGATTGAGAAATATGTCGACGTGAACACATTAGGAACTGCAAAATTATTGGATATTTTAGCTAACGAGGAGCATGATGTAAAAAAGTTAATCGTGGCATCATCCATGAGCATCTACGGCGAGGGCAAATATGAATGCGAGGATTGTGGCATCGTTTATCCAAAGTTAAGACCAGAAGAACAACTAAAAAACAGAGAATGGGAGATGATATGTCCAAACTGTGGAAAAATCGTAAGACCAGTGTCTACTGATGAAAACAAGCCCCTGCAGCCGACATCGATCTACGCCATCACCAAAAAAGATCAGGAAGAAATGTGTCTATTGACAGGACGAACATATGGAATTCCAACAGTTGCGCTACGATATTTCAATGTCTATGGACCTAGACAGAGTTTGTCAAATCCTTACACCGGAGTGTGTGCCATCTTTTCTTCTAGAATCAAAAACGATAAACCTCCATTAATCTTTGAAGATGGTTTACAAACGAGGGATTTTGTCAGCGTGAAGGACATAGCTCAAGCGAATCTACTCGCCATGGAGAATTCTAGGATGAATTATGGGTCGTTTAATGTTGGGACAGGATCTCCGATATCTATATTGAGCATCGCCGACACCTTGATTAGATTATATGGCAAAGCACTAAAGCCAGAAATAGTCAACAAGTATCGTTCTGGAGACATACGACACTGTTATGCTGATGTATCCAAGATTAAAAAGTTAGGATTTAAACCCCAAATCAGTTTTGAGCAGGGTATGAAAGAGTTGGTCGAATGGGGCGAATCCCAAGAGGCTGTTGATAGGTTTGAAGAGGCACATAGGGAGCTCGTAAGCAAGGGACTAGTGGAGCAGTAAATCTTTCCCCAAAAATTGTCGGATCGTGGTGAATGACATTGAGCACTGTAAGAAGGATTGCAAAGAACACATTAGTACTAACTCTTGCCGATATCATCACTAGGGTTCTATCCTTGATGCTCGTCGTTTACATCGCGAGATATCTAGGTGATGTTGGTTTTGGCAGGTACTCTTTCGCATTCGCTTTTTGCAGCCTGTTCCTTATTATGGGTGATCTTGGGCTTGGGACGTTAGCGGTACGGGATGTTGCCAGAGATAAATCAAAAGCCAGCAAGTACTTGGGTAACCTCATTCCAATCAAACTGATTTTGTCCATATTGATGTTTGGATTAATTTTCATTATGATTAATATAATGTCTTATCCACCAATAACGACCTTAGCAGTATATGTCATTGGCCTCAGTTTAACGCTGGGTGCATTTTCCAACTCCTTCAAATTTTTATTTAATGCTTTCGAAAAAATGGAATACAACGCATTTGTGCGCATCATTGAAAAAGTGGTAGTTGTTTCCTTGGGCATCTCTGTCTTGCTTGCAGGCTATGGTTTGATTGAAGTGGTTTCTGCGTTCTTAGTGGGGAGCGTTTTTAGTGTATTTTGTTGCATTTTAATCATTTACAAGAAATTTCCTCGACCAAAATTCGAAATAGATATCGATTTCTGGAAAAGTTTATTGAAGCAATCTATTCCATTCTGGATTTACGGTATTTTTGCTCCGATTTATTTTTACATAGACGTTGTCATGCTCTCTATGATGAAGGGGGATGCGGTTACAGGATGGTACAATGCTTCATATAGCTTAATTGCTGCACTGGTCTTCATCCCAGCGGCCTTCATGACTTCTGTATTCCCGGTGGTATCCGTGTTCTTCAAAACCTCGAAAACGGCATTATATACCGCATATGAAAAATCGTTCAAGTATCTATTCATTCTAGTGTTACCAATCACAATAGGTACAACCCTTCTGGCAGACAAAATCATCTGGGGTATCTACACGATTGAGTTCTCAAACTCCATACTTGCTCTTCAGATACTGATATGGGCTTTCTTAATCCTCTCCTTTAATGCTGTCTTTAAGACAGTCTTAGGTGCTATTGAAAAACAAATAGTAATGGCGAAAGTGGCTACAATTGGAGCAGGGGTTAACATTGCATTGAATATCATTTTGATACCGTACCTAAGTCTAATTGGAGCAAGTATTGCAACGGTCGTCACAGAAGGCATTATGTTTCTTTTTTATTTCAATTCCGTTTCGATACCAGTTGGCACATTACCATTATATAGAATTTGCAAGAAACCTATAGTTGCCGCCTTATTGATGGGGGGCTGTGTTTACATGTTAAGAGACTTCAATGTGATATTAGTAGTCATTTTAGCAGCCATGGTCTATTTTTCTATAATCTATCTAGTTGGAAGCCTATCCAAAGAGGATATAAATATGTTTAAGGGAATTTTTAAAGTGAAACCGTAGGTAGATGATTAAGAGGACTGTAAAAATGGTGGACATTACTATATTACGGCAATGTGGTACTAGAAGACATGACGATCCAGTATATCATTTAAAAGAAAAAGGATACATAAACAATATAAATCGAATTCTATATTCCGTCCCACGTCATGTTGGTGAAGGAATCGTACATAAGACATTTATCAAGAACTCACTAGATGCGTTGAGATATGTACATGGTATAATTAACCTACCACTATGCTCAGATCTAAATATCATTGTGGGCGTTGCACCATATAGTATGAGCATACCATATTTATTACATCTAAAAAAACACAACAACATAATCTACCACAATTCATGGCCATATTGGAATGGGGAAAAGTATGTAAAAAAACCGTATTTTTCCAATCAAATAACTATGTGGGAGCGATTTTTGGATGGGGTAAAAGCTATTTCAGTGACAAAACGTGCAAACGAAGAAGTTGAGCGACTCGGTGCAAAAGGATACCACATACCACATCCAGTTGATACAAGAATCTTTAAACCGACACTTAATGAAGTTGATGAGGATGAACGAGTAAAGATACTATTTGTTGGATACATGGTTGAGTCAAAGGGTGTGTTGGATTTGCTGGATATAGCAAAAAATTTTGATCCAAGAGAAGTTGAGTTCTGGTTTGTTGGCAAAGGCAAACTGGCTAAAAATGTTGAGGAAATGGAGAGAAAATATCCAGTGAAGCATTTTGGGTTTATTAGTGATAGAGAAGAACTTGCGAAGATATATAGCAAGGCAGACATCTTTGTACTTCCTTCAAGAGAGTTGTTTGGGATAGTATTGATCGAGGCTATGGCCTGCGGCTTACCAGTTATTTCAGTTGACAGTGTTGGTCCTAGAGATATAATAAATGATGGGGTGGATGGATTTATCATGCCACGGAAAGATAAAAATATTTTATTAAATAAATTAAAAGTTCTCGTCAATGATGGAAAATTAAGGAAAAAGATGGGGGGGAAAGGTCGTGAGAAGGCAGTAAGTCGATATGATGTTGAAGTGATTGCAAAGAAGTGGTGGGATGTCATAAATGATTGAAATGATAACCCTTGACATCGGCTGCGGACCGGGAAAAATACCAAATTCCGTAGGTGTGGACATCAGAAGAACAAAAGGAGCAGATGTTATTGCTGATATACAGTATTTGCCATTCAAAGACCAAAGTGTAGACAAAATTCTGTGTTATCAACTCTTAGAACACGTTGACGATTTAATTAAGGCGATGGAAGAAATTAATCGTGTATTAAAATGGGGAGGGAGAGTGATAATTGAAGTGCCACATGTTAAGGGATTGGATGCTTTTAGAGACCCAACGCATAAGAATTTCTTCACAATCGCAACGATGAACTATTTCACGGTAAATTCTGGATTTAGTTACTACAGCAAGGCAAGATTTAAGATTATCAGCAGGCGAATAATACTCAAGAACAAGTGGTGTGGCTTGCTTGAAAAGATAGTGAATTTGAGGCCTGAATTTGCAGAGCACTTTTTAGGTGGTAATTTGAAGCCTCACATAGTTTGGGTGTTGGAAAATGGAGAGGGAAAATATTTTTAAAGAATAGCATCAAGAATTAAAGTGATCTCTATGAAGGGACTAATACTATCAGGGGGGCATGGAGTAAGACTTCGCCCAATCACATATTCGCAGCAAAAGCAATTGATACCGGTTGCAAACAAACCAATTCTGTTCTATGCAATAGAAGACGTTATAGAAGCCGGAATAAAAGACATTGGTATCATAGTTGGACCAAATAAAGATAGGGTCGTGGAAGCTGTAAATAATGCCTATTTTGATGCAGAGATATCTTTCATAGAACAAGAAGCACCATTAGGTATTGCACATGCTGTAAAAATCTCTGAGGATTTTATAGGCGATAAGCCATTCGTTGTGTACTTGGGTGATAACATAATAAAAGGTGGAATAATACGACATGTTAAACGCTTCGAAAAAGGCGATATGGACGCCAGCATACTTTTAACTCACTATGAGAATCCAGGCCTGTTTGGATGTGCAGAGCTTAATGAAGATGGCTCTATTAAAAGATTAATAGAAAAGCCCAAAAAACCGCCTTCTGATCTTGTTTTAGTTGGGATATATATGTTCAGACCTCCGATATTTGAAGCTGTTAAAAACATAAAACCCTCTTGGAGAGATGAGCTTGAGATAACAGATGCTATACAGTATTTGATTGATAATAATCTTAAAGTGAATTCAGAAATAGTTACTGGATGGTGGAAGGATACTGGAAAACCAGAAGATATTATAGAAGCAAATCAACTCGTTTTGGATGAACTAGAGCCATATAATAGGGGAGTTCTGGAAGATAAGGTAATAATCAAGGGAAGGGTTAGTATTGGGGAGAATACAGTTATAAAAAGTGGATCTGTGATTAAAGGCCCAGTTATAATAGGAAAAAGTTGTAAGATAGGCCCAAATACTTATATCGGCCCATATACAAGCATAGGAGACAATTGTGAAGTCATAAATGGCGAGATAGAATCCTCCATTATAATGGACGGTACAAAGATTAATTGTAATAAGAAGATCGTTGATAGCTTAATTGGGAAGGAAGTAAAGATCTCAGATCGTGACCAATTACCAAAGGGTCATAGACTTGTCATTGGAGATAGTTCTCAGGTAGAATTATAATAGAGTCAAAACAAACTCATAAAAATTAGGGTTAAAAATGAAAGTGGCTATTATTGGGTCAACTGGTCAGCTTGGGAGTGATATTTTAGATGTATTTGGAGAGGAAGCTTTACCCCTCTCACATGATGAGATAGAGGTAAAAGATATTACTAGTTGTAGAAGAGTTTTAAAAGGTGTTGATGCCGTGATAAATTGTGCTGCGTATGTAAGAGTGGATGATAGCGAAGATCATCCGGAGGAGGCTTTTATGGTAAATGCAATCGGGGCGAGAAATGTGGCATTGGTATGCAATGAAAAACGAATGAAAAATGTTTATATAAGCACGGATTTTATATTCGATGGGGAAAAGGAAGAACCTTATCATGAAAATGACAATATAAATCCGATTAACATTTACGGATTAAGTAAATATGCAGGGGAAATCCTTACAAGAAACTATTGCAGGAGATTCTATATTATCCGATCTGCGAGTCTCTTTGGGAGTAAGGGTGCAAGAGGAAAGGGTGGAAATTTCGTTGAGTGGATGATTAAGAAAGCGAGTAATAATGAAATAATTAAAGTAGTAGACGATGTTGTAATGTCTCCAACTTATACAAAAGACGCTGCCAATATAATAAAAAATATAATTGAGAGAGAACTTCCATATGGTATCTATCATGTCACTAATCAAGGGTACTGTAGTTGGTTTGAATTTGCCAAAAAAATTTTTGAATTCTTAGATATCGATGCAAAACTTTTGCCGATAAAATCTGATGAGCTTAACAGAAAAGCGAGAAGACCGAAGTTCTCTGCGCTTGAAAGTACAAAATTAAATAACTTTGGGCTCAGAATGAGAAGTTGGGAAGATGCTTTAGCAGATTACTTGAGAGAGAAAGGGTATTACAAAATTATCGGGTAAAAGAAGGTGTATCCTCATGTTACCAGGAGTGAAAGTTTACGATATAAAAAAGATTCCTGATGAACGGGGGTTTTTTGCAGAACTGTTCAGAGTAGATTGGGGCGACTTTCTTAAAGGAGATAATATTGCGCAAGTAAATCTTTCAATGAGCTATCCTGGAATAATCAGGGCATGGCATCGCCATTCAAGAGGTCAAGTTGACTATATCTGTGTTGTAAAAGGGGCTGTTATGGTTTGTGCATATGATGATAGGAAGACTTCTGAAACAAAAGGGCAATTAGACGAAATTGTTATAACTAGCGAAAAACCGCAAATTGTTAGAATTCCTGGTTTTTACTGGCATGGGGCAAAATGCATAGGAAACGAGCCTTCTTTAGTCCTTTACCTAGTAACAAAGCTTTACGATTATGAAGATCCTGACGAAGAAAGAAGGCTGTGGGATGATTCTTCAATAATTGATCCAAGAAGTGGTGAACCATATGGCTGGAATAAACCCCGATAATAGCAAAACAAAACTTGGCGATTTTGTATCCAATAATAAATGCCGAGTCTGTGGATGCAAAAATCTGCATAAATTTCTCTCACTGGGCAATATGCCCCTACCTAATAGATTTTTAAAGCGAAATCAATTGGATGATATTGAATATGTTTACCCACTCGACATGTACTTTTGTAGTAATTGTTACCTCGTTCAACTCTTAGATGTAGTCTCCCCTAAAGTCATGTTCGAAAAATATACATATTTAACTGGCGCTTCTAAACCGATGCAGACTCATTTTGCTGGACTCGCAAAAGATGTAATCCAGAATTTCAGACCAAACAAAAACAGTTTGGTAGTAGACATCGGGAGCAATGATGGAACCTTGCTCCAGTGCTTTTCAAAGGTCGGTTTGCAGACATTAGGTATCGAGCCTGCCTCTAATATTGCAAAATTGGCAGAGGCAAACGGCATTCAGGCTATAAATGACTTTTTCAGCGAGGAATGTGCTATGAAGATTTGCGAAAAATATGGTCATGCGAACGTTATTCTGGCGACCAACGTTTTCGCCCATGTAGACAACTTGGAAAGCTTCTTACACGGTATAAATCATTTACTTTCGAAAAACGGGGTTTTTATTATTGAGGTTCCCTATCTCCTAAATTTATTAAACAATACAGAGTTCGATACAATATACCATGAACATCTCTCTTATTTTGCCCTTCATCCTTTGGTTTACCTGTTTCGAAAATTTGGTATGGAGATTGTAGATTTAAAACAGATCCCTGTTCATGGGGGATCAATTCGCATATTTGTACAAAAATCAGCGAAGCAACAGTCTCCAGCTGTAACAGAGTTGCTGTTTAGAGAACGTAAATCTGGACTCTGCTCTCTTAAGACGTATCTGGAATTTGCTGAAAAAGTGGCTTTAGTGAAAGAAAAGTTAGTATGTATCTTGAAAATACTGAAAAAGGAAGGAGCTAGAATAACAGGTTATGGAGCTACAGCTAAGGGAAATACTTTATTAAACTACTGCAAAATTGGCACAGATATTTTGGACTATATTAGTGATACAACACCTTTCAAGCAAGGGCGCTACACACCAGGTATGCACATTCCTGTATTTCCTGAGGAAAAGTTTCATGAAGACCCCCCCGATTACTCTCTCCTCTTGGCTTGGAACTATGCCGATGAGATTTTACAAAAAGAGAGTGAATATATGAAAAGAGGTGGGAAATTCATTCTACCAATTCCAGAACCCAATGTGATCTGAAATGAAAATATTAATAACAGGTGGTGCGGGCTTTATAGGGTGCAATTTTGTTCGATATATGCTAAAGAAGTATCCTGATGAAGAGATTGTAGTCTTAGATAAACTGACTTATGCTGGCAGAATAGAGAATTTACAAGACGTGATGGATAAAATAAAGTTCATCAAAGGAGATATTTGCGACAGGAAAGATGTTGAAAAAGTAAAAGAATGCGATGTTATATTCAACTTTGCAGCAGAGACGCATGTTGACCGTTCGATAATAGATGCAGGCATATTTGTAAAAACAGACGTTCTTGGAACCTATAATCTCTTAGAGTATGCAAGGAAGCATAACATTGGAAAATACATCCAAATAAGCACGGATGAAATATATGGTTCGATAGAAAAAGGCTCTTTTAAAGAAGAAGATATGTTAGACCCGTCTTCTCCTTACTCAGCTAGCAAAGCGGGAGCGGATTTGTTAGTTAAAGCCTACTACAAGACTTATGGCTTGCCAGTATTAATAACTCGTAGTTCAAACAATTTTGGTCCTTACCAATATCCAGAGAAGCTAATTCCCGTTCTCATTTTAAATGCTTTACATGACAAACCTCTCCCTATCTATGGAGAAGGGGGAAATGTTAGAGATTGGATTTACGTTTTGGATAATTGCGAGGCAATAGATGTGGTATTTAGGAAAGGAAAAATAGGAGAAATTTATAATATCGCAAGTGGAAATGAAAAACAAAACATAGAAATTGTAAATATGATTCTCAAGGAGTTAAACAAACCTGAGAGCTTGATAGAATTTGTAACGGATAGGCCGGGGCATGATTTTAGATACTCTTTGGATACGGGGAAGATAAAACAGCTTGGTTGGAAACCCAAAGTACGGTTTGAAGAAGGGATTAAGAGAACTATTAAATGGTATGTTGAAAATAGATGGTGGTGGGAGCCATTATTGCAGTAATGAGTGATAAGTATCCGGGAATAAGCGTAGTAATACCGACATATAATGGCGAGAAGACAATAGGCAAAACGATAGAATCCATCTTGAACCAGAAATATGATGGAGAACTTGACATAATTGTTGTTAATGATTGCTCCATTGATGACACATTAAAAGTTGTGCAGCAATATCCCATAAAGATAATAAACAATGATACGAATCTGGGATTTGCTCGCTCGGTAAACAAGGGTGTAAAAGCCTCAAAGAATGATATTGTTTCCGTGATTCATGAGGATATATTATTGGCTGAAAATGAATGGTTCAAGAAATTAGTCCCTTATCTCAAGGATGACGAAGTTGCGTTAGTCTCTTCACCTGTGATATTGTCAAAAGAAATTTACGAGAAGTTTGGATTCTGGGAAAAAGCTTTATTCTCGTGGGATTTGAAAGAAGATTATGAAAACTCTGTGGAAATTTGCACAGACGGATATAGTGATCTCAAAAACGTTATTTTCAAGAAAGATACTTTTTTAAAGTTTTGGGGGTTAGATGGAGAGACATATAGAGCGGCTTGTGAAGATGTGGATTTGAGCATAAAATTGTTTAAAGTAGGATATAAGATGGTGTCGGTTCCGACGCCCGTGTATCATCTGCATTCTTCTCGTGTGGCTAAACTTTCAAGGATATTATTTGAATACAGACCTCGCTTGGCGGAAGGACAAGGCGTTTTATTCAGAAAGTATAGATTCAGGGCGTGGGATATAAATAACCAAATCTTCAAAACACTTGCAGTCATCGTACTATTCATTCCCTCAAATTTCATTCGCATATTTGGAGCGCTTTATATCGCTACAATAGTATTTGGAAATGCCGTAAGGGCTTTCAAAGTTATGAAAGACCTGAAAGTTTTTATGTTGGTCCCTCCAGTAAAACTTTTAGATTACTTCTTAGATGTATTTTACTTCTGGAAAGGATTTATTACAGGGAGGCAGAGGAAATGAAAGAATCAGAGAATACAAACCATATAAAGCTCAGATTTGGGCTCCCATCACCTTCAAATGGATTTGAAAAATTCTTAAAAGGTGAAAAAAATGAGCTATATGCGGATACAAACTCAAAAAATAGATTTTATTATGAAAGCAGAGTTAAAAAGATAATAAAGTTGATTTTAGAATCAAATTTGCCGCATAAATCGAAAATTCTTGATTTGGGTTGCGCTAGTGGGAATATATCACTGCCACTAATCTTCCATGGATTTGACGTATACTCAGTGGATATTAAGCAGAATGTTCTTGGATGGTGTAATAAGAAAGCTAAGACGAATAAGTTAAAGTCGTGCTCCATTGTTGCTAATGCACTTGATTTGCCTTTCAAAGATGAAGTATTTGATTGTGTTGTAGCTACAGAGATGATAGAACATTTAGATAGCCCAAGTGAGGGTATAGATGAAATAAAAAGAGTTTTAAAAGAGGGGGGAACGATTGTTCTGTCTACACCTAATAGAGAGAACATAAATTTTAATAAAGCGCCTAAATATTCGTCTGTTAAAGATACTGAAAGAGAGCTGGAAAATCGATTCTTACCAAGTGAATTGAGATATGAGCTTGAAATGCCAGACTATGCGGGAGCACGACATATTTTTGAGTTTAGAGAAAGCGAATTGACTCAATTTTTGGAAGAACGGGGGCTAATAATTGACGAGATTACAAAAGCAAATAACAAAATGTTGTCAAATATCGGAGTTAAACTACCTTTAGATTACGATAAACTATTAAAAATCGATGAAAAATATTCTAATAGTTTGTTCAGTAAATGGCTCTACAATAATTTAATTGTTAGATGTTTTAAACCCGCAAATAGGAAGAGTACACATGGGCATAAATAAAAAACTTGTTTCAGTAATTGTAGTCAGCAGAAATGCAAAGAACACGGTAAGAAGATGCTTAAACAGCATATTAAGCCAAACTTATCCTAACATAGAAGTTGTTGTGGTGGACAGCTCTGATGATGGGGCAGAAAAGATCATCGAGGAATATCAAGACAAATCTAAATTTCCGTTCAGGATAATATATCAAGAGCCAAAAGGAGTTGGTGCTGCACGAAACGCTGGGTTAGTGAATGCAAAAGGAGATATTATCCTCGGGGTCGATGTAGATGTTTTTATTCCAGTGGATTTCATAAAGAAAATTGCAGAGCCGTTCAATGATTCAGACAAAGTGATGGGGGTGTACACAAAAAGGATAGTAAAGTCATCTTCGAATACACTTTTTTCAAGATTGGTAGTTCTATATGAGAATATCATGATGTCACGTCCACCTTATAAATTCGGACATATCGGTCTTGGGGCGGTCAGAAAAGAGGTCTGGAGGATGATTGGTGGAATCGATACCGACTTAGAAGTAGGAGAGGACGTTGTGTATAATAAAAAATTGGAAAAAATTAAAAAAGACCTAGAAGCGAAAGGTTACTTGTTTCCAGTTGTTGATACTACTACAGTTGAGGAGAAACAAGGACAAACGTTCTCTGAATACTGGAAACGATGTATCTGGTATGGAAAGTCATGGGCAAATATGAAGTATTTGAAGAGTGCCCTAAAAATGAATCTCATCGCGATAATTGGGGCCGCTTATATCATTGTGTTTCCTTTTGTGATTTTAGGAATGTTGATATACGGATACCCTGTTGGGCAGATCGTGTTGGCATCCATTCCAGTGATCGGATTATTTGCATATATGACTAGTCGGGCGATTGCGAGAGAGGTCATCACATGGGAAATTATTTTACTTCCATTCATTGTCTATTATAAGTCATTATGGACTTTTGTTGGGTTTGTTACAGGGCTTTTAGATAACATCACTTTAAAGCGAGCTCCGAAATGATTGCTGGGGGGCGGATAGCTATGAATATTACATTAGTGTGTGATTGATACTTACCAAATATTGGCGGGTTGAGTTAACTGTTTCAACTACTTTTGAAAGCCAATATGGTTGAACTATTGTATCGTTGTTCAGCAGAAAGACATACTTGCTATTTGTCTTTTTGATACCTATATTATTTCCAGCTGCAAATCCCCAGTTTTCACCAGTTTCGATTATTTTAACCCCGGGAAAAGTACTTTTAACAAAATCCACACTTCCATCTGTTGAGTTATTATCGACCATTACAGCTTCATAATTTAGGTACTTAGTGTTCTTCCTTATTGCTTCAAAACAATCTCTTAAGTACCTTTTACCATTATAGTTTAAAACTATTACAGAAACCTTTGGGGCGTTCATATTTCTTCTCCACCAGTAATATGCACCAGCAAGCCCTTTGCAAACATGCAGATGTTCATTTAACCACCCGTAATTTAAAATAAATTTCATATGCAGGGAAAATATTCGCTAAAGCAGATTCATATGTATTGTAGTGTTTATTTGCAAACCATTCGAGCAACGCATCCAGAAGAGAGAATGGAACTCGTCTTCGTGGAAATATATATTTTCTATCTTCAATATAGAATTTTACAGCATTATTTGGTATATAGGTTTTATCAACTTTTTGTATAGAGTAATTGTCAAAAGAAAAATAACCGAAAAATCTCTTATGTAGCGGATCATTATGTGCGCTTGAATGTGCCCAAAAAGGCACAATGATCTCTACAATAGCATTTGGCTTACAAACTCTCCACATTTCTTTTATTGCTCTCTCAAAATCGCTTACATGCTCAAGTGTATGTCTCGTATAAATTTTATCTACGGAATTAATTTTAAATGGTAAGTTTTCAACTCTGGCGACAACACCAATTCCCTCTACTTTTACAATGTCAACTCCTATATGTCCCTCTTTTTTCCTTAATCCACAACCTATATTTAAGCAAACTAGCATATTTCTTCAACGATTCCTTTAACTTCTTCTCCTATTTTGAGTGGTGTAAAACGTTCTTTATAGAGTCTGTATCCTTTTTCAGCAATTTTGCTTCTCAATATTTCATCGTCTTTTAGCGTTAATATCGCCTCGGCTAAAGATTCGGGATCTGCCATTTCACACAGCAATGTATTTTCTTCATGCGTTAGCACCTCTCTAACCGCAGACGAATCACTAGTTATCAATGGTTTTCTCATAGCAAGTATTTCAAACGCCTTATTTGGAATTACTCTTTTTGCCTTCTCTGTATCTCCAAATATCCCTAAGCAAACGTCCGCTTCAGCAATGTAATTTGGGAGGTTTTCATAGTTTACCCACCCCAAAAACGACACATTTTTTACCTTTAATCCCTTTGATAACTTCAAGACTTCTCCATATGTTTGCCCTTTCCCAATGATTTTGAATATGATATTCTCCTTTTCCAAAATCTTTGCCGCCTTTATGATATACGGCACACCCTGCAGAGGGACAAACGATCCGTGAAATTCAACTATACACTTATTATTTTGTCTACTTACTTCTCTTGGGTAGAATACTCCATCATCAGCGCCTATATAAATTACTTTAATCTTCTCTTTAGGGATGGCAAATCCTTTAGAAAAATACTTTGCGTGTTGTTTGGTATCCGCGATAACCACATCGGCAAGTTTACATGAAATTTTGTCTAAGTAGTAGTAATACTTTGCCTTCATAGACTTTCTATCAACCTCCTTTCTGTCAAATACAGCTGTGTCGTATAAAGAAATAAACGGATCGAACACAAGCCTTCTATTAAAGACTCTTGATAAAAACCATGCAATCAGGACATTTGCATGCCCTTGCGCACCAACTATGATCGCATCGTGCTTTTTTGTCTGAAGATATTTCCAAAACAACTTAAAACAGCGAGCCCAAAATATCGACGCATCCTGACACTCAATAACATCTACATCGTTTTGCTTTAATCCTTTAATTATTACCCTGTTTCTGGAATAGTTTCTGTTATATGAGCCAAAATAACAAACTCTCATGTTGCAAACCTTTTAGTTCTCTATACGCTCTCTCAAATTTATCTTCGGCCTCAACTTTTTCTCCCCATACTACCCTACTTTTCCTCCATTTATAATTACTTCATATTACCCTTCATTCGTTTCCACCTTCAAGTATTTCCATCATACTTTCATATATCTGACCTGATACCTTGTCCCATGAATAACTTTTCAACACAGCGCTTCTTCCGTTTCTTCCCATCTCTCTCGCTTTCTTTTTGTTCTTGAACAAATAATCTATTGCATGCGCTATTTCATCAATGTTCCCGGGCTCTACCAATATGCCGCATTGATTCTTCTCGATAATGTCCTTAACAATCTCGATATTAGTAGTTACAATCGGTTTGGCGCAAGCCATGTACTCAAAGATTTTAATTGGCGAGAAGTAAAATCCATATTTTTCCATATACTTGAATCCCTTTGGATTGTACGGTGCAACCGCAACGTCTGCGGCTGTGATGTACTTGGGAACGTCTTCATGCTTGACAAAGCCTGCAAAAACGAATTTGTCTAAAACACCATTTTTTTCTGCCACCTCTTTTAACGATTCCACATTTTTTCCGACCATGAGAATCTGGTGTTTTGATCCAATGTTTTGATCCAACTTACTTGCAACGTGCACAAGATTCTCAGCACCATGCCATGCACTCATCTCGCCGACGTAGACGACTACGTCTTTATCATGAAGCTCGTAGGCATCTCGGATACTATCGCCATCTGCGTCTGGGTTGAATATTTCTGTATCCACTCCAGCACTCGTTAACACAACTTTATCCTTTGGAAAACTGGGATCTAAAATCTTGCTCGTATACACAAACACCCTTTTAGCAAGTTTTAGTGCCAAGTTACTGTAATCTGGATCTATTACTTCGACCACAGATGGGATACCAAAGATGGCTCCGGTGAGTACTCCCGCCCCCTTCGAGGAGTTTCTTTCAAGTACGATGTGGATGTTATGTTTTCGTATTATCCTTGCCACAATAATCATCAAGGCTAGACGATAGACGGTTAGAAAATATATCGACTCAAGTATGCTGGATATGCCTTTACGTTCTTTAGGAGCGTTTAATTTTCGGGACGCAGTTCTCTCAATAGGACATATTATTCCTCTGTATACCCTGTGTGTGAACAGATTCTCGCCCAGTTTCTCGAATCTTTTCTGTCCTTTGTTCACTCGCCTTGATAGGATGTAGACATTATTTCCCCTTTTTGCCAGACCTTCAGCGATTTTAAGAACATGGGTGGAGCCGCCGACAAAAGTGCCTGTATGTGGCACAGGTATGTCTGGTGCGACATAGCATATGTTCAGGTTATTATCCGGCATGATTAACCCCCAAGATTTGAAGGCTTCAATAGTTTCTGGTATTCCAGCCCTATCTCTTTCCAATCGAAATGCTTTACTGCCCTCTCTCTTGCGTTTTTACCTAATTTCTTCCTCGGCTTTTCGTCCTTAAGCATTATTATCCGCTCAGCCAATTCCTTTGAGTCCTTGGGGTTCACCAAGAATCCAGTTTCACCGTCGACGATCGTATCTATCATTCCTCCTACCTTCGTGCCGATAACGGGCTTACCGCAAGCCATTGCCTCAAGCACAGCAATTCCAAAAGGTTCAACTATGCTTGGCTGCACGTAAACGTCGCATTCCGCATATAATTCTGGCATTTTATGATTGGGAATAGGCGTTTTTATGAACTCGATCACGTCCTCCAAAGCAAGATTTTTCACCAAATTTCCGAGATTTCGCTCTTCTGGACCTTTTCCCAAGATGTAGAGTCTTGCATCTGGTATTTCTTCGTGCACGGTTTTCATCGCATTTATTAGGTAATTTAATCCCTTGTATTTGTGCAATCTCGCAACCGTTAGTATCTTTAGTTCGCCTGATGTGAGATGTTGTTCTTTGCTTTTCATCTGCTTGAACAATTTCGTGTCCACGCCAACAGGAATGATTTTTATCTCCCTTTTTACTCCCACTTCTTTTATCATAAATTCCTTGGCGGCAGTGCAGTGCGCCGTCATCACATCAACCCCATTTCTCATGATTTTGTTGGCTGTTTTGTCAAGAATTTTCAACGAAGTTTTCTTTGTAAGATCCTCTGGATAATATGTTCTCTCCGTAGACAATACCGTGGGCGTTCGCTTCAACCTTGCTGCAAAATAAGCAAGATGACAGATGATGGGGTAGTCCTCTTGCAGGAGCACTACATCATAACCATTTTTGAGAATATGAGTAAAAACAGAAGGAACGATTGGATTCTCCCCTACATTCAAGGGTGTTGGGAGATACTTTACCTTAAAATCGTAGGAATAAAAGTTGTAGTCTTTTCCTCTTATCATCTCCTCCCTGGGAGCTTTTGCAGTGGAAGTAAGAATCGTTACATCGTTTCCCAACTCTATGAGGCTCTGTGCAAGCCCAAACTCATTACCCCTCACGAAGGGCGTGAAAAAAGGCACAACGATGCAGATCTTCATCATATCCTCTCATACACATCAATCAAACGTTCTACGACTTCGTCCCAGCCCATCAAATTTCTGTCGTATTTGGCTTGTTTCACTGATGCTGCGCGTTCTATCATTTCAGCCAGTTCATTCGCTTCTACAGGCAATGCAATCCCAAAGCACATTTTATCATCCACAAACTCGCTTAATGCACCGGTATCAGCGACGATACACGGCGTTCCGCTCGCAAGTGCCTCTGCTACTACTATCCCATATGCCTCGTGCCCAGAAAGTATGACAAAAACATCTGCGGACTTGTAGTGCTGCAATAGTTCCACTCTCGATAACTCTTTTATCCAGTTAATCCTCTCGCTTATGCCAAGGTTGCCTGCCAATTGTTTCAATTCTTGTTCACAAGGACCCGTTCCCACGATTTCAAAACGATACTCTGCCAGTAATGGCAACGCTTGGATGATGTGCTGCACGCCTTTATACTTCTCAAGTCGCCCCACAAATAGAATCGTTTTATGTTCTCTTTCAAGTGGTTTGATGTCCCTGAATTCGTCCAAATTTATGCCATTGGGAATGTTAATTAACTTGGATGCAGGAACGTTGAAGTGATCCTTTATTAAATTCAACTCAAACTGCGATACGCATATCACCTTGTCTGCTTTTTTAAATATTTTCGCTCCAAGCGGGCGATATGGCTTGAGGAGTAGATTTCGAATAAAAGTGTGTCCAAGTCCATGATAATGAGATGTGAAGACAAAATTCCTATCCTTTTTGGCAAAGGCAGCAAATAACGCAGGAAACGCATGGTAGTTATGCGCATGAATTATGTCGTAGTCTCGATCTTTGAGATAACCGTATATCCCGGGGGCAAAGAAGAAGGCATCGTTGGGTGCGATTGACTTGAATCGTGTTACATTCACTCTATTGATTACTTCATCGTGGAGTTTGCCTGAAGGATCGGTAGTAATAACTTCAACGTCAAATCTTTTCTGCACCAATCGCTCGCTGATCTCCCTTACATGCGTCTCCACGCCGCCTACATCTGGATGATATCTGGGGCAAACCTGTGCTATTTTCAATTGACTAACCTCTTGTCCATTATTCCAGAACTATTTATAAATCCTCACTACCTCATTAGTTGTTACAATGAGGAATATATGCATCGTTGGACCGTCAAAACGATTTTTAAGCGGGCTGAGCTACTACACGATTCGCCTTGCTAACGCACTGGCGATATCGAATAACGTGTCAGTAGTCTGTTTGAGAAAATTGTTGCCCCAATTTTTGTTTCCGGGAAAAGAGCACGTGGGAAAAAAGATATCGGACCTTGAATTTTCATCGAATGTCGCGGTTTATGATGGCATGGATTACAATTCACCATTGAGCTGGAACGGGGCGTTTCGCTTTATCAAAAAGCAGAAGCCTGATGTCATCATACTGCAGTGGTGGACATCATCGGTGGCGCACATGCACTTGATTTTAAAGATGTTAAATGCGCTATCTCTGAAATCAAAACTCATCATTGAATTTCACGAGGTTGTTGACCCGTTAGAGGAGGCGATTCTACCTATTAGGTTATACTCACGCATAGCCGGACGTTTGCTAACGTGCAAAGCAGATGCATACGTTGTACACTCCAACTTCGACAAGAAACAGATCGCATCCAAATACCATCTGGATGTAGAAAAAATACACGTCATCCCACATGGGCTCTACGACCACTACAAACAAATCGACAGGAAAAAAGCCAAATCTACACTGAAAATCAAGGAGAAATTCGTCATTTTGCATTTTGGATTGGTCAGGAGATACAAGGGCATTCCATACCTCATCGATGCATTCGAACGATTGCCAGAAGAAATAGCGAAGAATGCGAGATTGTTCATCGTTGGAGAACTCTGGGAAGGTGGAGATGAAGTGGTTGAACGGGTTGCAACGTCAAAGCGCAGGGACCAGATAACACTGATGCCAAGATACGTTTCTGATGATGAAGTTCCGCTGTACTTCTCGGCTGCAGATGTAATCGTTTTCCCATACACAAGGGCGTCGCAGAGCGGCGCAGCCCACATAGCAATGTGCTACAAAAAACCCATCATCGGCTCCAAGGTTGGCGGATTGGAAGAGTCCATGGCCAAGTATAGCGGCACAATTTTCGTTCCGCCCGGCGATGCAGATGCAATTACAAGGGCACTCATTAAATGTTATGAACGACCAATAGAGGTCAAATGTGATTTGGCAGAACTTGGCTGGGATGCAATTGCATCCAAGTACAGTGATATAATAGATGGAATCGGCAACAAATAGCATCTTCAAAAAGATTTATGTTGTGTGATACAGTGTTTAATGCTTAAAGGAGAAGGGATGTCCAGTGGGAAGGAAGAGGAAAAAGAAGTTCAAGGCACAACATAGACCAAAGCAACCGAAGGCAGCAACGCCAGAATTGTCAGGCAAGGACATAAAAATCGCCAAGATAAGGGCATCGATAGACAAGTTGGAAAGAGAATACAAACAAGGTAGGGCCACCAAGGTAATATATGGACAATTGAAGGCAGAATACGAAACAAAAATCAGGAAACTCGAGCAGCCATCCTTTTTCGAAAAAGTATCGATTTACAACATCCTGCTAATCCTCATTTTAGCGCTCGCTTTTTACATCAGGGCAATTTTACCGCAGGGCAGCGTCTTTATCGGCGATATTGTAAGGTTTGGTGGCAATGATCCCTGGTACCACATGCGTCTGGTAGAGAATACGATTCACAATTTCCCGCATAGGATTATGTTCGATCCCTTCACAAACTTCCCTGTTGGTAACAGTCTTCATTTTGGACCGTTGTTCGATCAGACCGTCGCATTTTTGGCACTGCTCGTCGGATTTGGCTCGCCCAGCCAGCATACGATAGAAGTGGTGGGCGCATACTTCCCAGCCGCCCTGGGGACATTGGTCGTCATCCCAGTATACGTCATCGGAAGAGAGATATTCGATAAACGAGTTGGCATATTCTCCGCTCTCTTGGTGGCTATTATGCCAGGACAGTTCCTATCTCGTTCAGTATTAGGGTTCACAGATCACCATGTAGCTGAAACGCTTTTCAGCACGCTAACGATCATGTTCTTTATAATTGCAATTAAAAGAGCGGGCAAGCAGGAGCTAACATTTGAGCATCTTTTGAAGAAGAATTGGAAGGTTCTGAAGTCCCCAGTAATCTATTCAACGTTGGCTGGATTCATGCTTGGGTGTTATCTGCTGTGCTGGGTCGGCGCCTTATTATTTGCCTTTGTGATCGCTGTGTACGTGGCACTACAATGCATTGTAGACCATATGAGAGGCAAATCTCTTGATTATCTGTGTGTTGTGGGCGCAATCACATTCGTGATGCCATTAATTATGATCTTGCCATGTGTTGAGTCACGTTTTGGTTTTGCAACGTTCCGGTATTCATGGCTGCATGTATCAGTATTTACATTGGGAATCTTGGCATTTTTGGTATTAAGTGGTATCTCAAAGGAGGCGAACCGCAGAAATCTCGAGCGAATATATTATCCGTTAACATTGATCGGAGTTGGTACGCTGGGCTTAGCTGCTATAGGATTGGTTGCTCCCACCCTACTTAACACAATGTTAAATTCATTCAACGTCTTCCGCCCGACCGGCGGCGCACTGACCATCGCAGAGGTTTCATCGATCTTCTACAAAGGCGGGCAGTTCACCCTGGAGACTGTATGGTATAACTTCACGACATGCTTTTATGTTGCAGTTATCGCCCTTTTGATGGTCGGATATAGGGTCATCAAAGAATGGAGACCTGAGGACATGCTGCTTGTAGTGTGGAGTGCTATCATGCTCTTCGCCACCATTGGTCAAAACAGATTTGCGTATTATTTTGTGGTGAATGTCGCGATTCTTTCTGGTTATTTCGGCGTTAAAATGTTAGAGTGGGGGGGACTAGGTAAATTGCACGAGAACTTCAAGAGAAGGGTAACGGATGCGAGTGATGTTGGTTATTTCGTTTCCAGATATGTCAAACTCGGTCATGTACTTGCTGTAGTACTGGTTATATTGTTACTCGTCTATCCGAATGCAGCCATAACGATGGGGTCTGGTCCAGGTGCAGCGAAGTGGACTGGCGGACCCAACATGGACTGGTATAATTCGTTGGACTGGATGAGATATAATACACCTGACCCAGGTCTCGATTATTATGCATTGTACGAAGCACCAGCACCTGGAGAGGCATATCAATATCCTGATTCCGCTTACGGCGTGATGAGCTGGTGGGACTATGGCCACTGGATCACGCGCATCGCGCATAGGATACCGAATGCCAATCCATTCCAGTCTGGAATAGGCGGTCCTGGACCGAATGATACGATCGTCCCGGGCGCATGCATGTTCTTCACAGCCACGGACGAGTCCACTGCCAACTGGATACTCGATGAACTTGGCACTAAATACGTCGTCATAGACATCGAGATGGCAACCGGCAAGTTCTGGGCGATGGGTACGTTTGCAGCGGGAGGGGACGTCAACAAATACTGGGCGAAATATCAGGTTGTCCTACCAGATGGGAGCGCGGGCTGGGGACCTGAGTACTATAAAACCATGATCGTAAGACTTCACTTCTTTAACGGAGAGAATTACACATCACCATATGGAGATCAAATCGAGCCTTTAGAGCATTATCGACTTGTTTACGAGTCGCCCACGACAGTTGGCACGATAGAGGGCAGAGAAATCAGATATGTGAAGATATTCGAGTACGTTCCCTAACGCAAGGTCATGGAAGATGATGTGATAAGTGGGAATTTGATTTATGTCCAGAAAATGTGGGACAAATATAACACAGTTATGATTACATCTGCGGTACTTTTATTGGCATGATCCTTTTACTCATGAGTGATTGCTCTGCATAGTAGTTGGATATTGCATCATCCAAATCCATCAGCTTCTTTATGATTGGATTTGACGTGTTTAATTTATACATCTCGGCTCTCCCAATCTCTCTGGTCTTGGTCACGATGTGATTTCTCTCTAAGATGCCCCATATGTTGAAAAGAGTTGCTCTGCTAATACCCGCACCCTTTGCTATGTCTGTTTTCGAGTGATCGAATGCCTCATTGTCTACCAGGAAATCTATGATCTTTAATATAGGGGTTTCAGTTCCAAAAAATTTTAAGAATAATGTTTTATCGCTCATACATACTCAACAAGGAAGAGTATGTTTATATAAATATAGCTTAGAAGTCTCTCATTAATCCAAAGCAAAAAGATGAAATCCTTAAGATCATTGAAAAATATCTCTCAAGAAAGCGTTGAATGAATGGCAGTATGGTGGAAAAGGTATAAGACAAAAATACTATATACACACATACAATGTGATGCACATGGCGGCAAAAAAGGATCTTCTAAGATATGTTAGGTCAATTGAGCCCGACGAGGAACTGGCAGACAACATTGAAGAGGTGATGATTGAGACCAGAAAACATAGATTAAAGGACGTGAAGTTTTAATGACTTGTCGAATTGTTGAGAAGAAACAGTAGTGTAGAGAAAATTAAGGAGACGATCTTGTGAAAAGAAAGATTTTAGGTGACATCAAATGAAAGATAACGTCTGCATTTTAATTCCAACGTTGAACGAGGCGCCCACCATAGGTGACATAGTCCACAAATTCAAGTCCATGGGATTTTCTGACATCCTGGTCATCGACGGGCATAGCACGGATGATACGGTCAAAATAGCAGAGGGTGCAGGCGCAAGGGTTATTATCCAAGATGGAAAAGGCAAAGGTCAGGCGCTTCAGCAGGCCTTTAACATGATTGACAAAGACGTCATCGTGATGATAGACGGCGACGGGACGTATCTCCCAGAAGAGGTCAACAGGTTGCTGGAGCCAATAGAAAAAAGCAACGCCGACCACGTCATCGGCAACAGGTTTGCATCGCCCCAGAGAGGGGCATTTACTACGTTGAATCGGTTCGGCAATAAAATCCTGGGCAAGGCATTTGGTCTTGCGTACGGTGCCTGGATTACGGATGTTTTATCAGGATACAGGGCTTTCAGCAGAAAGTCCATCAAAGAATTAGAGCTGAACAAGACCGGGTTTGAGACCGATGCGGAGATCACCATAGAGGGCATAAAAAGAGACCAAGAAATCGTAGAAGTGCCGGTCACATATTTACCAAGGCATAAGAGAGCTGCCACAAAGCTTAATCCAATTAGAGATGGTTTAAAGATTGGTCACACCATGTATCAGCTCACCAAGACGCATAACCCCCTGCTGTACTTCGGTCTGCTTGGAGTCGCTTTCACGATACTGGGCGCTATTATTGGAATCTACGTCATACTGGACTGGTTCAAAGGAATAGAGCACATTCCGCTGACAATTCTCTCCACACTGCTGGTCATAACCGGCGTTCAGATGTTCATCTTTGGCCTTCTATGTGACATGCTCGCACTATTCCACAAAGAAATGATGCGGGAAATCAAGAAACGCTAAAACTACAGAACCCTGGTTATCACTTCCAAATCAATCCCTTTCGGACCAATGGTGAAGGGCATCATCTTGTTTGGAGTTAACATGCCCCTCATCTTCCTAACGACAAGCATTCGCTCTAATTCATTGCCCCTTTCCTTGAAAAAAAGCTCGATAACCCCATCTGCCAGGTGCTTCATGGCATTTTCCGTTGTCTCATCATGCATGCCCTTGGCCATCAAGAGCAGATGCGAGCCGCCAGCCATCTTCCCAATGGAGGACGTGACCTCGATTGTATCGCTGATGTCTTTTACACTATAATTCCTCAAGAAGAATGAGAGCGAGTCAATCACGCCCCTGTAGTTTTTTCCGTAATCTGCCTCTATCGCCATTTTGAGCTGGTTGAGTGAGTCGACGCCTTTCTGCAGAAGTTCCTTGTCAGATACTTCCTTGCGTAACTCTGGCGGCAATATGCTGATAAACCTGGGCGTGTATGCATCGATGAAGAGCAGTTTTTCTTTTTTCTCGTACTTATCGGCCTCGATTCCCAATCTATGCATGTTGTCCCTGAGCTCGTTGATGGGGTGGTCTGTCGAAAAGTAGAAGACACGCTCGTCGCCCTCCAGACCGCCGGAGACGAACTGATGTGCAAATACCTCAGAGCCGACTCCGGGTTCGCCCACTAATAATAACGTCGTCCCAGGCAACATACCGCCGCCCAGCTGGGCATCCAAACCCTTTATGCCAGTCGTGACCAGTTTTTCCTTGGTTTTCTGATTGGCTTCCATTGTTATCAAAACCTTACAAATGTTTTAATGCAATTATAGTATATAGAAATAAGGGATTCTATGCTACGAGAGTTGAAATTTAAAGATGGCTTGATTCATGCTATCGCACAGGATTATAGAACCGGAGAGGTATTAATGCTCGCTCACATGAATTTAGGCGCCCTCAAAAAAACCCTTGAGACCAAGAGGGCACACTACTGGAGCAGGAGCAAAGAGCGCATCTGGAAGAAGGGTGAGGTCTCCGGCAACGAGCAGATTGTACACGAGATTCTCGTTGATTGTGATGCTGATGCTGTTCTCTTGAAAGTGGAGCAAATCAGGGGCGCGTGCCATATGGGATACAGATCGTGCTTCTATAGAGATATGAATGGAAAAATTCTCGCCGAAAAGGTGTTTAATCCAGAAAAGGTGTATGGGCATGAAACTCGTCCCTGATACAAGCGTCATAATAGATGGCAGGATTACCGCAAAGGTCAAGAGCGGCGAGTTTGAATGCGCTGAAATTATCATTCCGGAGGCCGTCATATCCGAACTGGAGGCGCAGGCAAATCAGGGACGCGAAATTGGCTTTAATGGCCTGAAAGAGCTTAAAAAACTGAACGAGATGGCGAAGGATAAGAAGATTTCATTAAAGTATGTAGGCAAGCGCCCTACGCTTGAGCAGATTAAATTGGCCTCCGGTGGCGAAATCGATTCCATAATCAGATCTGTAGCGATTCAGCAGGATGCAGTATTTGTAACCAGCGATATTGTTCAGTCAGAGGTTGCAAGGGCAAAGGGATTGGAGGTTATCTATCTTTACCCAGAAATAGAGGAGTTGAAATCGCTAAGCATTGACTCCTACTTCACCAAGGATACGATGTCCGTGCATCTGAAGGAAAAGGTACCCCCTATGGCGAAGAGGGGTACTGTCGGCAAAATGCAGTTGATGAAGATAAGAAAAAAACACTGTACGGAAAAAGAATTGCACGATATGGCGCACGAGATCACAGAGAGGGCAAAACGGGATCCGGAAGGCTTCATAGAATTCGACAGAAAAGGTGCGACCGTAGTTCAACTTGGCCTCATGAGAATTGCGATAGCACGCCCGCCATTTTCAGACGGAATCGAAATCACAGCAGTACGCCCCATTGCAAAGGTAAGTCTGGACAGCTACAAACTCAGTGAAGAGCTGAAAGCAAGACTGAGTGAGAAGCAGAGGGGAGTTCTCATCGCAGGCTCTCCTGGTGCAGGAAAGTCCACTTTTGCCGCCAGCGTAGCAGAATTTTTGCAAAAGGAGGGGTACGTGGTAAAAACCATGGAGTCACCCAGAGATTTACAGGTATCGGATGCCATCACGCAGTATTCTCCCCTGGGAGGCAGTATGGCGAGTACGGCCAACATCCTCCTCCTGGTTAGACCTGATTACACAATATATGATGAACTGCGCAAGACCTCTGACTTCCAGGTATTTGCAGACATGAGATTGGCAGGCGTTGGAATGGTTGGGGTGGTGCATGCCAACAGGGCGATAGATGCCCTGCAGCGATTGATAGGCAGGATAGAGTTAGGGGTGATACCGCAGGTGGTCGATACCATCGTGTTCATCGACAAGGGCGAAGTTTCCCTTGTGTACAACATAAAATTCACTGTGAAGGTTCCATCTGGGATGATTGAGCAGGACCTGTCGCGCCCGGTTATAGATGTGATTAACTTTGAAACCGGGCAGCCCGAATATGAAGTTTACACATACGGCGAGCAGGTCGTGGTCATGCCAGTTAGCGAGGCGGGGAAGCCAATACGTGCGCTTAAGCGAAGCGTATGGAAACTGGCAGAAAAAGAGGTCCAGAAGGAGATTAGCAGGCATGTGCGCGGACCTGTAGACGTGGAGATGATGTCAGACTCAAAGGCAGTAGTCTACCTCGATCAGCGCGACATACCAAAGGTCTTGGGCAAGGGCGGCAAGAGAATTGGCAGTATTGAGCGCACCTTAGGTATTGGCATTGATGTGCGCCACCGCCCATGAGAGGCAAACGAGATGGATAAAATATGCCCGAAATGCGGCGCAAGAATGTTTCCTTGGAGGCGCAGGCTAATAGATATCTATAAACGCAACGCCAAGCGACGTGTGTTCAAGTGCCCGAACTGTGGGCACGAAACTGGTGTAGACTAAAAATCAAAGACCTCTTCCTTGGGATGAACTACTATTCCCTTGGGAGTAATTTCAAATGGATGTATCTTATGGCTGTGGTCTGTGCCCCTCATCTTGTATACCTCTATGCTCCTGGTTCGCACGTTTTCACTCCTCTTGTAATATATTGCAATGGTACCCTCGGTCACGAAGTTCTCCACATCAAATCGGCTTATCTGTGAGCCATCAATAACCTCACAGGTTAGTAACGATGTTAATCCCAAGATTTCCAGCGTAGTGCTCAGTTTGAGCAGTTCAAGCCTTATTTTGCCCAGATCCTGCATAAGGTAAAAGCCAATCGATGTAGAAGAGTCTACTACCGCTCTTTTTGCATTAATTTTTTCCTGTATCGTGATAAGCTGGTCCATCATAGAGCGCATGTCAAGAGGTCTGACATCAACGTACTTTTCCTTAGAGGGGACGCCGATTTTGGCGGCACAGGCATCGATTAGCGCCAGCTTATTTTCATCTTCTAACGCCTTCAAATCCCATCCAAAGTTAAGCGCATTCTGCCGTATTTCTGCTGGCCTTTCCTCTGTGGCAACATAAATGCCCGGTTCGTTGTATTTAATAGCCCCGTTGTACAAATATTGTAACGCGAAGATGCTTTTGCCAGCGCCAGATGTTCCAGAAAGCAGATAGGTCCTGTTTCTGATAAGCCCTCCATGACACAACTCATCAAATCCAGGTATTCCAGTAAGCACTCGTTCTTGTTTTTTTATACTGGGCGCTTCCTTCTTAGCCACGCTCTTCTTAGCCATTACATCATCCCGCTATCTATTAAATATCAAAATATCACTCGTTGCTTAAATACCTATTGACACATCATCATGTCATCATCATTTGTCAACCATATCATTTATCACCTACACCAATCGATACATTAAAGATGGAATCGTAAACAATACGTCTTCGGGCGTGTGGCCTAGTTTGGATAGGGCGGCAAACATTTGAGACATCCTCAATTGTCCGCGTGCCTCCTAAGCTGTAGGTCGCGGGTTCAAATCCCGTCACGTCCGTTCAATCTTTTTGAAGGTTGTGGGTAATCTGCCGCAGCACCTCTGCAACCTTTTGTTGAACCTCGGCATCTACGTCTCCTTTCGGCGCCTTTCCCTCCCCGGCGCTGAGAAGATGCCCTATGTTTTCTGCAATCTGATGAATCATATCGACGGCATCTTCCATGGAGAGCAACCCGGAATAATACGCATAGAAGAATGTCGTGCCAGACCTGCGAACTTTGTCCTTGAATGCTGCATGCGCTGCAGCAACTGCCTGGCGCGAATACGGCTCGTTCATAAACGGCACGAGCTCTGGCAGATGTGCGCCAATCCAGGTCATCTCGGCATGATTTGTTGCAGTCCTGAAATCTGCGCATAGGCGCGCAATCGCCCACTCTCTCGCGGTTAAATGTGTATGCTTCTTCAAAAAACGAGTTACTTCAGCATACTGCTGTTTATCGAGCATTTTGAACTTCTGGTACTTTGTAGCCATAGTATCTCAACCACTGGTTTACATCCATTCCTTAAAAAGGTTTTTAAGACTTGTTCGACAATACATGTTGGCGCATACATGATAGATATCTTGTTACTTTTGGGACTGGCAATACTTCTTGGATTGGGCGGCGGGAAGTCTGGTAAAAAATTAGGATCCCCACTGGTGGTTGGATATATTTTGATGGGCGTCATTTTGGGTACTTCAGTTCTCGGCGTATTCCAGCCGGATTTAGTGGACAAACTGAATATAATCAATTATTTGGCCTTGGCATTAATCGGATTTGATATAGGTGGGGAGCTCTCCTTAGATGTCTTAAAAAAGTTGGGGAAGAGCGTCGGTTGTATTACCCTTTTGGAGTCGTTTGGTGCATTCGCATTGGTTACATTAGCCGTTCTTTTGTTGACGCGCAAATTATATATAGCCTTGATATTCGGTGCACTGGCCTGCGCCACCGCACCTGCAGCCACGGTAGACGTTCTGAGAGAATATAAGACTGCAGGACCTCTTACGTCCACGGTATTTGCAGTGGTGGCCTTGGATGACGCCATCGCCATCATCATCTATGGGTTTGCCTCTGCATTTGCCAAGATGTCTATCAGTGGACACGAACAGATTTCTTTCATCACCGTCATGAGCGTGCCTTTGATGGAGATAGGTGGAGCTATCGTGTTGGGCATATTGATAGGAATGATGCTCGGATATGTAACGAGGCAGACGCACGATAGAAATGAACTATTAATATTGTCTTTAGGCAGCATACTGATTTGCACTGGATTAGCTAACATGTTCCACTTTTCGCTGATTTTAGCCAACATGGCTATGGGAATGACCCTCATCAATCTGCCTTTTACAGATAAACGAACCTTTGATGTGATGTCGAGTATTAGCCCCCCAATCTACATCCTCTTTTTCGTTCTGATAGGTGCGAGGCTACGGATTGATCTGCTACCTATCATGGGGGCGTTAGGGCTCACCTATATAATATTCAGAACAAGCGGAAAAAGTATAGGCTCGTTCTTGGGTGCACGCGTTTCTGGTGCCGAAGATGTGGTTGCCAAATATCTTGGATTCTGTCTTTTCTCGCAAGCAGGTGTTGCCATCGGTTTAGCCGTCCAGGCCTGGCATGAATTCCAAGCGTATGGTGTGGAAGGATATCAGCTAGGGCTTTTAGCCATCAATGTTATAGTTGCCACCACCCTGGTATTCCAGGTCATTGGACCTATATTAACAAAATTCGCCGTTGTCAAAGCAGGGGAGGTCGGGAGACATGCATGATACAATTCGACAGGTTCATATTGATGCGCGAGATAGTGTCCATTTGATATCAAGAGGTTAAAATGGTCGAGAGATACGTGCTGCCCAAACTCAAAGTAGAGCAGGTTATGACCAAGAAGGTTACGACCATCGACAGGGATGCTGCTCTAGATGAACTGGTAAAAAAATTCCGAAAGTATGATTATCACGCATTTCCAGTGCTTTCGGGCGAAAAATTGGTAGGCATAGTAACCAAAACGGATATTCTCAAGATATTAGGGAGAGAAAAGTTAGGCGATGTTTTAGCCAGCCATATAAACGATATAATGACTGCTCCACCGTCGACCATTAGCCCCGATGTGTATATTGGGGATGCTGTGAAGATTATGCTAAAACAGCGCATTAGAACACTGCCAGTTCTAAAAAATGACAAGTTGGTGGGATTAATTTCCCATAGCGACATCGTAAAACGTATTCTAAAATATTCCGATTAAACTCCGAGTTCTTCCAGTTCCCAGCCCAAGTAGTCCCTGATGATGGTGTATGCCATCTCCGGGGGTATTGCACCTACCTCTGTGCATATAAGGTCTATGTACTCTGGCGGCGTTACATCAAAAGCAGGATTGCGCACCACCACATTCTTCAGCGATTTTCTCGTTTTTGTATCCAAAACCTCGTCCGGCGATCTTTCCTCGATTTCGATTAGTTCACCAAAAATCGTCCTTGGAGAAAATTTAAAGGTCTCAGCTGCTACGAGCAGATTTACCCTTGCTTCATGAGCTGCTAAGGCGAGTTGGGATGTGCCGATCTTGTTCACAAGGCAGCCATTTACGCCAATCGCATCAGCCCCGACAATCGCCAAATCCACATCCTGCATATGGTATCGCATCGCAGAATCAACGATGAGCGTTGTAGGTATGCCTGCATCGTTTAGCTGTTGAATCGTAATGTGCCCCTGCATCATAGGGCGAGATTCGGTCGCAATGACCCTGATGTTTTTTCCCTGCTTGAATGCCGTGGCCATAATGGAAATGGCGGCGGTCGAGTTGCAGTGTGTCATGATTATGTCGCCATCCCGAACCCGTTTTGCTCCAATCTTGCCGATTTGTTCCACCGCCTTCTCGGAGCGCTTGACGAACTCATCTGCTGAACTAACTATGGACGCCCGCACTTCCTCTACGGTATCGCCATGGCAACGCATCACAAATCTGACTGCATTTGGCAGTGATACTGCCGTTGGCCGGGTCTTAAGCAAAATCTGCGCCGCTTTTTCCATCTCTCTGTTAAAGTCGCTCAGCGAGTTTGTTTTGAGGGACAGGGCGTGCTCCTTTAGGGCGGATGCGGCAGCTCTTGCAATTGCACCAGCGCCCCTTATCTCCATTGTCCTGATTTTTTTCGCTGTTGTAGATATGGATTGCATGTTTCCACGAAAGATATTATAGTCATGATGTAAATAATAACGTTGCTGGTAAAGGGAACTATAAAATAGAAGAAGAGGATATATAAAAGCAATATTCTCATAGCTTGGAGGAAAAATAGCATGAAGTCTATCGTAGAGGAGGCGCTTACAAAGGCAGAGATGGAGAGGCAGGAAAACGTGCCTTCAGTTAAAGTTGGCGAAACTGATGAAGAACTCATAGAAGTTTTGAAAGAACTCAAAACCACAATACGTGTCATTGGATGCGGTGGAGGCGGTTCAAATACAATCCAAAGGATGATGGAGGAAAGTATTCAAGGAGCTGAGACATTTGCATTAAACACAGATGCTCAGCATTTACTTCAGATTCTTGCTAATAAAAAAATTCTAATCGGAAGGCAAAAAACCAAGGGATTAGGAGCTGGAAGTATCCCTCAAATAGGCGAGGATGCCGCCAGAGAAAGTTACGATGAGATTAGGGCAGCAGTTGATGGCGCGGATATGGTCTTCGTCACCTGTGGTTTAGGCGGAGGCACAGGGACGGGGTCGGCGCCAGTCGTCACTGAAGCCGCTAAAGATGCGGGGGCACTTGCCATTGCCATCGTGACACTACCATTCAAGGCGGAGGGGGCAATCAGGCAAGCTAACGCCGAGGCTGGTCTGGAACGTCTACGAGAAACAGCGGATACAGTCATCGTTGTGCCGAATGACAAGTTATTGGAAATCGTGCCAAATTTGCCACTGCAAGCAGCATTTAAGGTTGCTGACGAGGTACTGATGAGAGCCGTTAAAGGCATCACTGAGCTAATCACAAAACCAGGGTTGGTAAATCTTGACTTTGCAGATGTGCGAACGGTCATGCAGAAGGGCGGCGTAGCAATGATAGGTCTTGGCGAAGCAGACGGCGAGGGCAGAGCAATTGAGTCGGTTCAAAAGGCGCTGAGGTCTCCGCTATTAGATGTAGATGTCTCTGGCGCAACATCAGCGTTAGTTAACGTAATCGGTGGAGCCGATATGACTGTTTCAGAAGCGGAAGAAGTGGTGGAAGAGATTTACCAGCGCATTGATCCAAATGCGAGAATTATCTGGGGGGCACAAATCGACCCAACTCTTGACCGCACGATCAGGACCATGGTAGTCGTGACTGGAGTCAAATCAACCCAGATATACGGCAAACCTGAAGGATTAGCGAGACCCACGCAGAAGTATGGCATCGATTTCCTGAGATAATCCTTTATAGCGAAAGGTATTTTACCGCGAAGGTCATTTGGCGCTTTCAGTCTATTAGATGGTGAGAAGAATTGATAACACGGAAACTTGATGAGTATATAAGGGTACTCAGGTTAGCCAGAAAACCGAGCAGAGAAGAGTTCAGCATGATTGCAAAGGTTTGTATTGCAGGCACAGCATTAATAGGGTTCATCGGCTTTTTGGTATACTGTATCCTGGACATCCTGCCAAGCTTACTTGCCGGAAAATAGAGGGATAGAATGAGTGATGAAACTGCCATTTATGTAGTAAAAACGACTGCAAACCAGGAGAGGCCTGTTGCAAATTTGTTAGAGCAGGTTGCAAAAAAGAGAGGGGATGATATTAGGGCGATTCTGGTTCCGGATGAGCTAAAAGGCTACATACTAATTGAGTCCCCTGCCCCAGAAATTGTAGAACAGGTTATCCAGGGCATTCCCCATGTACGGGGAGTAGTTAAAGGAAAAAGCACGTTGACAGAAGTGGAGCATTTCTTGACGCCTAAGCCAACGGTCACCGGCATAACCGAGGGTTGTATCGTTGAGCTAATATCTGGCCCATTTAAAGGAGAAAAGGCAAGGGTGAAGAGAGTGGACGAAACCCATGAAGAGATTACCGTCGAGCTGTTTGAGGCGATGGTCCCAATCCCAGTTACCGTTAGAGGTGACCATGTCAGGGTGTTGAGTAAGGAGGAAGAATAAAATGGCAGAGGTAATACAGGTCCTTGTTCCAGGAGGGCAGGCCAATCCAGGGCCACCACTTGGGCCAGCACTTGGCCCCTTGGGAGTGAATATCAAGCAAATAGTTGATGAAATCAACGAAAAAACAAAGGCATTCAACGGTATGCAGGTTCCAGTCAAGGTAATCGTAGATGCACAGAAGAACGTATCAATAGAGGTTGGAACGCCACCCACTTCGGCATTGATCATGCAGGAACTTGCCATTTCAAAGGGCTCTGGTACGCCTGGTGTTGATTTCGTAGGGGACCTCTCGATGGATGCTACGGTGAAGATAGCCAAAATGAAGATGGATAGTATGCTCGCCCCCACACTCAAAAATGCCGTGAAAGAGGTGATTGGCACATGCGTATCGATTGGCGTTACCGTGGAGGGGAAGAAAGTCAAAGAAATTTTGAAGGACATCGCTGAAGGAAAATATGACAATGTATTGTCGCCTGCGCCACCCGCACCGACAAGTTAAAATATGAGCTTTTATAATTGAAATTCCTACATCGTAGAAGACCTTTGGTCGTGTGACTACGGAGATATTATGGCACGCAAGGATATATTAGAAGTGGTAAAAACTGCGCTGGATTCCCCTAAGCGAAATTTTACTGAGGGCGTCGATTTAGCAATAAACCTGCAAAACGTCGACATGAGCAAGCCCCAGAATAGAATTGATGAAGACGTTATTCTTCCAAGCGGATTTGGCAAGCCTGTGAAGATAGCGATTTTCGCCTCTGGAGAACTTGCTGTGAAGGCAAAAAATGCAGGAGCTGACCTAATCCTCTCACCAGACCAAATCGAGAAATTGGGGAAAAACAAGCCAGGAGCCAAGTCCATTGTTAATGAATATGATTTCTTCCTTGCTGATGCATCCTTAATGCCAGCCATTGGTAAGAATCTAGGACCCGTATTGGGCCCCCCTGGCAAGATGCCGAGACCTATTACCAGCACGGTGAACATCGCCACTATTATTGAAAAATTACGAAAGACTGTTCGGATAAGGTCTAAAGATAAAACGACATTTCATGTGGCTGTAGGGTGCAAGACCATGAGCCCCGAGGAAATTGCAGCGAACGTTGAAGTGATTATAAAGCAGCTTGAATCAAAATTAGAAAAGGGCACCAATAACATTCACTCGATCTATGTGAAGACTACAATGGGGTCTGCAACCAGGGTGATCTGAAATGCCCGAACACAGGAGCACGCACGTTCCACAATGGAAAAAGGATGAAATAGAGGAGATTAAGGCGCTCATTAAGACATACCCTATTGTGGGCGTTGTTGGAATGAGCAAAATACCTGCCATGCAGCTACAGCAGATGAGAGCTGAATTGAGGGGCAGAGCAGTCATAAAGATGCTACGAAATACCCTTATACACAGAGCAATGAATCAGTCAGATGAAAAGCTCAGACTCCTGGATGATTTTGTTGAAGAGCAAACCGCCCTCATATTCACTAAATTAAACTCATTCAAGTTATACAAATTGCTTGAGAAAAGCAAATCCCCGGCACCGGCAAAGCCAGGCGACATTGCACCGCACGATATTGTGGTGGAGAAGTGTGCCACTTCTTTCAAGCCGGGCCCGATTGTTGGAGAGCTTCAAAATGTAGGAATTCCAGCTGCAATCGAAGGCGGTAGCGTGGTGATTCGAGAGAGGAAAACGGTTGCAAAAGCGGGAGAGGTGATATCACCAAAACTGGCAGAATTACTTACAAGACTTGAAATATATCCCATGGAGGTTGGGCTGAAGTTAAGGGCAGCCTATGAAAATGGAACCATATTCATGTCTGATGTATTAGCAGTCGATGAATCCAAATACTTCTCAGATTTCACGATGGCTGTGCATAATGCACTTAACCTATCAATCAATGCAGCATACCCGACGAGTGCGAACGCCCGTCAACTATTGCAGAAGGCGTTCAACGACTCAAGAAATCTGGCAATCAACGCAACGATTTTAATACCAGAGATGATTAAGATAGTGCTCGCAAAAGCGAGCCTACAGGCAATGCTATTATCAACAAAGATGCCAGTTAGCACAGCCCAAGAAGAAGTAGAAGAAAATAAAAAAGAAGGTAATTCAAGTAATTAGAGGTGTTATAAATGGAATATGTATACGCAGCACTCATGTTGCACAGCGCTGGTAAAAAAGTAGATGAAAAAGGCGTCACCGCTGTTTTAAAAGCAGCAGGCACAAAAGCTGACGAGTCACGAGTGAAAGCACTTGTCGCTGCACTCGATGGCGTTAATATAGAAGAGGCAATTGCACAGGCTGCAGTGCCAGCAGTTGCACCCGCGCCAGCGCAAGCTGCACCAGCAGAGGTAAAGAAAGAGGAAAAGAAAGATGAGAAAAAAGAGGAAGAGGCTGAAGAAAGCGGAATGGAAGGCCTTGGCGCATTATTCGGCTAAATCCTTTCTTAATTTCTTATCCTGGGAAAAACAAGAACCCATTAGACCGATTCTTCGTGGAATTCGAGAGAGTGGTACATGAAGCTCTATGCACTCCATCAGGAATAGAACGGGATATGGAGATTGAGATGTATGAAATGAATGAGGAGATTTCAATCCTGGTAGACGTCACGTTCGAAAGGAAGACGACGTGAGACACATCAGTTAACCAATGACTATCCCCACCTAGATGTCGACACCAATGGCAAAAAGATAAGTAGAAGCATAAAAGTCCCGGGCGTCTGCAGAGATATCGTAGCCACATTTAAAAACGGGATTCTTGAATTGCGAAAAAGATAAGTTCATTCTTTCGTCAGCATTTTTAACCGTCTTTTTATCTCATCTTCTGCCAGCTCTGCATCGTACTCTTTTTTAAGTTCCCTGTACTGCTCGATAAACTCATCGCGCATATGCTTGGACATATAGACCGGACCGTATTCTACTTCAACCTCTTTATGTATCCTGTCAATTGCCTGGTCCGCTCTCTCCCACCTTACTTCTTCGCCCTCAATTTCGCTCTTATCCCCTGGCATGCTGTTGTTATTTGTTCGCCATGCGACAAATACCTTTTTGAAGATAAGCACATAACTACACTGGATGAACGATAAAGAGCTCAAGAAGAGGATAAAGTCCAACTTCTCACAGAATTATGATAAATTCTACCCAGTAGAGACGTTGAAGTCACTTGGCTTTTCCAGAAGCATATGCAAGAAGTGCGGCAATGGATTCTGGAGCGTAGAACCAAGAGAGTTCTGTGATGAGCCAGCATGCAGCGGAGGGTACAGGTTCATCGACCAACCTATCACAAAGAAGAAGTTTGGCTACAAAGAGGCGTGGGACGTATACGTTAAGACTTTCAAGAAATGGAAGTATGTGCCCTTAGACAGATATCCCGTTGTATGCAGGTGGTATGATGCTCTTTATTTTGTGACCGCTGGCATAAATGACTTTCAGCCGTATGTCGTTTCCGGCGAGGTGGAGCCGCCTGCGGATGCAGTAATTGAACCTCAGTTCTGCCTGAGATTTCAGGATACCGATAGCGTGGGCATTACCGGTAGACATTATACTGGCTTCATAATGGCGGGCCAGCATGTATTCAATACACCGACAAAATATGTATACTTCAAGGAAGAGGGCATCACCCAAATCTATGAATTCCTTACCAAAGGACTGGGAATTCCAAGTAATGAGCTTTTTTTTCATGAAGAGGTGTGGGCAGGAGGCGGCAACTTTGGCCCATGCATAGAATTCTTTTCAAGGGGTCTTGAATTGGGCAATCAGGTTTACATCCAGTACCAATCGCTGCCAGACGGTTCTTATCGCGAACTAAAAACAAAAGTTATTGATATGGGCGCTGGATTGGAGAGATGGTCGTGGTTTTCGCAGGGGGCGCCCATGTCCTATGATACCGTATTTCCTAAAGTTATGAAGTACCTGTATAAGCAGAGTGGTACTGCGCCAAAGGAGTCGGGGGGATTATGGAGCGAATTTGCTAAGTACGCAGGTCTGCTAAACATCGACGAGATAGAGAGCACAGGACCTGTGTGGAAGAAAGTAGCATCTCAGGTTGGTGTCGAAGTATCTGCGCTCAAAGATGAGGTGTACCGAAGGCGGGCGCTCTATGCCCTGGCAGACCATACCAGGACTCTTTTAGTGGCGATTCATGATGGTGCATTGCCCAGCAATGTAGGCGGAGGATATAATCTAAGAGGCATTTTGAGGCGATGTTGGTCATTAATCGACGAGTACGAATTTGACGTCGAGTTGGAGCATTTATTCGAAATACATATCGATGAGTTTGGCTCGTGGTTTACCGAGTTAAGAGACTATGGCGGTCTTTTTGATATTCTGGCGATTGAGAAAGAGAGATATAACGAAACGAAGAGGAAGTGCAAAGGCATAGTCCAGAGAATGGTAGATAGGGGCGAGGCTGTTGATACTAAAAAATTAGTGGAAGTATACGACTCGCAGGGAATAACCCCAGAGATGGTGGCAGAAATTGATCCGTCTATCAATATCCCAGATGACTTTTATTCCAGGGTACAGGCACGCCATGAGAAGCGTACCAAGGTTGAAAGACCAAAGCATGATGTTGAGCATATACCGAAAACAAAACTGTTATTTTATGAAAATCCCGAGGCTACGCAATTCACGGCAAGGGTTATAAAGAAATTTGGCCCAAAGGAGATTGTGCTTGACCGAACGCTATTCTACCCAACAAGCGGGGGGCAGGCGCACGATACCGGCACAATAAACGGAGTAAAAGTAGTAGATGTTATCAAGGAAAATGGAGCCGTTATACATACAACCGAGAAACCAGTCAAAGAAGACCGAGCCAAGGGCGTCATAGATGCAAAGCGAAGGAAAATCCTGTCAGAGCATCACACGGCCACGCACATCATCAATTACGCTGCAAGAAAGGTCCTTGGAGAGCATGTATGGCAGGCAGGCGCAGAGAAGACCGTGGAAAAGGCGAGGCTCGACATAACACATTATAAATCGCTTGATTTCAATCAAATACAGGAGATAGAAAGGGCGGCAAATGAACTTGTTGAGAGAGGCATACCAGTTCATATCAAAGAAATGCCAAGGGATAAAGCAGAGGAAAAATATTCGATGAGGATATACCAGGGTGGCGCTGTCCCTGGAAAAAGGTTGAGAATCGTTGCCATAGGCGATTATGATGTTGAGGCATGTGGAGGTACGCACGTAAAAAACACATCGCAGGTTGGATTAATTAAGATTATCAACTCGGAGAGAATACAGGATGGTGTTGTGCGATTGGAATTCGTCGTCGGGGATAATGCAATGAAGGAAATACAGCGCCAGGCAAGGATTTTAAAGGAGTTAGCCGAGTTATGGGGAGTTTCGCAAGATGACCTCCCAAGAACGGCGAAGAAGTTCTTTGAAGAGTGGAAGGCGCTCAAGAAAGAGAATGTTAGGCTGAAAGAAGACTTGGCAAAGGCAAGAGTTGGCATTGTGAGCGAGGCGGTTAAAGTGGGCAATGTCAGGGTCATTTCGAAGCAAGTGCCAGATGCCGACATAAAGGAGCTGATAAAGATGGCGTCGCTGCTGGCAAAGGAGGATATAGTTGCGATTCTCGGAGCGCACAAAGACGGTGCTAAGATAGTGGTTTCAGCAGGGCCGGACGCGGTCAAGCAGGGCGTTAGTGCCGGTGCAATCACCAGCGAGCTGTCCAAGATTGTGGGCGGTGGAGGGGGCGGAAAGCCCAACCTGGCGCAGGGCGGCGGTCCAAAAGCAGAAAAGTTAGATGAAGCGCTGAAAAAAGGGATTGAATTGATTAAGAATCAGCAGAAGGGGAGATAGATGGTACATCTGGAATGTATAGAGTGCAAGGCAACGTACCCAGACTCGGAAATCATTTACAGGTGCCCAAAGTGCAGTGGGCTTTTGGATGTCACCTATGATTATTCCAAGATTGATTTTCGCCCTGAAAAGTTAACACAAAGCCCCTCTGTTTGGAAGTACAAACCACTTCTGCCGATAGAAGGAAGGATAATATCGATAAACGAGGGCGGCACCCCACTGTATAAATGCGACAGACTGGCAAAGCAGATTGGCAGTAGGGAATTATACGTGAAGCATGAGGGCCTTAACCCCACGGGTTCATTCAAGGACAGGGGCATGACAGTCGGCGTGTCCAAAGCGCTTGAAGTGGGAATGAAAATGGTAGCATGTGCCTCTACCGGCAATACATCTGCTTCCTTGGCAATATATGCGGCAAAAGCCGGAATAACTGCTGTCGTATTGCTGCCTGCTGGCAAGGTGGCAATGGGCAAGCTTGCACAGGCGATAATGCACGGCGCCAAGGTCATCAGCATCAAGGGCAATTTCGATGAGGCATTCCAACTGGTGCAGGAGCTGTGCAATAGCAGCGAGTTTTACCTGCTAAACTCGATAAACCCGTTCCGCCTGGAAGGGCAGAAGACGATTGGCTTTGAAATTGTGGACCAGTTGGGATGGGAAACGCCAGATATGGTCATTCTGCCTGTCGGGAACGCAGGCAATATCTCTGCCATTTACAAGGGTTTTGTCGAATTTCAGAGGCTTGACATCATAGACGAAATCCCAAAGATGACTGGGATACAGGCGGAAAAGGCAGCCCCGATTGTTGACGCGTTTAAAAAAGATGCAAAAGAGATTGTTCCGGTATCAAAACCTGAAACCGTTGCCACGGCCATTAGGATTGGGGACCCTGTGAATGCGCCAAAGGCGCTGAGGGCTATTCGCAACTCTGGAGGGGTAGCGGAAATCGTATCCGATGATGAGATTGTCCAAGCGCAGAAAGACCTTGCCAGGCTGGAGGGTATAGGCGTTGAGCCTGCGAGCGCTGCCTCTGTCGCCGGGCTGAGAAAACTGATCGAGCAGGGCACTATTGATAAAGACGAGCGCATCGTGTGCGTCACCACAGGACATCTCCTCAAAGACCCGGAAGAAGTGATGAGGGTTTGCGATAAACCCATCGAGGTAGAGGCTAATATAAAAGCGATACGCGCCGTGCTTTCTGGTGCCAGATAAAAAGTGGGGCATTGAAAGGGGGTTTGAATGACCGCCAAGCACATCAGAAAAATGTTGGAGCTGGTTGGGAGCGGAAAAGAAGTCCTATGCATGGGCTCTGATGATATCATACCCATGCTCCATGATAGGGGCAACAATGTCACATTCATAGAGCATTTTGATGGAAACATTCCCTTTGATAACGCAGCATTCGATGTGGTGTGCATATCGCGGTTGAGCGAACTTGGTGCTGATTCACTCCTAATAGAATGCTACAGGGTACTCAACGACATGGGGGCATTGGTCTTCTCGATCCCTAAAATATCCATTTCTAGGTTGAAAAATCTCCTTTACACCCATGGATTCGAGATAGCGTCGCTCAAATCAAACTCAGTATTAGGAGACATAACGCCACTTTTTGGCGATATGTTAATCATAAAGGCCGTGAAGAGGGGGAGCAAAATCGTGCGAGATAAAGTAGCACTGGACCAACGACCTGCGCCACTCACCAAGAAATTGAATCACGTGACAAAAATCTAGTCCTGCCTGAACAGGTTTATTTGGTCTCGTAATGCAAGTGCAACCTCTCTTGCCTTTTTGTCAAAATCGTCTTTCACCCCAGCATAGAGAATGCTTCTGGAGGAGGAAATGATTGCACGCTCGCCGCGCGAATTGGTGCCTGACTTCACCGCAGCCCTCAAGTCGCCGCCCTGTGCTCCTATGCCAGGTATTAAAATCCACATATCTTCGCCCACAAGCGTTCGTATCTCCATCAACTCATTCGGGCAGGTGGCACCGATCACCAATCCACAGTTCTTGTGCACGTTCCATTTTACCACGCTTTCTGCCACGATTTGATATAACGGCTTGGAACCGAGATTCTGAAAATCCCTTGCACTGGGATTGGAAGTTCGGCACAACACGAACACGCCCTTGTCCTCATAATCCAAAAACGGTGTGATGGAGTCAGCACCCAGATACGGGTTGACTGTCACCGCATCAAAACCCAACACATCGAACATGGCGCTTGCATAGGCCTTTGCAGAATGGCCTATGTCCCCCTTTTTAGCATCGCCGATGACTGGAATGTCGTTCGGGATGTACTCGATGGTTTTCATCAGGGATTTCAAGCCATCCAAGCCCATGGCCTCGTAAAACGCGAGATTTGGCTTATATGCTATTACTAAATCCTTGGTCGCATCAATGATTCGTCTGTTGAACTCGAAGACGGGGTCGTCAGTGCTACGCAGAATGGATGGCATCTTCTCAACATCGGGATCGAGTCCCACGCATAGTAGGCTCTCATTCTTCTTCGACGCAGTACTCAATTTATCATTGAATTTCATCTTCACCCCCTTCTTCTGGTTTTTCAAGCCTCTCTTTTAGCATTGACCGAGTGTCTATTATCTTATCCCTAATTATCAACACTTTCTCGGTACTCACAAGATGTGCCGTGATGGTGCTGAAGAGCACGGAGAAGAAGATTACCATGAACACGACGTTCATTATGCGCTGGTCTCCCAGGGCTATTGCCACGATGGGGGCCATTGCCGCAGCTGAAATTCCTCTTGGTGCAACCCATTTGAGGAGTGTCATGCCTTCATAATCCGCTTCTATATCCCCAATCAGAAATGTAACGAATATGGGGCGGACGGCAAACACGAAGAGCACGAAGAGAATCTCAGCCAGTATCAACATTGGATTTAAATCCAGAAATACCTGCGCCCCCAGAAGAGTATAAATGGCAATTCTCAGCATATCGGAAATCTCGCTGTGAAACTCCTTTGCTGCCTTCTTGTGAGCGAATGCCGTATTCCCAATTATGCATCCAGAAACAGCGGCTGCGAGCATTCCAGAGCCACCGACGGCTTCCACCAATCCATAGGTCAAAAGTGCAAGGGAGAATATGAGGAGGGGTGTGTACTCCTTCAGCATCCTGTCCAAAATCTTGGTCACCGCAAGGCCTATAACAATTCCGCCACCCACGCCAGCAGCGATCATCAGCCAGAACTTTGAGATGTAGATGCCTGGCTCTAATACTGCACCGGGTGCCGATCTTAAGAAATCCAGGAAAAGGAAAGGTATGAGTACGGACAAAGGACTGTTGATTATCGACTCCATTTTTAGGGTTGTGAGAATGTTGGCATGTTTTTTCAACACGTCCTCAAAGGTGACGACGACGCTGACGTCGGTTCCACTTATTATCGCGCCGATTAGAAGCGCTGGAACTATGCCAAGACTGAATATGAACTTTGCAATGATTCCGAGAACGATGGTGTTCAGGATCACCACCAGAAATGCAAGTTTTATGGAGACATCTGAGACTTTTTTGAGTTCGCTGAATCGTAGGTTGAAGGCACCCGTAAAGACGATTAAAACCAAGGCGAGCGTCCTGAGAAAATCGGGCACGACAGACATGGCATCCACGTCAACGATGGTAAGTTGGATATGTTGCACAACAGCAGGATTCTTCCATATGGTGGGACCACAAGCCAGTCCAATCAAGAGCAGAAAGACGGTATCGGGGATTCTAATCTTTTTCATCATGTTTGCGACTAAAACCCCGAATCCAAGCAGGAAGGAAAAATAGGATACGATTAAAACCATGTCATGCATGATTTTAACTTGCTTGGTTTTGTCTAATAAGTCTATCCATTATGCACGCCAATATTAAATTCTCCATCCCACAAAGCAGCAGCCGCGCATACAGGGTGCTCGAATTTCAATTCGTACATGGATTTGGCGATATCCTGTGCGGTGGAGTTGCGCAACTCCAGTTTTTCAAAATCGGTCTTCTCGTATGTAGCGACGAAGAATGCTTCGTCTTTTAACTTAAACTCCCGAATGTTCATTCCGCTTGCCTGAATGATGCCCAGGTACCCCAAACCGGTTGCATCGATTATTCCTGCAATTCTCGGCGTGTTGTACGCATCCTTCTCATAGTCCATCGTGAGCAATCCTAACGCGAGGGCATCTCTTGACGGATATCCCTGCTGGATTTTTTCAGCTATGACATCAGTATGAGAGCCGTTTGTGGCGACTACCCCTTCACCAATTACCCTAATACAATTATAAGAAATATAGGGGCTTTTGGATAAGTCTGCAGGGTCCTTTGGCGTTATCGACACAACGTCATCCTTTGCCACAGCCATCCTGTTTGGAAAAGAGCGCGAAGAAACACGATATCCAACAAAGAGTTTGCCATTCGACTTTCCTATTGCAACCATCCTGCCAACGTACATCACATATCCAATCCCAATTGTTTTGCATTCACATCCGCAATTTCTTGTATCTTTTGAATTTCTGTAGCGCCACCTTCTTTTTTGAACAGGTGTTTAAACCTGCGCTGCACCTTCAGGAATTCTTCAACAGGTTTGCGATTCTTGATTTTCTTCACTGTCTCAATCTTTCCATCAACCATCTCGTACATCGGCCACAGTGCGGTCTCCACTGCCAGTCTTCCAACCTCCACGGTCTTAGAGGAGTTAAAACCCCATCCGGTCGGGCAGGGTGCATGTATCTGGATGTAAGTGGGTCCAACTGTCTCTATAGCCCTGCGTACCTTTTTGATTACGTCCCTTGGATATGCAACAGATGCGGTTGCGACATATGGTGAGCCATGGGCAACCATAATGGCAGGCATGTTCTTTTTCGGTCGCGGATTTCCGAATGATGCTCTTCCCGCCGGACTTGTGGTCGTCGATGCATCGTATGGTGTGGCGCCGCTTCGCTGCACACCCGTATTCATGTACGCTTCGTTATCTATGCATACATATGTAAAGTCATGTCCGCGCTCAAAAGCACCGGAGATGGAGCGCATCCCGATATCGATTGTGGCGCCGTCTCCTCCTATTGCAATAATCTTCGTATTCTTCTTTTTGCCCAGTGCCTTCAGACCTGCATCAATTCCGGATGCCACAGTAGCAGCATTTTCAAACAGGGAATGAATCCATGGAACTTCCCATGCGGATTCAGGATACGGAGTGGTCATCACTTCCAGGCATCCTGTCGGGCTTACCACGATGCAGTCCTCGCCCGCTGCCATCAATGTGAACTTCGCAGCCATTGCGTCACAGCATCCCGCGCATCCCCTATGTCCAGGGGCCAACAATGATTTCATATCAAATCCTCCCTCAAATCAGTGAACTGGCTCTCAACAGTAATACCGGAACTCATTACTTCCTTGGCCTGATCAATTATATTTTCAATCGTGCGGATGGGTATGTCCCGTCCGCCGAGGCCGACCGTGTATCCAATGACCGGCACATCGATATTCGTATTGTGCAGACATGCCTTGGTCTCGGTACACAATGCGCCCTCGTTTAGGCCGATTGATATGTTCTTATCCAGCGTGACTATCACTTTAGCATTCTTAAGAGCCTTTCGAATCGCCTCGACCGGGAACGGCCTGAAGGACCTGATTTTCAAGAGTCCGATCTTCTCGCCCTTGCTGCGGCGCGCATCAATAACATCCTTGATTGTGCCGATAAGTGACCCAATGGCCATAATTATGATTTCGGCATCCTCGGTTTCGTACTCATCAATGAGTCCGCCGTGGTATCTGCCAAAAATTTCATTGAACTTGTTTGCAGCATCCTCAATTTTTTTAAGAGCCACACCCATTGCCCGCTCCTGTAGATATCTGAACTCTGTATAGGTCGATGGGGCTGCAAATGCCCCGAATGTCATTGGATTTTTGGGGTCAAGTATGAACTCTGGCGCAAATCTAGGCAGGTATTCGTCCACCAGATCCTGTTCAAGCAATACAACCGGTTCATAAACATGGGACAAGATGTATCCGTCCATGCAAACCATCACAGGCAGCAGAACGTCCTTATCTTCGGCAATCTTGTACGCCTGGGCAGTCATATCTGCTGCTTCTTGCGTATCCTCTGCATACAATTGAATCCAGCCCGTATCCCTCTGAGATATCGAATCCTGGTGGTCGTTCCAGATATTGATGGGTGCGCTCACTGCCCTGTTTGCTATCGTCATAACAACGGGCAGGCGCATACCTGAAACATTGAACAGCACCTCGTGCATCAGTTCAAGTCCCTGTGATGTCGTGGCTGAATATGTCCTCGCACCCACTGCCGATGAACCGACAAGCGCCGAGAGTGCAGAGAACTCGGACTCGACATTGATGTACTCACAATCCGGCATCTCGCCATCTGCCATAAATTGTGAGAGGTTCTCTACAATATGTGTCTGCGGAGTAATCGGGTATGCTGATATTACATTGGGTTTGCATACCTTGACCGAATGCGCAACCGCGTACGACCCTTCAACTACCACCATCTTCTTCTTATCGACCTCTTGAGCCGCCATTATTTCTCCTCCAGGACCATCTTGATTGCCTGTTTTGGGCATTCGTTTGCACAGATTCCGCATCCTTTACAGAAATCGTAGTCAAACTCGTAAAACCCGTCATCCCTTGGAAGCACCGAACTCTCAGGACACAATAGTTCACACAACTTGCATTTTATGCATTTGTCATAGTCGAAGACAGGTCGATATGTTCGCCATCCCCCAGTCTTGTTCACACGTGTGGTGCCGGGCTTGCATACGCCGCCTGATGCAATTTTCATACATTAGCCCCCGTTATAATACCATATGCCTTTTGTATAGCCATTGCATTATTTTCGCCGACTTTGCCAGGGAAGCGTTCCTTGACAGCATCCTTAATGGATTCTGGGTTAATCTCGCCGGTCGCACCCGCAAAAGCACCCAGAAGCACTGTATTGACGATTGGACGCCCAATGACGTCGAGTGCGATCTTTGTGGCATCGACTGTCATGATATTTGCTTTCGTGTCCAGTTTGAACTTATCCGGCGGAAACTCGCTGTTGATGAGGATAGTTCCATCATCCTTTGCGCCACTTGCAACCTCTACCACTTCAAGAAGTGTCGGGTCCAGAACAATTACGTAATCCGGTTCGTAAATCTGACTTCTGAGCCTGATTGGACTGTCACTGATTCTTGTAAATGCCTGAACAGGCGCACCACGGCGCTCTACTCCAAACGCTGGGAATGCCTGACTATATTTGCCATCCTCAAAAGCAGCCACCGCCAGCAACTCAGCGGCAGTAACAGAGCCCTGGCCCCCGCGCCCATGTATTCTTATCTCCTTCACGTTACTCAATCCTTAATGATAATACGTGTAAGATTTTTAGATATCGAATTCTATTTAAGTGTTGTGCAATCGACGAGGAGGGTCATTTTCGTGTATAGTCAACGTTGATTCCTAAAATATTATCCTTGCCGGCGTAAACATCTCTGGCTATTTCAGCACAGCCGATGGCAGCGCACCACCTATCCAGCCCCAGAATTTCCTTATTTAAGAGCAAACTGATTTTTTGCCGGATAATATCTTTTCCGCATACGAAGATGTGTTTCAGCTCGCTGTGGTCTTCGACGAGCACTTTCATCGCTGCTATCTCCATGGCGCCAAAAAGCGCCAGCCGGTCAATTGCAAGTCGCGAGACGCCATCTTTCATACTCAGCAGATCCACGATGCTCTTGTATGTTGCGTGTTTTAAAACACCGCCTGACGAAAAGGCATCGCTTGCGCTCATTTTACCGCTGTTTACATCGCGAATTGCCTCCAGGTCGAGCGGACCCTGCAATATCCCAGGCGCAAAGATGCACGCATCTATGGCACCGATGATTTTTCCATCTGCAACGCCAAGCGTAACGGTATTAGAGCTTATGTCTGACAGGATGAAGACGTCATAGCCCTGCAAAAGGACATGGTATGCAGCACCCACCTTCTCAGGACTGGCACCATGCGAGAACATCTTCATCCTTAAATCCACATCGCTCCTGGAATGTATGCCGGGTAGCACAATTGCCGGAATGTCAGATTTTTTAAGCATGTCAAAGACGTGCGTCCCGCCACCTATGAACGTTCCTGCACCCTTAGCACATCTCACACCCCTGTTGGTTGCGCGCTGTATATCGGTGATTTTTGTGATGGCATCCCCCATCGAATAGCTGATGGCAATCAAGTCAATGTTACTTTTTTCGACGTTTAGACCATTCAGGATGCTTTCTAACAACCTCTTATCTGCCATCTTTTTGGCTGTTTCACGAGATAGTTCAAATGTCTGTCCGTCGTCTGTTCCAAATCGTACGGCAACAGTGCCATGATCCACTCCAATGAACATTCTCTTTGCTCCTTAGCTAAATAGAGATTGTACTCAACGATAATTTAATTTGTGCTGGAATGCTTAGTTTAATGGTGGTAAAATGGAGATAAATGCATACGAAAAACAGATAAGCCAGATAGTGGATCAAATAAAAGTAGAGAAAGAAGTGGCAGAGCAGTTTATAGGCATTCTGCAGCGAACATGGGATATACTAAAAAATGGAGACAACCTGTTCTGGTTTGGCATGATGTGCATCATGCTTCACCTGGCTAGGAAGACGGCTAGACATACAACGAAATGATGAAGGTTATCTTAAAGAAGTGAGTTATTATAGGGACGTACTCCTAAATACAAAATGCGGGGGTCGCCAAGTCAGGTTAAATCAGAGATTTAACCCGCTTCGATTCGCGGGCGAATCTCAGAGACCAAAGGCGCAGGGTTTAGGACCCTGTCCCGTAGGGGTTCGTGAGTTCAAATCTCACCCCCCGCATCACCATTGCAATAACTTCAAATAAAATAGAAAATGTAATCACCAAAAAGCGGGGGTAGCCAAGTCTGGCCAATAACCTTTTTGGTCAAGCTTTTTGCTTGTAAAAAGGTTGGGCTAAAGGCGCAGGACTTAAGATCCTGTTCCGAAGGGATTCGTGAGTTCAAATCTCACCCCCCGCATTGCCCCGGTGGCTTAGTGGTATAGCGCGTCCTTGGTACAGCTCTTTGACCTGATGAAGAAGAGATACAAAAAGGACGAGGTCGCGGGTTCAACTCCCGCCCGGGGCTTTTATATCAACAACACGATGGCTGCAACCAATGCAACTACGACCGTTGCCACACTGCCAATGGTAACGTATTTTGTAAGCTCCTTGTTGCCAGCAGTTCCTATTAACCCTATTTTGGCTATGACGCTCGAGATGTTAGCGAGAATGATGCCAAGCACTGCAGTCGTCTGATCTATTTTTTCCGCTTGATAGAGTACGATAGCGCTTGTCGTTGCACTTGCACTACTGATCGTGCCACTGATGAGTTCTGATATGTAAAAGCCTGCTCCGCCAAAGTGCATGTGTGCCATGGCAGAGATAAAAATCATACACAGAAATATCAATCCGAAGGTTAGTGCATGCGCTATGTTAAATGGCGATTTAAGCTCCACTTCGACTTTGGATGTGCCCGTACCCGCGAAAAAGAAATATAACAGCCCAACAAGTGCCATGCCCAATAAGGGGAATAAAACGATGGATGCCAGCTCCCATGAAAACACCGCGCAGATGACGAGATTCCGCAGGCACATAGCGACATTTGACAGAATCACCGCAGTTGCAGTGAACAGCGCCAAGTCAGGGTGTGAGCGTACGCGCGATACAAGTTCCCCGACCACGGCTGTGCTATTTGCCAGACCGCCAAAAAAGCCGGTATATGCGATTCCATGGCTGCCCATCCTTTTCATTATGATGTAGTTGAGGAAACCAAAGCCGGAAACCAGCACGACCATCAGCCAGATCATTCTGGGATTTACAATCTGCCAAGGGTCAATATATTCATTCGGCAATATGGGGAAAATCACAAACGCCAGGATGCCGAATTTAACAGCACCTTTAACATCCTGAGCTGACATCCCTCCCACGAAGTCATGCAACTCATGCTTGATTGCCAGCAACGCCGTGACAGTAATGGCAAGGATGACCGCGAAGGTGTAAAATTCTAACCCTACCAAGACGCCGGTACAGTATGCAAGTACGATTGCCACCATGGTCGTCAGATGCACATCTCCCCCCTTGAGCAAACCCCATATGGCCTCAAACACGGACAATATCACGACGAAGACGGCGCCCACAAATACCAATTGGTGGCCTATAAAAGCAAAAACAGCCCCGCACAAACTGATTAATGCAAATGTTCTGATGCCGGCGCCTTTTTGCGCCCATTCGCGCTCCATGCCGATGAACATACCCAGGGCTATACTCAAACAGATTTTGAAGACGTTTTCATATATCTGGATATCATTTGTCATGGCGCTCAGTTTATTATTGTCACTGCCCTATTAAGCATTTTCATCTATAAAAAGGAAAATAAAAAAGAGATAGACTGAATATCGCAGATTTGTGCACCTCATGCCTTCTGCTTTACTAATGCATATATGCATAGTAGAACGCCTATTAATCCGACATGGCTGGATATGCTAGCTACTGCAGTAAACTCTGCTGGCTTCAGAACCAAATTGACCGCATAAATGATCAGTGGTGCGAGAATCAAAACAATTCCGAGAGCCAAAGTGTCCTGGATGTCTTTTTTCACTATTCCCACCTCCTTAGATTGTTATATAGTGTCATGTTAAAGCCTCCTCTGTTTAAAACTTTACCTTCCATGGCGCACTTCCGCTGGAAACATATAAATATAACGAAATACATATCGACATATGTCGAATTAACCAAAAACCATGTTCTTTCTTCCTACACCCCTCCTAAGAACACCCATTTGGTTGGTTCGGCCTTTTTGTTATTCAATGGGATGGGGCAGCGCAGATTCGAACTGCGGTCCACGGCTATTCTGCTCTTTGCGTCAACGCTTTGTTGTCCCAAAGCCGCGAGGATAGACCAGGCTACCCTACTGCCCCAGATATTTTAGTAATATGCAATTGGATAAAAAGTTGGTGCTATTTCCGGACTGAAACGCCGTGCTCGTCGATTTCGCCATTTTTAATTCTGGTAGCAGAAATGGGTTTGCCGTCTTTGGCCAGTATAAATTCAATCTTGACTATGTCTATGGGCGGATGTCCCTTACTTACCCTGATTTGATTGATCTTTTTGGCCACAGGGTATGTCTCTGGAGATACCACAATGTAATCAAAATGCTCGCTGATAGCAGGCCCGTATGGGTCGCGCAACTCAAAGATATTTGCTTGCACACCGAACTCGCTGCGAATGTATTGCTCAAGGATTTGCTTTCTTTGTTCATAGGGCAATACATCTCTGTACCGGCGCTTTGCCATGGCATCGGATGTCAGCCCGATATAAACGGCACCGAATTCGTATGCTTTTCTGAGCAACGCTTTATGCCCATCATGCAAGGGTTCAAATGTTCCTCCGATTGCAACCTTCTTTTTCATCATGCTCAAAATAAGTAAAACGTGAAGGGTATTATGGTTATCGTTTGCACCTGAGTTGGAGGGCAAAAGATAAATGGGGGGATATTTGAGTAGTAATAGGGGGATGTTAATTGGCAATTGTAAGGAGAGACGTTGGTAGCGCAGTTCTGTTTATCGACCTTGAGAAAAAAGAAATACACATCTCAGACTTGCCCAAGATGATTGATATGAAAGAGGGCGCGGGTGAGAAAGCACATACGCCAGATATACCCGAGATGGCTAATGTGAGCGAGGACATGAAGAGCGAGTCATTAGATACAGAATACGGAGCAAGATGATGATTGTAAGGCGAGATGCCGGCGACGTGGTCCTATTTTTTGATTTAGAAAAAAAAGAGATACACGTTAGTACTAACTCTAAAAAGATCGATATGAGTGAAATGGTAGGCGGGGGCATTACAGCGCCTGCCATCAGTCATGCAGATGAAAAAGTTTGGAGAGAGATTCTTTCAGGCCGGTCGAATGGGTACAGTCAGTCGAATGGTCCCGTCTACGACAGAGTCGATAGTATCGCACAGGAACTATGCAATGGTACAGCTGCAAGGGTTCTGATGATATTTGCCGATAAAAATGCCATGATAACCGATAAAGACATCGAAGAAAGAATGGGCTGGCAAAGCTCGATGGGCGTATCGGTGAACACCCTATCCAGACACAACCTGATAGAAAAAGGTGAGAGAGTAGACGGTGGAGTTTACTGGCGCATAACAGACCTTGGCACCAAGGTACAAGAGAAACTAAGGACTATGGGTTCACCCAATAGAGCGGAACAGGAATTTCACGCTTTTTAGTCACACATCATACCCTCGTGTTGTGAGCTGTTTTATGGCATGTAGCACAGTCCGTGAATGTAGTTCCGTGTGGAAGTGGCCGGTGGCATGAACTGCAGGCTTGAATCTCACCGTGCTCTGGATGGCAATATGCACAGGTTAATAGAGTATGCTTGGTGCCGCTGTCTAGCAGCTTCTGGTATGACCCTGCATGACATTCTATGCAGAAATCAGATGGCGCATCTGCAGGATATTGTACCTCTTTTGGAGCGTGCCCGTTAACGTGGCAGTCAGTGCAATTATAATTAGCAAGAGTGGTGGCATGCCCCTCATGGCATAAATCGCAGGTTGGTATTTCTCCATGGCTCAGATGACATATCATACATCGTATATTGGTGTGTTTCGACGGATTGTCCCGGAGCGCTTCGCCCTGTTCAACATGACAATCAGCACATAGGTACGCAATGGCTGATGATTTGATGCTCCGCGGTGCATGAGCGTTCATATGACAATCGTTACATGCATCAAACCCTGAATTGTGGAAAACTCCATGACAATCCTGGCAATCTGGAACAAGCCTATGCTCCTGGTGACAGAATGCACAATTTTTATTAGTTTGAAGAGTGGCATGCCTGCCCCCTGCCTCTCGAATAGTGACATAGGGCTTCTCATGGCAACTTGCACACTGTGGGTCTTTAATATCCTGTTGGTGGCCCTTGTGACAGACAGAGCAGTCAGTAACGCCAATATGCGGATTGACCTTGCCTGCAAACACCGTGACATAATCTGGATGGCACTTGATACACCTTTCCGGTATGTCACGCTTCCCGCCCTCTACATGAGGTTCCTGAATATTCAGTTTGTAGAGAAACTGCATCCTCATTTCAGCCTTATAAAACTCTACCTTGCCCCGGGTTCCGCTTCCAGAATGGCAATCGTAGCATGAGATGCCGGATACTCCATGGGCATAGTCGAGCGACCCATCTGTCCCGGCATAGGAGGCATATTCAATAGGATGACATTCTGCACAGTAGCTTGGCGCCATTGTATGTATGGCAACCTGTTGAGCGCCATAGATGGCAAGTGCCAAAAGGAGTGAGAAGGTGATGATGATTACAAGTCTCTTCGGCACCATATCGTCTCATCACCTTAAGTGGGGACTTCAGCGTATTATGCACAAAAAGGGAGTATATACTAACGTCCGCGCTCCCTCATGATCTCTTTATACCATGCCTCGTGATGGTGTTTGACGTGCTCGAGTGACATCTTTTTCGTCACCAGAGCCTTAATACATGGCCAAGACACTGGTATTACAGATGCAGTTATTACGTGGACTATGAGGAACAGAGTGATAATGACGGCCGCTGCATCATGGAGCCAACTGGCGGTGTAAACCACGTTATGCACGTAGCCTAACGGAGACATCGTAGCCATGAGTTTCCATTTGAAAACCTTTATGAAACCCGTGATGATGAGCACGGCAATCAGTACGCTGAAAACAAAAGTGTATTCCACCTTCTCTATAGGGAGCCATTTGCCTGCATGGGGAGGTTTATCAATGCCCATCCTTCCAAACAGATTGGCCAAAACGTTCTTGATGCTTTTCGGTAGGTATAAGCCTTTAATTCCAAATAGACTGCCATCACCGATTACACCCATAACCACTGCAATCTCTGCTATCGAGTCCTTGATGTCACTTTTCGATGCCAATATGGAGTCGTCGCCCTTTATCCCATGGTAGATTACATTGAATGCCGCCATAACAACAATGCATCCCGCACCGATATAGTGAAGTTTCACTAATGTTGCGCCGTTGTAATATTCTACAAACCGACCCAGAAGACTGGAGCTATATCCATACCATCCAAAGGCAAAAAGCAGAATAAAGCCACTGAGTATACATAGGATTGTACCAAAGGTATGCACCCAATGCTCAATTATGACATCATAACCGTACCGTTCTACTTCTTTTTTTTTCTAAATCCACCTTTGCAGCCATCTTATCCACCTGTTGAATGCTCGAAAGAGATTATACAATACCTAACAAATAAGCTTTTCCTTTTATTCATTGTCCACTCATAAGTATTATATCTCATCGACATAATTAGAGTGAGTTCACCATGAAAACTGGAATCTTTCTCTGCACATGCAATAAGACATCGAGCATCAATTTTAAAGATGTTAAAAAGAGCATCAAAGATGCGGATGTCATTGAAATCCATGATAGATTGTGCCAAGATGATGGGTTAGCATACATTATTGATGATATAAAAAGGAAAGACCTCAATACAGTGCTCATAGGTTGCACATCCAAAAGGCAGATTTTTGAAGATGTAGTAGGGGACATGGGGTTGAGATCCGATGGCCTTATCACGTTAAACCTTAGAGAGCATTGCGGATGGATTCACAACGAGAGTGATGCAACCGAAAAGGCAAAACGTTTGATAAATGCTGCGATTAATCACATAAAAAATAGGCAAGTGCCTGAAAATATTATAGTAGATGTGGGCTCCAAGATTGCAATAGTTGGTGGGGGAGCTGTTGGAATAAAGGTTGCAAAAAACCTTTCAAAACTGGCGGATGTACAACTTTTGATTGATGGCATTAAAACAGATTGTAGTTTCTGTGATGCAACACTGCCGCATAATGCCACTGGTAAGTGCGACGTCCCCGATAGGTGCTTGGTTGACCTGAATAGCGTATCGGTTCACATCGGCTCGGTAAAAGATGTGAACGGGGCAATCGGTAATTTCTCCATAGAGATGCTGAAAAATACGATCGATCCAGAGAAGTGTATAGAATGCGGTCGATGCGTAGATATATGCCAAAAAAATGCAATCCAATCGAGCCCGATATACTCAATTAGTAATGTATGCAACAAATGCGGCGATTGTGTCGACGTATGCCCTGTAGGAGCGATTGATTTAGAGCGCGAAAAGTGCGAAACGATTAAAACTGGCCAGATTATAGCGCTTGGAAATTGGACGTTTCCAGCTCAAGCCGGCACCCACGTGGTAAATGTCGAGAGTGATGACCCACTTGAGGTGTATAAAGGTGCCATGTCGGCAGCGTTAAATGCCATTTCGAATCTCGGCAAAATTGAAAAACAAAAAGCACTGGATGTGAATTTAGATATATGCGCTGCAGGAAAAAGTGAAGTCATTGGATGCAAACTTTGCGAGACTGCATGCCAGCATAATGCGATAACAAGGAATGGGTCCCATATCTCGTTTGATCCGGCCGCGTGCAAAGGCTGTGGCATTTGCATGTCAATCTGCCCGACCTCACTCCCACAACTGCGAGAATGTTCAAATGACATGATTTACGCCCAGATGGAAATTCTGTTGAGCAAGGTAAAAAAAGAACTTGAGCCAAATATACTTGCATTTACCTGCTCAGAATGTGGATTGGCTACTCTGGATGCTGTTGGTAGAAAGCACACTCAATATCCAGCAATTCTTCCGCTATTTATTCCATGTATTGGCGCCGTTTCAGAGGCGCACATCCTTCGAGCTTTTGACTTGGGTGCTGACGGAGTCATTCTATTGGGATGTGAAAAGTGCCAGCATGATGCCGATGGCAAAGCCAGCAAATCAGCGGTGAAATTCGCTAACATGGCACTCCAGGCATTTAATCTTGGAGAAAGGGTGAAACTGGCATGTAGCAATGCGGATAGGCCAGATGCTTTCGTGCAGGCAGTCATCGATTTTGCAGAAACGCTAGGGCCATCCCCCATAAAAAGAGAGGGGGCAGTCAGGTTAGATAAAACCGCAAAAAGATACGCCATATTAGAGCTAATGCAGAGTCTTTCATCGAAAACCAAGATGGTGCCAGAGGCAATTGAAAAAGATACTGAATTCCCGTTCGCGTGTGTTGCCATTGACCCGTCCAAGTGTACGGTGTGCAATGCCTGTGTTAGCATGTGCCCAATGGATGCAATAGTGAAGAGAGAAAATAAGATTAATTTTGTATATGGGTACTGCATCGCATGCGGCATGTGTGAAAAAGCATGTCCTGAGGATGCGCTTAAAGTGGAAAAAATATTAGATTTCGCCAAACTGGTCGATTTGAAAGAGGAGACAATAGCACAATCTGAGCTCGTAAGATGCGTTAAATGTGAAAAAGCGTATATAACAAAGGCAGCGCTCGATAAAACAATAAAGATATTACAGAGTGTGGGCAACACCGATGAATTTAGTGTGGAGGAGCAAATCGAATTAGTTAAGTATTGTGAAGATTGCAGAGCTGTAATTGCACTGGAAAAACTCCTAGCAAGAGTAGAGGCGAACAAATGACAGAAATAGAAGAATGTCTCCAAATGAGAGAAAATTTCTATGCGTTTTTATATCGAATGTATCTTGAGGAGCCACCGCGCAAACTCGCTGAAGATCTGGTGAATAAAAATGTGCCAATCCCGAAGAGTGTATCGTTAAATGATGAGGTGGCAGATGGGTTTGACCTACTGAAGGAATACATGAACAAATGCACGGATGTAGATGATGTTTGTGAAAAGTTAAGGGACGAATATACCCGCCTCTTTTTGGGCCCTCCTGTTGCGATAATACCCCCTTATGAATCTGTGTACGGGGCAGAAACGAGAGATGGTACGCCTGAAAGGATGAACATCCTGTTAAAAGTAAAGGAAGCTTATCGAAGGGCAGGTATCATAAAGTCAAAAGAATATAAAGAGCCGGAAGACCACATTGCCTTTGAACTTCGATTTATGCATTATCTGTGTGAAGAAGCGCTCAAGGCAATAGGCGATGGAGCACGTGTACGGAATTGCCTGACGTTACAAAAAGAATTTATGGACGAACATCTGCGGCAGTGGGTGCCAAAATTCTGTGACGATTTGTATGATAATAAGCGCTCTGATTTCTATAAGGGCATCGCGAAGATTGCAAAGGGTTTTCTTCTGCTGGATAGCGAGCTAATCGATGAGTTGTTAGAAGGGCTATAGTTCTTTCATTTATATCATTCTTGAAGTTTTTTTCTCAGCCTCCCCCAAAACAGAATTAGAAAAACTTTAATAGGGGCACCCATCAACATACTATAATTAACTATTAGGAGGGAAGAAATGGCAATAGAATTAGAGTCAACCTTCAGTGATGTCAAGATGTCCAGACGTACCTTTGCTAAGGCGACAGCCGCCTTAGGCGCAGTTGCAGCGCTTGGCAGCGGATACGCCAGTGCCACGGAATTTACCAACAAACTCATTGAAACCGCTGAAGCGGCGCCAGCACCAACAGTAAAAATGGTGAAAACGATTTGTTCTCACTGTGCCGTAGGATGCGGTGCCCTTGGAAGAGTTGAAGACGGTGAACTAGTTCGCATGGAACCATGGACAGACCACCCAATAAATGCGGGTGGAATGTGCTCCAAAGGGGGATCCATAGCAGAGATGGTCAACTCAGAGCGCCGCCTTAAGTATCCTGTGAAGAAGACAGGCGGAAAATGGGTACGAATATCTTGGGACGAAGCGTTGACAGAGATAGCTAACAAGCTAAAAGACGTTAGAAGCAAATACGGACCAGACTCAGTGATGTGGATGGGTTCTGCAAAGATGACCAATGAGGAATGTTATCTTTTCAGAAAATTCGCTGCATTCTGGGGAACGAACAACGTCGACCATCAGGCACGAATCTGCCACTCAACTACGGTGGCAGGATTGGCTAACACATGGGGTTTTGGAGCTCAGACGAACAATGTGAATGACCTGCGCCACACGAAATGCTTCTTCTTCTGCGGTTCCAACGCAGCAGAGGCACATCCATGTAGCATGCAGCACATTCTTGAGGCAAAGGACAGGGGTGCAAAGATTGTCGTCGCTGACCCGAGATTTACGAGGACTGCAGGAAAAGCAGACCTATTCGTGAGATTCAGGCCAGGAACAACAATATCACTACTCATGGGAATATGCAACGTCATAGTCAATAACAACTGGCACGATAAGACGTTCATAAACAATAGGACAATTGGATTTGAAGACTTCTGGGAAGTTTGCAAGGACCTCACGCCAGAGGTAGTTGAAGACATAACCTGGGCACCAGCAGACAAGATACGGCAGATAGCGAGGATACTTTACGAGAACAAACCCTCGACAGTCGTCTGGGCAATGGGACAGACGCAGCATACCGTGGGAACGAACAACATCCACATGTCAGCAATTCTGAACCTAATCCTCGGACACGCCGCCCAATCAGGAGGCGGATGCCAGCCATTTAGAGGACACGACAACGTGCAGGGCGCTACCGACATGTGTATCCTATCACACAGTCTGCCGAGCTACTATGGACTATCTGAGAAGGCATGGAGGCACTGGTGCGGTGTCTGGGGCGTTGACTACGACTGGATGCTAAGCAGGTTCGAAAACAAGGAACTGATGGGGAAGAACGGCTTCACCGTCGCAAGATGGTATGAAGGCGTCATAAAACCAGAATCAGAAATTGACCAGCCACACAATCTCAAGGTCGTCTTCGTCTGGGGACACTCGTTGAACTCTATTACAGAGATGAAGAAGATGAAGGAAGCCATGGAGAAGATCGATTTGATTGTCAGTGTCGACCCGCATTCGACGATAGCGACTTCGCTTGCGGACAGGCCTGACGGCATAATCGCACTTCCAGCATCTACTGTATTCGAGAAGGAGGGCACTTGCACAACTACTGGAAGACAGTTCCAGTGGAGATTCAAGGTGGTGGAGCCGAAATATGACAGCAGACCTGACATGGAAATCATGTTAGAACTGGCAAACAAACTGGGCTTCAGTGCCGAGTTCACGAAGAACTTCAGCCAGTATCCAGAGGATGTCTTGAGAGAGATGAACAATGGAATGAGAGTCATTGGCATGATTGGACAGACGCCCGAGAGGATCAAGAGGCAGATGGAGAACTCAGCCACCTTCACAAACAGGGATACGCTACGTGCCGAAGGCGGCCCGTGCAAGGGAGAGTACTGGGGACTTCCATGGCCGTGCTGGACGGATACGCACTGCGGAACGCCGATACTCTATGATTCGAGCAAGCCTGTGAGTGACGGAGGACATGACTTCAGAGCTAAGTGGGGCACAGCAGTGCCTGAGAACAAATATAACAAGCACGTTGGAGACAGCTTACTGCGAGCAGACAATCCAGTAGCGCAATCTGGATACGCATACGATATGACCGGAGCCGCAATAGACGAGTATCTCGCCGCAGGAAACCCGCCGACCGGCAGGGCCAAGGCAAGAATCTGGGCATGGAACCTGCCAGACCCTGTTCCAATACCCAGAGAGCCAATCGAGAGCCCAAGGCCAGACCTCATAGACAAGTATCCGACATACGATGATGCACCCAAGTTCTACAGGGTCATGACAGAATACAAGACATTCCAGCAGGCTAGGAGGAATCTGGTTGATAGATATCCAATCATCCTGACCACAGGAAGACAGGTCGAGCACATGGGCGGCGGAGCAGAGACACGGTCCTGTCCATATCTCGTGGAGCTTCAGCCAGAGATGTACGTGGAAATCAACCCTGCGTTAGCAGCAGACATAGGAGTCAAGCACTGGGACATGGTATGGGTCGAGACGTTGAGAGGCAGATGCAAAGTAAGAGCATATGTGACCGAACGCGTAAACGAAAAGACGGCTTTCATGCCATACCACTGGGCAGGCATTTTCGAGGGAGAGTCCTATGCGGACAGATATCCTGAAGGCACCGCTGAGATGGCACTCGGAGACTCATGCAACATCATCTGCGTGGATGGATACGACAGAACAACACAGATGCAGGAGACAAAGGCATGTCTCTGCAAGGTCTATAAGGCATAAGGAGGGAATGAAAGATGACAACATACAAGTTCCTACCGGATGTAGATAGGTGCATAAAATGCGGCGGATGCGAAGTCGCATGCAAGCAGACGAACCACGTCCCATACGGCATGAGGCGAATCAGAGTGGTAACCGTTAACGAGGGTAAACCCGGAGAGATGAACGTACCAATGACGTGCATGCACTGTGGAGATGCTCCATGCATAAAGGCATGCCCGAGGGAGGCCATATCGAAGCGAGAAGATGGCATCGTCTTGGTCGACAAAGACAAGTGCATCGGATGCGGCTACTGCGCATATGCGTGCCCATTTGGCGCTCCACAATTCGAGAAGACAGGAGTGTTTAGCAGTAAGGGCAAGATGGATAAATGCACATACTGCGTAGAACCATACCACCAGAAAGACGAGCACGGTAAGAGGATTACGAGAGAGCCGAATCCAAGATGTGCAGCTTTCTGTGCAACCAAAGCGCTTCTTGCAGGAGATGCCGAAGAGATATCAGCCATATACAGACAAAGAGCCGCTATGAGATTGCAAAGAGGAGAAATACCAGGAGCGTAGGGAGGGGTTTAACCCCCCTCAATCCTTTTTGTAAAGGAGGAGGGTATTAACTATGATGAAACAAGAAAATCAAATCGTCATTATCGCTGCAATAGTTGCGATACTGATGACGGTTGCAGTAATATACTATCCAATCCAGCATTCAATACCCAAGAATCAAATAGATAGACTACCAGATGCACAAGTAATGGCAAGGGCAGAACTAGTGAACTTTGTGCTTGTATTACTTGCAAAACTGATTGACTTAGGGGGCATACTAGCAATGACAGCATTAATAGCACTGGGCATGGCCTGTCGAAAACGAGTGCAAGGAGCTCGGGGGTGAATAGAATGGCAGAGAAAGAAGTACAAAGATTCAGCATGAGTAGTAGGATAGAACACATCCTATTAGGCGTAAGCTGCATCGTGCTGATGGTTACAGGTCTTCCAATCGCATTCCATGAGTTAGAAATATTTGCATACATGATGGGTGGTTATGGCGTTACCATGGTACTTCATAGAGTGTTCGCCATTATTTTGGTCTTTGTATGCCTCTACCACTGTGTACGCCACATACTCAAGATAGCAGTCATTGACGGAAAATACACTAGGCCTGCATTACCAGGTCTTCAGGATGTCAAAGATGTAATTCAAGAAGTCAAATTTGCACTTGGAAAGACAGATAAAATGCCAAGTTATGGGCAATACAGCTGGAAAGAGAAACTCGACTACTGGGGCTCAATTTTATTCACGCCACTTCTGGTCATATCAGGATATTTCCTGATGTTTCCACTCTGGACAATGACAATCTGGCCAGTACAATACCTGACAGGAATTAGACTCTTCCACCGCTATGATGCCATATGTGTTATCTTGGCATACTTCCTGCACTTCAGCAACTCACATTTGAGTTCAAAGGTAGGCATGCGATGGACGATGTTTACAGGCAAAATGTCAAAAGAAGAGGCAAAGGAAGAGCATCCTCTTTGGGCCGAGTAATTGGAGGGAGATAAGAATGACCGATGTTAAATGCCTAAAAGCACCAGCAGAAGCAGCAGTGATAATTTCGTCAGTCGGACTATGTGTGTTCATCCTAACATGGTGGATAGACTTGATACTAGCAGTTGCAGAGCCGGGCCCATTTGACTTTGTCTCCTTTGTACCACACATACACGAGGTATTTGAGCCCTTACACGTAGTATCTTTCGCATTAGCGGAAATAATACTTCTAGGGTTCTTGATTGCAATGGTATACGGATGCGTCAGTGTTGCGTTAGGAAAGCGATAAGAAGAAAATGGAGAGAGGGTAGGATATCAATCCTACACTCTTTTTATCTTTTTTGTTTTTAATATTTTGATTTAGTAATTACTTTCCAAAAGTTTGAGATCCCTTTTTCCTCCCCCCTCTTTCTCACATGAGGAGGGTTTCCTATAGGTGTAAACCCCCCCATATCCCTTTTCGAGCGGTTTGATTAGTGTGAGCCAAGATAGAAATTTTGCTTTAACCCGAATGGTGAATTTGTGTATCGCATCATTGTCCCACCCCCAAAAACAAATCTTCACTAAAGATTGCGAGGAAATAGTTGTTGTACGCGAATGAGAAAACCAGAGGGGAGGTGGGATTAATGCAAACCCCAAATTGATCCATGGTCCATAATTTCGTGGTAACTCTTTTGGTAGGTCGTATGAGGGCGAAGAGATGAAAATAGTGTTAGAAAAAAATGGGTATGGAGGCAGGGAATTTTAATTTTCAAAATAGAGAAATTCCCAATCCGGTGCCCTAGGACCCCCTAAAAACACTTAGATCCTTGTACTGTGGGCAGTTCCATGGCAGGATACACAATCTGGGAATGCCTGATGTATCGACGCTGAGTGCGGCGTTCCATGGCATGATTCGCATGTTGGTATCATGGCATGCTGCGGATGGCAGTATGCACATGCCAGGCTTGCGTGCTTGGTGCCGCTCTGACTCATTGCTGTTGCCGGGTCAACATGGCATGAACTGCAGTATTCACTTGGCACATCAGCTGCGTATGTAACCGGGGATGGTGTGTGTCCTGTTGAATGGCATTTCTCACATTCGCGTGTAGTCATGCCTGGATAGTGTCCTGGAATAGATGCATGGCAAATCTCGCAACCCAGGGTTGCTGCCAGTTCATGTTCTGGATGGCATGCCGAGCATTCTACATTGGTGTGCTTGGATGGGTTGGTGGTTAATGCAGATTGTACATCAGCATGACACTTTCCACAAGCCTCAGATGTTATGGCTTCCAGGTTGATGGCCTCTATGGCATGGGCATCTACATGGCACATCGAACAGTCAGTAAGTTCAGAGCCATGATAGTCGCCATGGCACTCCTGGCAGGGTGGAATGTAGGGATGTGACCCTACATGGCACCATGTACAGCCTAAGATATTATGTTCGCCTTCGCTTGCCTTGATAGCGTTGTATGGTGCTGGATGACAGTTAGCACACTGCTCGTCTGTGAATGGTACCTCTACCTCGTGGCAGTTTGTGCAATCTGGCATGCCCTTTTTATGAAGAGTTTTCATGCTAGCACCAACGCCGTGACAGCTGGCACAGTCCTCGGGTGTTTCCTGATGGGCAAGTGGACTGTGACACTTGAGGCAATCTTCACCTACGGTCTTATGAGAATTGGGGATGGTTAAGTGGCATTTGGCGCAGTTCGAGTGCTCCAGTGCTCCCCACCCGCTTGATGCCACGTTTAGCGTAAAAAAGGTGATTAAAACAACTACAATTATGCCAAGTAGAATTGCTACCCCTACCTTCTTTGAAACCATTTACCTACCCCATGAATCAAGACACATAATGATGTCTGTGGAGAGAATATTAAAGACTCTTCATTCTTAAACCTTTTCTTTTAAAATCCAAGAAGTGCACGCCTTTAAAAGAGGATAAGCAAGACCATTTCACTTTGTAGCTCGTGGGTTATGTGCATCTATGTGACAGTCCGTGCACCTGCTATATTTCTCATTATGGCACCATGAGCATCCGTCTTGCATGGGGTGATAGTGATTGAAGTGGCATCCCGGAGCGGTGCAACTCTTTGCTTGTGCATGTGCCGGGTGACAGCCTGCACAGCTCTTTGTAAAATCATAGGTATAGGTACGCAAAGCATCGGTATGACTGCCAACAAACGTGTTGTGCGCGCTGTTATACCTCACTAAGGTGGAGAATTCCGCGTTATGACAGACGCCACAAGACTTCTTCGATACATCAGGCGAGATATAGGCTGCTTTAGTCACATTATGGGGATTACCATGGCAGGATATACAGTAAGAAGTGGCCACCTGCGCAGGAGAGTGCGCCTTATGGCAGGATATACATTCTGGGGCATATCCGTGCCGGATATGACATCCCCTGCAACTGACGGTTTCGTGCGCGCCTGATGG